>NZ_JBICZE010000009.1:82955-361222 GCF_043201735.1 Kitasatospora sp. NPDC048286
CGGGCGCCACCGCCGCGGTGTCTGGGCGCCCCCCCCCGTCCGCCCCCGCGGCCGCCCCCGGGGGCATGCGGCGGGGGCTGTGGTGGACCGGTCCACCACAGCCCCCGCCGTTCCGTGCTCCCCGGGCGTGCGCCGCCGGTCAGGCCAGGGCGAGGAAGAGCTTCTCCAGCTCGGCCTCGCTCATCGGCGGGGCGTCCTCGTCGGCGGCGGCCATGCATTGGCGCATGCCGCTTGCGACGATCTTGAACCCGGCCCGGTCGAGCGCGCGCGAGACGGCGGCGAGCTGGGTGACCACGTCCTTGCAGTCCCGGCCCGCCTCGATCATCGCGATCACTCCGGCCAACTGGCCCTGCGCGCGGCGCAGCCGGTTCAGGACCGCGCCGACCGCCTCCTCGTCCACCTGCATGTCAGGGCCGCCTTTCATATCGACTGTCGATGGACAAGTGTACCCGGCGGGGTATTCATTCCCGGGTGGCGAAAGTCGTACCCGGCCTGGGGTAGGTCAGCGGCGGAACCGGGGACCGGTCAGCGGCGGGCCAGGCGGCGCTCCCCGCCGGCGCCGGTCGCGTACGGAAGCTCGTAGTGCGCGAACACGGCGGGCTCGTCCACGGCGGGCAGCACGTCGTCGGTGCCGATCGCCGGAGCCTGCTTGACGACGTTGCGCGGGTACGCCACCCGGAGGTAGTCCGGTCCGGCCACCGCCCCCTCCAGCGGGACGAACACCAGGCGGCGACGGCCGGCGAACCCGACCGCGACGGTCGCGAAGAACGGCTCGTCGCTGGCCGTCTCCACGTAGACCGACTCCAGCGAACCGATGCGGCGGCTCTTCTCGTCGACCACGGCGTGGCCGCGCCACTCCCGGATGTCCGCCATTGCGATGCCCATGGCCCGGCCTCCCGCCTCCGGCTCTTCCACGGCCCGGATCCCCCCATCCTCCGTCGGGAGCGACGGGGGCGCACGACGGGCCCACGGGCCCCGGCGCCGACCACGTCGGCAGGTACGACGGGGTGGCCCGCAGACGCTGTGGTCCGAGCGGTCCAGACCACCTTGAGCGGAGCGGGGCGTCCGATGAAGGATGGGCGGTTCGAGGACGTCAGGAACGGCGGCTCCGGGGAGAGCCGCATGATCGGGGAGGCAATGTGATCATCGCCCGCGAGGTGGAGTTCGACCGCGACGAGATGTTCGAGCTGTACGACGCGGTGGGGTGGGAGGGCTACACCGGCGACGTCGACAAGCTGCTGCGCGGCCTGGCCAACTCCCACCTGGTCGTGACCGCGCGCGACGAGTCCGGGGAACTGCTCGGGCTGGCCCGCACCGTCTCGGACGACGAGGCGGTCTGCTACGTCCAGGACGTGCTGGTGCACCCGCGCCACCACCGGAAGGGCGTGGGGCGCGCACTGATGGAGCACCTGATGGACCGCTACGCCCACTGCCGGTTCTTCCTGCTCTCGACCGACCACGAGTCCACCCCGGAGGGCGTGCGGAACCACGCCTTCTACCGCTCGCTGGGGTTCCTCTCCTACGAGGAGAAGGAGATGTCCGCCTTCGGTCTCCCCCGCGTCCGGGCTCCGCGCCCGGGCGCGGAGCGGGCCGAGGCGCGACCGGGCCCGATCGCGGGCTGAGCCGATCGAGCCCTGACCCGGTCCCCGGCGACTCAGGCCGGGCGGCCGGGCGGGACCAGGCCGCTCTGGTAGGCGATGGCGACGAGCTGGGCGCGGTCGCGAGCGTCGAGCTTGTTCATCGCCCGGTGGACGTGGGTGCGGACGGTGAAGGGGCTGACGAACATCCGCTCCGCGATCTCCTCGTTGGTGAGGCCGGTGGCGGCCATCGACATCACCTCGCGCTCGCGGGCGGTGAGGACGGCGAGCCGCTCACTGGTCGGGGTTCCGGACGCCGGCTCGGGCTGGGCCAGGAACTGGTCGATCACCGCCCGGGTCGCGGCGGGCGAGAGCAGCGCCTCGCCCGCCGCCACGGTGCGGATCGCGGCGAGCAGCTCCTTGGGGTCGGCGCCCTTGCCGAGGAAGCCGCCGGCGCCCGCGCGCAACGCCTGGGCCACGTACTCGTCGATCTCGAAGGTGGTGAGGATGAGCACCCGGGTGCCGGACAGCTCCTCGTCGCCGCAGATCTCGGCGGTGGCGCCGAGGCCGTCGACGCCGGGCATCCGGATGTCCATCAGCACGAGGTCGGGCCTGGTGGCCCGGGCGAGCGCGACGGCCTCCCGGCCGTCGGCGGCCTCGCCGACCACCTCCATGTCCTCCTCCGCGTCGATCAGCAGGCGGAAGGCGCCGCGCAGCAGGGCCTGGTCGTCGGCGAGCAGTACCCGGATGGTCATGCGTGGTCCATGTCCTCTCGAACGGCGCCGTCCGCTCGGGCGGCGCGCTCCTGTCCTTCGGCTGGTGTCGGGCGGTCGGTCGTCGGGCGGTCGGTCGTCGGACGATCGGTCGTCGGACGATCGCCACGGACGGTGCGGACGGCCCGGGCCGCCCGGGCGACGTCCTCGGCGGTGAAGGCGCCCGCGGTCTCGGGGCCGTCGTCGCGGGCGCCGGTGCGCAGCGGCAGTTCGGCGGTGACCAGGAAGCCGCCGCCGGGCCGCCGGTCGGCGCTGAGCCGGCCGCCGACCGCGCCGGCCCGCTCGCGCATGCCGATCAGCCCGAAGCCGCTGCCGCTGGAGGCCTGCCGGGGCGGGGACACGGCGCGGGGGCGGCCGGTGACGGTCGGGCGGCCGTTGGCGACGCTGACCGCGACCCGGCTGCCGCTGTAGGCGAGGGTGATCTCGGCGTCGGCGCCGTGGGCGTGCTTGGCCACGTTGGTCAGCGACTCCTGGACGATCCGGAAGGCGGTGAGGTCGACGCCGGGCGACAGCGGGCGGGCCTCGCCCTCGACGGTGAGCCGCACCGGCAGGCCGGCCCGCTCGAAGGTGGTGATCAGCTCGGGCAGCCGGTCGAGGCCGGGGGCGGGTTCGAGCGGGGCGGGCTCCTCGGCGCGGCGCAGCAGGCCGACGGTGGCGCGCAGTTCGTGGAGGGCCGAGCCGGTGGCGTCGGTGATGTGGCTGAGCACCTCGCGGGCCTGGACGGGGTGGCTGTCCATGAGGTGGACGGCGATGCCGGCCTGGGCGTTGGCGAGGGCGATGTGGTGGGCGACGACGTCGTGCAGGTCGCGGGCGATCCTGATGCGCTCGTCGGCGACCCGCCGCCGGGCCTCCTCCTCGCGGGTCCGCTCGGCGCGTTCGGCGCGTTCCTCGATGGCGGCGAGGTGCGCGCGGCGGTTGCGGATGGAGTCGCCGAGGGCGCCGGGCAGCAGGGCCCAGGCCAGGACGCCGATCCGTTCGCCGAGCGGGCCGCTGGGGCCGAGCAGCAGGGAGATCCCGCTGAGCAGGACGGCGGTGAGGATGGAGGCGCGGAAGGCGGTGGCACGGTCGCTGCGGACGGCGAGGAAGTAGAGCGCGAGCAGCAGCGGGGCGGCCAGCATCGGGGTGAGCCGGGGGGTGCTCCAGGCGAGCAGCATGGTGCAGAAGAGGGTGACGGCGACCACGCCGCGCGGCCGGCGGCGGTGGAAGAAGACGGCGACGGCCGCGATGAGCGCGAGGACGCAGGTCGTCGGGTCGGCCTTGACGAACCGCCCGGCGCTCTGGTCCGTGGTGGCGCCGAGGGCGGTGACCGCGATCAGGGCCAGGCCGCCGGCGAAGTCGAGCAGCCGGGGGTGGTCTCGGCGCAGGCGCTGCCAGGTGTCACTCATGGTCGTGGTCTCCGGGTCGGGGTGCCCTGGCCGCACCCTCGCCGGGCCACGCCAGTTCGCGCCGCGCCGGCCGCGGTGGGGGCGGCGGGCCGGGCAGGGGGCCTCCGCACGGGCGGTGGCCCCCGACAGCAACGGTAACGGTTGGAGTTCGAACCGGTGTCCGAGCCGATCGGCGGCGGACCGGACGGTCACCACCGAGGCCAGGCCCGGGGTGGTGACCGGGCCTGGCCTCGGTGGTGCCGGGCCAGGCCCGGACGGTACCGGCCTAGACGGTGACCGACTCCCGGGCCTGGGTCGGCTCGGGGGCCGCGGTCTCCAGCTTGCTGCCCTCGACGTCCACGTCCGGTATCAGCCGGTCGAGCCAGCGCGGCAGCCACCAGGCGCGTCGGCCGAGCAGGGCGAGGACGGCCGGGACGACCGTCATCCGGACGATGAAGGCGTCGAAGGCGACGGCCGCGGCGAGGCCCAGGCCCATCATCTTGATCATCGGCTCGCTCATCCCGATGAAGCCGGCGAAGACGGCGATCATGATGAACGCGGCGGCGGTGACCACCCGGGCGTTGTGCCGGAAGCCGGTGACGATGGCCTCGCCGGGCTCCTCACCGTGGACGAAGCCCTCGCGGATCCGGGTGACCAGGAACACCTCGTAGTCCATGGCGAGGCCGAAGACCACACCGATCATGAAGATCGGCATCATGCTCATCACCGGGCCGGTCTGCTCCACGCCGATCAGGTCGGCCAGCCAGCCCCACTGGAAGACCGCGACCACGGCGCCGAGCGCGGCGACCACGGAGAGCAGGAAGCCCAGGGCCGCCTTCAGCGGGACGAGGACGGAGCGGAAGACCACCATCAGCAGGATGACGGCGAGGCCGACGACCACGGCGAGGTAGGGCACCAGCGCGTCGGACATCTTCTGCGAGACGTCGATGTTCATCGCCGTGGTGCCGCTGACCAGGACCGTCGCCCCGGTGGCCGACTTGAGGCCGGCCGCGTCGCCGCGGATGGCGTGCACGATGTCCTTGGTCTCGGCCTCGCTCGGGCCGGTCGCCGGGACGGCGTTGAGCAGGGCCGTGTCGCCGGCCGGGTTGAACATCGGCGGCGTCACCGCGACGACCCCGGGCAGACCGGAGACCTTCTTGGCGACCTCGGCCGCGGCGGCCTTCGGGTCGGCGACGCCCTTGGCGTCCACCATGACCGTCAGCGGGCCGTTGAAGCCGGGGCCGAAGCCCTCGGAGAGCAGGTCGTAGGCGCGGCGCTGGGTGGTGGAGGTGGGCTTGGACTCGTCGCCCGGCAGGCCGAGCCTGAGGTCGAGCGCGGGGGCCGCGAGCACGCCGAGGCCGATCACACCGCCGAGCAGCACCGCGAGCGGGCGGCGCAGGATGAAGCGGGCCCAGCGGGCACCGCCGTTCTCCTTCCCGCCCGAGGCCTCGCCCTGGTCCGTACGGGCCTTGCGGGCCTTGCGGGCCTTGCGGGCCTTGCGGGCCTTGCGGGCCTTGCGGGGCAGCACCTTGCGACCGAGGAAGCCGAGCAGCGCGGGGACCAGGGTGAGGGCGACCAGCACGGCTATGACGACCGTACCGGCGGCGGCCATGCCCATCTTGGCCAGGATCGGGATGCCGACCACGGAGAGGCCGGCGAGCGCGATCACCACGGTGAGGCCGGCGAAGACCACCGCGGACCCGGCGGTGCCGACGGCCCGGCCCGCCGCCTCCTGGGGCGTGCGGCCCTCGGAGAGCTCTGCGCGGTAGCGGGAGACGATGAACACCGCGTAGTCGATGCCGACCGCGAGGCCGAGCATCATGGCGAGCGTGCCGGTGGTGGTGGAGAGCCCCAGCGTGCTGCCGAGCGCGGCGATCAGCGCCATGCCGAGGCCGACGCCGACGACGGCGGTGAGCAGCGGCAGGCCGGCCGCGACCAGCGAGCCGAAGGTGATCACCAGGACGACGGCGGACAGCGCCATGCCGATCGCCTCGCTGCTGCCGCCCGCCTCGGGCTTGGCCATCAGCGCGTTGCCGCCGATCTCGACCTTGAGCCCGGCGTCCCGGCCGTGCTGGGCGGCCTGCTCCAGGGCGTCGGTGGCGCCCTTGGACACCTCGCCCGCCTTGGCGGAGTAGTTGACCGTGGCGTATGCGGTGGTGCCGTCCGCGGAGACGGCGCCCTGCATCTTGAACGGGTTCACCGCACCGGTGACCTGCTCGGAGCGGGCGACCTCGTCGACCGTCCGCTCGACCACCTGCTGGTTGGGTGCGGCGGTGATCTTCTGGCCGGAGGGGGCGACGAACACCAGGCGCGCCGAGGCCCCGTCGGCGTGCCCGCCGGGGAAGCGCTCGTTCATCAGGTCGAAGGCCTTCTGCGCTTCCGTGCCGGGCATCGAGAAGCCGTCGTCGGGTGCGGCGGGCGCCTTGGCCGCCAGGACCCCGACGGCGGCCAGCACGGCGACCCAGAGGAAGGTCACCAGGCGGCGCCGGACGAAGGTCCATCGGCCCAGACGGTAGAGGAACGTGGCCACGGGAGAGCGGACTCCTTCGGATGCGGTTCTCGGGTACGGAACGTGCCGCGGCCGGCCGGGACGTCCTGGTGGACGCGGTCCGCCGCAGCATGACCAATCCTTGATCGCCGACCCCTGCTCCGTCGTCGTCCCTGCGCAGGCCGTTTGCGTACTGCGGACGCAGTAGTGCCCTCCCCCGCACGGAGGAGCGCACGCCCCGCACCGGAAGCAGCGCCCGGACCTGCGGCGGAAGCAGATTCGGTCACCCGTGCGGGCCGCGACGGCGGGCCGCGGACCGGTGGGCGAAGTAGCGTGATGTGCCTGACCCGTCCGCTGACGTGCGGTTCGGGAGGATCCGACCCGATCGGTGCTGCTTTCGCAGCCCGCCGCCGGAGGTGCCCCATGGGCGTTCCAGCCGCCCGCATCGTGTTCGACGAGAGAGACCGAGCGGCGGTCGCCGAAGCGGTGACCGAGATGCTCACCACCGGCGCGCTCACCCTCGGCCCGTGGACCGAGCGCTTCGAGCAGGCCTTCGCCGCCGAGCACGGCGCCTCGCACGCCGTCGCGGTGAGCAGCGGCACGGCGGCACTGGAGGTGATCCTGCGCGGCATCGACGTCCAGAGCCGCGACGTGGTCGTCCCCGCCGTCACCTTCTACGCGACCGCCGGCGCGGTGGTGCACGCGGGCGGCCGTCCGGTCTTCGCCGACGTCGACCCGGCCACCCTCGCGCTCTCCCCCGAGACCCTGGAGGCGGCGCTCACCCCGGACACCGCCGCCGTCGTCCTGGTGCACATCGGCGGGCTGGTCGGCCCGCAGGTCCACGCCGTACGCGCGCTCTGCGACCGGCGCGGCATCCCGCTGGTCGAGGACGCCGCGCACGCCCACGGCAGCAGCTTCGACGGCCGCGCCGCCGGCACCTTCGGCCTGGCCGGGGCCTTCTCCTTCTACCCGACCAAGGTCACCACCAGCGGCGAGGGCGGGATGATCCTCACCGAGTCGCCGGAGCTGCGGGACTCGGCCCGGATCCACCGCGACCAGGGGAAGGGGTCCTTCACCACCAACCACCACGTGGAGCTCGGCTACTCCTGGCGGATGAGCGAGCCGCACGCCGCGATCGGTACGGTGCACCTGCGCCGGCTGAAGGAGTTCATCGAGACCCGCCGGGCCGTCGCCCGCCGCTACGACGCAGCGCTGGCCGGGCTGGACGGCCTCGACCCGGTGCTCGAACCGCCCGGCTGCCGCGGTAACTACTACAAGTACGTGGCGCTGCTGCCGTCGGGGGTGGACCGCGCGTCGTTCAAGCGGGCGCTGGCCGAGGAGCACGGGGTGCGGCTGTCCGGCGAGGTCTACGACCTGCCGCTGCACCTCCAGCCGGTGCTCGCCCCGTACCGGCGCGGGCCGCTGCCGGTGGCCGAGGACGTCTGCGCCCGGCAGGTCTGCCTGCCGGTGCACTCCGACATGACCGAGGACGAGACGGAGCAGGTGGTCGACGCCGTCTCCACGGTGTACCGGCGACTGGCCGGATAGCCGGAGCGAAGGGAGCAAGATCGTGCGGATAGCCGTCACCGGGGGCTGCGGGTTCATCGGCTCACACGTCGTGGACCACCTGATCGCGGCCGGCCACGACGTCCTCGCGGTGGACACCACCGACAAGTACCTCAACCCGGACGCCGAGCACGCGCGGCTCGACGTCCTCGACCTCGAGGCCCTCACCGCGGCCCTGGCCGGCAGCGAGGTGGTCTACCACCTGGCCGCCATGGCCGACGTCGAGCAGGTGTCCGCCGACCCGGTCCGCGCGGTGCGGACCAACATCGACGGCACCGAGGCCGTCCTGGAGGCCGCCCGGCGCGGCGGCCTGAGCCGGATCGTGCTGGCGAGCACCGTCTGGGTCTACGGCGCCGCCCTCGCCGACGGCCAACTCGATAGCGGGGAACAGGAGTTGGACGAACACGTGCCGATCGAGCTGGAGCACAGCGGCCATCTCTACGTGGCCACCAAGCTGGCCGCCGAGATGCTGGTGCACAGCTACCGCGAGCTCTACGGGCAGCACTTCACCATCCTGCGCTACGGCATCCCGTACGGCCCCCGGATGCGGGACGAGCTGGTCGTCGCCCGGTTCGTCCAGGCCGCGCTGGCCGGGCGGCCGATCACCATCGCCGGGGACGGCCGGCAGAGCCGCAACTTCGTCTACGTCGAGGACCTCGCCGACGCCCACGTCCGGGCCCTGTCCCCCGCCGCCGAGGACCAGACCTTCGCACTGGAGGGCTCGACGGCCGTCTCGGTGCGGGACATCGCCGACACCGTGGACGGCCTGCTGGGGCCCGTCAGCATCGAGCACATCGACGGGCGCAAGGCCGACTACGCGGGGCGGCGGATCTCCTCGGCGCAGGCCAAGCGGCTGCTGGGCTGGTCACCGCACACCAACTTCACCGACGGGGTGCGGCGGTACGCGGACTGGTACCGGGCCGCCGTCGGCTCGGCCGCCGGCGCCTGACGGGGCCGCCCGATGCCGCACGCCCTGTTGGTCTCCGGCTCGCTCGGGCAGGGCCACGACGTGATGGCGCAGGCCTGCGCGGACACCCTGCGGGAACGCGGCTGGACCACCCGCACCGTCGACGCCATGGCGCTGCTCGGGCAGCGCTCGGGCGCGGCCGGGGAGGCGGTGTTCCGCCGGCTGCTCGACCTGCCCGGGGTGTACGACGCCTTCCACTTCTCGGCGCTGCGGCCCGGTGCCCGGCTCGCCCTGCTCGCCGACGCGGCGGCCCGCACCCGACTGGTCCCGGCGCTGCGGGAGCTGATCGCGGCGCAGCGGCCGCAGCTGGTGGTCTCGGTGTTCGCCACCGCGACCTCAGCCGTCAACCGGCTGCTGCGGCAGGCCCCGGAGCGGGAGTTCCGGCACTTCGTGTTCTGCACCGACGTGACGCCGCACCGGCTCTGGGTGCAGGAGGGGACGGACCTGTTCCTGGTCACCTCGGAGGTCGCCGCGTGCGCGGTGCGGCGGTACCGGCCGGACGCCGACATCGCCGTCGTCCCGGCGCCGCTGCGCCAGCTGTTCTACCGGCCGCCGGAACGGGCCGCGGCACGCACGGAGTTGGGCGTGCCTGCGGGCGCCGCGTGCGTGCTGCTGATGTCCGGCTCCTGGGGGCTCGGCCCGCTCGCCCGCACCGCCGCCTCGCTGGCCGCCGCCGGGCCGCACGTGCTCGCGGTGGCCGGGCGCAACCTGGAGCTGGAGCGCCGGCTGCGGGCCGCCGCGCGCCGGGAGCCCCGGCTGCACCCCTTCGGCTACACCGACCGCGTCCCCGCCCTGATGGCCGCCGCCGACCTGGTGGTCACCAGCTCGGGCGACACCTGCAGCGAGGCCAGGGCGCTGGGCCGGCGGCTGCTGCTCCTCGACGTGGTGCAGGGGCACGGGCGCGACAACCTCCAGCACGAGCTGGAACTCGGCCACGCCGACGTCGCCACCGCCCACCCCGCCGAGGTGGTCCGCAACGCCCTCGCCGCCCTCCGCCGCCCCGAGCCCGCGCCGTCCGCCGGCGCGACACCGGCGGCCTGGCAGGCGGGGTTCGGGGCGGCGCTGCGGCGGGTCGGGCTGGGGTAGCCGCTGGTCCGGTGCGCGCCGACGCCGCCCGGGCGGGTGGCGCGCCCGTCACGGCCGGCGACTCCCGCCCGGCGCCGGGACGCGGTGGTCGCGCAGGGGGCCGAGGGTGAGGTGGTGGGTGCGGCAGTGGGCGGCGATCAGGGGGAGGGCGGCGAGGGTGGCGCGCCAGGAGTCGGGGGCGGAGGTGCAGTCGGAGTCGTGCAGCAGGAGGGTGGCGCCGGCGGTGAGGCCGGGGCGGGCGGTCGCGTGGACGGACTCGCCGGTGGCCCGCGCCGTCCAGTCGCGGCCCCAGGCCGTCCACAGCACGCTGCGCAGGCCGAGCCGGCGGGCGGCCAGCGCCGGGCCGGCGGTCAGGACCCCGTACGGCGGGCGGTACCAGAGCGGACGGGCACCGCAGAGTTCGGTCACGGCCTCGGTGGCGCGGCGCAGTTCGCGCAGGTCGCGGGCGGGGGCCGGGTACCACTGCTGACGGTGGTGCCAGCCGTGGACGGCCACCTCGTGGCCGCGCAGCACCAGTTCGCGGCCGAGCGCGGGGGCTCGTTCCAGCATCGCGCCGAGCAGGAAGAAGGTGGCGCGGGCACCGAGTGCGTCCAGCGCGTCGAGGACGTACGGGGTGCTGCGCGGGTCGGGTCCGTCGTCGAAGGTCAGGGCGACGTGGCCGGGCGCGGTGCCGTAACCGGCGGTGCGGCGGGCGAGGGTGCGGCGCAGCGGCGGCAGGCGCACGGCGGCCGGGGCGAGGTGCAGCAACTCGATCCCGGCGGCGACGGCGAGGGCCGTGGCGGCGACGGTGGCCGGGCGGTGCCCGACGGCGGCGCTCACCCGAAGCGCGAGGCCATCCGGCGGAACACGCCCGGGGCCGCGCCGTGGATGCGGGCCGGAAAGCCGAGCCAGTGCGGGACGTAGAGCCGGTCCCGCTCGGTGGTGATGGTCGCGACCACGACGTCCGCGACCCGCTCCGCCGGGACCGGGCGGGGCCGCTCGCGTTGGTAGGGCGTGCCGCGCCGGTCGAAGAACGGGGTGTCGACCGCCCCGGGCAGGACCAGGCGCACCCCCACCCCGGTGCCGCGCAGCTCGTACCAGAGGCTCTCCGCGAACATCGTCAGCCCGCCCTTGGTGGCGGCGTACCCCGACTCGTCGCGCACGCCGACCTGGCCGGCCATCGAGCCGATCAGCACGATCCGGCCGTGGCGGCGCTCCAGCATCCCGGGCAGCAGGAGGCGGACCAGGCGCAGCGGGGCGGCGAGGTTGACCTCGATCATCCGGTCCAGGGTGTCGGCGGGCGTCCGGGCGTAGGGGCCGCGCCAGCCCAGGCCGGCGCTCGCGATCAGGGCGTCCACCCGGCCGGTCTCGGCCAGGGCGGCCTCGGCGAGGCGAGCCGGGCCGTCCGGTTTGCTCAGGTCCTCGGGCAGGGCGCGGCCGCCGGTGCGCTCGGCGAGTTCGTCGAGCCGGTGGCGGTCGGTGCCGGAGAGCAGGGTGTGCCAGCCGGTGTCGGCCAGGCGGGTGGCGGTGGCGCGGCCGATGCCGGAGGAAGCGCCGGTGATCAGCGCGACGGGGCGGTCGGTCGGGTCCGTCGGGTCCGTGTGGCCCTTCGGGGCCGACCGCCGGGGTCGGGAGTGGGACTCCTCCGCCATCGGGCACCTGCCGCTCTGTGGCCGTGTCGCCGTCCGTTTTGTCCGGCAAGTCACCTTCGCATGGCGGTGCCGTCCGGGCTACCGGGGCGGGACGGCGGGCTCGGTGCCCCGGTGCCGGGCGGACAGCTCGGCGGACTCGCCCTCCAGCTCACCGAAGCGGGAGAGCACGATGGTGCCGCCCACCGCCACCGCGAAGCCCGTCAGCGCGCACCACTCGAAGCCGGGGCGCGCGGCGTCGCCGAGCGCCGTCACCCCGACCAGTGCCGGTCCGAAGGTCTCGGTGACCGTCCCGGCGGCGGTCGCGGCCGTCACGGTGCCGCGCTGCAGGGCCAGGGCGTAGGCGAGGTAGCCGCCGAGGCCGCCGACGACGAGGGCGTAGGCGGCCGGGTCGGTGAGGACGGCAAGCGGACCGGAGACGTCCAGGACCCGCACCGCCAGGCTGGTCACCCCGAAGCCGACCCCGGCGAGCAGCCCCAGGCCGGCCGCGGCCGCGTTGCCCTGCCGGCGCACCAGGACCAGGGTGGCGAGCACCATGGCGGCGGTGGTGGCGAGCAGCGCCCAGTGGAACGCGGGCGCGGCGTGGTCGCGGCCCTCCCGGCCGGAGCCGAGCGCCAGCAGGGTCAGGCCGACGACCACGGCGACGATGGCCGCGATGTCGCTCCGGCGCAGCCGCGCGCCGAGCAGCCAGACGGCGGCCACGGCGGTGACGGCCAGACCGGAGTTGGTGACGGCCTGGACGAGGAAGAGCGGCAGGGTGCGCAGGGCGACGACGCTCAGCACGAAGCCGACGATGTCCAGCAGTGTGCCGAGGACGAACTGCCAGGACCGCGCCAGCGCGGCCAGCAGGCCCGCCCGCACCCGGTCGGCGCGCGGGGCGGACCGCGCCCCGCGCGCCTGGAAGACCGCCCCGAAGCCGAAGCAGACGGTCGCGACCAGCGCGGTGGTGAGCCCTAGCAGCATGCCTCTCCCTGCCTGGCGGGGCAGCATCGTCCCTCACCAGTCTGGGCCCGGCGGGACGGGGTCGCACTGGTGGGACGAACGGGGTGACGGGCATCAGTGGCATGAGCACCGTGCGGTGCGTGAACCGGGTGGGAGGCGTGACGGGGACGACTGTTCCGGCCGCCGGGACAGGCCGTGGCAGGAGCGCTCGGTCAGCCGAGCGCGCCCGCGAGCAGCGTGGCCGTCCGGGCGACCAGCGGCTCGTCCATCGGTGCCGCCTGGTCCGCGGGCTTGGTGGTGAGCACGGCGAGCAGGACGGGGGCGCCCGCCGGGGTCCAGGCGATGCCGACGTCGTTGGTGGTGCCGTACTCGCCGGTGCCGGTCTTGTCGCCGAGGGCCCAGTCCGCCGGGAGGCCCGCGCGGAAGCGGCGGACGCTGGTGGTGTTGCCCAGCAGCCAGGCGGTGATCCGCTCCCGCTTGGCCGGCGGCAGGGCGTCGCCGAGCGCGAGCCGGCCGTAGGTGGCGGCGATGGCCCGCGGGGTGGTGATGTCGGTGCGGCGGTCGGGCTCGGCGCTGTTGAGCTCCGGCTCCCAGCGGTCCAGGCGGGTGACCCGGTCGCCGATCGAGCGGGCGAAGTCGGTGACGGCGGTCGGTCCGCCGAGTTCGCGCAGCAGCAGGTTGGCCGCGGTGTTGTCGCTGTACTCGATGGTGGCGGCGCACAGCTCGGCGACGGTCATGCCGTTCGCCAGGTTCTCGTCCTTGACCGTGATGAGCCCGCCGCCGGACCGCACGAGGTCGGCGGTGGTGTACCGGATCCGCTTGGCGAGGAACTCGCCGTCGCGGTCGAGGTCCCGCAGGACGGCGGCGACGGCGACGGTCTTGAAGACCGAGCAGATCGGGAACAGCTCGTCGGCGCGGTAGCGGACGGTGCGGCCGGTGGCCAGGTTGCGGCCGTAGACGCCGAGGCGGCCGGAATGCTCCCGTTCGAGGGCGGCGAGGGCCTGGTGGAGTCCCGGATCGGCGGCGCGGTCGACGGCCGGGCCGGTCGCCGTGGCCGCGAGGGCCGGTCCGCCGGTCGCGGCGACGGCGACGGCCGCTCCCAGGCCAAGACCCAGGCCGAGGCCGAGGACGGCGCGGCGGCTGTGACGGGCCTGCGAAGGCTGCGGGTGCATGCTCCTCCTCCGATCGATTGGCGCGGCGTGAGCCGCCTTCTCGGTCGGAGGGACGCGGTTCGGGTGCCGATGGTTCGTCAGCAACGCGAATTGGCCCGGGATTTCACGGCCGGACGGCCACCCCCGCGTACAGCGAGACCTCCGAGGCAGCGCCGGGAACCTCGCCGGGCGCCGGCCGCCACTCGGCGATGGGCACGAGCCCCGGATCGAGGAGGGTCCAGCCGTCGAAGAAGCGGGCGATCTCCGGCCGGACGCGGGCCTGGGCCGCGGTGCCGGCGGCCTCGTAGATCCTGGTCAGCGTGGCGATGTCCGCGGGCGCGAACTCCGGGCTGACGTGGGTCACCACCAGGGCGCTGCCGGGGGCGAGGGCGGACTTGAGGTGCTCGACCAGCCCGTACGCGCCGTGGCTGTCGGGGACGAAGTGGAGCAGGGCGTTCAGGGAGAGCGCGACCGGGCGGGACAGGTCGAGGGTCTCCCGCAGGCCAGGGGCGGCGAGCAGCCGCGCCGGGTCGGTGGCATCGGCCTCCACGTAGGCGGTGCGCCCCTCGGGGGTGCCGGTGAGCAGGGCCTGGGCGTGCGAGAGCACGATGGGGTCGTTGTCGGCGTAGACCACCCGGGCGTCGGGCCGGACGCTCTGGGCGACCTCGTGCAGGTTGGGTGAGGTGGGGATGCCGGTGCCGATGTCGAGGAACTGGTCGAAGCCGGCCTCGGCGAGCGCCCGGGTCGAGCGCTGCATGAAGGCCCGGTTGACCCGGGCCGCGGCGCGCAGCCAGGGCGCGACGGCGAGGGCGTGGCCGGCGGCCTCGCGGTCCGCGGCGAAGTTGGTGAACCCGCCGAGGAAGTAGTCGTACATCCGGGCCGAGTGCGGGACGTTGAGCCGCAGGTCCACCCCGTCGTAGAGGCCCATCGTGTTCTCCCTCCGGTTCCTCTTCCGCTTCCGTTTCCGGCCGGTCCCCGCCGCCCACGATAGGCGCGGACCGTCATGTTCCGGCCGTCCTCGAGTGTTTCAACCAATCACCGACTCCCATGAGATGACAATCTGTATTCGGATTGCATCCTGGAGTGACGGGCCTGATGGAATGAGGATGGGCGCAGACAGCCCGACCCTCGGGTGGCCCGGGCGAGCAGCCGACGGCCACGGAAAGCAGGCTCGATGACGATCGACAGGGGTGCCCCGGAGCGCGGGCACGGGGGCGCAACGGCCGTGTCGTACCTCCGCGGAACCGAGGCGGAACCGACGGCCACCGCCGACACCGGTACCCGCTCCGAGGCCGAACTCCGCCTGGGCCTGCCGTACGTGGCCTTCTGCGAGACACACGAACCGGCCTGGCGCGCCCTCGCCATGACCCGCATAGGCAACCGGGCCGACGCGGCCCTGGTGGTCGCGGCGGTGAAGTCCGACCTGGCCCGCTGCTGGCCACAGGTGCTGCGGTTCGAGGAACCGGCCGCGTACGCCTGGCGGTTGGCCAACCGGCACGTCTCGGACTGGGTGGCCGTCGAGGAGCCGGTCGAGGTGGAGGCGGTCACCTTCGCCGCGGTGATCGGCGCCTTCAAGCAGGTCGCGAAGGGGCTGCTGCGCAGCGAGGCGGACGAGGTGCGGCTGTACGCGGCGATCCTCGAACTGCCGGACCGGCAGCGGGACGTGGTGATCCTGCGGTACCTGCTCGGCCTGCACGTCAAGGTGATCGCGGCGTACCTGGGGCGGCCGGTGGCGACCGTGCACTCCAACCTCCGGCACGCCCGGGAGCGACTGGCCCGCCGGCTCGGAGTGGGCGAACTCCCGGACGGTGGTGGCGAACTGTGACGGCGAGACCCGAGGAGGGGGCCCCGGCCGGAGCGGATCCGGCCGACGGCGTCCGCACGGTGTTCCGCGTCCCGCGGCCCGAACGCGCCCATGCGGAACGGATCGCCACCGTACGCCGGGCCCGGCTCACGGCCGCGCCCGTCCACCTGCCGTCGGAGCACGAGCAGGCCGCCTTCGAACTCGGCCTGGTGGTGGCCCTCGTGCTGGGCGCGCCCGACGCCTCGCGCGGCCTCGACCTGCTGGTGAACGCGCGCCGGATCGAGCCGGAGGGGGCCGAGGTGTTCGGCGCGCTGCTGTACGCCACGGGCAAGGAGGAGGGCGCCGAGTTCTGGTGGCGCTTCGCGGCCGGCTCGGGCAGCGGGACGGCCGCGTACTGCCTGCACCTGCACCACCTGATGCTCGGCGAGACCGACGACGCCGACTACTGGCGGGCCTGGTCGGACCAGCTGGCGACGGCCGAACGGCCGCCCGGGCCGAGGGTGTTGCGGATGAACCGGCCGCTGCTGCCGGACGACGTGCGGCGGGACATCCTCTCCCGGGTGCACCGGGGGCTGGCGCCGCAGCTGCCGCCGGCGCTGGCCGCGGTGATCGACCGGCTGCCGGTGCAGGACGGCGACGAGGAGGAGGTGCCGAGCCCGTGGGGGCTCACCTCGGGGGCGACCTCCGCCTGCTCCTGGGAGGGCGTTCCGTGGGGGGCGGCGGACGATCATGACGCCCCGTGGGGGTGAGCAGCCCACGGGCTGCCGTGATCATCCCTTCAGGTGAGCGCGGAGAGCCTGGCGACCACGGCGTGGTGGGCCTCGGCCGGACCGAACGACGGGTCGGCGGCGGTCAGCCGGGTCACCGTCCATCGCGTCGCCGAGAGCGGCGGCTCCGGTGTCACGTCAATTTACCTTCCACTCACGAACGTTGACTCGCATCGGCGATTCCCCGAGGGCCGCGACGGCAGCCCGGAACGGCTCCGCGACGGGAACGTCGCAGAGCAGGGACGGGCCGGCGCCGAGCCCGCCCGGGTCGGCCACCAGTACCGGCGAAGGGCCGGCCACGGGCACGCCGAAGGACTGCGCGAGCCGCCCGCCGTACGCCTTCACGCAGGCCTCGCGGCGGCACCACAGCGCGGTGAACCGCGCCGCCCGCTCGGCCGGTTCGAGGGGCTCGGCGACGAACCGCGCCTCCTCGAACGGGAACCAGCGCGCGGCCATCCGCTCGGCCGTGCGCGGGTGGTGGAGCCGTTCGACGTCGACGCCGACCGCCCGACCCTCGGCGAGGGCCAGCACCGCGAGCGCGCCCGAGGCCGACCAGCTGACCCGTAGCCCACCGGCCTCGGCGGCCTCGGGCTTGCCGTGCGGCCCGTACTCCCAGACCAGTTCGGCCGGGCGCACGCCGAGCCGGGCGGCGACCACCTGCCGGACGGCTCCGCGCACCACGGTGAAGCGGTCGCCCGGGCCCGGGCCCATCCGCGCCGCCCGGGCCCGTTCGTCCGGGTCGAGCAGTTGCCCCAACTCCGCTGCTATGGCCTCCGGTTGACGCGCATTGATCAACCAGAGGTCGGTCGCCGTCACGGCAGGACCAGCGTACTGAGCACATCGAGCCGCCGGTCGTACCCGGCCAGCAGGGCGGGCCGGCCCTCCGCCCGCCACTGCGGCAGGTGCTCGGCGAGCTCTGCCCAGAGCCCGGTGAACGGCTGGGCCGACGGGGGTTCCTCCGCGCCGGAACCGCCGGAGCCGGAGCCGGAGCCGCCGGAGCTGGAACCGCTGGAGCCACTGGGGCCGCCGAAGCCGGGGCCGAGCAGCAGCGCCACCCCGGGGCCCAGTTGCTCGGCCTCCGCCCGGACGGTCTCCGCCGGTGCGGCCACGCCCCGGGTCTGCCGGACGGCCAGGCCCTCGCCCGGAGCCTCCTCGCAGACCAGCACCACCACCGCGTGCCGCTCCGGAAACGGCACCGGCGCGGGCGGTTCGTAGTGCAGCGCGCTCTGCTCGGCGAGCACCACCACGGCCCGGCGGCAGGCGCCGGTGCGCTGGTGGCCGGCGGCCAGCCGCAGCGCGGTGAAGGCCGCCGCGCCGCCCTGGTCGCAGACCGCGAAGGCGAGCGGACCACCCGGCACGGACCGGCTGAGCGCCAGCGAGGACGGTGCTCCGGGCCGGACGTCCGGCGTGTCGAAGGCCAGGATCAGCAGGTCCGCCGGCTCGTCCTCGGCGAGCGCCTCGCGCAGCGGGCCCGCGGCCAGTTCCTCGTAGGAGTGGCCGACGCCCGCGCCCAGCAGGTCCTCACGCAGCGGCAGGCCGTACGGGCGGACGAGGTCGGAGACGAAGACCCGCAGGTCCGGGTCGAGCGAGGTCTCCGAGCGGCCGTCGAAGCTGCGGGCCAGCGCCCGGGTGATCCGCAGGCCGGTGGGGCCGGGGGCCACCCGGTCAGTCCTCGGGGATGACGTGCCCGGCGACGTAGTCGGCCAGCCTGGTGACCGACCGCAGGTCGTCCTCAGTGATCTGCTCGACGTCCACCTGGATGTCGAGCGACTCCTCCAGCTCCAGGATGAGCTCGATGGTGCCGGCCGAGGTGAGGCCGAGGTCGTCGAAGAGGCAGGCGTCCTGCGGGATCTCGGGCAGTTCGCGCTTGAGGACGCGCGGCAGGAGCTCGCCGATGCCGTGCAGGACGCGCTCGCGCAGTTCGGGGTCGGTGGCGGTCTGGGCCGCGGCTTCTGACATGGGTGTCCCGTCCCGTCGTTCGTGGGATGTGTGCCCCGGGGCTTGCGGGTGCGCCGGGGTTCTGAGGTGGCCTGGAGGGGTGGTCCGGGGGTGCGGCGTCAGCGTGCGGACGGCGGTTCCCGGTGGAATCGGCGGTCCGTCAGTACCGCATCGCCATCGCGGAGAAGGTGGCCCCGACACCGGCGGCGGCGATCAGGTAGTGGTCGCCGCGGCGGAGCAGCCCCCGCGTGGTGGCGGTGTGGAGATTGATGAGGCCGTCCGAGGCGAAACTGTGCCCCACCGACCGCACGTTGTCCAGCACGACTTTCTCGACCGGGTAGCCGATCCGGCGCGCGATCATCCGCCAGGACGCCTGGTTGACGTTGTGCGGGAGGATCGCGGCCAGGTCGGAGAGGTCCAGACCGGCCTCCTCCAGGGCGGCCTCGATCGCCTCCACCATCACGTTCGGGTACTCGCGCTGGTAGCGGGCGAGCAGGTCCGGGTCCTCGGCCAGCCGGCCGTCGAACTCCGGGCGCTGGCGCACCACGAAGGACAGCACCCGGTGACGCCCGCCGCCGGCGCTGACCAGGCAGGCGGCCGCGCCCTCGGCGAAGATGCCCGTCTCGGGCACCACCTGGGCGTCCCTGGTGAAGGTCTTCTCGCCGGTCAGCACCAGCGCGAGCGCCGCCGGGTCGGGGTCGCCCGCGAGCAGCCGGCCGGCCAGGTCGATGGCCAGCAGGCCCACCGCGCAGGCGTGGTGGGTCACCGTGAAGGCGTTGGCATGCGCCAGTCCACGGGCGTCGAGCAGGTCGTGCAGCGGGTTGAGCGGGTGGGGCACCGCCACCGGCATGCTGCGGGCGTGGATCACGAAGCGGATGTCGTGTTCGCGTCCGCGCAGCTCCGGAAGGTTGTCCAGGGCGGCTTCGAGCAGGTCGGGCAGCGTCCCGGCCGGGTCCAGTCGCAGCTGGTCCAGGCCGTGGAAGCGGCGGAAGAGACGGAGTTGACGTGGGGTCAGGCCGATGCGCTCGCCCACCGCCTCGATGGGCACGGCGTGTGGGGGGAGGTGAACGGCCACTGCCTCCAGTGCGGTCACGCGGGCTAGTATTCCGACGCCCGCCGGGTCGCACAAGTGATCTCGGGCCCTTCTCCGTCGCCGCCGTTCCCCGGAAGCCGCCAACTGCGCTCCGGTACGGCCGCGTTCATCCCCGTGCCGTCGAGCAGGTGGGAGATCTCTCATGTCGAATCCTGAACCGTCCACCCCCGCAAGCCCGTTGAGTCCGGCGCTGGTGTCCCTGCTGGTCGAGGTGGCCGGCGCGCCGCCCGGCTGGACTCGGCAGGTCACGCCGGACGCCCGACTGGACGGCGACCTGCTGCTGGACGAGGGCGAACTCGCCGAACTCGCCGATCGGCTGCGCGGGCGCTTCGGCCCGGCGGCCGACCTGGCCGCCCTGCGCGCCGGACTGGACCTGGCCGCCCTGGAGGCCCTGACCGTCGGCGACGTGCAGCGACTGATCCCCGAGGAGTGCGCCCGATGACCCGGTTCCTGCTGGTGGTGCCGCCGTTGACCGGCCACGTCAACCCGGCCGCGGGCATCGCCGCCGAGCTGACCGCGCGCGGCCACCAGGTCGCCTGGACCGGCACCGAGTCGGCGCTGCGCCCACTGCTCGGCCCGCGGGCCCTGGTCTTCGGCACCGGGACCCGGGCGTTCCGGGCCCAGGGCGGACACGGGCTCGCCGCGCTGCGCTCGCTCTGGGAGGGCTTCATCGTCCCGTACGCGCGGTTCACCGCGAGGCCGCTGGACGCGATCGTGCGGGAGTGGCGGCCGGACGTCCTGCTGGTCGACCAGCACACCCCGGCCGGCGCGCTGGTCGCCCACCGGCACGGCCTGCCGTGGGCGTCGTTCGCGCCCGGGGCGATGGAACTGGGCCGCCCCTACCGGGCCTTGCCGCAGGTCGAGGCCTGGATGACCGGGCTGTTGCGCGGGCTGTGGGAGCGCGCCGCACTGCCCGCCGAGGAGTACCGGGACCCGCGTTTCTCCCCCACCCTGGTGCTGGCGACCACCGGACCGGCGCTGACCGGCGCGGCCCCGACGCCGGAGCAGGCGCTGGTCGGGCCGGTGCTGTCGGCGCGGCCGCACGATCCGGACTTCCCGTGGGAGCGGCTGCTGCCCGGCCGGCAGCGGGTGCTGGTCACCATGGGCACGCTGGCCGGCGGGCTGGGCGCGGACTTCCTGGCCCGGTCCGTCCGGGCGCTGGAGCTGTGCGGTGGCGACGTTCAGCCGGTGTTCGCCGCGCCGCGCGAGCTGCTGCCCGAACTCCCCTCCCGCGCCGTGGCGGTGGACCGGGCGCCGGTGCTGGAGCTGATGGCGCGCGGCGAGTTGGACGCGGTGCTCTGCCACGGTGGCATGAACACCGTCGGCGAGGCGCTGGCGCACGGCCTGCCGCTGGTCACCGCGCCGATCCGGCACGACCAGCCGGTCGTCGCCGCCCAGGTGGCGGCGGCGGGCGCCGGGCTGCGGGTGCCGTTCGCGCGCGTCACGCCGGAGCGGCTGGCGGACGCGCTGCGGGCCGTACTCGATTCGACGGACCACCGGGAGCGGGCGGTTCAGGTCGGTGGGGAACTGCTGGCCGGGGGCGGTGCGGCGGCCGCGGCAAACCGGCTGGAGGCGCTCGGCTGAGCGGGGCCCGCCGACGGCCTCTAGCAGACCGGGAGTTCGCACGTCCATTGGTCTAGGCCATTGTTTCCGGGGCGGGGTTGACCCTAGGGTGTCGCAGCAGCACCGCCCTCCGCAGGTGCCGAGCCCCGCCTTCCCGGGCGCCGTGGCAGCCCATCCCCGCACGGGAGTTCCGGTTGATCGAGACCACGGGACTGCGCAAGTCCTACCGCAAGAAGACCCCCCGCCGCAGCGGCGAGAACCCTACCGTCGACGCCGTCCGCGGCATCGACCTGTCGGTCGCCGCCGGCGAGATCTACGGCTTCCTCGGCCCCAACGGCGCCGGGAAGACCACCACCCTGCGCATGCTGGCCACCCTGATCCGCCCGGACGGCGGACGGGCCACCATCGCCGGGGCGGACCTGTTCACCGACCCCGCCGGGGTCCGCCGCCGGATCGGCTACGTCGCCCAGGGCGGCGGCACCACCGACAACGTCAGCGCCCGCGAGGAGCTGGTGCTCCAGGCCCGGATGTACGGCGCGGCCAAGGCGCGGGCCGTCCGGGCCGCCGCGGACGCGCTCAAGGCCTTCGACCTCACCGAGTTCGGCGACCGCCCGTGCGCCGGCTACTCCGGCGGCCAGCGCCGCCGGGTGGACATCGCGCTCGGGGTGATCCACCAGCCGCGGGTGCTGTTCCTGGACGAGCCCACGGTCGGCCTGGACCCGGCGAGCCGGGCGTACGTCTGGGAGGAGATCCGCCGACTGCGCACCGAGGGCATGACGGTGGTCGTCACCACCCACTACCTGGACGAGGCCGACGCGCTCTGCGACCGGGTCGCGATCGTCGACCACGGCCAGGTGGTGACCGAGGGCGCCCCCGAGGCGCTCAAGCGCGAGATCTCCGGCGACGTCGTGCTGGTCGGGCTGGACGCCGGGGCGGCCGCCCTCGAGCGCGCGGCCGAGGTGCTGCGCCCCCAGCCGTACCTGCACCGGCTGGAGCTGAACGGCGACGAGGGCCTACGGCTGTACCTGGAGGACGGCGCCGCCGCCATCCCGCAGCTGCTGCGCGCCCTGGACGCGGCCGGCCTGAGGCCCGGCACCGTACAGCTCCAACGACCCAGCCTGGACGACGTGTTCCTGGCCCGCACCGGCCGCTCGCTGCGGCAGTCCTGACCCCGACCCCGCACAACCCCCTGGGGAGACCGTGAAGCTCGCCCGCGACACCTGGCTGGTCTTCCAGCGCCAGCTGCTGCTCATGATCCGCACCCCGGTCTGGATCGCCGTCGGCATCATCCAGCCCGTGTTCTACCTCCTGTTGTTCGCCCCGCTGCTGAAGAAGGTGCTCGCCCCGCAGGGCGCGAACAGCTACGCCGACGCCTACCAGGTGTACGTGCCGGGCCTGTTGGCGGTGCTGTGCATCTTCGGCGGGCTGTTCACCGGCTTCAGCCTGCTCGGCGAGCTCAAGGCCGGCATCATCGAGCGCTCCCGGGTGACCCCGGTGAGCCGCCTCGCGCTGCTGCTCGGGCGGGCGATGCGGGAGATGGTGGCGCTGCTGGTGCAGGCCGTCCTGATCACCCTGATCGCGCTGCCGTTCGGGCTGCGGGTGAGCCCGCTGAACCTGCTGCTCGCCTACCTGCTGCTGGGCCTGCTGGCGCTGATGACCTCGGCGATCTCCTTCGGCATCGCGCTGATGGTGCCGACCGACGCGGCGATGTCGCCGGTGGTCAACACCATCGCGCAGCCGATCGCGCTGCTGTCGGGGGTGCTGCTGCCGCTCACCCTGGCGCCGCAGTGGCTGCAGCAGGCGGCCAGGTGGAACCCCTTCTACTGGGCCGTGGAGGGCATGCGCGCACTGTTCTCCGGCCACGCCGGGGACAGCGTGGTGTGGCAGGGGCTGCTGGTGGTCGTGCTGATGACCGTCCTGGCGGTGTACTGGTCGGCCCGGCTGTTCTCCACCCGGGTGCGCTGACGGACCGCCGAGGGGCCCGGCTCGCGACGAGCCGGGCCCCTCGGCGGCGTTCCGCGCCTTCAGAACACGGCGTCCGGCAGCGGATCGGCCGGTGAGGCGTGCAGGTCGTCCGGGGCGGGCTTCACCACAGCGCCGCCCGGAGCCGGTCGGCCGCGAAGTCCTGGGCCTCGGCGGCGGCGTCCAGGGTGCCGGTCATGGCGAAGAAGCCGTGCGGCATGCCCCGGTAGCGGCGCAGTTCCACCGGGACCCCGGCGGCGCGCAGCGCCTCGGCGTACTGCTCGCCCTCGTCCCTCAGCGGGTCGTACTCGGCGGTCAGGACGGTCGCGGGCGGCAGGCCGGCCAGGGTGGCGGCGCGCAGCGGGGAGGCGTACGGGCTGGCGCCCTCGCCCTCGTCGGCCAGGTAGTGGCCCCAGTACCAGGCCACCGAACGGCGGTTGAACAGCGCCGGGTCGTCGTTCTCGCGCAGCGACGGGGTGTCGGCGCCGTGGTCGGTGTTGGGGTAGACCAGCAGCTGGTGGCGCAGGGCGGGGCCGCCGTCGGCGCGCAGCAGGAGGGTGAGCGCGGCGGTGAGGTTGCCGCCGGCGCTGTCGCCGCCGACCGCGAGCCGGCCCGGGTCGATGCCGAACTCCGCGGCGCGTTCGACGAGTTGCAGCAGTGCGGCGCGGCAGTCGTGCAGCGCCGCGGGGAACGGGTGCTCCGGGGCGAGCCGGTAGCCGACGGAGGCGGTGACGCAGCCGGCGGCATTGGTGAGCCGACGACAGATCGCGTCGCTGGTGTCGGGCGAGCCGAGCGTCCAGCCGCCGCCGAACAGGTAGAGCAGGGCGGGCAGTCGGCGGCCGGGCGGCTCGGGGCGGTAGAGCCGTAGCGCGAGTTCTCCGCCGGGGCCGGGGATGCGGTGCTCCTCGACGGCGGCGACCGGCTCGGGCGCGCCGGCCGCCGCGCGGATGTCCGCAAGGTCGGCGGCCCGGGCCTCGGCGAGGGTCAGGGTGTAGAGCGGTGGGGCACCGCTGCTCGCGCGCCGGGCGCGCAGCGCCTCGGCCTGGGGGTGCAGGGGCATGGGCGGGTCCGTTCGGTGCGCAGGGCTCGGCGGCGGATCAGGCGACGGGCTCAGCGGTCCGCCTCGACGTAGACGGTCTCGTCGGTGCGGAAGGCCGTGTCGAGGTCGGCGACGTCCGGACGGGTGCCCTGCCGGTAGGCGCACGGGCGGATCCGGTCGGGGTCGAAGCCGGCCTGGGTGAGGACGTGCCGCAGTTCGTCCACATCGTAGATCCACTGGTGTCCGAAGTGGCGGAAGATCTGGTTGACCAGGAAGGCGGGGCGCGCGGGCATCGGCGGGCCGAAGCCGAGGGTGGTCAGCCGGCGCCGGTGCCTGGCGAGGAAACCGTCGCCGGTGGCGTAGCCGACCAGGTAGCGGGCGAGGTCGGGGGTGGTCAGACGCAGGACGCCGCCGGGCCGCAGCACCCGGCGGGCCTCGCGCAGCCAGCCGACGGCGACGGGCATGGTGACGTGCTCGATCAGGTGCTCGGCGTACACCCAGTCGACGCTGGCGTCGGCGAGGGGCAGTGGTTCGGCGATGTCGAGCTGGGTGAACCAGCGGTCTCCGTCGACCCGGTAGAGGGTGCCGGGTTCGGTGGCGGTGCCGGGGCTGCGCAGGGTGGCGAGGTCGGTGCCGAGGCCCTCCGGGTGGGCGGTCCTGAAGGCGGCGAACTCGATTCCGGTGATGCCGAGTTCGCGGAGTTCCGCGCGGGTGTGCGGCAGGGCGCCCGGGCGCGCTTCGAGCGTGTCGCAGGTGGCGACCTGCGCGCTGAAGGCGTCCAGGCGCGGTGCCAGCCCGTCCGGGTCGTCCCAGTCCCAGCCCGGGAATCCTCGGTTCTGCTCGGTCATCTGTCGGACCTCCTGGTGGGAGAACGCGGTGCGGGTGCGGCGCGGTTCAACGGCCGCGCGGGGGCCGGAGGGCCGGGCGCCGACCGGCAGGGCACGGGCACGGCGTGTGGCGTCCGGACATCTCCCGGCTGGGCAGCGTAGGAGCAACAACCGCATTGGTATAGACCTTGATTTGACCAAACGTCTGTGCCAAGGTCTGGCCACGGAATCGGCCGTTCGGGCTTGTCAGCGACGGTCATGTCAAATCCCCTCACTCGTGTGGAGCCGCGTTGACCGGCTTTTCCCCCTCCGTACCTCCGGCTGCCCTCCTGCCGCACTCCGACGCCCCGGACTCCTGGGTCGACCGGCTGCTGCTGGCCGGCCCCGGCGGTGAGGAGTGCCTGCACCTCGGCGCACCGCTCGACCGGGACGCCCTGCGCGCCCTGGTCGAGGAGCAGTGCGACCGGCTGACGGCCGCCGGGCTAGGCCCCGGCGGGACGGCGGCACTGCGGCTGCCGCCCTCGGTGGCGTTCGTCGCGGTGCTGCTGGCATGCTGGCGCCTCGGCGCCCAAGTCGCCCTGCTCGACCACCGGTTGACCGACCACGAGGTCGACGCGGCGGTGGCGCGGCTGGCCCCGCAGGTGCTGGTAGGCTCCGCCCATCGGTCCGCGGCGGCCCTGCGCGGCTTCTCCGAAGTCGATCCGGTGGCCGTCCCGTTGGCGGACGGACGCCCGGCCCACACCGGACACGCACTGATCCAGCTCAGCTCCGGATCCACCGGTCCGGCCAAGGTCATCGCCCGCACCGCGGCCGACCTGCTGCGCGAACTCGACTGCTACCGCAGGCTCGTGGAGTTTCCCGGCGAGGGCGAGCGGGTCGTCCTGCTCTCCTCGGTGGTGCACGTGCTCGGTCTGGTCGGCGGGCTGCTCAACAGCCTGCACGCCCGGATCGCGCTCACCGTGCCGGAGCGGATGACGGCGGCGGGCATCCTCGCCGAGGTCGCCGCGAGCGACCGGCCGACCACCGTGATCGGGGTGCCCTTCCACGCCGAACTGCTGGCGGGGGCGGTCGCTCCCCCGCCGCTGCCCCGGCTGCGGCGGATGGTCGTGGCGGGCGAACTCGTCCGCCCGGGACTGCCCGCGCTGTTCACCGAGCGCTACGGCGTCCCGCTCGGCACCATGTACGGCATGACCGAGACCGGGGTGATCGCCACCGACCTCTCCGGTACGCTCCACCCCGCCAAACAGCCCGTGCACGGCATGGAACTCCGCCTGGTGAAAGGCGAGTTGCAGATCGGCGCGGCCTCCTCCCCGTACCCCGGGCCGGACGATCCGACCCGTTGGTCGGACGGCTGGCTGCACACCCGGGACGCGGCCGGGCTGGAGGCCGACGGCCTGGTCACCGTCCTGGGCCGACTGGACTCCCAGGTCTCGATCGGCGGCCTGAAGGTCGACCTCACCGAGGTCGAGCAGACGCTCACCGCGCTGCCGGAGGTCCGCGAGGCCGTGGTGGTCTTCGACGGCGGCGCGATCGAGGCCTACCTGGCCACCGAGTCCGAGGCCGACCTCGCCTCCGTCCAGGACGGGCTGGCCCGCCGCCTGGCCGCCTACAAGCGGCCGCGTCGGCTCGCCCGACTGGACCGGCTTCCCCGGACCGCCACCGGAAAGCTGCTGCGCGACCCGGCCGCCCTGCGCGCGACCGCCGCCGGCTGACCGCGGCCACCACGGCCACCACGGCACGGACTCACCCCGGTCCGCCCGCACCACCACCCCGACACGCACCACCCGACAAGGAGCCCACCACCATGCAGGACCGCATCCGCGCCTTCGTCCTGGCGGCACTCGCCGAGATGCAGTACGACGTCTCCGAGGTCACCGGGGACACCGACCTCGGCCCGGCCGGGCTGGACCTCGAGTCGCTCGCGCTGGCCGACCTCTCGGTGCAGGTCGAGGACGAGTTCGGGATCAAGTTCGACCTCGACGAGATGGAGACCACCGCGCTGATGACACTGGACGAGTTCACCGCCGACGTCGCCCGCCGGATCGACGCCCTCGCCGCCACCTCCGCCGCCTCCGTCACCTCCGGCAGCGCCGCGTGACCGGCTCCCCGCTCCCCGACGCCCTGCCGGACCGGGCCGAGGTCCTGGCCATGCTGGCGGCGTTCGGGCAGCGCGCCGTCGACACCGTGCCCGAGGAACTCGGCTCGCTCGAACTCACCTGGCTCGTCGCCGAGTTCGAGCAACGCTACGAGCTCCTTCTGGACCTGGACGACGAGCGCTTCGGCGCGGTGCGCACCGTCGACGACGCCACCGAGCTGCTGCGCGAGGCCGTCCTCGCCGACCGTGTGGGCGCACGGCCGTGATCCCCGCCGGCACGGGCACAGGCCCACCGGGCCGGGCGGCCGGGCACCCGGTACTCACCGGCGTCGGGGTGCTCAGCGCCGCCGGGCGCGGGCTCGCCGCGCTGACCGAGGCCGCCACCCACGGCAAGGCCCTGTTCGGCCCCGTCACCCGCTTCGACGTGAGCGCCCGCCGCACCACCCGGGCCGCGCTGTTCCCCGACACCGTGCCACCGGCCGGCACCTTCCCGCTGGCCAGGGCCGTGCTCGACGCGATCGACCAGGCCTGCCGGCAGGCCGGACTGACCGCCGCCGAGGGCGCCGGGCTGCCCGTGCTGCTCGCCCTGCACAGTGACGAGCGCACCCGCGCGACCGCCGACGCGGTGGCCGCCGGGGTCCGTTCCGGCTGGGGCGCGCCGGGTGTCACCCGGGTGTACAACGGCGCCTGCGTGGCCGCCTCGACCGCCGTCGCCGACGCGGGCGCCCTGGTGGCCGCCGGACGGCACGAGCGGGTCCTGGTCGCGGCCGGGCACCTGGTCGAACCGGGCGTCTTCGCGGTCTTCGACGCCGGACGGGCACTGGCCCGGGACGGCGAGGTGCGCCCGTTCAGCGCCGGCCGCACCGGCACCCTGCTCGCCGACGCGGCCGCCGCCGTCCTGGTCGAGGCCGCCCCGGCCGCCGAACGGCGCGGTGCGCCCGCGCTCGCCCGGCTGGCCGGCTGGGGCCGGTCCGGGGACGCCCACCACGTCTGCCGCCCGGAGCCGGAGGGCGGCGGGCCGGCCAGGGCGATCGAGGCCGCGCTCGCCCGCGCCGGCGTCGACCCGGCCGAGGTCGGCTACGTCAACGCCAACGGCACCGGCTCCACCCTCGCCGACCGGGCCGAGGCCAACGCCCTGCGGCGGGTGTTCGGCCCGCACACCGACCGGCTGCCGGTCAGCTCCGGCAAGTCCGTGCACGGGCACGCCCTGGAGGCCTCCGCCCTGCTCGAACTCGCCGTCACCATAGGCGCGTTGGGAAGCGGACTGCTCCCGGTCAACGCCGGCTGGCTCGGCCCGGACCCGGACCTCGCGCTGCACCTCGTCCTGGACGGCCCGCACGCCGCCCGCCCGTCGTACGCCCTCAGCCTCAACTCCGCCTTCGGCGGCGCCAACACCGCGCTGCTGCTGTCCCCGGGATGACAGCCCTGCCATGACCACCCCTGCCGCCCACACCCACGGACTGCGGATCCTCGCCGAGGCCCGCCGCCCCGCGCCCGGCCGTGACGGCCCCCCGCCACCGCTGCCCGGCTTCGCGGCCTCCCGCTTCAACCCGCTCGTCGCCGACACCGCCGAGCACTGCCTGCGCGCCCACCACGGCGAGCCGCCCGCCCCCGGGCGGACCGCCCTGCTGCTCGCCAGCGCGAGCGGCGACCTCGACACCGCGCGGGCCATCGAGCGCAGCGCCGAGGCCGGACAGCGGACCGGCCCACTGCTGTTCTTCCAGTCCAACCCCAACGCCGTCCTCGGGCACATCGCCGCACGCTGGGGCCTGACCGGCCCCGTCGTGGCGATCTGCCCGGCCGAGGCCGAACCGGGCCGCGTACCGGCCGAGGCGTTCGAACTCGCCGCGCTGCTGCTCGCGGACGGCGACGCCGACCTCGTCCTGGCCGTGGCCGTCGAGCGGACACCCGACGGGGACCGGGCCGCAGCCGCCCTGCTCGCCGGTCCGGCCACGGAGCCCGCACGGACCGAACCCGCCGGCCACGGAACCCGCTCGGACTGAACCCGCCGGCCACCACCGGCCGTAGGAACCATCGAGGCCCGGCGCCTGACGCAGCCGCACCCGGCACACCAGCGCCCCTCCCGGGCATCGCCTCGCTCCCGACACCCGTCGCCCATCGCCCGTCACCCGACACCCGTCGCCCGAGCGGCCGACCGCGCCTCCCGCGGGTGCGGCCGACCGACCCCGCCGCCGCGCCCGCGCGGCCCGCCCCGCCACCCGACCAGCCGCCCGGGCCGTCCACCGGCCCCGAGGGAGGGATCCACCCCCGTGACCATCCGCAGCCTCCGCACCCAGCTCGCGGACGACCCCGACGTGGGCGCCGGCAACGTCCTGACCGCCCGGATCGCCCTCGGGCTCGACCTGGACGTGCCGCTGCTCAGCTTCGACACCCCGGTGGACGACCACCCCGCCTGGCAGCCGTTCACCCCGCGCGAGCTGGACCGCGCCGTCCGGGCCCGCGCCGCCGCCCTGCACCGCCTGGGCATCACCCGCCGCGACCCGGTCGTGGTGTACGCGAGCGACGCCGCCGACCACGTGCTCTGCTTCCTCGCCCTGGCCCGGCTCGGCGCCATCCCCGCGCTGCTCAACCCCAACCTGGACGGTGAGCGCGCCGCCCGCTACATCGCCCGCCTCGGCGCGGCCGGCGTCCTCGCCGACGCCGCCCACCTGGCCGCACTGGCCGGCCACGAGCCCGGCGCACCGCTGCTGCCGGAGATCGCCGCCCTCGGCTCCGGCGACCCGGACACCGCCCCCGAGCCGTACCGGCACTGGTCCGGCGACCCGGTGGCGATCACCCACTCCTCCGGCACCACCGGCATGCCCAAGGCCGTCGTCCACTCCCACGCGAGCCTGTACGCGGCGATCCGCCACCGGCTGCGGCTGCCCCGCCCGCAGGGCCAGGACCGGATGCTCAGCGCGCTGCCCGCCCCGCACGCGGCCACCCTGATCGCGCTCAACCTCGCGCTCAGCTCGCACACCGAACTCGCCCTGCTCTCCCGGCAGTCCGGCGGCGGCGTGCTGGCGGCCGTCGAGCGGTGGCGGCCCACCGGGGTGGTCGGCTTCGCGGCCACCTGGGCCGACCTCGCCCGGCACGACCTCGCCGCCCGCGACCTGACCTCCGTCGCGCTCTGGTGGAACACCGGCGACTGCGCCCACGAGGTGCACATCCGCCGTCTGATCGCCACCGGCAGCCGGGAGACCGTCACCCGGGCCGGCCGCACCCGGCTCCCCGGCTCGCAGTTCGTGGACGGCCTCGGCTCCACCGAGATGGGCCACTCGCACTTCTTCATCACCCACGGCCCCGGCACCGAGCGCTACGGCCGCTGCGTGGGCCGGCCGCACGCCTTCGTCGACTGCGAGGTGGTCGGCCCGGACGGCGAGCCGCTCGGCCCCGGCGAGGTCGGCGAACTCGCCACCGCCTCACCCACCTTGGCGCTCGGCTACTGGAACGACTCGGCCACCACCTTCCGCACCCGGCTGCGCGGCCGCTTCCTCACCGGGGACCTGATGTACCGGGACGAGGAGGGCTACTACTACCACGTGGACCGGGCCGTCGACTCGGTCGAACTCGACGGCGGCAAGCGGCTGTTCACCGCGATGTCGGAGGAGCGGGTGCTGGCCGCCTGCCCGGACGTGCTGGACTGCACGGTGGTCGCCGTACGGGACGGCGAGCGCGTGGTCACCGACGTGCTGCTGCTCCTCGCCGCGAACGCCGACGAAGCCACGGACGGCGACGAGGCCCCGGACGCCGACGAAGCCGCGGACACCGACGAGGCCGCGGACCGCACCGAGGCGGCCCGCACCGAGGCGGTCCTCGCCGCGCTGGACGAGGCCGCCGCCGCGACCGTCCGCAGGGTGCTGGTCGTCTCCCCCGAGGACATCCCACTCGGCCCGACCGGCAAGGTCCGCAAGGTCCTGCTGCGGCAGCTCCACCTCGCGGCGGTGGGGGCATGAGCCGGCGCAGCGGCCACGGCGCCGTCGTCACCGGCATCGGCCTGGTCTCCCCGCTCGGCCGCGAGCCCGCCGAGGTGTTCGAGGCGCTCACCGCCGGCCGCTCCGGCCTGCGCGCCGTCCCCGAGGGCCACGCCGCGCACGGCTGGCTGCCCGCCGCCGGGATCGCCCCCGCCGTGGACGGCCGGGAGGTGCTGCCGCCCACCGAGACCCGGTGCGTGGACCGCTTCGTGCTGCTCGCCCTGGCCGCCGCCGACGACGCGCTCGCCGACGCCGGACTGGCCGTCGGCCGGGACGCCGATCCGCACCGCACCGCCGTGGTGCTGGCCACCGGCGGCGGAGGGCTGGAGACCTTCGAGCAACAGTCGCACCGCCGGCTGGAGCGCGGCCGGCCCGGCGTCAGCCCGTACCTGCTGCCCGGGATGCTCTCCAACATGGCCGCCGCCCGGATCGCCATCAAGCACGGCATCCGGGGCTACAGCTCCGCCGTGGTGACGGCCTGCGCGGCCGGCGCCCAGGCGATCGCCGAAGGACTACGGCTGATCCGGGCCGGCGACGCCGACGTGGTGGTGTGCGGCGGCACCGAGTCCTCGTTGCATCCGACCATCGCCGCCGCCTTCACCAACGCCCGTGCGCTGGCGCAGGGCTGGGACGATCCCGAGCAGGCCAGCCGTCCCTTCGACGCCCGCCGCAACGGCTTCGTGCTGGGCGAGGGCAGCGCCGTCCTGGTCCTGGAACGGGCCGAGCACGCCGAGGCCCGCGGCGCCGCCGGGTACGCGGACGTCCTCGGCTGGGGCGCCTCCACCGACGCCCACCACCCGACCATGCCCCGCCCGGACGGCGCCGGAGCCGCCGACGCGATGCGCGCCGCGCTGAGCAACGCCGGCCTGGCCCCGGGCGACATCGACTACGTGAACGCCCACGGCACCGGCACCAGGCTCGGTGACGCGGCCGAGACCGCGGCGCTGCGCGCGGTGTTCGGCGCACAGCCGCCCGCGGTCAGCTCCACCAAGGGCGCCACCGGCCACCTCCTCGGCGCCGCGGGGGCGTTGGAGGCGGCGGTGACCGCCCTGGCGGTGGCGCGGGGCACGCTTCCGCCGACGCTCAACCTGACCGACCCCGACCCGGCCTGCGACCTGGACCACGTCCGGGGCGCCGCCCGGCCCGGCCCGGTGCGCGCCGCGCTGAGCAACGCCTTCGCCTTCGGCGGCCACAACCTCAGCCTGATCCTCGGCCCGGCCTCCACCCGGGCCGCCCGCTAGCGGCCACCCACCACGCACCGCCACACATCGCCGCGCACCGCTACCCGTCGCCACACATCGCCGCGCACCGCTACCCGTCGCCGCGCACCGCCGCGCACCGCCGCGCACCGCCACCCGTCGCCGCACACCACCGTGCGGTGGCAGCGCGCCGATCCCCGATCCACCATCCCTCCGGGGGGAGATCCCGTTGTCCATCCAGACCATCACCCACGTCGAGTTCCACTGCGCGGACGCCGACAAGACCGCGGCCGGACTCAGCGCCGACCACGGCTTCACCGCCGACGCCCCGGTCACCGCACCGGACGGCGCCCGCACCGTCGCGGTGCGTCAGGGCACCATCCGACTGCACCTGACCTCCGCCGCCGACCCGGAGCACCCGGTGGCCGCGTACGTCGCCCGGCACGGGGACGGCGTCGCCGTGCTCGCGCTCGGCTGCGCCGACCCGGCGGCCGCGCTGGAACGGGCCGAACGGCACGGCGCCCGGGTGCTCGACCGGGCCGGCGCCCTGATCGAGGGCTTCGGCGACACCGCGCTGCGCCTAGTGCACCTGCCGGATGCCGAGCCCACCCCAGAACCCCGTCTCCTGGACGACCTCGACCACGTCGCGATCTGCCTGCCGGCCGGCGCCCTCGCGGACGCCGTGCGGTTCTGCGAGGCGGCACTGGGCTTCCGTACGGTCTTCGAGGAGTACATCGAGGTCGGCGAGCAGGCGATGGACTCCGCGGTGGTGCAGAGCGCCTCCGGCGCCGTCACCTTCACCCTGATCGAGCCCGACTCCACCCGGCGTCCCGGCCAGATCGACGAGTTCCTCGCCGCCCACGGCGGGGCCGGCGTCCAGCACCTGGCCTTCGGCACCCGTGACATCGCCCGCGCCGTCCGGACCGCCCGGGAGCACGGCGTGGAGTTCCTGACCACCCCGGGCGCCTACTTCGACGCCCTGGCCGAGCGCCTCGGCGGCGCGGCCGTCCCGGTGGCGACGCTGCGCGAGCTGCACGTGCTGGTCGACCAGGACCACGGCGGCCGACTGTTCCAGATCTTCGCCCGTTCGACGCACCCCCGGCGCACCTTCTTCCTCGAACTGATCGAACGGCGCGGAGCGGGTACCTTCGGCACCGCGAACATCAAGGCCCTCTACGAGGCCGTCGAACGGCACAGCCCCACCGGCGACGACCGGTCCGGCGCCGTCGACCGGCCCACGGCCACCGACCGGCCCGCCCCCGCACATCCGAAGGAGGCCCGTCCGATGACCGCACCCCGCGAGTTCCGGCTCACCGAGGCCGAACGCGCCCTGCTGCCCACCCCCGAAGAGGTGGCGCACTACCGCGAGCACGGCTGGTACCTCTCCCGCAGGCTGTTCAGCGACGAGGAACTGGACAGCCTCCAGGCCGCCACCGAGCAGTACTACGCCGGCCACCGCGACCACGAGCTGCCCGTCCGGCCGCCCCGGCTGGCCTCCTGGCGGCCCGAGGACGGGCCGGTCCAACGGCACAACGACTACGTGCACCACGAGAGCGACGCGATCGGCGCGATCCTGCGCAAGCCGCTGATCGGCGCGGTGGCCGCGCTGCTGGCCGGCACCGAGGAGATCCGGATCTTCCAGTCGACCCTCATCTACAAGCCCCCGGTGCCCGAGGAGCCCAGCAACCGGGTGCCGTGGCACTTCGACAAGCACTACTGGCAGACCTGCACCTCGGACGAGATGCTCACCGCCTTCATCCCCTTCCACGACTGCCGCGAGGAGAACGGCACCATCACCATGGTCGACGGCAGCCACCGCTGGCGGGAGCTGCCCTCCGGCGAGGACTCCACCCGGCACTTCGCCGACCGCGACGGCGCCGAGCTGGAGGAGATCCTGGCCGCCAACGCCGCCCACAACGGGCAGCGGGTGCACAAGGTCCCGATCCGGATCCCGCGCGGCCACGTGTCCTTCCACCACTGCCGCACCTACCACGGCAGCGGCCCCAACCTCGCCTCCCACCCGCGCCGGGCGATCTCGCTGCACCTCCAGGACGGCGCCAACGAGTACCGCCGGCACGACCGGCCGGACGGCGAGCCGGTGGTGTACAACCACGACGTGCTGGTTCGCCGAACGGACGACGGCCGGCCGGACTACGCCGACCCGCGGTTCTGCCCGGCCATCTGGCGGGGACGGCCGTGACCGCTCCCGCGCACCCGGCCGGGGACGGCGCGACACCGCCCGGTGTCCCCGCCGCCCGGGGCCGCCCCGCCCAGGGCCGCCCCGCCCCGCTGGACACTCCCGCCGAGCGCTACCGGATGCTGCGGCTGATCCGCGGCTTCGAGGAGCTGGCGCTCGACCTGGTGAAGTCCGGCGCGATCCCCGGCGGCATCCACCCGTACATCGGGCAGGAGGCCGTCGCGGTCGGCGTCTGCTCGGCGCTCGGCCCGGGCGACCGGCTCGCCAGCACCCACCGCGGCCACGGCCACGTGCTCGCCCGGGGCACCGCGCCGCACCGGCTGCTCGCCGAGCTCCTGGGCCGGGTCGGCGGGTCGAACGGCGGCCGGGGCGGCTCCATGCACGCCGCCGACCTCTCCCTGGGCATCCTCGGCGCCAACGGCATGGTCGGCGCCGGAGCCCCGATCGCGGTCGGCGCCGCCTGGGCCGCCGCCTCCCCCGAACGGGTGTCCGCCGAACGGGCGACGGCCGACGGCCCCGCCGCCGGACACCCGGTCCGCCGGGCCCCGGTCGCGGTGGCCTTCTTCGGCGACGGCGCGCTCAACCAGGGCGTCCTGCTGGAGTCGCTCAACCTCGCCGCGATGTGGCGCCTTCCGGTGCTGTTCGTCTGCGAGGACAACGGCTACGCCACCACCCTGCCCGCCGCCACCGCCGTCGCGGGCAGCGCCACCGGCCGGGCGGCCGCCTTCGGCATCCCCGCCGAGGAGGTGGACGGCATGGACACCGAGGCCGTCCACGCCGCCGCGCTGCGCGCCGTCCAGCGGGCCCGCGACGGCGGCGGCCCCGGTTTCCTGGCCTGCCGCACCTACCGCTACGAGGGCCACCACACCATGGAGCGCCGGATGAAGTTGCGCTACCGCTCCCCCGAGGAGGTCGGGGCCTGGCGCGAGCGCGACCCGCTCCCCCGGGCCGCCGCCCTGCTCGCCCCGGCGGCGGTCGCCGAGCTGGACCGGTCGGTGGCCGAACAGCTCTCCGCCGCCGAGGAGTTCGCGCTCGCCTCGGCGCACCCGGACCCCGCGGGGGCGCTGGACCACCTGTACGCCGACGGGCTCCGGCCCCGGGCGGGGGTGGCGCCGTGACCAGGCTCTCGTACACCAAGGCGCTCAACCGGGCGCTGGCCGACGAGCTCGCCGCCGACCCGGCGGTCTGCGTCTTCGGCGAGGACATCGGCGCCGGTCTGGCCGGGCCGACCCTCGGGCTGCTGGACCGCTTCGGCCCGGGGCGGATCGTCGACACCCCGCTGTCCGAGCAGGCCTTCACCTCGATGGCGGTCGGCGCCGCGCTGGCCGGCCGGCGCCCGGTGCTGGAGTTCCAGATCCCCTCCCTGCTGTTCCTGGTCTTCGAGCAACTCGTCAACCAGGCCCACAAGTTCTCGCTGATGACCGGCGGTCAGGCCGCCGTCCCGCTGACCTGCCTGGTACCGGGCTCCGGCTCCCGGGACGGCTGGGCCGGGCAGCACTCCGACCACCCGTACAGCCTGTTCGCGCACGCCGGGGTGAAGACCGTGGTGCCGGCCACCCCGACCGACGCCTACGGGCTGCTGCGCTCGGCGATCCGCGACCCGGACCCGGTGGTGGTGTTCGCGCCCGCCGCCGCGATGCCGGTGCGCGAGACCGTGACCTGGGACCTCGTCCCCGTCCCGCTCGGCCGGGCCCGGATCCACCGGCCGGGCACCGACGTCACCGTGGTCGCCCTCGGGCACCTGGTGCACGACGCCCTCGCGGTGGCCGAGGAGCTGGCACCGGACCTCTCGGTGGAGGTCCTCGACCCGCGCACGGTGTACCCCTTCGACTGGCCGGCCCTCGCCGAGTCGCTGGAGCGCACCGGACGGCTGGTCGTCCTGGACGACTCCAACCGCAGTTGCGGCTTCGGCGCCGAGGTGCTGGCCACCGCCGCCGAGGAGATGCGCCTGGTCGCCCCGCCCCGCCGGATCACCCGCCCGGACGGCGCCGTGCTGCCCTTCGCCCCCGCCCTCGACCGCGCCGTCCAGCCCGGCCGCGAGCAGCTGCGGCACGCACTGGACCTCGTGACGAGGCACCGCTGACCGTACGCAGGAGAGGCCCTCAGAGCACCTTGGGCAGGACGGCCGCCGACGCGGGCGGCCGGTCCTCGGCCCGCCGGAAGCGGTGCACCGCCGCCCGGCCCTCCGCCCCGCGCACCCGGGCGGCGAGCCGGGCCGGCAGCACCACGGTGGCCAGCCGGCCCTCGCCCCGGAACCCCTCGACCGTCCAACTGACCCAGGGGATCGGATAGTTGGCGGCCGGGCTGAAGAACACCGGACGCCACCCCTGGAAGCTCACCGCGTAGGCGCCGAAGCCGCTCCAGTTGGAGAAGCTGAACCGGCGCGCCCCCGGGTCGAAGCCCAGCGGCACGCAGTCGCGCAGCCGCGAGCGGCCGAGGGTGGCCAGGAACCACAGGTTGGCCCGGAGGTTGAGGTGCGCGGTCGGGAACTCCTCGACCGCCGCGCGCAGTGCGCCCGCCAGCACCGCGGGGCCCTCCTCGGGCCGGTGCGGTACGTGGATCTCGCTCAGCAGGTTGCCCACCAGCGCGGGCGACAGGCCCAGCCGGCGGCGCGCGTCGACCGGAACGGTCAGCATCCGCTCGGCGTCGTCCCCGTCCAACTCCCGCAGGGTGCTGAGGAGGTGGGCGCAGAGCACGTCCCCGGAGGAGAGCCGCCGCCCGGTCGCCGCACCGAACTCCGCGCGCATCCGGGCCACTTCGGCGTCGGTGAAGGCGATCTGGACGATCCGGTTGGCCCGCGGACCGGCCGCCACCTCGCGGGCCAGCAGCTCCGCCTCTGCCGCCGTCGGCACCCGGAATCCGGGCCGACCGCAGTCCTCGTCGGGGAGCACCTCGGCCATCAACTCGTCCTGGTCGTCCACGAGTTCGGCCTCCGGCAGCGGCTCCCCCTCGACCGCCGCGGACCAGATCCGCAGCAGCAGCATGAAGCTGTGCAGGTCGCCGATCGCATGGTGCCAGGAGCAGCCGAGCACCGTGCCGCCGTCGGCCGTACGGGTCACCCGTACGGTGAGCAGCGGGACGCCGCCCTCGCGCGCGGCGGGGGCGTCCAGCGGGGCGACCAGTTCGGAGCCGGCCGCCGTCGCCCGGCCCATCGCCTCGGCGAGCGTGCCCTCCGCGGTGTAGACCTCGAACGGCACGCCGGTGTCGCCGCAGACCGCCTCCAGGACGCCCTCGACGGTGCGCAGCCGACCGGCGAAGACCGGCACCCGCTCCAGCGCGCGGGCCAGGCCGGCGGCGAGCCGGTCGTCGTCCAGCGGCTGCTCGAAGCAGAGCACGACCGAGACGGCGAGGTCGGCGAGCATGGTGTCCATCAGCCCGCAGCGCAGCACCCGGTCGGTGGCGCGCCCGGCCCGGACGGTCCGGGATCTTCGCAACTGCGGCCAGATGCTCATGGGTTCCGTTCCGAAGCACTCGACGACGTCCGGCGACGCGCGGGGGCGGCGCGCGGGGCAGCACGCAGGCCGTCGCGGCGGCGCGCGATCCGCGGGCACGCCGAACGATAGTGCTGCGCGAAGGCAGTGGTCCAGTCCAATCCCGCACTCCGGAACGGCACTTCGACCGCCGCGGCGACAGCGGCGGCGATAGAATGCGCATCATGGGAGAGCGCCCCGGCGCGCCCACCGCGCCGCCCCTCGTGCTGGTCACCGACAGCGACTCGCAGCTGATCGACCCGGGCCGGGCCTACCACCTCGGCCGCGACCCGACCAGCGAGATCGTGCTGGACGACCCCCGGGTCTCCTGGCACCACGCGATCCTGCGCGCCGACGACGGCCACTGGCTGCTGGAGGACGTGGGCAGCACCAACGGCACCTACGACGAGGGCCGCCGCGTCCACCAGGAGAACGTCGGCCCGGGCACCCGGCTGCGCTTCGGCGATCCGGCCGACGGCCTGTCCGCGACCTTCGCCGCCCTCCCGGCCCCCACCGCGCACCGGCGGCCGTCACTGGTCGCCCCGCACGCCTCCGGCACCTTCCGCCGCCCGAGCGCCGTCCACCGGCTGCTCGGTCACAGCGTCCGGATCGGCCGCTCCGACGACAACGACCTGGTCCTGGACAACCTGGTGGTCTCCCGCCACCACGCCGAACTGCGTGCCCTGCCCGGCGGCGGGCACGAGATCGTCGACCTGGACAGCCACAACGGCACCTACCTCAACGGCCGCCCCGTCCAACGCGCCCCGGTCGGCCCGGCCGACATCGTCGGCATCGGCCACTCCGCGTTCTGCCTGGCCGACGGCCGGCTGGTCGAGTACACCGACACCGGCGAGATCTCCCTGGACGTCCGACACCTGGTGGTCCGGGTCGGCCCCGACCACCGGGTGCTGCTGGACGACGTCGGCTTCCCGCTCGCCGAGAAGGCGCTGCTCGCGGTGGCCGGTCCGAGCGGCGCGGGCAAGTCCACCCTGCTCAACGCCCTCACCGGGCTGCGCCCCGCCGACCTGGGCACGGTGCTGTACGACGGACGCGACCTCTACCGCGACTACGCCGAGCTGCGCCGCCGGATCGGCCTCGTCCCGCAGGACGACATCCTGCACACCCAGCTCACCGTCCGCCGCGCCCTGTCCTACGCCGCCGAGCTGCGCTTCCCCGGCGACACCGACCCGCAGGAGCGGGCGGCCCGGGTCCGCGAGGTGATCCACGAGCTGGGCCTGGACGACCGGGCCGACCAGGTGATCGCCAGCCTCTCCGGCGGTCAGCGCAAGCGGGTCAGCGTCGCCCTGGAACTGCTCACCAAGCCGTCCCTGCTCTTCCTCGACGAACCGACCTCCGGTCTGGACCCGGGAATGGAGCGCTCGGTGATGCGCATGCTGCGCGGGCTGGCCGACGACGGCCGGACGGTGGTCGTGGTGACGCACAGCGTGCTGAGCCTGAACGTCTGCGACCGTCTGCTGGTGCTGGCCCCGGGCGGGCGGACGGCGTACTACGGGCCGCCCGGCGAGGCGCTGGAGTTCTTCGGCTTCGACGAGTGGCCGGAGGCCTTCGAGGCCTTCGAGCACGAGGACCACGCCGCCTGGCAGCAGCGCTTCCGCGACTCCCCGCAGTACGCGCACTACATCGCGGCCGAGGCCTGGCCCGCGCCGCACCACGGTCCGGCACCGGGCGCCGGTCAAGCCCCGTACGTCGGTCAGGCACTGCACCCCGGTGCGGACCAGGGCCCGCCGGTATCCGCCACTCCCCCGATCGCCTGGGAGAAGCCGCAGGGCTGGTTCTCCCAACTCGGCACGCTGGTGCGCCGGTACACCTCGGTGCTGGCCGCCGACCGGCTCTTCCTGACCATCATGGTGGTGCTGCCCTTCGTCATCGGCCTGATGTGCCGGGCGATGGCCGGCTCCCGGCTCTCCCCCGACAACGCCGTCAACTGCCTGCTCACGCTCTGCATCGGCGGTCTGCTCACCGGCGCCGCCAACTCGGTGCGCGAACTGGTGAAGGAACGCGCGATCTACCGGCGGGAGCGGGTGGTCGGGCTGTCCAGATCGGCCTACCTGGTCTCCAAGGTGGTGGTGTTGGGCACGGTCACGGTGGCCCAGGCCGCGGTACTGACCGTGGTCGGCCTGGCCGGGGTGAACCTGTCCTTCGCGGTGCCGACCGGGGTGGTGATGCCGCAGCTGCCCGAGCTGATCATCGCGGTCGCGCTGCTCGCCTTCTCGGCGATGATGCTCGGCCTGGTGGTCTCGGCGCTGGTGGACAAGGAGGAGGCCACCATGCCGCTGCTGGTGCTCCTCTCGGTGGTGCAGATCGTCTTCAGCGGCCTGATGCTCAGGCTGCACGGGGTGCCGGGGCTGGAGCAGTTCGCCTGGCTGATCCCGTCCCGCTGGGGCATGTCGGCGATGGCACGCACCGTCGAACTGCACGGCATCTTCCCGAACGCGATCACCGCCGACCCGATGTTCCGCCACCAGCGGTCCGGCTGGGTGCTGAGCATGGTGCTGCTGCCCGCGCTCTCGCTGCTGTACGGCCTGGTGGTGCTGGTCCTGCTGCGGCGGCACGAGCCGAGCATCATGCGGCGCTGACGGCCTCGACGCCCGGGCCTGCCGGGCCCGACGGGCCCGACGGACAACGGGCGTTGGGCACATGGCATCGGGCAGTGGGCAGTGACCAGTGACCGGTGAGCCCCGCGGGCTCGGGCCGCCGCCGGTAGAGTGGGAGGCGACCTGTGGTGCGAGTCGTGCCGCGCGTGGCGGGGATCGCGCGGCGGAGGAAATGTAGCCGCCCATGGACGAGTTCGCGTTCCGCCCCACCCACGTCGCCCCACCGGACGGGATGGCCTCCTGGGCGGCGCCGGACCCGACCCAACCCACCGCCCGGCTCGACGCGCTGCTGCCGCTGCGACTGCTCGACCGCCGGGGGGACTGGGCGCGGATCCTCTGCTCCAACGGCTGGACCGCCTGGGTGGACGGGCGGCTGCTGGTCGCCCTGCCGCAGCCGCCGCCCGCCGCCGGGGGCCCGCCCGCGCGGACCGCCGACCCGCGCCCGGCGCTCGCCGACGCCGGGGGCGCACTCGACCGCTACCGCGCCCTCCTGGAGGACCTCGCCACCGGCGCCCTCGACCTGGAGACCTTCCGGGAGCGCACCCGCGGCCTGCGGATCGGCCTGGTGGTGGACGGCGGGGCGCTCTGGCTGTTCGACCCGCTGCACGACCGCTGGTGCTACGGCGACGGGCTCCAGCTCCAGACGTACGCGGCCACCGACCGGCCGGTGCCGCCGACCTCCCCGTGGTCGGGCCCTCCACCCGTGCCCGGCCCAGCCGCGAACGGCCCGTCCGCGCACAGCCCGTCCGCCCCCACCCGGACCGGTGAGCCGTGACCTCCGCCGAGCTGCCACCCACCGGGCCGCCCTCCGACGAGCCGCCCGCCGAGCCGTCCGGTCTGCCCGGCCTGCCCGCCGGGCTGGTCGGGCTGGTCGGGCGGCAGGTCGCCGGCTACCGGCTGGAGACCGAGATCGGGCGCGGCGGCATGGCCGTCGTCTACCGGGCCAAGGACCTGCGGCTCGGGCGGACCGTCGCCGTCAAACTGCTCGCCCCCGAACTGGCACGCAACGAGGTGTTCCGGCAGCGCTTCATGCACGAGTCGGAGGCCGCCGCCGCGATCGACCACCCGCACATCATCCCGGTGTTCGACGCGGGCGAGCAGGACGGCATCCTGTTCCTCGCGATGCGCTACGTCGAGGGCGGCGACCTGCGCGCCCTGATGACCCGCTCCGGACCGCTCCCGGCCGAGCGCGCCGTCCGGCTCGCCCTCCAGATCGCCTCGGCACTGGACGCCGCCCACGCCCACGACCTGGTGCACCGGGACGTCAAACCGGGCAACGTGCTGGTCGCCGCCGGGACGGACATCGAACACCCGGAGCACCTGTACCTGGCGGACTTCGGGCTGACCAAGAAGTCCCTGTCGCTCAGCGGGCTGACCGGGGTCGGCCAGATCGTCGGCACGCTCGACTACGCGGCGCCGGAGCAGATCTCCGGCAAGCCGCTGGACGGGCGCTGCGACCAGTACGGACTCGGCTGCGTGGTGTTCGAGATGCTCGCGGGCGCCCCGCCGTTCCGCCGCGAGAGCGACCTCGCGCTGCTCTGGGCACACCTCAACGACCCGCCGCCCGCACTGCGCGAACACCGGCCCGACCTGCCGGCCGCCGTCGGGGCGGTGGTCTCCCGGGCGCTCGCCAAGACGCCCGGGGAGCGGTACCCGAGCTGCCTCGGCTTCGTCACCGAACTGCGCGCGGCGGCCACCGCCGCCGCACCGGAGCCGTGGCACGCGGACGGGCCGCCCACCCGGGTCGTCCCGGCACTCGCCCCCGACCCGCCGGCGGTGCCCCGGCCGCCCGCCTGGGCCGCACCGGTCGTCCAACCGTCCTGGTCGTCCCCGCCCGGAGGGAGCCGTCCGCCGTGAACGCCGTGAGCCAGGTCTTCGCCGTGGTCGCCGCGGCGATCCACCTGATCGTCTGGCCGCTCGAGAGCTTCCTGTACGGGCACCCGCGGGTGCGCCGGCTGCTCACCGGCAGCACGGCGGACGCCCCGGAGGTCCGGCTGTGGCGCGTCAACGTGGGCTTCTACAACCTGTTCCTGGCACTCGGCCTGGTCACCGGCCTGGTCCTGCTGCACGCCGGCCACCCGGGGGCCGGACGGGCGCTGGTGCTCTACGTCGCCGCGTTCGTGCTCGCGGGCGGGATCACCCTGTTCTGCTCCGAGCCGAAGCTCTGGCGGGGCGCGCTCGGCCAGGCGGTACCGGCGGCCGTCATCCTCCTGGCAGAGGCGTTCTGAACCCGGCCGCCCCGGGCGGGCACCGCAGCCGGGGCGCCCACCGACCGCTGGCGCGCCCCCACCCGGAGCAGGCCCCCGACGTGAACCGCCCGGGTGATCCCGTCAACCGGCAGGCCCACCCGTGGGCGCTTCCTCCCCCGCTCCGGCGACCACGCCGCGGTGCCGCACCCGAGTGGCGAGCACGGCACCGAGCGCGCCGGTCACCAGCCCCCAACCCGCCGCGAGCGGCACCGCCGTCCAGAGCACCGGGCTCAGGGTGAGGCTGCCGCTGCCCAGCGCGGCCGGCGGGCTGGTGCCGCCGAGCACGGCGCCCAGCAGGTCGCCCAGGCCGCCCAGGCCGAGACCGACGCCGAGCACCGAGAGCCCGTAGTCGGCGTCCACCCGGGTCCACAGGCCCACCAGCAGCATGGTGACGGCAGCGGCGAGCGCGAACCGGACGGCGTGCTGCCAGAGCCGGACGGTGCGCGGTGAGCGGGCGGCCGCCAGGAACGCGGCCGCGAGCAGCAGGACGGCGGCCAGCGGCAGCAGCCACCAACTGCGCGCGTCCTGCTCCGCGAGGGTGCCGAGGTCGACGGTCGCCTGCCCGCCCTCGGAGGTGCGCAGCACGGCGCTGAGCGGCTCGGGGACGGGCAGGCCGAGCGCGCCGATCAGCCGCCCGTGCCACTCGGCGCCGAGCCCGACGCCGAAGGCCGGCCAGGCCAGGTTGGGCAGTGCGAGCAGCAGCACGACCAGGGTCTGCCGGGCGTTGCCGTGCACGATCACGGTCAGCACCCCGACCACCGCGCCGATCGCCAGGTACGCCAGCAGGACCAGCCAGAGCGCGAACGCCGCCGGGCGGACGGCGAGTTGGTGGCGCACCAGGGCGGCCGGCAGCGGGGCCCGCCGGGACACCGCGAAGGTGAGCGCGAGCACCACCAGCAGCCAGGCCAGCCCGACGCCGACGGTGGTCGGGCCGTCCGCGTGGAAGCCGACCTCCGGGGTGAGCCCCAGCGCGCCGCCGATCGACTGCGCCAGGTCGTCGCCGAGCGGGACGACAAAGGTGTGTCGGGCGCCGAGGGTGATCAGCACCAGGGCGAGCAGCCAGAGCAGCACCGTCCGGCCGATCCGCCCGAGCAGCTCTCCGCCACCCGCGACGGCGCGGAAGCGCAGTTGGCGCAGGAACACCTCGGCCATGGTGACCGCGCCGGCGACCGAGACGCTCAGCGGCATCGCGCTGATCTCGGCCCCGACGGCCGCGAAGTCTCCCGCGCCGCCGTCGAGTCGGACGGTGCCGCCGACGGCGAGTGCCAGCGTCGCGGCCAGCACGGCAGGGACGCCGCCGTCCGGGAGGTCGTCGGCGCCGGCCAGCCAGAGGCCGAGTGCGGCGACCGCCGCCATCGCCACCAGCCCGGCCACCACGACGGCGAGCGCCTCCAGCCAGCCGCGGACGGCACCGGGTGGGCCGGCGGCCCGGGTGGTGGGCTGCTGCATGCCGCCTCCTCGTCGTGCGCGGGGTGCCTGGGGTCCGGCCGGCAGCCGACCGGTTGCCGGTGGGGCTTCCAGGGTGGCCGACGGTCGGCGGGCACGCTCGGCGACGCCCGGCTCACCTGCTGTTGCGGCGGACGGGGCCGCGGGGGAGAAAGGGAAGCCGACGGCCGGAGCCTCCGGGGCCGGCCCCGGTCGGCCGACCGCCTGCGAAACGGAGCCTCGATGTCCTCCCAGCCGCCTCCGTCCGGTCCGCCCGGCGAGCCTTCGCAGGGTCCGCCGTCCGGGCCTCCGTCCACACCCCCGTCCGGGCCGCCCTCCGGACCGCTGGCCGGGCCGCCGTCCGGCGGTGACGCGGCCGGACCGCCGTCCACACCTCCTCCGCCTTCGGGCCCGTACGAGGCATCCGGGACGGGTGGTGCCGGGGGTGCGAGTGGCCCCGGCGGCACGGGCGGACCAGGCGGAGCCGGCGGGCCCGGGCCCGGTGCGCACAGGCCCTGGTGGCGCTCCGGGAAGGGGCTGGCCCTGGCGGCGGGCACGGTGGCGGTGGCCGCGGTGGCCGCCGTTCTGATCGCCGGCAACCAGGGCGGCCACCACTCGACCGTGCCGACGGCGAACGAGGTCGCCCTGCAGGCCCCGGCCGATCCCGGGCCGGACCCGTTCACCCCGTCGGTGGAGACCCAGGCGGTGAGCGCCCCCGCGCCCGCCCCCGTCACCCCGACGGCGCAGCATCCGGGCGGCACCTCGCCCGGAAGCGCCCCCACGGCGGTTCTCCACAGCGTCGAGGGCAGCTCGGCCGGGCTGTACGCCGGGACGATGAGCAAGCCGAGCTGCGACACCGAGCGCCTGATCGGGATGGTCTCGACCGGGGACGCCGGGCGTGCCTGGGCCTCGGCCGCCGGCATCGCGCAGGCCGACATCCCGGGCTACCTGCGCTCGCTCACCTCCGCCTACCTGCGGGTGGACACCCGGGTGACCAACCACAGCTACCGGAGCGGCGCGGTGGTCGCGTACCAGTCCGTGCTCCAGGCGGGCACCGCCGTCCTGGTGGACGCCCGGGGCGTGCCCCGGGTGCGCTGCTCGTGCGGCAATCCGCTGAAGCCGCCGACGCCGGTGAGCGACGCCCGGTACACCGGGAAGGCCTGGGCGGGCTTCCAGCCGACCGCGCTGATCGTGGTGGTGCCCGCACCGCAGCCGGTGGCCGAGATCGTCCTGGTGAACGTCCAGACCGGCGGGTGGTTTTCCCGGCTGACCGGGCGGGACGAGGTCGTGGACCGGACCGTCGAACCGCCGACGGGGCCGCTGGCCCCCGGCATCCCGCCGCCGGCGCCCTGGGCGCCGTCCGCGCCCACGACCACCTCCTCCACGTCGCCCGGCACGACCTCACCCGGCACGGCGACGAGCCCGGGTACGACGTCGCCGGGCACCACGGCCTCCGGTGCGACGAGCTCGGGAACGACGACCTCCAAGGCCACGCCGTCGACCGGCTCGGGTCAGCCGTCCGGGACGACCATGACGACCGGCACCCCGTCCCCGCCCACGGCCACATCCACCCCCACGTCCACCGTGACGACGGCGACGCCCACCCATCCGGCGACCGGCACGACGACGGCGGGCCCCGCGACGACCACCGCCGTCACGACGGCCACCGGAACCGGGACCAGATCCGCGACCACGAGCGCCGCCACACCGAGCTGACCCGACGTCCGCAACCTCGCCCACCGCTGGCACCGGCCACCCGCCACCACCAGCGGCCACCCGGCCGGTGGCGGCGGCACGGCTCAGGGCAGCAGCACCCGCGCGTCCTGCGGTCCGAGCACCCGGCCGTCCGCCGAGCGCACCTCGACCGGTGCGACGGGCGCGCCGGACTCGCGGTCCACCAGGCGGGCCCGGGGCTCGCCCTCCTCGAAGAACCACTCGTCGCCCCACTGCCGCAGCGCCGTGATCACCGGGAACAGCGCGCGCCCCTTCTCGGTGAGCACGTACTCCTGGTACGGGCTGCCGTCGGCGGCCGGTGCGAGCTCGAACACGCCGTTGGCGACCAGGTTGGCCAGGCGGGCCGACAGGATGTTCTTGGCCAGGCCGAGGTTCTTCTGGAACTGTCCGAAGCGGCGCAGCCCGTCGAAGGCGTCACGGACGATCAGCAGCGTCCAGCCGTCGCCGACGACGTCGAGCGGACGGGCGACGGGGCAGCTCGATTCCTCGTGCGTGGTGCGTTTCGGCACTTCTCCCACCTCTCGGCTCTCGGCTCCGGACTCTCACCGGTCGGCGCCCAGCGTACCGACCGGAGCGTGGTTGCTTATTAAAACCAGAATATGCCATGGTCTCCCGGTAGCACTTTGAAACCATCATGCCCTTCGAGGGAGTCCCACCATGTCCTCTCCCGCCCGCACAACCGCCGCCTGCGCCGAGGCCGGACCGCCCGACACCCCCGGTGGAGCCCCGGCGCGCGGCCTGTCGCCCGCCGTCGCCTGGCTGCTCTCCGTCGCCTGCGGCCTCGCCGTGGCCAACGTCTACTACTCACAGCCGCTGCTCGACCTGATCGCCCGGGACTACGGCATCGCCCCGGCCACCATCGGCCTGGTCGGCACCCTCACCCAGACGGGTTACGCCCTGGGACTGCTGCTGCTCGTACCGCTCGGCGACCACGTCAACCGCCGCACCCTGATCACCACCCAGCTCGGCCTGTCCGTCCTCGCCCTCCTCGCCGTCGCGCTCGCCCCCTCCGCCCCGCTGATGCTCGCCGCGATGGCCGCCGTCGGCGTCCTCGCGGTCGTCGCCCAGGTGGTCGTCGCCCATTCCGCCCAACTCGCCGCCCCGGGCGACCAGGGCCGCGTGGTCGGCACCGTGACCAGCGGCATCGTGGTCGGCATCCTGCTCGCCCGCACCGTCGCCGGAACCATCGGCGACCTGGCCGGCTGGCGCGCCGTCTACCTGGTCTCCGCCGTCGCGACCGCCGCCATGGCCCTCGCCGTCGCGGCCGCCGTCCCGTCCGAACGGCACCGCACGGTCGAGCGGATCGGCTACCCGCGCCTGGTCGGCTCGGTGTTCGTGCTCTTCGCCCAGGAGCGCGTGCTCCGCACCCGGGCCGTCCTCGCGCTGCTCAGCTTCACCTCCGTCACGGTGCTGCTCACCCCGATGGTGCTCCCGCTCGCCGCGCTGCCCTTCGACCTCAGCCACACCCAGATCGGGCTCTTCGGCCTCGCCGGCGCCGCCGGAGCGCTCGGCGCCGGGTACGCCGGCCGCCAGGCCGACCGCGGCCGGGCCGAACGCACCACCGGCATCGGCCTGTTCGCCATGCTGGTCGGCTGGCTCCCGGCCGCGCTGCTGCCGCACTCGGTCTGGTGGCCGGTGCTCGCCATGGTGGTGATCGACTACGGCCTGCAGTCCGTCCACGTCGCCAACCAGCACCTGCTCTACCAGGTCCGCCCGGAGGCGCGCAGCCGCCTGACCGCCGGCTACATGCTGTTCTACTCCGCCGGGTGCGGCGCCGGCGCGATCCTGTCCACCGTCGTCTACGACCACGGCGGCTGGACGGCCGTCTGCCTGCTCGGCGCCGCCACCAGCCTCACCGCACTCGGCTACTGGTGGACGGCGGCCCGCCGCTGACCTCCGCTCAGATGTCGAACAACGGCACGTCGATCGTCGGCGGCACCGGATCGATGACGTCGCACAGCTCCCGTATGCCCCGCCGCCAGGCCGGACCGCTCTCCGTCTCGTCCCACAGCTCCGCGAGCTCCGACTCCTCCGCCACCACCCGGTCCAACGCCTCCACCGCGAGCGGGCGCAGCTCGACGGAAAGCGGCGGTATCGGCTCCTCGGGGCCGTAGGCGCTCGTCACCGCCGCGCCGCCGGGGCACTGCGCCGCCACCAGCGCGGCGGCGACGACCGCCTCCACGGCCTCGTCCGAGTCCAGGTACTCCTCCGCCCGGACGGCGCCCAGCAGCGCCGACCGAAGCAGCGCCTCGCGCTCGCCCGGCGCCGCGTCGTCCAGGCCGTTGCAGAAGTCCGCCGCCGAGTCGTTGTCGAAGTGCCCGATGTCCCAGGTGCCCATGCCGTCCCCGTCACGCCGTTCGTGTTCGTCTTCGTGTTCGTGTGCGACGGATGCTTGCACACCCCACTGACAATCCGCGGGCCGACGGATATTCGCTGGTCAGCGGGGCGCCGCTGGGACATAGTGCCGCCATGACCACCACTCAGGGGCTGGACCGGGACGGCTTCATCGCACGGGAGGGCTCGCTCGAGCGCGTGCCCCCGGCGTTCGCGCCCGTGGTCGCGGCCGCCCGCGAGCGGATCGCCGCGGCCTTCACCCCCGACCGCCTGCACAGCGCCTACCTCTACGGCAGCGTTCCGCGCGGCACCGCGACACCCGGCGTCTCCGACCTCGACCTGCTGCTCGCCCTGCACCACGCGCCCAGCGCCGCGGACCGGGCGGCGGCCGACGCCGTCGAGGCCGCGCTCGACGCCGAGTTCGCGCAGGTGAACGGGGTCGGCGTGCTGCTCTTCGACACCGGCACGCTGCTCAGCGAGCTGGAGCGCCACGACCTCGGCTGGTTCGTCGCCTGCCTCTGCACCCCGCTGCTCGGCGAGGACCTCGCCGCCCGGCTCCCCCGCTACCGCCCCACCTCGCTGCTCGCCCGGGAGACCAACGGCGACCTCGCCCTGGTCCTCCCGCAGTGGCGCGAGCGCCTGGCCACCGCCGCCACGGACGCCGAACTGCGCGGCCTCGCCCGCGGCATCTCGCGCCGGCTCGTCCGCACCGGCTTCACCCTGGTGATGCCGCGCTGGGGCGGCTGGACCAGCGACCTCACCGCCTCCGCCGAGGCCTTCGCCGCCCACTACCCCGAACGCGCCGCCCAGTTGCGCCTCGCCGCCACCATCGCCCGGACTCCCACCGCCGACCGGGCCGCCCTGGCCGTGCTCGTCGACGACCTGGGCCCCTGGCTCGCCGCCGAGTACGCCGCCGTCCACGGCGTGAAGGCGCCCCGCCCGTGACGGCGCCGCAGACGGCGGGCCACCCGCTGGTCCGCGAGGTCTTCCCCGATCTGGTCGGGGAGCTGGTCGACCTCCTGACGCGGGAGGGCGAGCCCGAACTGGCCGCCCGCGCCTGGAGCCTGCGGCTGGTCGCGGAGTGCCGCTGCGGGGACGACTTCTGCCAGAGCTTCCGGACGGATCCGCATCCGGACGGCCGGCCGTACGGTCGGGGCCACCGGTGCGTCCCGCTCGATCCGGCCGAGGGCATGCTCGTCCTGGACGTCGTGGACGGGCGGATCGTGTACGTCGAGGTCCTCGACCGCGAGCCGCTCCGGGACACCCGCCCCGGCCCGGGCCGAGGACCGGGCCAGGACTGAGAACCCGGCCCGGACCGAGGACCAGGCCGGGGCTGAGCACCACGAGGGCCTGCCCCTGGCCGAGCACCACGAGGACCGGTCCGCCGCCCCGAGGAGCCTCAGTCCACGCACGGGATCCCACCCGCCCGCACCGCCGGCCCCTGCATCGGCAGCCCCACCGCCGGGTCGGCGGAGGGCTCGCCCTGCACCGGGGCACCCGACGGCACCGCCGTCGGGCTCGGGGTGCGGACGGGGGCGAGGGTGACCACCACGCGGCCCGCCGGGACGGCCGCCGAGTAGACCGCGCTCACCCCGTAGCGGGCGGCGAGGCGCTGGGCGTCGGTCTTGGCCCCGGTCCCGTAGCTGACCGCGGTGGACCGCGTCCTGGCCGGGGCGTCACCGATCCGGCCCACCTGGTAGCCCAGTTCGGCCAGCGCCCTGGACTCGTCGGCCGCCACCCCCGCCCCCGCGGCCGCGTTGACGTCGACCACGGCCTTGAGCACCGCACCCGGGGCGGCGGAGGACGACGGGCCCGGTTCGACGGGCGCGTCCCCCGGCGGGGCGGCCGGAACGACCGGCGCCGCCTCGTGGTTGAAGAGCTGTCGGACGATCTTCCTGATCAGGTCCGGGTTGACGGTGTTGACCTCCTGCCCGCCGACGGTCTTGAAGCCGCTGATCGGCAGGGTGTTGAACTCCACGTTGCCGCCGGTCAGGTTGGGCGCCTGCTGGACGAAGTCGAGGATGTTCCACTCGTTGTCGATGACCACGTCCTTCTTCACCACCGCGAACAGCTTCTGCATCTGCCCGAGGTCGTTCAGGATGCCCTGCTGCTTGAGCTTGTACTCGACGGAGGAGAGGAACGCCTGCTGCCGGTGGGTGCGGTCGAGGTCGCCGTTGGCGAGGTGGTGGCGCTGGCGGACGAAGGAGAGCGCCTGCGCGGCGTCGAGGGAGCTGATCCCGGCCGGGAGCCTGAGGCCGGTGCCACCGCCCTCGTGGGTGGCGGTCCGGGCGGTGATCGGGTCGTCCACCGGGTGGTTGAGGCAGACCTGGATCGGCTCGACCGCCTTGGCGATGTCGTAGAAGCCGATCAGGTTCACCTCCGCGAAGTGGTCGATGGGGACGTCCAGGAAGGACTGCACGGTCTGGATGGTGGCCGAGCGGCCGGCCTCCCGGCTGCGCCGTTCCAGCTCCGCCCTGGAGAGCCCCCTGCCCGCCAGCTTCTGCTCCGCGGCCACCTTGGCGATGCCGTACGCCTCCTTGACCTTGTGCATCCTGCCGTCGGCGCCGACGGTCTGTACGTAGTCGTCGCGCGGGACGGAGAGCGCGGTGACCCTGCCGCCGCCGGCCGGGATGTGCAGCACGATCAGGGCGTTGGTGTTGTACCCGCCGATCTCGCTGGAGCCGGCGTGCAGTTCGTCCTCCACGAACTGCCTGGGCAGGTCGTTGCCGTCCATGTCCTTGCGGCTGTCCAGGCCGATCAGCAGCAGGTTGACGGACTTGTCGAGGTGCGGCGGGGCGTTCTTCTTGGCCTCGCTCAGCGCGGAGGACTTGATCATGCCGTCGTCCAGGCTGCGGTACTCGTACCAGGTGAAGCCGCTGGCCCCGAGCACGGCGATCGAGACGGTGCAGGCCAGGGTGCGCCCGGCGACGGTGATCGGGGCGGCCCCGCGGCGCGGGAGGTGCCCGCGCTGGCCCCGGCCGCCGGTACGGCTGTTGCCGCGCTCAGCCACGGCGGCCCCTTCCGCCGGGGACGGCCGTCCTGCCTTTTCGCCGGCGCTCCGACACCGTCCGGCGGCGGGCCGACACGGCGCGGAGCGCGACCACGGCGAGCGCCACCGCCACGGCCGCGGCCATCACCGGGAACGCCCCGACCACCCAGCGCAGCACGCCGGTGCCGAGGTTCTTCCCCTGGTACTTCCCGGGCTGCGCGAGGTACTCGACGCCCGAGGCGGTGAGCAGCACCACGACCGGAGCGGCCGTCACCACCCACCACCGGCCCGCCCGGCTGCACAGCGCCGCGGCGGCCGCCGTCCCGAGCACCGAGCCCACCGCGAAGAGGAGGCCGACGCCCGGCCCGTCGAGTTCGTCCGCGACCGCGCCGAGCAGCGGCAGCCCGACCGCCGAGAGCGCGGCCGCCGCCCCGGCCCGTCGGCGCGCCTGCTGGTGGCGGCGGGCCGCCCCGGGGCGCGGCGGCCGGGGCGCGACGGGGGCCGCGGCGGCGCCGGGGGCGCCTGCGGCTCCCGCGCCGACCGCCCGGGAGCGCTGGGCCGGCAGGGCGCGGTCCTCGGTACGCGGTCCCGCGTCCTGGTACGGCGTTCTCGCCCGCTGGCCGGCCATGCGCACTTCCCTCGATCGTTGCGGCCGCGGCGGCGCGATCGCACCGCCGCGTGTGCCGGGACGCCCTCGGTCCTGCCGGCGTCCTGGTGGGGACCCCATCCTCTACATCGCTGTAGAGGATGGGGTGGAGCATACAAACCCATTTCAGCAAAGTCATCCGCTGCCACCCGGCAGCGACGGACCGCCCGGTGGGCCGTCGTTAGGATGGTCATGATCCCCGCCACGTCGGCACACCATCAGGAACGCATCAGAGGAGCAGAGCGTCACCATGTTTGAGAGTCTGAAGAACATCGCGGACAAGGCCACCGACCTCGCCCGCGAGCACGGCGACGTGATCGGGCAGGGCCTGGACAAGGTCGGCGACGCGATCGACGACCGCACGGACGGCAAGTACAGCGGGCAGATCGACACCGGCGTCGAGAAGGCGAAGGACTTCCTGCGCAACCTCGACGGCGACCGGAAGCCCACCGAGTAACCTGCCGCGGGGCACGATCAGCCGCACGGCGGTCGAACGAGCATACGGGCGAACGGGGAGGGGCGGCAGCGGTGAGCGAGGAGAAGAAGGGGTCCGGCCGGGGACGCTGGCTGGTGATCGGCGTCGTGGTGGTGGCCGGACTGGGTCTCGTCCGCGGCAACGGCCACGACGGCGCGGCCTCCGCCGACCCCTCCCCGACCGCGGCCGCCCCGTCCGGCGCCTCCTCGGGCGCCGCGCCGTCGGCCGGCGCCTCCTCGGCGCCGTCGAAGCCCCCGAAGCCGTCGGGCTCCTACGACCCCGCCGACTACGCGGCGCCGGTGCGCCGGTACGCCGCCGAGGCCGGGGTCAACCCGCAGCTGCTGATGGCGATCCTCTACAACGAGGCGTACAAGCCGCACGACCCCGAGCTCGAACGCGCCTGGCAGCGGAGCAAGCCGGACGCCTCCTTCGGCATCGCCAACATGCACCGGGCCGCCTTCGACGACACCAAGCCCGGCCGCCCCTTCGCCTCCCGGCAGTGGGAGGAGCTGCCGGACGACCGCGACCTGGCCATCCAGGCGGCCGCCTGGCACCTGCACGACCTCGCCGCGCAGCTGCCCGTCCGCCCGGGCGCGCCGCTCACCCGGGACGAACTGGCCGCCCTCGGCTACAACGCGGGCGCGGGCAACATGCTGGCCTTCGCCCGGGGCGTCAAGATCGGCTCCCAGGCGCAGTCCTACCTCGACCGACTGCGCGACAACTGGTCGAAGTCCGGCGAGGCCGTCAAGTAGCGTCCTCCGGCGGTCAGCTGACGCCGACCCGGGCCGACCAGACCCGCCGCCAGGCCAGCGCGTCGGCGACCCCCTCGGCGATGCCGCGCCGCGGCTGCCAGCCGAGCAGGTCCCGCGCGGTGTCCACGACGGCGTAGCAGCCGATCACGTCCCCGGGCCGCGGTCCGGCCTCCCGCACCTCCAGGCCGGCGCCGACGGCCTGTTCGAAGGCCGCGATCAGCTCCCGCACGGTGGTCCCGTCGCCGGTGCCGACGTTGATCACCCGGTAGCGGTCCGCCACGCCCGGGGCGATCACCTCGTCGAACCGCAGCAGCGCCGCGACGTGCGCCTCGGCGAGGTCCTGGACGTGGACGTAGTCGCGGATGCCGGAGCCGTCGCGGGTCGCCCAGTCGGTGCCGGTCACGGTGAACGGGGTGCCGGTGGTGTGCGCCTCGATCAGCTTGCCCAGGGCGTGGGTGGGGTTGAGGTCCTGGAGGCCGGTGCGCAGCTGCGGGTCGGCACCGATCGGGTTGAAGTAGCGCAGGGCGATGACGCGTTGGCGCTCGGCGCCCTCGCCCCGGGTCCAGTCCTGGAGGACCTGCTCCATCATCTGCTTGGTGCGCGCGTACGGGCTGCCGGCGTCGACCGGGCTGCTCTCGTCGACCCGGGCGTCGGGGGTGGGGGCGTAGATCGACGCGGAGCTGCTGAAGACGATCCGGGTGCAGCCGTTGCGCTGGAGGGCGTCCAGGAGCTCGACGGTCTTGGCGACGTTCTCCCGGTAGTAGTACAGCGGCTTGGCCACCGACTCCGGTACGACGATCTTCGCGGCGCAGTGCACGGTGGCGTCGATGTCGGGATGCTCGGCGAAGATCCGGTCGAGCAGGGCGGCATCGGCGATGTCGCCCCGGTAGAAGACCCGGTCCGCGACGAACTCGGTCCGTCCCCGGGAGAGGTCGTCCAGCACGACCGGGGTGATCCCCCGGTCGAGCAGGGCGGAGGCGACGGTGCTGCCGATGAATCCCGCACCTCCGGTGATCAGGATCTTCTTCATGCGCGGACGCTCCCTTGCGATCGTCCGGGCGCCCGCGGTGGCGCCCGGTGACCGAAAGGGACGTCGGTTCGCACCCGGCCGGTTCCGCCGGGCGCCCCCGCTACCCGGCCGGGCGGTCCCGGAGGGCTCAGCCGCGGTGGCGGCGCAGCCAGAGTCCGGTGGCGACCAGCACCACGGCCGCGCAGGCGGTGCCGATGGCCGCCCAGGTGGTGGCGTCGGAGGTGGTCGCGTGGGCGGGGCGCGGCGAGCCCTCCCGGGCGGCGACGGCGGCGGCGGTGGCCCCCGCCGCCGCGGTGCTTCCCGCCGTTGCGGTCTCCCGGAGCGGGGCGGGGGCCACCTCGGCGGACCGCGGCGAGACTTCGGACAGCGCCGGGCCCTCCGTCTCCGGGGGCGTCGGGTCGGCGATCGCGACGGTGTCGACGTCGAGTTCGCGCTCGCCGCGCCCGAGGGCGGGGACGACGCAGTCCACCGTCACCCGCCAGTGCCCGACGGGAAGGGCCTCCCGGGTGGTGTACGTGCCGGGGCCGCCGGGGGCGGTGACCAGGCGCCAGGGGCCGACGGTGCGACCGTCGGAGGCCGTCGCAAAGAGCGTGCCGGTGAACTCCCCGGTCACCGGGTCGTGGTCGTTCTCCCAGGTGGCGACGGTGCTCACGCGGCCGTTCCGCTGGCCGGTGACGTCCAGGTGGACGCCGTCGCCGTGGGCGGCGGCGGGTACGGCGGCGGGCAGCAGGGCGGCGGCGGCCAGGGCGAGGGCGGCGAGGTGGGGGCGGGTTCGCATACGGGCTGGTCCTCGGGGCGGTGTGGGGGCGGGGGCGCTGGGAACGGCCGGCGCCGGGAACGGCCGCCGCCGGGTGGGCGGTCGACGTTCCTGGCGCGACGGGCCTACGGGCCTCGGGGCTCGCGGGGCCTCGGGGCTCACGGCGTCGGCAGCTCGGGTCGAAGGGTCGGCCGGCACACGGGCCGACCGGTTTCACGGACTCACAGGAACAGCCTTACCCCGAACGACTCACGAGGCCCTCGACAGCGGCCGGTTCTGCCAAGGGCCTTTGCCCGGCGACCGCCGGCCGCCGCAGCGCCGACCCAAGACGGCCGACGCACAGGCGATCTGACTCATGGTCACCTCAACGGCCATGCACCACCCCCGGGTCGGGCTCCCCTGACGCGCGGGGCTCGGACCTTCCGACACTCCGGAGAGCGGGAGGGGCGGCCGGAGATAACAGAAATCGCCCGCGGAGTTCCCCCGTCCGACTCAAGCAAAAGCGGTGCGCCCGGCCACTGCCGGGCACACCGCTTCCACCCCGGACTCGCCACTGCGGACCGGGACATGACGAAGAGTCAGGACAACCGAAGGGTCAGGCCGCGACCTTCACCCGCTCCGCCCCGAAAGCCGCCGCACCGACCGCGGGCCGTACCGCCGCCGCACCGATCGCGGGCCGTACCGCCGCCACCGCGCCGGCGCCGCAGCCCCCGTGCAGGCGGGCCAGCCCGGCCGCCAGGGCGATCCGGTCCCCGGCCAGCCAGAGCCGCAGGGCCGCCGAGAGCGCGGCACTGGCCGGACCGGCCGCGGGGCCGCCGGTCCGCACGAGCCGCTCACCGAGCAGCGGCAGCAGGTCCGCGACCGGGGCGGGCAGCCACAGGGTGAGCGCGAAGGGTGCCGGTCTGGACAGCACGCGCAGCAGCGGCAGGACGCAGGCGTCGTCGTGCAGCGCGGGGATGACCTCCAGCAGTCCGTCCACCGCCACGTCCGAGACGTCGCCACCGTGTCCGCGCGCGAGTTCGCGCAGCAGCGCGCGCTCGGCGGCGGTGATCCGGACGGTCAGCATGACTTCTTCGCAGTCCATGGTCCCGGCCCCTTGTCGTGGAGAGTTCGTGGTGTGGTCGTCGCGCCGTGGTGTCAGTCCTGTGCCGAGTGGGTTCCTGCCCCGATCCGGCCGTCCGACACCGGCGCTATCAGGCCGTAGTGGCCGTCGAAGCGGCGGTAGAGCACCCGGGCCCGGTGGTCGCCGGGGTCGGTCCAGCCGACGAACGGGCGGCCGGTGAGCCAGAGCCGGCGGGCCGCCTCGGCGAGGTCGAGCGGGGGCATCGCGCTGGTGCCGGCGGCGCACAGCTCCACCGTGCCGCCCGGCGAGCAGCGGTGGACCAGGCCGTCGCGCCCGGTCGCGGCGTCCGCGAAGAGGTGGAACCGCCGGTCGAGGGCGAGCAGTTCGAGCACGGCCTGTTCGGGGCCGCGGCGGGCGAGCACGACCGCCTTGTGCCGGGCGATCCGCCGCTGGGCGAGCGGGCGGTCGGCGTACTGGGGCCGGTAGGCGCTCTCGTAGGCGGCGGCGAAGCCGATGTCGCCCTGCTCGCGCAGCCGGACGGCCCGGCCGGCCAGTGTGCCGAGTACCAGGTCGACGGACTCCCGCGCGGTGCCGGTGGCCAGTTGCACCCGGACCGGCCCGAGACCCGCCAGCTCGACGTCCGCCTGGGCCAGCGCGGGCCGGGTCACCGACCGGTTCCGCGAGCGGGTCAGCCGCAGTCGCAGCGCGTGGGTGTCGGGGCCGAGCGCCGTGGCGGTGGCCAGCGCCCGGACCCGGGCGTACTCGGCCTCCTCACGCGGCAGCTCGCCGCGGATCTCCACCCGGACGTCGAGGGCCGGCCGGTGGCGCAGACGGGTCATCAGGTTCCTCCTTCTTCGCATCCATGCTGTCCCTCGCACGCCTGTGCGGCGAGGGTCCAAAGACCCTGCAGTCCGGGCAACCGCCGGGCCGCCCGGGCGAAGACATCCGCGCAGGTCAACACGGAGCTTCGAGCACGCACGAAAGGGTCGATCCACTCGGCCGTTGGAGTGATCCCCGCACATTCGGCGCAACGCTCGGGAAACCGGCGCGTTTGCTCAACGTGCGCCCTCCCGCCGGGGGCGCGCGCGGGGGCCGCGCTGGGCGGTCCCCCGCTTCCCGGCCGGCCCGCCGCTGCCACCCGGTATCGCCCGCACCGGCCACTCTGGTGAGAGGTAGTGTCATGTCCCTGCTGACCGAGACTCGGAAGCTGATCGTCCCGCCGAGAACCGCACCCGGCCCTTCCCCGCTGGCCCGCGCCGCCGTCCCCCCGCTGGCCCCCGGTGCCCTGCCCGGCCTCGGGCACGCCGGCGCCCTGCTGCGCGACCCGCTGGGCTTCCTCGGCTCGCTCTCCCGGCACGGCGGGGTGGTCCGCATCCGACTCGGACCGCGCACCGTCTGCGTGGTGACCGACGCCCGGCTGGTCCACACCCTGCTCGTCGCACTGGCCCACGACTGCCCGCGCGGCGCCGTCCAGGACACCCTCAAGACGGCCTTCGGCGACGGCCTGCTGATGTCCGAGGGCCAGGCCCACCGCGACCGCCGCCGGATCATCCAGCCGGCCTTCGGCCCGGACCGGATGGGCGAGTACCTGGCCGTGATGCAGCAGGTCACCGAGGAGCGGGCCGCGCGCTGGCACCCCGGGCAGGTCCTCGACGTGGCCAAGGAGATGAACCACCTGGCGCTGGAGATCGTCACCCGCTCGCTGTTCGACGCCCGGCTCAGCGAGGACGCCACCATCGCCTTCCACCGGGCACTGCCGGACCTGGTGAAGGGCCAGATCGTCCAGTCCCTCTACCCGAAGCCGTCGCTCGCCCGGCTGCCACTGCCCGTCAACCGGCGCTTCGACAACGCCGTGCGGGTGCTCAACCGGGTGGTCGACCAGGCCGTCAACGGCCGTGCCCCGACCGCGGGCACCTGGACCGGGGCCGGGGCCGGGGCCCGACACACCCTGCCCGCCCTGCTGCGCGCCGCCACCGACCCGGCGACCGGCTGCCCGCTCACCGAGGCCGACGTCCGCTCCGAGGCGATCACCATGTTCGGCGCGGGCACCGAGACCGTCTCCACCACCCTCACCTGGCTACTGGACGAGCTGCTTCGCCACCCCGAGGCGGAGGCCCGGATCCTCGACGAGCTGGACGAGCACCTGCCCGTCGGCACCGTCCCCACCCCCGAGGCACTGGCCCGGCTCACGTACACCCGCAGCGTCACCCAGGAGGTGGTGCGGCTGCACGCGCCCAACGCCTTCCTGATGCGCACCGCCCAGGTGCCGGTCGAGCTGGGTCCGTACCGCGTCCCGGCCGGCACCGAGCTGCTGTACAGCCTCACCGCGCTGCACCGCGACCCGGTGCGCTACCCGGAGCCGACGAGCTTCCGGCCCGAGCGCTGGCAGGACGGCGGCGGCACCGGGCGGCCCTCCTTCCTGCCGTTCGGGGCGGGCAAGCACAAGTGCATCGGGGAGGCCTTCGCCTGGGCGGAGCTGACCGTCGCGGCCGCGGCGATCCTGCGCCGCTGGCGCCCGACGGCCGTGCCGGGCTCCCGGGCCCGCGAGGTGGTGTGGACGACGGTCCAGGCGCACGGCCTGCGGGTGCGGCTCGCGCCACGCGGCGCGCGCTCCCCACGCGGGCGCACCTCGGCGGCCTCCCGCGACGGCGACGCCGCCGCCTCACCGGGGAACGCGGTGGCCTCCTCGCAGGGCGAACCGCCCGACCGGTGTCCGTTCACCGGCGCCGACCGCGCGACCGCCCCCGCCCCGGCCACGACCTCGGCCGCGCCCACGAGCCCGGCCGCTCCGGCGGCCCCCCAGCCGCACACCCACCTGCGCCTCGCCGCCGACCGGCACGCCGACTGGGTGGTCCGCCACGGCCTGCTCACCCCACCCGAGCTGCCCCGCTACCGGGCCTACGCGCTGCACGAGCTGATCGGCCACGCCTTCCCCCGCACCCGGGGCGCCGAACTCGACCTCCTGGTGGACATGCTGGGCTGGTTCACCATCCTGGACGACCGCTTCGACGGCTCGCCCGGCCGCCACCCCGACGAGGCCCGCGCCCTGGTCGACCCGCTGATCGCGGTCCTCGACGGAGCCCCCGGCGGAAGCCCGTCCGAGAGCCACACGCTGCTCTCCTGGCGGGAGTTGTGGCAGCGGCAGACCGCGTCGATGTCCCCGGAGTGGCGCGCCCGGGCGGCCCGGGAGTGGCGGGCCTGCCTGGCCACCTTCCCCGCCGAGGCCGACCACCGCGCCCGCGGCACCGTGCCCGCCCTCGGCCTCGACCTCACGGACACCATGCACCTGCGCCGGCACGGCAGTTGCCTCTACCCGTTCATGAACATACTGGAACGGGTCCACGGCGCCGACGCCCCGGCCGCGCTGCACGCGGAGCCCGCGCTGCACCGGCTGCGCGCCAACACCGCCGACGCCGCCACACTGATCAACGACCTCTACTCGCTGAGGCGCGAGGAACGACAGCCCGGGGCCGCCTTCAACACCGTGATCGCCCTCCAGCGGGCCCACGGCTGCACCCGGAGCCGGGCGGTCCACTCGGTGCGCGCCCAGGTGGTGCGGCTGCAGCAGGAGAGCGAGGAGCTGCGCCGCGAGCTGCTGTGCCGCCACCCGGCCGGGCGCTGGTACCTGGACGGCACCCGGGAGCTGATCGCCGGCGTGCTGGCCTGGACCAGCACCAGCAACCGCTACCTGGTGCCGGACCGCGGCCGGCGCCGGTGAGGGTCCCGCCTCCGGCGCAGCCGAGCGTCCCGCTCCCGGCGCAGGTGAGGCTCCCGCCCGCGGCGCGCTACTTCCGGCCGCCGAGCGCGAACAGCAGCAGCACGAAACCGGCGAACAGGTGCGTGGCGAAGATGTAGATGCCCGCGCGGATCAGCATCGCCTTGCGGCGCCGCTTCTCCTCGCTCGTACCCTCGTCGCTCGTGCTGTCGCTCATGGTGGTGCTTCTCCTCGGATCGGGCGGACGGACCGGGCTCGGCTCAGCGGGGCCGACCGCCGGGGGCGCGCAGCTCGGTGAGCAGCGCGCCCTGGTCGGTGATCAGCTCGGTCAGGATCCGCCGGGCCGCGCGCAGCAGCTCGGCGACGTCCGGGGTGCTGAGCGCGTAGACCACGGTGTTGCCCTCGCGGGTCGCCGTGACCAGCTGGGTGCGGCGCAGCACCGCGAGCTGCTGGGAGAGGTTGGAGGGCTCGACCTCGATCTCCGCCAGCAGCTCGCGCACCGGCCTGGGTCCGTCCTGGAGCAGCTCCAGGACCCGGATCCGCACGGGGTGGCCGAGGGTGCGGAAGAACTCCGCCTTGGCCTGGTACAGCGGTACCGGCATCGTCCGCGCGCTCCCTCTGGTCCGGCTCGGTGGTCGTCCGGCCGGGCGGGATCGTCGCCGCGGCCGGTAGGCATCATCGCGACAGATGAAGATTTCTTCAAGTCGTCACAGCGCGTCGACCGCCCGACGGGCCCGGGCCGCGGGATCGACCACCGGGCCCCGGCCGGGTCACGACAGGCGAAAGCCGAGCCCAGGATGCTGCCAACTCCCGGGCCCGGCAGTCACGGTGACGAGCCGTCAGCAGACTACAGGCACATCGGCGGTGGCCGGCACCTGACCGCTCCAGAACCCCTCGACGTCGAAGGACACGTGCACGGTGGACCCACACGCCACGGTGGCCGCGATGCCGTCGACCCGCACGGTGCTCACCTGGAACACGGTGCGGCCGCTGACCGCGCCGAGCGAGGTGCCGCCGACCACGTCGGCCGACAGGTGGGTCACCAGCTCCTTCGGCGCCGGCGGCCACGGGGTGCCCGGGGACGGCGGGCCGGCCAGGCCGATCTTGCCGTAGATCGCGACGCTGTCACCGGTCACGTCGGCGCAGGCGTAGGTGGCCAGACCGGCCTGGAGGCTGTAGCTCCCGCAGGTGGTGACGGTGGTGGTGGCCAGGGTCGGAGCCGCGGCGAAGGCGGGGACGGGGGCCGAGAGCAGGGCGACGGCGCCGGCGGCACCGGCGGCGATCCGGGCGATCCGGTTCATGGGTTCCTCCTTGAGGGGAACGAGGGCGGACTGAGACAGGTGACGTGGTACATATGACATTTCATAGGTCCACGACAGGAACTTTGCCATGTGATTCATATACCCAGAGCCCGATTTACCCTTTGAACCGAATGCTCGGCCAAAATCAGACCTTCGATGGCTCAATCACCCTTGGGTGGCAGAACTTCCGAACACGCCTGGGCGACGCCCGCCTTGAGCCCAGGTGAACCGCATGCGAACCGCTGCCGGGACCGCCGCCGCGACCGCCCTCGCCCCGCTCGCCGGCGCCCGCGCGCTCAGCCCAGGGAGGCGCGCAGGGCGTCGACGCGGGACACGGCGTCGGTGAAGGCGTGCCGGTCGAGGCGGCCGTCGTCCAGGGCGGCGGCCAGCGCCTCGGTGGCGTCCTCGGCCTGCCGGGGGTCGCGGGCGGAGCAGAGCAGCAGGTCCATCCCGGCCTCGGCGGCGGCCAGCGCGCGGTCGCCGGTGCCGCCGTACGGGGCGAGCGCCTGGGCCTCCATCGCGTCGGTGACGGTCACGCCGCCGTAGCCCAGCCGGCCGCGCAGCTCGCCCTGGATGATCCTCGGCGAGAACCCGGCCGGGTGGTCCGGGTCCAGCGCCGGGTAGACCGCCCAGGAGGCCATCACCAGTCGCACGCCCGCCGCGATGGCCGCCCGGTACGGGGCCTCGCCGCGGGAGCGGAGCTGTGACAGCGGCACGTTCAGGGTGACCGGGCGCTCGTCGGTGTTCTCACCCCGGGGAGCTGAGCCGAGGCCGGGGAAGTGCTTGGCGGTCGCGGCCACGCCGAGGCCCTGCTGGGCGACGAGGAAGGCGCTGCCCAGTTCCGCCACCTTGGCGGGGTCCTGGCCGTAGGAGCGCTCGAAGTGGTCGATGAAGTTGTCCGGCGTGTCGTAGACGTCGAGCACCGGGGCGAGGTTGAGGTTCAGCCCGGCGTCCGCGAGGGTCCGGGCGGCACCGGCCCCGGTCTCCGCCGCTGCGGCGAGCGGGTTCGCCGCCGCCCCGACACGCCGGGCGGAGAGTTCGGGCTCGCCGGGCAGCCGGCGGATCTTGCCGCCCTCCTGGTCGGTCATCAGCAGCAGGGTGCGCGGATGCGGCGCCTCGGCCGCGGCCTGCTTCAACTCGGCAACGACCTCGGCGAGTTGCTCGGGACTGGTGACGTTCTCACCGAACAGGATCACCCCGGCGGCCCGGCCCTCCCGGATCACCTGGAGCACCCCGGGCGGCGGTGTCGGGCCGGGGTACGACAGCACGATCCGCCGCCCGGCGAGCACCCGGGAGTCCTCCTGCTCGTGGCCGGCCATCGCCGCGCCCCTCTCGTTCGAAGCGCCCGAAGCGCTCGAAGCAGTCGATACGGTCGAAGCGCCCGGGCCGCCCGGAGCACTCGGGCTGCCGCCCGGCCGGGCGGACGATCCGAGCGGCACCGGGCCGAGCGCGGCCCCCAGCACGGCCAGCACAACGCCGAACTGGGCGACACTTCGGAACGGGACCATCACGCCTCCCGGGCCAGTATTTGACTACAGCATGCCAACTTACCCCGGGACACGGCCCGGCATTCCCTCTGCGCAGCCGTATCCGTGTATCCGATATTCCGACTTATAAGCCACCAGGGGCCGCGCCCTACGCCGACCGGGTGCTCAAGAGACTCCGGAGGCCGGGGACCGAGCCCCCACCGGGCCCACCACGACGTCCCCACCGCGCCGGAGCCGACGCCGAGGTCAGGACGACCGCCGGACCAACCGGCCCAGGACGGCCACGCCCTCGGTGATCTCCGCCGTCGAGCCCGCCGCGTAGCCGAGGACCAGACCGGGCGGGTACGGGAGCCGGGCGTGCCAGGACAGCGGCTGCACCTTGACCCCCTCGGCCAGCGCGGCGGCGGCCCACTCGGTGTCGGTGCGACCGGGCTCCTCCGGGAGCGTCAGCATCAGGTGGAGGCCAGCCGCCGCGCCGTGCACGGTGGCTCCCGGCAGGTGGGTGCGGATGGCGGCGATCATGGCGTCCCGGCGTCGCCGGTGGCGGCGGCGCAGCAGCCGCAGGTGGCGGTCGAGCTCACCGGACTCCATCAGCCGGGCGAGCACCAGCTGGGGCAGCACCGGGTTGCCGAGGTCGGCGAAGCGCTTGGCGTCCAGGACGGCGTCCCGCAGCCGGGCCGGGACCAGCAGCCAGCCGGTGCGCAGCGCGGGGGCGAGCAGCTTGGAGACGCTGCCCGCGTAGCAGACCTGCTCCGGCAGCGCGGCCCGCAGCGCCGGGACGGGCGGACGGTCGTAGCGGTGCTCGGCGTCGTAGTCGTCCTCGATGACCAGGCCGCCCTCGGCGGCCCAGCGCAGCAGTGCGCGCCGCCGGTCACCGCCGAGGACGACGCCGGTCGGGTACTGGTGCGCGGGGGTGAGCAGGACGGCCGGGGCGCCGGTGGCGCGCAGCGCGTCGACCCGGATGCCCTCGGCGTCGACCGGGACGGGCGGGGTGGCGGCGAGCCAGTGGGCGAGGTGCTGCCGGGCGCCGAGCGAACCCGGGTCCTCGACCGCGACCTCACCGACGCCCGCCCGGCCGAGGGCGCGGCCGAGCAGGGCGAGGGCCTGGGCCGTGCCGGCGACGATCAGCACCTCGTCCGGGTCGGCGCGGATGCCCCGGTTGCGGGCCAGCCAGTGGGCGACGGCCCGGCGCAGGGCGGGGGTGCCGCGGACGTCGCCGTAGCCGAGGTCGGCCGCGGCGAGGCCGTCCAGGACGGCGCGTTCGGCGCGCAGCCAGGCGGTGCGGGGGAAGGCCGCGAGGTCGGGCACGCCGGGGGTGAGGTCGATCCGGGCGGGCGCGGCGCGCAGTCGGTCGAAGACCTCGGGGGCGGGGTCGTCCAGGAACAGCGCGGGCGCCGGACGGGGCCGGTCCGCCCCGGGCTCCTCCCCCCGTACGACGGAGGAGGAGGCGGCGACGGCCGCGACCACGACCGTGCCGCCGCGCCCGCGGCCGGCCACCTGCCCCTCCTCGGCGAGGCGCCGGTAGGCGTCGGTCACCACCCCGCGGGAGACGCCGAGTTCGGCCGCCAGCACCCGGCTGGCGGGCAGCCGGCTGCCCGCCGGGAGCCGCCCGTCGGCGACGGCCTCGCGCAGCCGACGGGCGAGCCAGTCGGTGAGGCCGCCGGGCGGGGCGTCGGCGGTGTCGAGCTGGAGGAAGTCGGCGCCGGCCTCTTTGGACCGGTCGGATGCCTCGGCTTTGGACCTGTTCACCGGACCATAGTGGCGGCGAGGGTGGGGCCATGACCACGGAAACGTCCACACCCGCGGCTGCCGCGGCGCCGGAGCACCCCAGTGACTACGTCCACGGCTACTCGCGGACCGAGGCGCGGCGCCTCGGCGACCAGGCCGACACCCTCGCCGAACTGCTGCACGCGGGCACGGCCTACCCGGCGGGCAGCCGGGTGCTGGAGGCGGGCTGCGGGGTGGGCGCGCAGACCGTCCACCTGCTGGCCGCCAGCCCGGGCGTACGGCTGACGGCGGCGGACCTCTCGGCGGACTCCCTGGCCCTGGCCCGCGCCCGGGTGGCCGCCCAGGCGCCCGCCGCGGACGTCGTCTGGCACCACGGCGACCTGCACCGGCTGCCGTTCCCGGACGGCTCCTTCGACCACGTCTTCCTGTGCTTCGTACTGGAGCACCTGCCCGACCCGACGGCCGGGCTGGCGGCGCTGCACCGGGTGCTGCGGCCGGGCGGGACGATCACGGTGATCGAGGGCGACCACGGCTCGGCGCTGTTCCACCCGGAGAGCCCGGCGGCCCGCCGCACCGTCGACCACCTGGTGCGGCTGCAGGCCCGGGCGGGCGGCGACGGCCTGCTGGGCCGCCGCCTCCATCCGCTGCTGACGGCGGCCAGCTTCGCCCGGGTGTCGGTCCGCCCGCGCACGGTCTACGCCGACGACTCCCGTCCGGCCCTCGTGGAGGGCTTCACCCGGCGGACCTTCGTCGCGATGGTCGAGGCCGTACGCGCGGAGGCGCTGGCGGCCGGGCTGACCACCCCGGAGGACTTCGACCGGGGTGTCACCGAGCTGCGCCGCGCCGCCGAGCCGGGCGGGACGTTCCACTACGCCTTCTTCAAGGCGGTGGCGGTCAGGCCGTAGCCGACCGGCACGGGCACCGGCCCCGGCGCGGGCCACTCCGGGCTACTCCGGACTCTCCCCGAGGTCCGCCAGCAGGGCGCGCATCGCCTCGACGAGCGCCGTCCGCTGCGCCTCGTCGAGGCCCGCCAGCATGCGGTACTCGGTGGCGAGGTGGTCGGGCAGCGCGCGGTCGATCAGGGCGTGGCCGTCGGCGGTGAGGGCCACCTCGCGGCTGCGGCCGTCCTGGTCGCTGCGGGTACGGGTGACCAGGCCGCGGGCCTCCAGCCGGTCCAGGCGCTGGGTGATGGCGCCCGAGGTGACCATCGCGGACTGCATCAGACCGGTGGGGGTGAGGCGGTAGGGCGGTCCGCTGCGCTTGAGGGTGGCGAGGACGTCGAAGGAGGCGGCGTCCAGCCCGTGCTCGGCGAAGGTGCGGTTGAGCGCCGCGTCCACCAGCCGGTAGAGGCGTTTGAGTCGGCCGAACACCTCCATCGGGGAGACGTCCAGGTCGGGGCGCTCGGCGCCCCACTGCGCGACGACGCGGTCCACATGATCTGCCACGGGTTCAGGGTAGGCGATCCCGGAAGAATTCCTTAGCGGTGAGATAACTGTGAGCCACATCACTCCCTCGGCACGGTGAGATGCCTTAGCGCTGAGATACATTGCCTTAGTGCTAAGAAATCGCCTCGCCCTCGTCCTGCTGACGGCCATCGCCCCCGCGGTCTGGGGCACCACCTACCTGGTCACCACCGAACTCCTGCCGCCCGGCCGCCCGCTGCTCGCCGCCGTCATCCGCTGCCTGCCCGCCGGGATCCTCCTGATAGCCCTCACCCGCCGTCTGCCGCAGGGCAGTTGGTGGTGGCGCTCACTGATCCTCGGCGCCCTGAACATCGGGGTGTTCCAGGCGCTGCTCTTCATCGCCGCCTACCGCCTGCCCGGCGGCATCGCGGCCACCGTCGGCGCCGTCCAGCCGCTGGTCACCGCCGGGCTGTCGGCCCTACTCCTCGGCGACCGGCTCACCCTGCGCACCGTGCTGTCCGGCCTCGCGGGCGTCGCGGGCGTCAGCCTGCTGGTGCTGCGGGCCAACGCCGCGCTGGACGCGGTCGGGGTGCTCGCCGCGCTCGGCGGCGCCGTGGTGATGGCCGCCGGCATCGTCCTCGCCAAGCGGTGGGTCTCCCCCGCGCCGATGCTCGCCACCACCGGCTGGCAGCTCACCGCCGGCGGGCTGCTGCTGGTGCCGGTGACGCTGCTCGCCGAGGGCGCGCCGCCGTCCCACTACAGCCTCGCCAACGTGCTCGGCTACACCTACCTGTGCCTGATCGGCGCGGCCGTCACCTACGCGCTCTGGTTCCGCGGGCTCCGCGCGCTGCCGCCGACCTCGGTCTCCTTCCTCTCGCTGCTCAGCCCCGTCGTCGCCACCCTGCTCGGCTGGCTGGCGCTCGGCCAGGACCTCAGCCCGCTCCAGGCGCTCGGCGCGCTGGTCGTGCTCGGCGCGCTGATCGCCGCCCAGACCCAACGGCCGCGCACCGCAGCCAAGCCGGCGGCCGACACCGAGCCGGCGGCCGCCCCGCGGCCCGCCCACGAGAACGCCTGACCCCGCCCCCCACCACCGTTCCCCACCACTCCAGGGAGTTCCCCATGCGCATCACCGTGTTCGGCGCCACCGGCAACGTCGGCAGCCGGGTCGTGACCGAGGCCCTGGCCCGCGGCCACCGGGTCACCGCCGTCGTACGGGACCCGGCGAAGCCGCACGGCCTGCCGTCCGCCGCCACCCTGGCCGTCGGCGACGCCCGCGACCCCGAGGACGTCGCCCGGATCGCTGCCGGGCAGGACGTGGTGATCACCGCCACCCGTCCGCTGCCCGGCAGCGAGCACGAACTGGCCGTCGCCACCAGGGGCCTGCTGGCCGGGATCGCCGGCACCGGCGCGCGGCTGCTGGCCGTCGGCGGCGCGGGCAACCTGCTCGTCCCGGGCGGCGGCGGGACCGTCCTGGTCGACAGCCCCGGATTCCCCGACGAGATCCGGCCGATCGCCCTGGCCTGCGGCGAGCAGTTCGACCTCTACCGCGCCGCCGACCCGGAGGTCGACTGGACGTACCTGAGCCCGGCCGCGGTGCTGGAGCCCGGTGTGCGCACCGGCCGGTTCCGGATCGGCCGCGACGAACTGCTGGTCGACGCCGCGGGCGACTCGGCGATCTCCATGGAGGACCTTGCCGTCGCGCTCCTCGACGAGGCCGAGCGGCCCGCCCACCGCCGGGCCCGCTTCACCGCCGCCTACTGACCCGCCGCCTACTGACCCGCCGCCCGCCGGGCCTACTGGAGCCCCCGCCCCGGCGGGGGTGTACCCAGCACCACCCCGAAGACGGGGGCTGGCGAGATCGGTCATCAGGTCGGGCCCGGGGCAGGATCGTTCCCGTGACCAAGACCGCAACCCGGCAGACCGGAACCGCCTCACCCCGCGCCCGGCGCACCCGCCGCACCACCCTGGCCCTCACCGTCGCCGCCGTCCTGGCCGGCCTGGCCTCACCCGCCACCGCGGGCGCCGCCACCGGCCGCGACCCGGGCGACGCCGACCGGGCACCCACCCGCTACACCCACCAGACCCTCGACTGGAAGCCCTGCGCCGGGCAGCCCACGCTGGACTGCGCCACCATGGCCGCCCCGCGCGACTGGCACCACCCCGGCGCCGGGGGCGACCTGACCATCGCCGTCTCGCGGCACCGCGCCACCGACCCGGCCAAGCGCAAGGGCACCCTGCTGATGGCGGCCGGCGGCCCCGGCGGCACCGGCCTGGCGCGCCCGGCCTACCTGGCCGCAGGCGCCCCGGCGGTCGCCGCCGCGTACGACATCGTCGGCTTCGACCAGCGCGGCGTCGGCGAGAGCACCAGGGCGGTCTGCCAGACCCAGGAGGAGTTCCAGGAGTTCCTGGCCGGCGACTACCGCGACCAGTCCCCCGCGGCGATCGACCGGATCATCGCCAACTCCAGGAAGCTGGCGGCCAGTTGTCAGGAGCGCAGCGGAGACCTCCTGCCCTACCTGACCACCGAGCAGACCGCCCACGACATCGACCTGTTCCGCGGCCTGCTCGGCGAGCGCAAGATCAGCTACTACGGCCCGTCCTACGCCTCGATGGTCGGCGCCTACTACGGGACGCTCTTCCCGCACCGGGTCGAGCGGATGGTGCTGGACAGCAACATCGGCTTCGACGGCACCTGGGAGAAGTACCAGCTGGGCCAGCCGATGAGCTTCCAGCGCCGCTTCGACGAGGACTTCACGCCCTGGCTGGCGGCCAGGGACGCCACCTACCACTGGGGCTCCACACCGGAGCAGGTGCGGGCGCACTGGGAGCAGCGGCGCGCGGCGCTGCACGATTCCCCCATCGTCGAGGGGGCGCTGACGATCGGCCCGAACCAGCTGGACAGCCTCGCCATGTCGGCGATCTACCGGGCGTCCGACTTCCCCGCCCTGGCCCGGCTGCTGGCCACCCTCGACACCTGGCAGGACGCCGACCCCGCCACCCGGGCGGCGACCGCGAAGGCCTACAACAGCTACCTCAGCCCGGAGTTCGCGGCCGAGTACTTCGCGGTGACCTGCAACGACACCCCGTGGACCAGGGACCTGGGCACCTGGATCCGGCGCGGCGCGGAGAACACCGCCCGCTGGCCGCTGGCCGGCGCCCGGACGCTCGCCTTCAGCGCGGTCTGCGCCGCCTGGCCGGTCGCCCCGGCGCCCGAGGTCAAGGTGACCGGCGCCCATCTGCCGACCACGCTGATGCTCAACTCGGTGCACGACCCGTCGACGTACTACGAGGCGGCGCTCGGCGCCCACCGCGCGCTGCGCGGCTCCAGGCTGGTCACCGTCACCGGGAACGGCGACCACGGCCAGTACCCCACGTCCAACGCCTGCGTCAGCGGGGTGGTCGAGCGCTACCTGCTGGACGACACCGCACCCGAGCGCGACCTCACCTGCCCGTCCCCGCAGGCCGGTTGAGCGGTCGGTCAGCTCCCGGTCCTGGCCCGCAGCCTGGCCCGGAGCCAGGCGAAGCCGACGGCCAGCCCGGCGAACCCTCCGACGGCGAGCTTGATCCCGGCCTTGGCGACGATCCAGCCGATCCACGGGACGGTCCACCCCAGCCAGTGGAACACGGCCAGCAGCACCGCGGCGCCGAACACCGCCGCGAGCACGGTGACCGCGACGGCGGCGGCCCGCGACAACTCCCGCGGGCCGTCGGCGCGTTCCCCCGCGGCCGCACCGTCCTGACCGGTGGTCGGCCCGTTCACCATGTCGTTCGTACCCCCCTCAGTCATGGAGGTGATGATACGTCGTCAGCGGCAGGCGTGATGGGTGTCGCCGACGTACTCACCGGTCTCGCCGTCGGGGAAGCTGACGGCCATGGTGACGCGGTACTCGTGGACGTCCTCCCGGTGCCCCGGCACCCGCGCCCACGCCATCGAGTGCACCTCGGCCTCGGGGGCCTGCCGGCACCAGGCGGCGGCCTCCTCCAGGGCCCGGGCGGCCGACCGCCCGGTGCACACCACGGCGGTGTACGCGGCGACCGCGACGTCCGCGCCGGAGCGGCCGGTGCGCGACACCGCCCGGACGGCCGCGGCGGCCTGGGTCAGGTCACGGGCCAGGTCGTCGACCACCCGAGGGGGAGCCGGCAGGACCACCGCTCCCTCGGCGAGGGTCTCCGGCAGGTTCGCGCTCACGGTCTGGACCTCCATCCGCATCATCACGCGGCACAGCATGCCGGGCGGTGATTCCTGGCATGCCCACTTTCACCAGAACGTCACCCGTCCAGGGCCGAGTCCGGGCCGTTCCCTGGCGCCCCGGCGCCCGTCCTGGTAAGGCAGGCCGAGCCCGTTCCCCGACGTTCCGGCAGGTCAGCAGGGGGCGGCCACCGGCGGCTCCGGGGAGCCCGAAACACCGCGCACGCACCACCCCCGTGCTCCGAACCGCCGGTCCGGCGCCGGGTGGCGCCCGTCCCACCACAGTTGGTCCCACGGTCAACTTTCGGCTTCGCCGCGGGAGTTGCCGCCGGGCGGCGCCGACGAGGCGACAGGTCGCGGACCCCCGGAGCGGGGCCGCACCCCGGCTGAAGTGCCGAGTTAACCCCTCGGAGGGCTCCGGTCCGTCTCCCGGTCACCCTGTCCCTGTCAGATCGTCGTGATACTAATCGTCCCGGCGGCGGGCCCCGTCCTCGACTGGGCGGGCACGATGACGACAGCTCAACCGTTCGGGGAAGGTCCGGACGGCGACGGGGAGGGGCAGCGGATGACGGTGCGGATCGGCAAAACCACGGGCGGGCGCAAGCTCCGGATCGGCAAGCGGGTCACGGGGACGGCTGCGGCCTTCGCCGCGCTGGCCGCGCTGACCGGCTCTCAGGTGACGGGCATCGGGCTCGCCCCGGTCGCGGTCGCCGACGCCGGCCCGGCGAACGACACCGCGAGCCAGGGCGCCGGCCGCCTGCTGCCCGGCGGCGGCCCCTCGACGGACGCCCCCGGCACCTTCGGCACCGGCGTGCCGGCCGACGGCGGCGGCACCGTCCAGCTCCCGCAGCCGCCCGGCGCGCTGCCCGGCCTGCCCTCGGCCGGCCCGTTCGCGGCCACCGGAGCCTCCCTGCCCGCCACCGTCTTCGCCGCCTACCGCCAGGCCGAGGCCTCGCTGGCGCAGCGCTCGCCGGGCTGCCACCTGCCCTGGCAGCTGCTCGCCGCGATCGGCCAGGTGGAGTCCGGCCAGGCCAACGGCGGTCAGGTGGACGCCGCGGGCACGACCCTGACGCCGATCCTCGGCCCGGCGCTGGACGGCAACGGCTTCGCCGCGATAGCCGACACCGACGGTGGCCGCTACGACGGCGACGCCCGTTGGGACCGCGCCGTCGGGCCGATGCAGTTCATCCCGTCCACCTGGGCCTCCTGGGGCGTGGACGCCAACGGTGACGGCAAGGCCGACCCGAACAACGTCTTCGACGCCACCGAGACCGCCGGCCGCTACCTGTGCGCCGGCGGCCGCGACCTCGCCGACCCGGCGCAGCTCGACCGGGCGGTGCTCAGCTACAACAACTCCGGCGAGTACCTGCGGACGGTCCGCAACTGGATGGCGCACTTCGGCAGCGGCGCGGTGGCCACCGTCCCGAACCGGCCGGGGCCGCTGGTCCCGCCCACCTCGCCACCCGCGCCGGGCCTCCCGACGCTCCCGGCCGACGGTTCGGGCCCGGGCGCCGGCGGCACGCCCACCACGGATCCGCAGCCGCCCGCTCCGGTCACGCCCACCCCGGACCAGTCGCCGAGCGCCCAGCCGACGCCGAGCCCGGGCACCACCACCACTCCCACACCCGGCGGTTCGACCTCGCCGTCCGCGACGCCGACGACCACCCCGGGCGGCGGCAGCTCCCCGACGGCGACCCCGACCGGCACGCCCACGGGCACGCCGACCGGTACGCCCACCGCCTGCCCGGACCCGACGGCCACGCCCACCGGCACGCCCACCCCGACGGGCTCCCCGTCCCCGACCGCCACGCCCACCGGCACCCCGACGGCGACGCCGCTGCCGGGCTGCCCCACCCCCACCCCCACCGCGACGGACACCCCGAGCGCGGCACCCGGCACCACCCCCAGCGCCGCCTTCTCACCGTCGGCCGCCCCGACGAAGTGACCGGACGGGGGCGCGGGTTCCTCCCGGGGAACCCGCGCCCCCTCGTTCACAGCCCCTGGGCCGCGCGGTGCTCGCGCCAGCGGCCCAGCATCCCGTGCAGCTCGTCGATCATGAACTCGAAGAAGGCGGCACTCTCCGCCAGCCGCTCCCCCGCCGCGGTGCCGGCGCCGACGGTGGCCTCGCCGTCGCGCAGCACCCGGATCCAGCGCAGCATGTTCTCGTCGCGCCGGGTCAGCGACGCGAACCAGACGTCGTCGAGCACCCGGTAGCGGTCCCGCCGGGAGCCGGGCTCGCGCTCCTTGGCGACCAAGCCGATCTGGGTCAGGTAGCGCATCGCGCCGGAGACGGCGGCCGGGCTGATCCGCAGCCGTTCGGAGAGTTCGGCGGAGGTGAGCACCCCGCTCTCCTCCGCCATCAGGCAGGAGAAGATCCGGGAGGGCATCCGGCCCATGCCCGCGACCACCAGCTCCGCCGCGAAGCGCTCGACGAAGTCGGACACCGCCGTGTCCTCGTGCTCCTCCTCCGACTTCCCCGGCCCCCTGCTTCCCTGTACCATCCCCGCGCCCCTTTCCGGTGATCACTCGTCCCCGATGTCGACTTTAACGTCTTCCCAATATTCACGTTTTTCTGAAACTACGGTAGCTTCAGAAGTATGACCAAGGCCATCACCCTGTCCGGCCTGCGCAAGACCTTCGGCCGGACCACCGCGCTGGACGGCCTCGACCTGACCGTCGAGACCGGCGAGGTCCACGGCTTCCTCGGCCCCAACGGATCCGGGAAGTCCACGACCATCCGCGTCCTGCTCGGCCTGCTGCGCGCCGACGGCGGCAGCGCCCGGATGCTCGGCAGGGACCCGTGGCACGACGCCGTCGAACTGCACCGCCGCCTCGCCTACGTGCCCGGCGACGTCGAGCTCTGGCCCAACCTCACCGGCGGCGAGGCCATCGACCTGCTCTCCCGGCTGCGCGGCCGGCTCGACCGCCGCCGCCGCGACGAGCTGGTCGAGCGCTTCGACCTCGACCCCACCAAGAAGGGCCGCAGCTACTCCAAGGGCAACCGGCAGAAGGTCGCCATCGTCGCCGCGCTCGCCTCCGACGCCGAGCTGCTGCTGCTCGACGAGCCGACCTCCGGCCTCGACCCGCTGATGGAGGTGGTCTTCCAGGACGTCGTGCGCCAGGCCAAGCAGGAGGGCCGCACCGTCCTGCTCTCCAGCCACATCCTGGACGAGGTGGAGAAGCTGGGCGACCGGGTCAGCATCATCCGGCACGGCCGGGTCGTGCAGAGCGGCACCCTCGACGAACTGCGCCACCTCACCCGCACCACCGTCGAAGCCCGCACCCTGCGCCCGGTCGCCGGACTGGACGCGCTGACCGGCGTGCACGGCCTGCGCACCGAGGGCGACCTGGTCCGGTTCGCCGTGGACAGCAGCGAACTCGACGCCGCCGTACGGCTCCTGAGCGCGGCCGGACTGCGCGGCCTGGTCAGCCACCCGCCCACCCTGGAGGAGCTGATGCTGCGCCACTACGGCGACGAGCTGGCCGCCAACGGGCACCACACCGAGGCCCTGCGATGACCGCCACCGCCGCCGGACCGGCCACCGGCCGCACCGCCGTACCCCGCCGCCCAGCCGGCACCACCCTGGCCGGCACCGCCACGCTGCTCCGCTTCGCCCTGCGCCGCGACCGGTTCCGGCTGTCCGTCTGGGTCCTCGGCCTCTGGCTGGTCACCCTGGCCACCGCCGACAGCGTCCGCTCCGTCTACCCGACCGCCGCCGACCGCGCCGCCATCGCGCACGGCTCGGACAACCCGGCACTGCTCGCCATGAGCGGCCCGGCCCACTACCTGGCCGACTACACCTGGGGCGCCATGCTCGGCCACCGGATGCTCGGCCTGCTGGCCGTCCTGGCCGGCCTGCTGAGCGTCCTGACCGTCACCCGGCACAGCCGCGCCGAGGAGGAGAGCGGCCGCGCCGAACTGGTCCGCTCCGCCGCCGTCGGCCGGCACGCCCCGCTCGCCGCCGCCCTGGCCACCGCCGCCGTCGCCGACCTCGCACTCGGCCTGCTGCTCGCGGCCGGCCTGCCCGCGCTGGGCATCCCCGGCCTCACCGCCGCCGGATCGGCGCTGTACGGCGCCGCGACCGCCCTCGCCGGGCTGCTGTTCGCCGCGGTGGCCGCCGTCACCGTCCAGCTCAGCGCGCACGCCCGGACCGCCTCCGGGCTGGCCCTCACCGTGCTCGGCGCCGCCTACGCGCTGCGCGCCGCCGGGGACGCCGGCTCGGGCGCGCTCTCCTGGGCCTCCCCGATCGGCTGGCTGCAGCGCAGCTACCCCTTCGTGGACGACCGCTGGTGGCCGCTGCTGCCCGCACTCGCCCTGACCGCCGCGACCACCGCCGCCGGGTTCGCGCTCAGCAGCCGACGGGACCACGGCGCCGGCCTGCGCGCCGCCCGTCCCGGCCCGGCCACCGGCAGCCCGGCCCTGGGCACCCCGCTCGGCCTCGCGCTGCGCCTGCACCGCGGCCTGCTCGGCGGCTTCGCGGCCGCCCTGCTGCTGCTCGGCGCGATGTACGGCTCGCTGCTCGGCGACGCCGACTCGATGCTCAAGGGCGTCGACCGGATCCGGGAGGCGCTGGACCGGCTCGGCGGGCACACCCTCGCCGACTCCTACGCCGCGCTGACCATGCTGGTCGTCGCGGTGGTCGCGGGCGTCCACGCGGTGCTGGCCACGCTGCGCCCGCGCGCCGAGGAGAGCGCGGGACGGGCGGTGCCGGTGCTGGTCACCGGCGTCTCACGGTCGGCCTGGCTGGGCGGGCACCTGGCGGCGGCATTGCTGGGCTCCACCGCCGTGCTGCTCGCGGCGGGCGTGGGCTTCGGCCTGGCCGGGGCGCTGTCCAGCGGCGACGGGGGCGCGTTCCTGCGGCTGACCGGCGCGGCGCTGGCCTTCGCGCCCGCCCAGTGGGTGACGGTGGGTTTCGCCGCCGCGGTCTACGGCTGGCTGCCTAGGGCCACCCCACTGGCCTGGCTGGTGCCCGCGTACGCGTTCGTGATCGGCTACCTGGGCCCGCTGCTCGACCTCCCCGCAGGCCTGGAACGGCTCTCCCCGTACGGGCAGGTGCCCCGGCTCCCGGCGGCCCCGATGGACTGGACGCCACTCGCCGTGCTCACCCTGGTCGCGGCCGCCCTGATCGCCCTGGCCCTGGTCGGTTTCCGGCGCCGCGACATCGACTGACGCCCGGCGCCGGGCCCCGCCACGGGGCTCAGAGGTACTTGACCAGCTCCGGCATCAGGTCCTGGAAGGTCCGCCCGCCGGCCGGCTGGCCGATCGCGGTCATCTGCCAACCGGTCGCCGTGCGCTGCACCTTCGCCATGACCTGGGCGGTGTACGGGCCGCCGCCGGTGAGCGTGTAGCGCGCCAGCTCGACGCCGGTGGTCTCGTCGACGAGCCGGCAGAAGGCCGCCTCGACCTCCTGGAAGGTCTGCCCGGTGAAGGAGTTCACGGTGAAGACGATCTGGTCGACCTCGGCGGCGACGGCGGTCAGGTCGACCGTGATCGACTCGTCGTCGGTCGCGTCGCCCGCGCCGCCGACCAGGTTGTCCCCGCTGTGCCGGACCGAGCCGTCGTTGCTGTTGAGGTGCTGGAAGAACACCACGTCCACCGGCCGCCCCTGGGCGAACAGCACCGCCGAGGCGTCCAGGTCGATCTCCCGGCCGGCGGCGAGCAGCTTGGCGAGGAAGCCCTTGCGCTCCGCCGCCTTCCAGCCGAGGCCCATCCGGACCAGGCTCAGCTGCCCGCCGCCCGGCTTCTCCAGGCTGATCTTCTGCCCCTTGGCCAGCGAAACGCTCATCGCGTCCTCCTCGTTCTGCCACCGCCCGTGCCGCGAATCTACAGCACTGTAGAGAATTTATGATCATCGACGGTGTCCTGGGAGCACCCCTACCCCGTACTCCCCCGGGCCTCACCCCCGCCGCCCCCAGACCTCACCCCCGGACCTCCGAACCCCCGACGACGGTCCGCACACTGAGGGAACCGGCGGTCCGACGTCTGGCGTAGCCGTCGACCGTGACCGGACGGCCGGGGCGGCGCGCGGTCTAGGGTCGGCCCCGGGACGGCGCCGCCGTCCGCACCCATCGCAGTGCTCACGACCGTTCCCGGGCCGGGGCCGACCCGCGCCGGCCCGCTCACGCTGGGGGGACCACCATGCCCGAGCAGCACGAAGGAACCGAACGGCACGAAGGAACCGCACAGCACCCGGCACCGGGACGCCCGGGAGGCTCCCGCCTCGGCCGCCGCCGGCTGCTCCGGGCCGGCCTCGGCGCGGGCGGCGCGCTGGCCACCGCCCGGCTGCTGCCCGGCGGCGCGGCCTGGGCCGCCGCGGCGCCGGACACCGACCACGGCACCGCGCAGTACGACGGCCTCTGGCCGCAGGCGCGGCGGGCCGGCCTGCGCACCGACACCGCCGCCGCACAGGTGTGGCCGGACTGGGCCCGCTACGCCCGCATCGCCGACGGCACCTTCAACGAGCCCGCCGACATGCAGAGCTACGTGGACGCCCTCAAGGCACAGGAGGTCAGCGTCATCGAGCTGGACACCCTGCTCTCCGACTGGCTCACCGACGCCCAGTTCGCCGCCCACATGGCCGAGGTGAAGATGTTCACCAACCTCGCCCACGCCGCCGGCCTCAAGGTCGTCATGTACTACCCGTCGCTGGAACTGATCTCCCCCGGCGGGGAGAAGGGCCGCTCCTTCTACAAGAACGACCAGGGCAAGAACTGGGTCCAGCGCGACCTCGCCGGCAAGCCCAACGTGTTCTACGGCAGCGTGGTGGTCTGGGTCGACCCGGGCGACGAGAGCGTCTGGCTCAGCCCCAACTCCCCCTGGCGGGACTACTACCTCAACCGGATCAAGGGCGTGGCCGCGACCGGCGTGGACGGCATCTGGCCGGACGTCCCGATCTACTTCGACGGCGTGCTCTCCTGGTGCGACGCCTCCACCTGGGGCGCGGCCGCGTTCAGGGCCGACACCGGCCTCGACCTGCCCAAGGCCCAGAACTTCGCCGACCCGGTCTTCCGCCGCTACGTCGAGTGGCGCCACCGCAACCTGCTCCGGTTCCAACTGGACATCGCCGACGCGGGCCGCTCGGTCAACCCCGACCTGGTCACCTTCGTCGAGACCGTGTCGATGGACTACCGCTACGCCACCTCGATCGGCCTGGACGGCGGCTACCTGCGCCAGGCGCCGGGCGCCGTCAGCCAGGTCTGGGAGGTGGACATCCTCGGCAACTACGACGGCATGCGGCACGCCACCGCCTCCGACTGGATCTGCCTGATCTCCATGTACAAGTACGCCCGCGCCGCCAGCGGCACCAAGCCCGCCTGGGCGTTCTCCTACGGCTGGCAGGCCGACGACGCCTCGCTGGTGATGTCCCAGCTGATCGCGGCCGGGTGCAACCCGTACGAGGTGAAGACCCCGTTCAAGAACGACACCGTGGACGGCGCGATGCGCACCCGGATGTACCGCTTCGTGCGCACCAACCAGGCGAAGCTCTACGACCCGGTCTCGATCGCGCAGGTCGGCGTCTACCACTCGGCCCCGTCGCGGGACTACGTGGCCCCGGGCGAGGGCAACGGGATGTACGTCAACGCCACGGCCCCGGCCGGGATCGCCGACTGGTGGGGCGGCGACGACCCGCAGATGAGCTGCGCCTCGCTGCCCTGGCTCGGCGAGTTCCGGGGCGCCGTCAAGGCGCTGGTCTACGCCCACGTCCCGTTCGACACGGTGCCCAGCCCCGGCCTGACCGCCGAGGACCTGGCCCGGTTCAAGGTCCTGCTGCTGCCCAACCTCCAGGCGGTCTCGGACACCGAGGCGGCGCTGCTGCGCGGCTTCGTCTCGGCCGGCGGGACGATCGTCATCACCGGTCCGGCACCCACCGCACTGGACGAACTGGGCGGTCAGCGCAGCGAGTTCGCACTCTCCGACGTGCTCGGCCTGCGCAGGGCCGACCCTCTGCCCGCCACCAGGCAGAACTCCTACGGCAGTGGCAGCTGCTGGTACGTCAAGACACTGCCCGGGCTGAGCTACCTGACCAAGACCGACCAGGCCTCGGCGGACCAACTGCTCACCGCGGTACGGCAGTCCGCCCCGCCGGCCGTCACCCTGGCCGGGGACCGCCGGATCTTCCTGGACGCCCGACGGCTCGGCGCCGACACCGTCGTCCACCTGGTGAACTTCAGCAACTTCGCCGACACCCCGGCGGCGTTCCGCAGCGCACCCGCCAACTGCACGCTCTCCTACGCCCTCCCGGCCGGGGCGAGCGTCACCGCCGTCACGGTCGCCAGCCCGGACGGCACCGACCCGGCGCCCAAGGCCGTCCCGTACACCGTCACCGGCTCGACGGTCAGCGTACCGCTGACCGTCGCCCAGTACTCGGTGGTGACGATCACTGCGGGTTAGCGGGCGCGGGGACGCGCCAGAGGGCGGCGGGGTTGGTCTCGCCGCCCGGAGCGGACTCGAAGGCGATCCACCGCCCGTCCGGGGACCAGCTCGGCGCGCCGTCGTAGGCGGTGTCGTCGTGGGTCACCCGGGCGGGGGTTCCGCCCTCCGCGTCGACCACGAAGACCTGGGCGTTCGGCAGGTCCCCCAGGTTGGAGGAGAACACCAGGAAGCGGCCGTCCGGGGACCAGCTCGGGTCGGTGTGCTCGCCCGGGACGTCGGTGACCCGCCGCAGTCCGCCGCCGTCCGCGCCCACCGTCCACAGTGACCAGTCGTCACGGCCCGCGCTCCGGCGCTGGAAGACGATCCGGTCGCCCTTCGGGGACCAGTTCGGCTGCCGGTTGTCGGTGCCGGTGCCCGGGCCGTCCACCAGCAGGACGGGCTCGCCGCCACCTCGGCGGACCTTCCGGATCGAGTCCCGCCCGGCCGGGTCGCCCTGCCCGGCGGCGTGCTCCGGTTCCCGGCTCTGCTGGAAGACGATCCACTCGCCGTCCGGGGAGAAGCTCGGCTCGCTGTAGCCGCTGCCGTCGCTGTGCCTGGTCACCCGCTCAGGGGAGCCGCCCGGCCTCATCAGCCAGACCTCGTCGTGCTCCGACTCCCGGTCGGTGGCGAAGGCGAAGGCGTCGGCGGCGGCGTTCCAGCTGGTGCCGGGGAGGTTGACGGCCGCCTTGTCGGGATCCTCCACCACCTTGCGCGGCGCGCCGCCGTCCAGCGGGAGGATGCCGAGGGCGGCGTCGCCCTTGTTGTAGCCCCCGCTGAACTCGGTGAGCAGCACCGAGCGGCCGTCCGGGGCGAAGGCCGGGTTCTGCGCGCTGTGCCCGCCGCCGGGGCGGTAGAGCAGCCGGGCGCCGTCGGCGCGGCGCTCGGCACCGGCCGACGGCGGGTCGGCCGGCGGCGCACCCCCCGACGGCGCGTCGACCGGCGGGCTGCCGGCCGGCGACGCACCGGTTCCTGAGCCCGAGCCACCGCATCCGGCCAGCAGCAGGGCGGCGGCCACGGCGGCCGCCCCGAGCGCACGAGTCCTCATGCCCACAAGCTAGTTGACGTATCGTCAGCTGTCGTACGCCGCCAGGCGGATCAGGCGCCGCCGGCCGGCAGGGGCGGGCGGACCTCGCCGCGGGCCCCGTCGGCCGGGTGCGTCAGCCGGTGCTCCGCTCCAGCCGGACCAGCGCGTCCACCGCGGCCCGGCCACCGTCAGCCGCCCCACCGCCCCCGTCGGTCTCGCCGCCCTTGTGGCCCGGCTCCCCGCCGACCACACGGTGCACCCGCTCGGCCCGGACGGTGCGCAGCCCGTGGTCGGCGAGGTCGGCCAGGACGTCCTCCGGGGTGAAGAGCACGGCCGGGTCCTGCGGCCCGCCGACGCCCTCGGTGAGGTTGCTGAGGTCGTGCCCGAGGACCAGCAGGGTGCCGCCGGGAGCGAGCGCGTCGGCGGCGCGGCGCAGGGCGGCCCGGCGGTCCGCGGCGGGGAGTTGCAGGTAGGCGACCAGGACGAGGTCGTAGCCCGCGGCGGGGGCTTCCAGCGCGCGGGCGTCGCCGTGGCGCCAGGTGAGCCGGTCGGCGACCTCGTCGGGCAGGTCGGCGGTGAGGCGTTCGGCGCGTTCCAGGGCGACGGCGGAGAAGTCCAGTCCGGTGACCTCCCAGCCCTGGGTGGCCAGCCAGATGGCGTTGCGGCCCTCACCGGCGGCCAGGTCGAGGGCGTGGCCGGGGGTTCGGCCGGTCAGTTCGCGGACCACCCACTGGTTGGGCGCGGCGCCCCACACCAGCTCGCTCGCGGCGTAGCGGTCGTCCCAGTCCTGGCTGTCCATCGCGCCTCCTCCGTTCGACGGGCCTGCTCGTACCGGCCAACCTACCGGGCCGCCGCCGACCCGGCCGGAAGCGGTCCAGCGGGCGGACACCCTTGACGGCGAATATTGGTCCAGTCCAATCTGTTCAGTCGTGACGTGCACGGGTCGGCCGCCCGTCGTGTCCGCGCACCGCCCGTCAGCACGCGTCACCCTGCCCGCGCGCCCCCACCGCGCCCGGGCCGGCTCCCCTCGGCCCACCCGGGCCACCGCACCGCCGGAAACCCCCACACATCCGGAGGACCCACCGCATGCACGACCGTGTCCTGCCCGCACGGCCCGCTCACCCCTCCGGGGAGCGCGCCGGCCGCCGGGCCGCCCACCGCAGAAGGGCCACCGCACTGGCCCTGGCCGCCACCCTGACCACCAGCGGCGCCGCCATCGCCCTGACCTTCGGCTCCGCCTCGGCGGCCCCGGTCAACCTGCTCGCCAACGGCGACTTCGAGGCCGGCACCCTGGCCGGCTGGACCTGCTCCAACGGGTCGGTCGTCACCACCCCGGTGCACGCTGGGACCCACGCGCTCAGCGGCGCCGCCTCGGCCGGCGACACCGCGCAGTGCCAGCAGACCGTCACCGTCCAGCCGAACACCACGTACACCCTGGCCGGCTGGGTCCAGGGCAGCTACGTCTACCTGGGCGCCACCGGAACCGGCGTCAACTCCTCGGTCTGGACACCCGGCGGGACCGGCTGGAACCAGCTGAGCACCACCTTCACCACCGGTGCCACCACGACCTCCGTGACGGTCTTCACCCACGGCTGGTACGGCACCGGCACGTACTACGCGGACGACCTCACGCTGACCGGCCCGGCCGGCCCCACCTCGACCGCCAGCCCGACGGCCACCGCGAGCCCCACCGCCACGGCCAGCCCCACCGCCACGGCGAGCCCCACCGCGACGGGCAGCCCCACCGCCACCGGAAGCCCGACGGGCACCCCCACGACCACCACCCCGACCCCGACGGCCACCGCGAGCGGCCCGGCCGGGGACGGCAAGGTCACCACGCCGACCGGCTTCGCGGCCACCAGGACGACGTCCAACGCGGTGGTGCTCACCTGGCAGCCGTCCACCCTCACCAGCGGTGACGGCGCGGTCGCGTACAAGGTGTGGTCCAACGGCCAGCTGGTCGCCACCTCGATGGGCACCTCCGTCACGGTCAGCTCGCTGCTGCCGGGCAGGAGCTACACCTTCAGCGTCCAGGGCTACTCCGGCAGCCACGCCTCCGCCCAGTCCGCGCCGGTGAGCACCACGACCGCGGCGGCCCCCGCCCAACAGCCGGTCCGCTCGGCCTACTTCGACCAGTGGGGCGTCTACGAGAACGCGTACAACGCGAAGAACGTCGACACCAGCGGCGCGGCGGCCAAGCTGGACGTCGTCCACTACGCGTTCGCCAACATCGACCCGACCAGGTTCACCTGCTTCCAGGCGGTGAAGGCCTCCGACTCGGCCAACGAGTCCAACCCGAACGCCGGTGACGGCGCGGGCGACGCCTACGCCGACTACCAGGCCGACTACGGCTCCGGCACCAGCGTGGACGGCACCGCCGACACCTGGGAGCAGCCGCTCAAGGGCAACTTCAACCAGCTGCGCCAGCTGAAGGCCAAGTACCCGAACCTGCGCTTCACCATCTCGATCGGCGGCTGGACGTACTCCAAGTACTTCTCCGACGCGGCGGCCACCGACTCCTCCCGCAAGGCCTTCGTCTCCTCGTGCGTCGACATGTTCCTCAAGGGGAACCTGCCGACCGGCGTGGCCGGTGACGCCTCCGGCGGTCCGGCCTCGGCGGCCGGCCTCTTCGACGGCATCGACCTCGACTGGGAGTACCCGGGCTCGGCCGGCGGCCACACCGGCAACCACTACTCCGCGGCCGACAAGCAGAACTTCACCCTGCTGCTCAAGGAGTTCCGCACCCAGCTGGACGCCCTCGGCACCGCCCAGGGCAAGCGGTACCTGCTGACCGCCGCGCTGCCCAGCGGCCAGGACAAGATCGCCCAGCTGGAGACCGACAAGATCGGCGCCTACCTGGACTACGCCGACGTGATGTCCTACGACATGCACGGCGCCTGGGACGCCACGGGCCCGACCAACCACCAGGACCCGCTGCACGACAGCCCGGCCGACCCGACCACGCCGATCACCCCGGGCACCCGCAAGTACAACGTGGACACCACGCTCGCCGCGTACACCACCGGCCTGCCCGAGTACGGCATCCCCGGCGGCTTCCCGGCGAACAAGATCGTGCTGGGCATCCCGTTCTACTGGCGCGGCTGGACCGGTGTCCCGGCCGGCTCCAACTACGGCCTGTACCAGAGCGCGACCGGCCCGACGGCGAAGAAGCCGCTGAGCCAGGAGGCCGGCCTCGCCGCCTGGAAGGAGCTCAACCCGACCGCGGCCCAGACCCACTGGGACCCGGTCACCGAGAGCAGCTGGGTCTACGACGGCACCAACTTCTGGACCGGTGACACCCCGCAGGCCGTCCAGGCACGCGGGGCGTACGCCAAGAGCAAGGGCCTGGGCGGGCTGTTCGCCTTCTCCCTGGAGAACGACGACGCCGCCGGCACGATGCTCAACTCGATGGACAGCAGCCTGCGCTGACGATCCGTCGGAAACGAGTGGTGGCCCGCACGGAGCATCCGTGCGGGCCACCCGCGGCTCGTCCTGCCGTACCCGTCCCGCCCGGGCGCGGCCCGATCGGCCTCAGCGCGTCCGGCCACGGCCCGGCGGCACCGGGTCCGTCCCGCCCGCGCCCGGACGGCAGCGCAGCAGCCGCCCGGCCGTCAGCCAGGCCCCGCGCACCGCACCGTGCCGGTGCAGCGCCTGCACCGCGTAGGTCGAGCAGGACGGCGTGTACGGGCAGCAGGCCGGGCGGCGGGGGCTGACCTCGGTGCGGTAGTAGCGCACCGCGCCGTACAGCACCCCGGCCGCGAACCCGCGCGGGGCGGGGGCGGACGGGTCGGCCGTCCGGTGCCCGCGCCACCCGGTGAGGGCGAAGCGGACGCCGGAGACCATCATCACCGGGATCAGGACGATCAGGCAGGGATCGGCGATCTCGCAGCAGCCGTCGAAGCAGCAGTCCGCGCCCTCGTTCCGGAAGTGCTTGCGCCGCTGGGCCTTGGCGTGGTCCTCCTTGCGGTAGCGCTCCCGGTAGTCCTCCCAGACCCGGCGCTGCTTCTTCCGCCGCAGCCGCTCCGAGGCGGGCAGCCACCACCAGGCGCGCTCCGGGCGGGCCGGTGGGTAGTGGGCGCCGAGATCCGGCGTCGGGTCGGACACTGCTGAGGACCCCCTCGTTCTCTCCGTCGGGGGCCGACCCACGACGATCCGGGCAAGATTATCCGAAGATCATCCGCCCGGATCCCGCCCCTCGGCGCCTGGCCCCTCGGCGCCTCGGTGCCTCAACCCCGTGGCCCCGTACCCCGCGCTCAGCCGCCGAGGTTGAGCTCGGGGAAGAGGTCCTCGAACGGCTGGGTGGTCACCGAGACGCTCCGGGAGAAGGGATTGTCGAAGTCCCAGATCATGAACAGCAGGAAGGCGATCAGCACGCTGAAGCAGAGCGCCAGCGTCAACTCCCTGGGCGTGCGCCGGATCTGCAGCGCGAACAGCATGCCGACGGTCACCACCGCCCCGCCGATCAGGCCGAACCACACCACCCCGGGCATCGTCGGCCCGGCGTTCTGGCCACGCGAGTTGCGGGCCTCGGAGGCCTGGCTGACCCGGTCCATGATCGGCTGGTAGCCCTGCGACTCCAGGTCGGAGGCGGGCGACCGGGTGGCGACGTCGTTCTGGAGCTTCAGGAGCAGCTGGTCGCCCTTCTCGGTGATGCCCCCGTTCTCCTGCATGTAGGACCACTCGGTGTTCACCACGTACGAGACGTAGGCGTCCACGTCGGCCCGGACCTGGTCACGGAACTCCGCCGGGTAGATCACCGCGCGGTCGCTCACCTCGCGCAGCGACTGCGCCTCGCGGAACAGGTCGTCCTGGGCGGCGCCGCGCGCCTCCCAGACACCCGCGATGGCGAGACCGAGGACGATCGCGTAGACCACCCCGATCATCATCGTGATGTACTCGATGACGTCCGGGGTCTCGTCGGTGCTGTCCGCCGCGATCGGCCGGCGCTGCCTGAGTACCACCACCGCCACCACGACGGCACAGGCCGACGCCAAGGCGATGACCACCGCCACCCACTCGGACATGGGAACTCCCTTCTCTGGCTTGGCTTGTGACGTAACGGAAAGGTCGGTGGGGCGCCCCTGGCCGGGGAGCGTGGCCCGCCGTCGGCCGGCAACCGCCCGGCGGGCCGTCAGGAGGAGGTCAGGACGGGCCCGAACGGCCGCGTCCTCGGCCACCACCACGCCCAGGACGCAGGGCCACCGCCGCGAGCACCCCCGGGACCATGATCACCAGCAGTGTGGTGGTCATCGAGGTGCCCTGGTGCTGCTTGGCCATGGCCTTGGGCTGCGACCTGGGGACGTGGAACACCGCCTGCGCCGACGGAGTCGGCCACAGCGGACTCGGACGCGCCGCACTCGGCGAGGCCGCCGAACCGGGGGCGGACGTGCCGGGCACCGCGGGGCTCTGGGCCGCGGGCGCGGGGACCGCCGGATCGGGCGCGGGCACGGCCGGTGCCGGGGCGGGCGGCGCGGGGGCCGGGACGGGCGCGGGCGGCACGGGCGACGGAACAGGTGCCGGCGGTGATGCGGGAGCGGACGGCGCCGGGGATGCCGGGGGCGTGGGTGACGCGGGCGACGGGCTGGGGGCCGGTGTCTGACTGGGCGACGGCATTGTCGGCGTCGGAGTGGGGATCGGGCTCGGGCTTGAACTCGGGCTCGGCGACGACGTGGTACTGGGAGTCGGCGTGGGGGTGGGCGAGTGGCAGGGGTGGTGCCCGTGCGGGGGCCAGTGCCCGTGATGCCCCGGGCCGAGGCCCGGCGCGACGCCGACCCCGACCTGGACGTCCACGTCCACGCCGATGCTCACCCGACCGTCCGGCCCCACCGACATCGACACGTCGGTCTCGTCGCACACGCAGACGTCCACCACCGGGCCGTGCGGGTACCCGCCGGGGTGGCCGGCGCCGGACGCGGTCGCACCGGTGACCAGCGCGCAGACCGCGACCACGCCGGCCGACGCGCCGAGCAGCCGTACCCGTCGCCCGCGGGCCGCGCCCCCACCGCCACCGGGCGATATCCGGCGGATCTGCCGACGCACGGGCATGGGCTCCACACACCTCTCGGATCGTCCGGGGAGGACGGAACGGCCGCGGGCCGACCGGCCCCGGAGGAACGGGTTGAACGGGCAGAACCGGCGAAGAGACCGAACTCGGCCACATTCCCGACAGAACTCCGTCGGGTACGACCAGAAGTGATCAGACACGGTCAGGCGGACGGCCCGCCTTCGGGGGCGGGCCGTCCGCCATCAGGTCAAACGATCTTCGAGCCGACCGGTGACGGCCCCGTGCTCGCCGTTCTCCGCGCTCAGCTGGGACGGTTCGCGATCTCCACGTTCTCCAGCACGCCGACCGCGTCCGGCACCAGGATGGCGGCCGAGTAGTAGGCGCTGACCAGGTACGAGATGATCGCCTTCTCGTCGATGCCCATGAAGCGGACCGACAGCGACGGCTGGTACTCGTCCGGGATACCGGTCTGGTGCAGGCCGATGACGCCCTGGTTGTCCTCACCGGTACGGATCACGAGGATCGAGCTCGTGTTCTCCTTGGTGACCGGGATCTTGTTGCACGGCAGGATCGGCACCCCGCGCCAGGCCGGCACCTGCTGTCCGCCGAGGTCGACGTGGCTGGGGTACAGCCCGCGGGCGTTGAACTCCCGGCCGATCGCGGCGATGGTCCGCGGGTGGGCCAGCAGGTAGTCGGGGTCGCGGCGGCGGTTGAGCAGCTCGTCCAGGTCGTCCGGGGTGGGCGGGCCGGAGTGGGTCTGGATGCGCTGGTCGAAGTCGGCGTTGTTGAGCAGGCCGAACTCCGGGTTGTTGACGAGCTCGTGCTCCTGGCGCTCGCGCAGGGCCTCGATCGTCAGCCGCAGCTGGTGCTCGGTCTGGTTCATCGGCTGGTTGTACAGGTCCGCGACGCGGGTGTGGACCTTGAGGACGGTCTGCGCGACGCTCAGCTCGTACTCACGGGGCTTGAGCTCGTAGTCCACGAAGGCGCCGGGCAGCTCGAACTCGCCGTGGTGGCCGGCCGACATGGCGATCTCGGCCTCGCCGCGCTCGTTCTGCGCCTGGAGCGGCAGGGCCAGGAAGCCCTGGAGGTGCTCCTGGAGGCTGGGGGCGTTGTCCCGGATGGCGGCGAAGTCCGCCCGGGTCAGCGTCAGGGCGACACCGGCGGTGGCGGTCTTGGCGGTGAACTCCCAGACGGCGTCGGGGTTCAGCAGCGCGTCGTCGCCGAAGCGGTCGCCGTCGCCGGCCACGCCGACCACGGTGTCGTCACCGTACTTGCCGGTGCCGATCTTGTTGACCTTGCCGTGCGCGATCAGGAAGATCTTGTCGGCGGCCTCGCCCTGGTTGGTGAGCACCTCGCCGGGGCCGAAGTCCCGCTGCTGGCAACGGTCGGCCAGGGCGGTGAGGACGTCCTCGTCCTCGAATCCGCGCAGCAGCGCCAGCTCGCCCAGCTCGGCCGGAATCACCCGGACCTGGGAGCCCGTCTTGATGAACTCCACCACACCGTTGCCCACGGCGTAGGTGAGCCGACGGTTGACGCGGTAGGCGCCACCGGCGGCCTGGACCCAGGGGAGCACCTTGAGCAGCCAGCGGGAGGTGATCTCCTGCATCTGCGGTGCGGACTTGGTCGTGGTGGCAAGGTTCCGGGCAGCAGCCGTCGCAAGGCTCTGCTGCTTGGCCTGCACTGCCTCCGGGCTCGTGTCCACGGTCATCGGCAGGGCTCTCCATTCCTGTGATCGGGTCACACGTCCAGGGGCGTACGGGCCCGTCCTGGCGCATGGCATGGCGAATCATCAGATCCGCTTACTGGTGGTGGCGTTGGCGAGTTTCGCGAAGTGTGGCCACCGTCTCCCGGCGACTCATCCGGAACCCTAGATCACCAGGGCCCGACCGGTCCCGTACGAGGGCCGACTACCCCCCGATAGGGTGAATCTCGGCCGGTCCGCCCCCATGACCCCACAAACTCCGGGAACATCCGTTCGCCCCGGCGGCCCCCGTGCTACCAACGACCTTCCCCCTGGCCGGAACCCTGCCGAACGACCCGGAGGCCGTCACCCGGCATCAACCCGGCACACCGTTCCGGCCGCGGACAAACGAACGGCCCGCCAGGGCCGGCACGGGGGAAACCGGCACCTGACGGGTGAACGGGGGTGCGCAGTGGGGTCCGCACCGGGAATCCCACGCGGCGAGGCCGGTCCGGCGACGTCGGTCCGGCGACGCCCGCGGCTCCGACGCCGCCCGCGGTTGCGGCGGAGGTCAGGCGCAGGCGACCTGGGTGCCGGGGACGCCGACGATGCCCGAGTTGTTGGACTCGCCGCCGTTGTACTCGTAGTACAGGTAGGAGTAGAAGTCGATCCGGGTGGCGGGGCCGCAGGCCGAGTCGGGGGCGACGGTGTACGTCACCGTGAAGGCGCTGCTGGCACCGGGGGCGAGCGGCACGTTGTAACGGGCTATGCCGCCGTGGACGTTGTCACTGCACCCGTTGGTCTGGGTGCCGCAGGCGGTCGCGCTGAACTTGAGACCGGTCTCCAGGCTGGTGGCGTAGGTCTCCTGGACGCTCTGGTAGACGAACTGGATCGGGGTGTCGTACGGGTTGGTCAGCGTCAGGGTGAGCGTGAACTCGCCGCCGCGTACGGTCGTCTGCTTGTCGGAGACGGCCGTGAGCGGCAGTTGGCTGTCGGCCCGGGCGGCGGGGGCGGCGGAGAGGAGCAGTCCGACGACGAGGGCCGGACATGCGGCGAGCGCGGCGCGACTCAGGTGTGTTCTGCGCATGACCAAGGAGCGTAGGCGCCGATTCCGCCAGGGTTGCGCTCCTCTGCCCCGGTCCGTACCGACGCAGGAGCGGCGAGCGGACACCGCGCACCGGCCCGCCCGCGTTCCGGCCCCACGGGCCGACCCGGGGGCCTATGCTTCGCCGCCCCTCCCCCGGCCCCGAACCACGCCCTTCGGTGCACAGCCCGGTCACGCGCTCGGCGGCAGGATGTCGCAGAGCGCGCCGAGCGCCGCCGGGTAGGCGTGGTCCGACGGCGTGGCGTAGCCGACCACCAGGCCGTCGACGGCGGGCATCGCGTCCTCGCCGACCGCCGGGTGCCGGTAGTCGGCGAGCCCTTCGACGGCCAGGCCCCGGTAGGCGGCGGCCTTGAGCACCGAGCGCTCGGTGCCCGGCTCCAGGCGCAGCACCGCGTGCAGGCCGGCCGCGATGCCGGACACCTCGACGTGCGGGGCGCGGGCGGCGAGCGCGGCCACCAGCTGGTCCCGGCGCTCCCGGTAGCGGCGGCGCATCCGGCGCACGTGCCGGTCGTAGCCGCCGGAGTCGATGAACTCGGCGAGGGTCAGCTGGTCGAGGGCGCTGGCCCAGCCCTCGCGTTCCCCCTTGGCGGCGAGCGCCCGGTCCACCAGGTGGTCGGGCAGCACCATCCAGCCGAGCCGCAGCGCGGGGGTCAGGCTCTTGCTGGTGCTGCCGAGGTAGACCACCCGTTCGGGGTCGAGGCCCTGGAGGGAGCCGACCGGCTGGCGGTCGTAGCGGAACTCCCCGTCGTAGTCGTCCTCCAGGACGAGCCCGCCGCGCCCGCGCGCCCAGTCGACGACGGCGGCGCGGCGGCCCGGCTGCAGCGGGCCGCCGGTGGGGAACTGGTGGGCGGGGGTGAGCAGCGCCGTCCGGACGTCCGGGTGCTGCGCCAAGTCGCCCGTCCTGGCGCCCCGTTCGTCGATCGGCAGCGGGACGGTGGGGACGCCGGCGGCGGCCAGCAGCCCGCGGTGGAAGCCCAGCCCGTACGCCTCGACGGCCAGCGGGCCGTGCTCGGCGGGCGGCAGGACGGGCGCGGCGCCGTCGAAGAGCAGCCGCAGCGCGTGGGCGAAGCCGGAGCAGACCACGATCCGGTCGGGGTCGGTGCGCACGCCCCGGGCGCGGGCGAGGTAGTCGGCGAGCACGGTGCGCAGTTCGCGCCGGCCCTGCGAGTCGCCGGGGCCGAAGGCCTCGTTGGGGGCGGCGGTCAGGGCGCGACGGGCGGCGGCGAGCCAGGCGGTTCGGGGGAAGGAGGAGGCGTCGGGTCGGCCCTGGCGCAGGTCGTGGATGGGGCCGGGGCGGCGGGAGGGCCGGCGGGCCCGGGTGCGCGGAACGGGTTCGGCGCGTTCGGCGACGGTGGTGCCGGAGCCCTGCCGGGCGGTCAGCCAGCCCTCCGCGACGAGTTCGGCGTAGGCCTCGGCGGCGGTGTTGCGGGCCAGGCCGAGGTCGGCGGCGAGGGTGCGGTAGGGCGGCAGCCGGGTGCCGGGGGCGAGTCTGCCGCTGCGGATCGCCTCGCGCAGGGCCGCCATCAGGGCGGCGCGGCGGCCGCCGGTGGCGGGGAGGTCGAGGTGGAGGTCGTTCCCGGTCGGGTGGGCGGGCTCGGAGGGGTGCGTGCCCCGCGTGTCCGTCATGGTCACGCACCCTACCGGCCGCCTCCCGGCGGCCGCCCCGCCGCCCCACCACCCCTACAGGGGGCTACGGCACGACGGTGACCGGCCAGCGGCCGGCCTTCACCAGCCGGACCGCCACCGATCCGATCACCTTGTGCCCGGCCTGCTCGGAGACGCCGACCACCACGGCGTCGGCGCGCAGCTCGTCCGCGAGCTTGGCGAGGCCGGTGTACGGGTCGCCGCGCATGGTCAGGAAGCGCCACTCCACCTTCCACACCTCGCGCACCCGGTGCTCGGCCTCGCGCAGCGCGGCCAGCAGTTCCTCGGCGATCTCCCGGGTGGTCTCCTCCACCGCGGCCCCGGCCAGGGCGGTCGCGGCGCCGAGGATCGGCTGGATGTACGCCACCGCGAGGACGGCGCCCTGCCGGCGGGCCAGTCCGGCGGCGTAGGCGGTGGCGCGCCAGGAGGAGTCCGAGCCGTCCAGGCCCGCCAGGATCACGCCGGGGCCGTCGGTGCCCAGCTCGAAGCCCGCGGGCGCGGCCGCGGCCTCGTGGTCCCCGGCCCCGGTCGGCGCCCCCGCCGCGGCGGCCCCTCCGGGAGCGGCGTCCGCCGTCCCGCCCGTACCGGCGTCCACGTCTCCCGCGTCCGCCGTGTCCGCCGCATCGCTCTCGTTGCTCATGGGGGTGAGGCTATGCCCGCCACCGACGGTGACGGCACCGGGCACTCCGGGTGAGGCCTGTGGCCCGGGCCACCCGGGCGGACGGCCGCGGCGGCGGAATCGGCACCGGCGGCTGGCCGACCGTCACGCGCTGTCGACCGTGTGGGCGGCCTCACAGCGGTTCCGGGGCGGATCCGGAGTGGCGCGGGCCACTTCAGAGGGCTCTTCGATCTTGAAAATGGTGGCAAATCGGGTGAAATCGCCACATTTCTTTGATCCTTACCCCCGGTAACCGGCCTCTGACGTGGCCAAACCTTCGAATCCTTGAAACCGCCCCGACCGCACCCGTAACTTCGAACCTGTTGCACCGAGCGATTCGCTCCGGCCGGGCCGACCGCCCCCGAGCACAACGGTGCAGGACCACGCGAGTGACGTGTCCCCGAAACCGACGGCCTTCCGAGGGCCTGGTTCCGCGCGCTCGCAGAACCCTCCGAAAGGAACACCATGACCTTCCGTAACGAGACCGCCGCTGCCACCACCACTGCCACCCCGAAGCGCCGCAACCGCGTCCGGATGGCTCTGATGGCCGGGGCGGTCACCGCCCTACCGGTGGCCGGCCTCGTCACGGCTACCAGCGCCTCCGCCGCGCCGGCTTCGGTCTGGGACAAGGTCGCCGCCTGTGAGGCGACCGGCAACTGGGCGATCAACTCCGGCAACGGCTTCTCCGGCGGCCTGCAGTTCACCCAGAGCACCTGGGCCGCCTTCGGTGGCACCGCCTACGCCCCGCAGGCCCACCAGGCCACCAAGGACCAGCAGATCGCCATCGGCGAGAAGGTCCTGGCTGCCCAGGGCCCGAACGCCTGGCCGATCTGCTCCGGCAAGGCCGGTCTGACCAAGTAGGACCCCCTGCGCCGAGACCGCGCGCACCGAGGCCGCCGCACCCCATCCCGGGGTGCGGCGGCCTCGTCGTGCTTCCCGACGGCAGCGGACCTCGGCACGGGTCCGGCGGGGTGCGGGGCGGTCAGTGCTTCATGTAGACGCTGTCCATGAACTCGATGATCTGCTGGTCCGTGAGCCGCTGGCCGTCGCGGTGGCCCATCGCCAGGTCGGCCTCGCTGATCATGCCCACCAGCCGGTCCCCGTCGATCACCGGGATGCGCCGGATCTGGTGCTGCTCCATCTTGCGCAGCACCACCTCCATGCTGTCCTCGGCGCGCACGCAGTGCAGGTGGCCGGCCAGTTCCATGGCCGTCATCTTGGCCGGGTCCTTGCCCTCCGCGATACATCGCAGCACGATGTCGCGGTCGGTGATGATGCCCTTCAGCTTCTGGTCGTCGCCGCAGATCGGCAGCGCACCCACGTTCTTGTCACGCATCATCCGCGAGGCCTCGGCCAGCGTCTGGTGGGCGCCGATGCACTGGGCGCCGGTGTGCATGATGTCTCGGGCAGTGGTCACGGGGACTCCTTCGTCGGTGGTTCCCCCCGCTGGTCCCCCCGCCTCCCCCGGCGGTGCTCCCGGGCTCCCTCCGGCGGAGCGGAGGCCGGGTGACCGCGTCCTCACCATAAGCAGCCCCGCCCCCGCCCGCGACCCCGGCCCGGCGCCGGGAGGCCGGGACGGCCGGTGCGGCCGCAGAGTGGAAGGCGGAACCGCCCGTGCTTCCCGAGGAGTGAGCGAGCCGTGGACGCCACCGAGACCCCCGCCCCGCAGGTCTGGCCCAACCTGCGCGCCACCGACGCCCGGGCCCTGATCCGCTTCCTGGTCGACGCCTTCGGCTTCCGGGAGGTCGTCACCTACGGCGAGGGCGACTTCGTCGCGCACGCCGAACTCGCCTGGCCCGAGGGCGGCGGCGTGATGCTCGGCTCCGACCGCCGGACGCCCGAGGGCGACGAGCCCTGGCCGAGCAGGCCGGGCGGCTTCACCGCGTACGTGGTCACCGCCGACCCGGACGGCGTGCACGCCCGCGCGGTGGCCGCCGGGGCCCGGATCGTCAGCGGGCTGTACGAAACCGACTACGGCTCGCGCGACTTCACCGCCGCCGACCCGGAGGGCAACCGCTGGTTCTTCGGCACCTACCCGGGCGCGCCCCGGCCGGTCGCCCGCCCGCGGGGGTGACGCGGTGCGCTCGCCGGCGGAGCGGCCGCCCGGGGGCCACCGGGCCGGAGGCCCCGGAAGCCCCGGAACCGGCGGAGCGGTCGGAGGCGGACCGTGCCGCAGATGACGGTGGACGGGCGCACCCTCGCGCTGTCCCACCTCGACAAGGTCTACTACCCGCGCACCGGCACCCCCAAGGGCGAGGTGCTGCGCTACTACGCCGCCGCGCACACCGCGCTGCTCCCGCACCTGCGCGACCGCCCGGTCTCCTTCCTGCGCTGCCCGGACGGCGTCGAGGCGGAGGTGTTCGTCGCCAAGAACCCGCCGCCCGGCACCCCGGACTGGGTGCGCACGGTCGACGTGCCGAGCAACACCGGCGAGCTGCGCCAGGTGGTGCTGGAGAACGGCGCGGCGCTGCTCGCGCTCGCCAACCTGGGCTGCCTGGAACTGCACGTCCCGCAGTGGCACGCGGCCACGCCGGCCCTCGCCGACCGGCTGGTGCTGGACCTCGACCCCGGCGAGGGCGCGGACGTGCTCACCTGCCGCACGGTCGCGCTGCTGCTGCGCGAGCGGCTCGCGGCGGACGGCCTGGCCGCCTGGGTGAAGACCTCGGGATCCAAGGGCCTGCACCTGCTGGTCCCGATCGAGCCCACGCCGAGCGCCCGGGTCTCCGCGTACGCGAAGGCGCTGGCCGCCGCCCTGGAGGCCGAGCGCCCGGAGCTGGTGGTGCACACCATGGCCAAGGCCCGCCGCCGGGGCCGGGTGCTGGTCGACTGGTCGCAGAACAACGCCAAGAAGACCACCGCCGCGCCGTACACCCTGCGGGCCCGGCCGCTGCCGACCGTCTCCACCCCGCTGGCCTGGGCGGAACTCGACGCGGCCGCCGACGAGCGGGACCTGGTCTTCACGCTCGCCGAGGTGCCCGGCCGGCTCGCCGCGCACGGCGACCTGCTCGCCCCGCTGCTGGACCCGGGGCGGGCCAGGCCGCTGCCGTCCGCGCCCTCGGCGGCCGGAGCGGAACCGACCGGACGGAGGACCGCCCGACGGAGAGCCGCCGCCGGACCGGAACCACCGGCGCGTCAGGTGCTGCACCCGCCTGTCGAGGTGATGCGCCCGGCCGCCGTGACCTCCGTCCCGCCCGCCGACGGCCTGGGTGGCGGAGGCGTGCAGTACGAGCTGAAGCTGGACGGCTTCCGCTGCGTCGCCTTCGCCCGGGGCGAGCGTCCCGCGTACCTCCAGTCCCGCAGCGGCCGCGACCTCGCCCCCGAGTTCCCGTCGATCGCCGCCGCTGTCGCCCGGCTGCCGGAGGGGCTGGTGCTGGACGCCGAGCTGGTCGCCTGGCGCGACGGCCGGTTCGCCTTCGGCGAGTTGCTGCACACCCCCCGGGCCAGGGCCGCCGCCCCCGAGGTGGCGCTCGGCCTGATCGCCTTCGACGTGCTGGCGCTGCCCGGCCGCGACATCCGCCGGCTGCCGCTCACCGACCGCCGCCGACTGCTGCTCGCCGCGCTCGCCGACGTCCCGCCGCCGGTCCAGCCGGTCATGGCCACCACGGACCGGGCGGAGGCGCTGGAGTGGATGGAGCGGCTCGCGGACACCGGGGTGGAGGGCCTGGTCTGCAAGGCCGCCGCCGCCCCCTACCGCCCGCGTGGCGCGGGCCGCGTCTGGGTCAAGTACCGTCGCAGCGACACCCTCGACGCCACCGTCCGCGCCGTCACCGGCCCGGCCGCCCACCCGCAGGCGCTGGTCCTCCAGCTCGACGACGGCCGGGTGTTCCTGACCACCCCGCGGCTCACCCCGGTCCAGTCCCGCGAGGTCGCCGAGGTCGTCCGCCCGCTGCTCGGCCCGCCCGCCACCGACCCCGACCACGGCCCGGTCCACCCGCTGACGTCCCCGCTCAGGGCCGAACTCACCCTCACCGGCCGGCCGCCCACCGCCACCTTCGTCCGTCTCCGGGGCGACTGACCACCGACTCCTGCCCGCCCCCGCTCACCCCCGCCGCTTCGCCGTCACGTGGGCGAACTCCGTCACGAAGGCGTCGTCGAACAGCGGCAGGTCGCCGGGCTTGCGGCTGGTGACGAGCGGGCCGGGGCCGTCGTGGCAGACGTGCACCGGCTCGTCCACCCACTGCGCGCCGGCGTTCACCAGGTCGGTGCGCAGGCTGGGCCAGGAGGTGAGGGTGCGGCCGCGCACGGCGTCGGCCTCGATGAGCGTCCAGGCCGCGTGGCAGATCGCCGCGACCGGCCGGCCGGCGGCGCAGCAGGCGTGCACGAAGGCGACCGCCGGGCGGTCCAGGCGCAGCCGGTCGGGGTTGGCGACGCCGCCGGGGAGGACCAGCCCGTCGTAGTCGGCCGGGTCGGCGTCGGCGACCAGGGCGTCCACGGCGAAGGTGTCGCCCGCGGCGCGGTGCCGGACGGCCTGGACCCGGCCCGCGGCCGTGGACAGCAGCCGCGGAATGCCTCCGGACTTGGCGACCGCCTGCCACGGGTCGGTCAGTTCGACCTGCTCGGCCCCGTACGGCGCGACCAGGAAGGCGATCGTCCGGCCGGTGAGCGTGGTGGAGGGCCAGCCCATGGCGCCCTCGCTCAGCGCGGGTGCGGGGCGGTCAGGTCGACGGCCGCGGGCGGGGCGGAACTGAGCCGGGCGCGCGGGCAGTCGAGGTGGACGGCGCGGTCGAGGTGGTCGAGCCGGGCGACCAGTCCGGTCGGGACGAGCACCCGGGTGCCGGGCACCCAGGGCTCGGCGTCGACCAGCAGGTGGTCCCCGGTGTCCTGTTCGACCCGGCCGACCAGGCCGTCGGTGGCGCGCACCTCGTACCCGACCAGCGTGAACTCGGCGGCGGGATGGGAGCCCGGGCGGTACTCCCACAGGTCGGTGGTCATCACGCTCACGCCTCCGGACGGTCCCATGGGCGCCGCTCGCGGCGCTCCCGACGTTCCCCGGCCTCCGCCGGGTCGATCAGTCCGGCGGCGCCGCGGGCCGTGCGCCGGCGGCGCAGCAGCTCGGAGGCGGCGACCGCGGCCGCCACCGTGGCCGCCCAGACCACACCGAGCGCGACCAGCACCGCGGGGGCGGGTGTCCGTACGCCCACGCCGAGGCAGATCGCCGTCATCATCAGGGCGGTCAGCACGACCCCCGCCGAGATCCTGCGCCCCACTGCGCGGAGCACGCCCCGGACCCGACCGGGCGGCTTGGCGCCCATCGTGCTCAGCTTCCGGTCGAGCCGTGTGTCCTGGCGCAGATCGGACTCGATCTCCTCGAGGAGCCGCCGCTCCCATCCGCTCAACGCGGGTCCGTCCATCTCGGTCACCTCCGACACTTCGGGTGACGTGCTCGCACCCGGGCGGTTGCCCGGTACGAACCGGCGCTAACCGTTCCGGGCACCGCCTGTTCCGGCGCCCACGGGCCCGAAGGCCCGGGGGCGCGCGAGCAGGCTGTCGTCCAGGACGCTCAACAGGGCGGCGGCGTCGCGGTGGACCTCGACCGCGCCCGCCGCCCGCAGCTGCGGGCCGGTGTCGCGGCCGGCCGCCAGGGCCACGCACGGCACCCAGGCCCGCCGCGCCGCCCGTACCTCGCGCACGCTCCCGGCGACGGCCACGGCGTGCCAGGGCCTGCCGTCCACCAGATCCAGCGCGGCCCGCACCGGGTCGTCCCCGGGATCGGCCACGGTCAGCGCCGGGGCGCCGGCCGGCCCTGGGCCGGTCAGCACCACCGTCCACCCCCGGACGGCGCACTCGTGCAGCAACTCGGCACCGCCGGGCAGCGCGGGCTGCCACCAGTCGGTACCGAAGAGGGCCGCCGAGACCACCGTCATGACCACCGCTTCCGTTCGCGGGCGACGCGCCGAACGTTCCCTTCCAGGTTAGGTCGTTCCCCGGCCGCGCGCGCAGGCTGCGCCGGGGCCCGCAAAGGGAGTGGTCACGGATGATCCACAGGCCCTAGGGTGTCGCTCCATCACATTGGTCCAGTCCAGGAGCCCGTACCCCGATGTCCTCGCCCGCCGTGTACCGCTCGCCGAGACCCACCGCCACCGTCTCCACCGTCCTGCTCGCCGTGGCCGGCGCCGCGACGCTCGCCTCACTCGGCACGGGCTTCCGCCTCTACCTGGAGGCCGGCAAGCTCGCCGACGACGTCGAAGCCGACGGATCCGCGCTGATGGACGCCGCGCAGCTCTACGAGGGCGTCGGCCTCCTCCAGGTGGTGGCCCTGGCCGCCTCCGCGATCGCCTTCCTCGTCTGGTTCTACCGGGTGCGGGTGAACGCCGAGGTCTTTGACCCGCACGGGCACCGGTTCCGGCGCGGCTGGGCGATCGGCGGCTGGTTCACCCCCGTGGTCGCCCTCTGGTTCCCGCGGCAGATCGCGGGCGACATCTGGCAGGCCACCGCCCGACCGGACGCCTCGGGGATCCGCATGCGGCTCCCGCAGACGCTGCTCACCCTCTGGTGGGCGACCTTCTGGCTCTCCAACGCGGCCGACCGGTTCGGCAGCCACTACCTCGGTACGAGCGCGGCGAAGTACGCGGACGGCTACCAGGAGGCCGTCGGCTGGCTGCTGATCGCCGACCTGCTGTCGGTGGTGGCCGCGGTCTTCGCCGTCCTGGTCGTCCAGCGGTTGACGGCCATGCAGGAGGAGCGCTTCACCGAGTCCGCCACCCCGGTGTTCGGCGGGGTCCACGGCGGGACGGTCTGGGGCTGAGCCGTTCACGGACTGAGGGCTCCCGCCGGGGAGCCCTCAGTCCGTGAACGGGTCGGAGGCCAGCCGGGCGTGCAGGTGCTCGTCCACGTAGACGCCCCCGCCGTAGGTGTAGGAGCCGCGCAGGGTGCCCTCGTACGGGAAACCGGCCCGCACCGCGACCCGGCAGGAGTCCTCGTTGGCGACGGCGTGGTACAGCTCGATGCGGCGGACGTCGGCGTGCTCCACCGCCCAGCGGGTGACGGCGGTGGTGGCCCGGCTGGCCAGGCCCCGGCCGCGGGCGGCGGCGAGCAGCCAGTAGCCGATCATGGCCACTCCGTCGTCCCGGTTGGTCCACCCCAGGTAGGCGTTGCCGCAGAGGCTGCCGTCGGCGGCGTCGACGATGGCGAAGGGGGCCGCGGTGCCGTCGGCCCAGCGCTGTTCGCAACGGGCGAGGTAGGTCTCGACGACGACCGGGCCGCCGGCGCCGAGCGGGCTCCAGCGGGCGACGGCCGGGTCCGCCGCGGCGGCGGTCAGGGCGGGCCCGATGCCACCGGCCACGTCGAGGCCAGGCCCCCACGGGCGCAGCAGGGCGTCCCCGAGGTCGAGGACGGTGGGGCGGAAGACGCGGCGGTCGGTGGCCGGATCGCTGATGGTCATCCCGTCTTCCTATCCCCACGTCTCCCGGGCCCGCCAGCGAATTTCCCGGCGGCCGGTCGGTCACCGAGCCCACGCAGCGGCGGCCGGTCGGTCACCGGGCGCCGCCGGGCGGGCGGGGCGGGGTCAGATCCGGGCCAGGTAGCCGTTCTCCACCAGCCAGAGCACGTTCAGCTTGGCCGGGCCGCCGGGCAGCAGGGTGGCGTCGAGCTGGTACTGCAGGCCCCAGCCGGGCTGGTTGAACCAGGGCGCGATCGGGCCGGCGTGCACGGTGAAGGCCTTGACCACCTTGTAGTCGTGGTAGTTGCAGGCGGCCGGCGGGTTGCCGTCCAGGCTCTGCGGCGGGAGCGCCCGGTTGGCGTAGGGCAGGCCCTCGGGGGCGAGGTAGGCGCCGTACTCGCTGCCGTAGCGGTCGATGTTCTGGTTCGGGTAGAGCGTGAGGTCGAACTCGATCGGGCTGCCGTCGGGCAGGGTGACGTAGCCGTCGGCCGGCGGGTATATCCAGCCGCCCTTGCCGCCGTTGCCGGCCGGGTCGTAGTACTCGGCCAGGAAGTCCTGCTCGCCGGCGCCGCCGGTGCGCTGGTAGCCGGCGAGCTGGCGGCCGACCGGTCCGGTGGTCGGGAGGTCGGCCGGGCCGAGGCGGGCGTCGTCGTGGCGGAACGCGGCGGAGCACTGGTCGGAGGGGGTGGCCGCGGGGGCCGCGACGGCGGCGGGGGTGCTCACGGCGGTGAGGGCGGCGGCCGCGGCGAGCGGCGCGACGAGCAGGCGAAGGCGAAGGCGCACGGTGTCTCCGTCGAACGGGTCAGGGGTCGAGAGAGGAGCCACGGAGGGGCGTTGTGCTCACCCTGCGTGGCTGGTTCGACACCAGGCAATCGGATCATCTGACCATTCGTCAACATGATCAGAACAACTGCGCGTTCGACTCCGCGGATTCGACCGAAGCCGGGACACCGGGACCGCCCGTCCGCGAGGATGGGCGGTCCGGTGCCGCCGGATCACCGCCCCGGGGCGACCTTGCCGAGCAGGTGGAGCAGCCGGTCCAGGGCGTCCTTGGAGTTGGGCTCGGTCAGGTTGACCATCAGCCGGAACGCCACCTTCAGCAGCGCCGGGTGGCCGAGCCCGGCGGCTCCGGCCGCGCCGAGCAGCTTCCGCCGGCCCAGCAGGTCGGCGGCCACCCGGCCGAGCGCGAAGTAGCCCGCGTAGGCGGAGCGCAGCGCCTGCGGGTAGGCGCGCAGGGCGAGGTCGCGGCCGCGGTCGGTGCGGCGGGCGAGGGCCTGGACGATGGTCTCGGCGGCGAAGCGGCCGGACTCCATCGCGTAGGCGATGCCCTCGCCGGTGCCCGGGCTGACCGTGCCGCCCGCGTCGCCGACCAGCAGCAGGCCGTCGGCGTAGTGCGGCTGCCGGTTGAGGCCCATCGGCAGGGCGGCGCCGCGGATCGGCTCGGTGACCGCGTCGGGGGTGTAGCCGTACTCCGGGGGCAGGCCGTCGCACCAGCGGCGCAGCAGCTCCCGCCAGTCCACCTCGGTCCCGGCGGTGTCGAGGACGCCGAGGCCGACGTTGGCGGTGCCGTCGCCCATGCCGAACACCCAGGCGTAGCCGGGCAGCAGACGCCGGGTCGGGTCGTTGGGGTCGCGCAGGTCGAGCCAGGCCTCCAGGTAGCGGTCGTCGTGGCGCGGGGTGGTGAAGTACGTCCGGTAGGCGACGCCCATCGCGCGGTCGGTGCGGCGGTAGCGCCGCATCGCCACCGACAGCCGGGTGGAGTTGCCGTCGGCGGCGACGACGATCGGGGCCCGGTAGGCGGCCGGCCGGCGCTCCTCCCCCAGCTTGGCGGTGACGCCGGTGATCCGGCCGGTCCGCTCGTCCAGCAACGGGCCCGTCACATTGGCGCGTTCGACCACCCGGGCACCGGCCGCGGCGGCCTTGCGGGCGAGCAGTTCGTCGAAGTCGGCGCGGCGCCGGACCAGTCCGTACCCGGGGTAGGCGGAGAGCTCGGGCCAGTCGAACTCCAGCGAGCGGTGCCCGGCGATCAGCCGCAGGCCCCGGTTGTGCAGCCAGCCGGCCTCCTCGGAGACGTCGATGCCGAGGTCGGTCAACTGCTTGACGGCGCGCGGGGTGAGGCCGTCGCCGCAGACCTTCTCGCGCGGGAAGGCGGACTTCTCCAGCAGCAGGACGTCCAGTCCGGCCCGGGCGAGGTGGGCGGCGGCGGTGGAGCCGGCCGGCCCGGCGCCGACCACGATGACGTCGGCGCTCTCCGCGGGGGCGTCGGCCCCCTCGCCGTCCCGGACGGCGTCCTCGCTCCTGTCCTCGCCCCTGACGGCCCCTTCGCCCTCGACGGTCTCCTCGGGCCGGACGGTCTGCTCTGGGCCGGGCATCGCACTCTCCCACGGGTCGGATCGGCTGTTCACACGACGGAGTCCTCGGACTGGGCGGTTCCGGACGGACGATAGAGAACCCCGGCACCCGCCCGCCGCCCCGACACGCAGGCCGCCGCCACGGACCGGTCAATACCGGCCACCGCGGGCTCGCGGGTTCACCCGCCGGACCGGGGCCGGGGGTTGACCGTTCGACCGGCTCTGACATCGGTGAAATGATCACAACCAGGTAATCAGATCGTTGTAATGAACTAGTCGGACCAATCGCCGTTAGCGATGCATTTCGGCCAAACCTCCCTTGCGTCACGTTTCCCGCTACGGGGACTGTTGTGCCCCTCCCGTCGCACGGCACCGGCTCCCCGCCGAACGGCGACGGAGGCTCTCTCCCACCGCGCGGGCCCGTCCCGGCCCGGCCGTACCCGATGGAACCCTGATGCACCTCCGCTCCACCGCCGCGCGCTCCCTGGTGGCCGTCCCGACCGCCGCCGCGCTCCTGCTGCTCGCCCCCGCCGCACACGCCGTCGCGGGCGGCAAGGGCGGCGCCCCCGGCAACAACGGCACCGTCAAGATCCACGACGCCGCCACCGGACAGGAGGACGTGCGCAACGAGCCCAAGGTCTGCACCTTCTACCTGGACTCCTTCGGCTTCGACGCCAACCAGGACGTGATCTGGGCGATCGCCACCGTCGGCCCCAAGGGCGAGACCCTCGCCGCGTACGGGGACATCCCGGTCGACCCGCACGGGCACGTGCGGACCGAGGACATCCACCTGCCGGACGGCCACTACAAGCTCTACTGGCAGTCGGTCGAGCTGGTGAACGGTCAGCTGCCGGAGAACGCCGAGCTCAACAAGCCCAAGCACAAGGTGTTCAAGGTCGACTGCGGCGGACAGAGCCCGACCCCGACCGGTAAGCCCTCGCCGACCGTGACGCCGACCCCGGTGAAGACGCCGTCGACCGGCCCGACCACCGTGCCCTCGCAGAGCCCGTCCGCCCCGGCGACGACGCCCGCCACCACCCCGGCCCCGACCACCCCGCCGGCCACCCCCTCGGCCACGCCGAGCACGAGCGCGAGCACGAAGCCCGCCGAGACGCCGACCGCCACCCCGAAGCCGGTGCCGCCGACCACCACCCCGACCAGCCCGGCGGCCACCACCCCGGCCACCACCCCGGCGACCGGCGAGCCCACCGAGGAGCCCACGGCCGTGCCCAGTGGCGCCCCGAGCCCGGCCCCGTCGAGCACGCCGACCGGCACCGTGCCGGTGCACAAGCCGTCCACCGAGACCCCGGTCAACCCGGAGCAGCCGCTGATCAAGCCGGACAAGGTCAGCGTTCCCACCCCGATCCCGGGCGCCACCACGGACGGCAAGAAGCTGGCCACCACCGGCAGCGACGGCACCCTGCTCTACGCGGGCGCCGGCACCGTGCTGCTGCTGGGCGGTGCGGGCGCGGTGGTCTACGCCCGCCGTCGCCGCACCAGCTCCTGAGCTGACCCGCCCGGGGCCTCCCGGGCCGCGCGCCGCGGCTGCGCCGCGGCGCGCCACGAGGGCGTGTCCGGCGATTCGCGCACCCGAACGGAACCGTCGGACACGCCACTGAGCCCCTGGCCCGCGAGCAGCTGCGGGACCAGGGGCTCCCGGCCGTTCCACGGTGCGCACCCCCTCGGGGGTTCACCGGCGGTCGCACCGGGTTCGACGAGGGCCCGGCCACGGGGGGCGGGCCCTCACTCGAAACCACGGCCGCCGCCTCTCCCCGGGTTCACCACGAGTCCCACCGGCCCCACCGGCCCCACCTGGCTCGGCCCGACCCGCGCCCCGCCCGGCCGGACCGCGCCCGGTCCGGCCCCGGGAACGCCGGAAGCCCCTGGCCGCACGGGGGACGACCAGGGGCTTCCGTACTCGACTACGGGCGGCGGGCCCTCACGGGTTCAACGCCAGCACCACGTACCCCGCCAGCACCGCCAGGTGCACCGCGCCCTGGAGCGGGGTCGCCCGGCGCGGGATGACGGTGAGGGTGAGCAGCACGATCGTCAGGGTCAGCAGCACCATGTGCGCCGGGTCGAGGCCGAGGACGAGCGGGCCGGAGAGCCAGCTGGAGGCGATCGCGACCGCCGGGATGGTCAGGCCGATGCTGGCGAGCGCCGAGCCGAGGGCGAGGTTGAGGCTGGTCTGCACCCGGTTGCGGACGGCCGCGCGCAGCGCCGCGATGGTCTCCGGCAGCAGCACCATCATGGCGATCACCACGCCGACCACGGCGTGCGGGAGGCCGGCGTCGTCCACCGCCTTCTCGATGGTCGGCGACACGCCCTTGGCCAGGCCCACCACCGCCACCAGGGCGACGGCCAGCAGCAGCAGGCTGATGCCGGCGGCCCGGATGGTGGGCGGGGAGGCGTGCTCCTCCTCGTCCAGGACCCGGCCCTCGGGGGTGACGGGCAGGAAGTAGTCCCGGTGCCGGACGGTCTGGGTGGCCACGAACAGGCCGTAGACCACCAGCGAGGCGGTGGCCGCGAAGGTGAGCTGGGTGGTCGAGAACTGCGGGCCGGGCGAGCTGGTGGTGAAGGTCGGCAGGACGAGGCTGAGGGTCGCGAGGGTGGCGATGCAGGCGAGCGCGGCGCCGGTGCCCTCGGCGTTGAAGACGGCGGTCCGGTACTTGACGGCGGCGACCACGATGGACAGTCCGAGGATGCCGTTGCAGGTGATCATCACGGCGGCGAAGACGGTGTCCCTGGCCAGGGTGGAGGACTTGTCCCCGCCGTCGGCCATCAGCGTCACGATCAGCGCGACCTCGATCACGGTGACCGCCACCGCCAGGACGAGCGATCCGAAGGGCTCCCCCGACCAGTGCGCGATGACCTCGGCGTGGTGCACGGCGGACAGCACGGCGCCCACCAGGAAGCAGGCGACCACCGCCACCACCCAGCCGGGCAGCTCCTCGTGCCAGGTCAGGACAAGGACGAGGAACGACACCACCGGAATGACGACGGTCCATTGCGCGGCAACGGCGCGGAGCTTCGTGATCATGCCGCCGAGGATCCCAGACCACAGCCCCGTCACCCGGGTGCCCGCGCCGGGATACGTATGGATGTGGCATAACTCATCCCGTTTTGGTGCTCACCCACCGTAGTCGTGAAGATACTGAAGCACTTTGTCGACATGTTGCCGAAGTCGTTCGGGGACGACCCCGGCGGCGGCCACGGTCTTGTCACTGGTCCGGTACGCCGCCGCGACCAGGGCGGGCAGGTCGCGGGTGAAACCGTGGCCCTTCATCTGCTGGTCGAGCCAGCAGGCGTAGTTGCCCATCGCGGCGATCGCGTCACCCGGATCCCAGTAGGACTTCGGCCCGGCGTGGGTGGCGGCCCTGCCCCAGGCCTCGAAGACCGAGGGCGTCCACATCGCAATGCCGTACTCGCCGGTCTCCGGACGGGCGGCGTTGGGGTCGAAGCCGCTCTCGGCCTTCAGCATGGCGGCCAGCAGCACCGGGGTGACCTCCGGCTCGGGGCAGCGCCGCGCCGCCGTCTCGATCATGCCCCGGTAGGCCGCCGGGACGTCCGAGCCGGCCGGGATCGCACCGGGCAGCGGGGGCGCGGGGGCGCGGACGCCTTCCGGCCCGCCGCCGCCCGACCCGACGGCCGGCGGTCCGGCGGGCTCCGGTCCGCCGGCCAGGCCGAGGAGGGCGAGTCCGCAGGCGAGCAGGCCGATGCCGGCCCGGACGGCGGCGCGGCGGCGTCGGGCCGCGGGGGCGGGAGCCGGCACGGGCGCCCGGGCGGCCCGGGCGACCAGCACGGCCAGCTCCGCCCCGGGCCGCTCCGCCCGCCCGGGGGCGAGGCAGGCGGCGACCACGGCCCGCCAGCGCACCGGCAGCGACTCGTCCAGCCGCAGCGGCGCGGTGCCCCGGGCGTACGCCTGGGCGGCCAGCGAGCGGGCCCGGGCGGTCGCACCGAGGAAGGGGTGCAGGCCGCCGGTCAGCAGCTGGTGGGCGATCACGCCGAAGGCCCAGACGTCGGCGCTGGGGCGCACCGCGACGCCGCGGGCGCCGGTGCGCTCGGACCACCACTCGGGCGGGACGTGGTCGGGCGAGCCGAGCGGCGGGGCGTAGGCGTGGGTGCCCTCCAGCTCGGCGGTGAGGCCGAAGTCGGCGATCTTGGCGGTGCCGTCGGGCATCAGCAGGACATTGGCCGGTTTCAGGTCCCCGTGCACCCAGCCGGCCTGGTGCATGTGGGTCAGTCCGGCACAGACCTCGGTCAGGATGCGCTCGGCGCCGGGCACCGCCGTACCGGGCCCGGCCTCGGCGAGCAGGTCCTGGAGGCTGCGGGCGGCGCGCTCCATCACCAGGGCGACGGCGCCGTCCAGCGCTGGGTGGTCCGGGTCCTCGACGGTGACCACGGCGAGGGTGCGGATCAGGTGGGGGTGGTCGGCGCGGCGGCCGAAGCGCTGCTCGCTGCGGGCCATCCGGGCCACCGTCCGGCGCTGGCCGGGGCTGAACCGGGCCGCGCAGAGGATCTTGACGGCGGCCGGGCTGCCGTCGGGGCCCTCGGCGGCGTGCACGCTGCCCCAGGCGCCGGCGCCGAGGAGGGCGCCGAGCCGGTACCCGGCGACCGGGTAGCCCTCGGGGACGGGGAAGGGCGGGCCGCCGGGCGGAGCGCCGGGCGTCACGGCCGGGCGGCCGGCCGCCGGGGCGGGAGCAGGGCCAGGTGCTCCTCCCGGACGAGGTCGAACTTCAGTGCCAGCGCGACCAGTTCCTCCCGCTTGCCGCCGGCCGCCCCCTCCTCGTACGGCTCGCGCAGCCGCAGCTTGGTCTCCACCAGGTAGTCGATGTGGTAGTTCACCGCCGAGCGGCTCAGCCCGCGGCAGCCGGGGACGGGGCGCAGCCGGGCGAGCACCTCGCTCACCCCGGGGACGGCCGCGACGGAGGGCGAGCGCAGCCGGGGCTCGCAGAGCGCGAGCAGGACCAGGAAGTACTTGGCGGTCGGGTCCAGGGCGAACGGGCTGACGGTGCGTTCGCCGTCGGCGCCGCCGGGCCGGTCGTCGAGGTAGGCGTGCTGCGGGGCGAAGACCTTGAAGGCGGCGGGCTCTCCGAGGGCGGGCAGCAGCACCCGGGAGAGTTCGAAGGGGACGGGCGCGCCGAGCCGGCCGGGCGCCACCTTGACGTGCTCCCCCGCGCCCTCCAGGTTCTCCACCACGTAGGTGGCCGAGGCGCTGAAGTTGGACAGCCGCCAGTAGTCCTCGGCCGCGACCACCTCCCCCGCCCGGCGGGAGACGCCCTGGTCGGGCAGCGGGATGGGGACCGGCCGGCCGGGCTCCCCGCGTCCGAACACCGCGGCCTCGCCCGGGCCCATCCGCAGCAGGGCGGGGGCTGCGCCGGGCGGCGCCATCTCGGGCCCCGGGGCGGGAAGTTGCACGATGACCGTGTCCACGCGGCACCTCCGTGGGATCGGCTCGATGGTATCCGTCCCATTCGTCCCGGAGGCAAACCCACCACCCGGACGAGTGAGGACGCTCACGAACTGATCGTCCGTCAGGACGGGAGTTGTCCGTGTGCTGAACGAATGCCGAATGGTTGCAGGATGTAGTTGAACAGTCACCATGAGTGTGACGCAACGCACACACACGACGTCCATGATGTGTGCAAGACTCATCTCAAGGAGTGAGATTCCCTTAATTTCCAAGGAGGTTCGCATCATGCGCGCTCGGATCGCAGCTGTGGCACTGGCGGCGGCAGGGATCACCGCCCTGGCCGCGGCTCCGGCGATAGCCGCCACCACCACGACCGGAACCGACGCCGCGGTCTGCGCCTCGGTGCTCAACCGACCCTGCATCTCGCACCAGGCCGACGGCGCGGGCATCGTGGGCGTCGCCCAGGTCAGCGCCGACCCCGGTCAGTTGACGATGGTTCGGGTGGACGTCCGCACCCAGTCCGCCTGGGGCAGCCCGTGGGAGACGGTCGCCACCGCGACCACCGTGCAGTTCGGCTCCGCCAAGGCGGTCACCCCGCGGGTCACCGCGACCGCCCCGCGCATGATCTGCGCGACCGCCGGCCCCGCGCTGGACATCACCAAGCAGACCACCACCTGTACCAACCCGTTCTGACCGCGGGGCCGCCGAGGCACCGCACCCGCCACCCCCACGCCGTCCGTACGACCGGGCAGCCGTCCGGACGACCCGGGGGCGGGAAGCAGTGAACAGCAGGGCCACCGGGGCCGTTCGGCCGGGACCTCCCCTCCCGGCCGAACGGCCCCCACCGTTCCCACCAGGCAGAAGGCGTGACAGTCGGAAGATCACCCGGGCCCGAACCCGGGTGGACCTGGGGCACCCCCACACGGCAAACTGGTCTAGACCTCGGAGGTCTAGACCTCAGACTCGCCTCAGAACGGTGGACCCAGTATGGAAATCGTGATCGTCCCTGACGCCCGTGCGGCCGGCGAACTCATCGCCGCGGCGATCACCGATCTGCTGACCGACAAGCCCGACGCCCTGCTCGGCGTGGCGACCGGCTCGACGCCGCTGCCGATCTACCAGGCCCTGGCCGAGCGGGTCCGCGACGGCCGGCTGGACGCCGCCGAGGCGCGCATCTGCCAGCTGGACGAGTACGTCGGCCTGCCCGCCGGCCACCCGGAGTCCTACCGCTCGGTGGTGCTGCGCGAGGTCGTGGAGCCGCTCGGCCTGACCGAGGAGTCCTTCCTGGGCCCGGACGGCAACGCGTCCGACATCGCCGCGGCGGCCACCGCCTACGACCGCGCGCTGGCCGAGGCCGGCGGCGTCGACCTCCAGCTGCTCGGCATCGGCACGGACGGCCACATCGGCTTCAACGAGCCCTGCTCCTCGCTCTCCTCCCGGACCCGGATCAAGACCCTCACCCGGCAGACCCGCGAGGACAACGCCCGCTTCTTCGACAGCATCGACCAGGTCCCGCACCACGTCATCACCCAGGGCATCGGCACCATCCTGGAGGCCCGTCACCTGGTCCTGCTGGCCACCGGCGAGGCCAAGGCCGAGGCCGTCGCGCTCTCCGTCGAGGGCCCGCTGTCCGCGGCCGTCCCCGCCTCCGCGCTCCAGCTGCACCCGCACGCCACCGTGGTGGTGGACGAGGCCGCCGCCTCCCGCCTCAAGCTCGCCGACTACTTCCGCGACACCTACGCGGCCAAGCCGGCCTGGCAGAAGCTCTGATCGTTCCGACAGTCCTGAGCGTTCCGACGGCTCTGAGCGTTCCGACGCCGTGACACCCGGGGCGCCGGCCACCGAATCCCCTCGGCGGCCGGCGCCCCGGCCGCTTTCCACGTGCTTCGGCACCTGCGGAGCCGGTCGGTGTTCGCCGGCCAGTCCGCGTCAGGCAGCGTCGGGACGCGTCGGGCCCCGCCGAAGGGTTTCGGCGGGGCCCGACGCGGCTGCCCGTACGCGGCCGACAGACGCTACTTGCAGGTGACCAGCAGGCCGAGGACGGCGCTGCAGCTGCGGGTGGCCCGGCTGGTGGCGGGCGACGGGTCGGCGGGCACCCCGGCGGTGCGGGCCACGGTGACGTCCCAGCTGCGGAGCAGCGAGAACAGGCCGACCGTGATCGAGAAGTGCCGGGTGGTGCTCGCGCCCTTGGCCAGCGGCGCGGTCAGCGCGCAGCCGAGCTTCCCGCCCGCGATCGTGCAGTCGCCGGAGGTCGCGCTCAGCCCGGCGGGCAGGTCGGCGGCGACGGTGGCCGTGGTCACCGGGTCGGGGCCCTGGCCGGTGAGGGTGACGGTGTAGTCGACCCGGCTGGAGAGCAGCCCGGTCACCGGGGTCGCGGTGAGGGCGACACCCAGGTGGGCGGCGGGGGCGGTGTAGGTGAAGCGGTCGGCGGCGACGACGGCGCTGGTACCGCCGGGCGCGGTGACCCGGACGTCCACCGGCCCGGTGACGGTGGTGGCGGGGGCGGTCGCGGTGCAGCTCGCCTTGGTGCAGCTGAAGGAGGTGGCGGCGCCGGCCGCGCCGAAGGTCACACCGGTGGCGCCGGCCAGGTCGGTGCCGGTGATGGTCACCGTGGTGCCGCCCAGCCCGGAGCCGCCGTTCGGGCTGATCGCGGTCACGTCCGGCACCGGGAGCGGGAAGTTCACCACGTCGACGGCGTTGCCGGTGAAGTCGGCGAGGTAGCCGTGCCGCCCGTCGGCGGTCAGGGCCAGGCTGTACGGGCTCGCGCCCACCGGGACGGTCGCGGTGACCGTCCGGCTCGCGGTGTCCACCACGCTGAGGGTGTTGTCGGCGTAGTTGGAGACGTAGGCCGCCGCGCCGTCCGGGGAGAGGGCCACGGCGTAGGGGCCGGAGCCGACCGCGACGGTGCCGAGGACCGTGCCGGCCGCGGTGTCGATCACCGCGGCGGTGGCGTCGTCGCCGTCGGCGGCCCACAGCCGGGTGCCGTCCGGGCTGAGCGCGAGGCCGAAGGCGCTGTGGCCGACCGGGACGGTGCCGCTCACCGTGCCGGTTGTGGTGTCGACCACGGTGACCGCCTTGGCGCCGGAGGCGGCGACGTACAGCCGGGTGCCGTCCACGGAGAGGGCCAGTCCGTGCGGTTCGGCGCCGACCGGGACGGTCGCGGTCACGGTGGCGGACGACGTGTCCAGCACGCTCACGGTGCCGGCGGCGGCGTTGCTCACGTAGGCGCGGGAGCCGTCCGGGGAGAGGGCGAGGCCCCAGGGCTGGGCGCCGACCGGGACGGTCGCGGTGACGGTGTCGGTGGCGGTGTCCACGACGCTGACGGTGTTGTCCAGGTGGTGCGTCAGGTAGGCCCGGTGCCCGTCGGGCGAGACGGCCACGGCGTACGAACCCGTCCCGGCGGTGAAGGTGCCGGAAACGGTGTTGCTCGCGGTGTCCAGCACGCTGACCACGCCGCTGCTCTGGCTGGTCACGTAGGCGTGGTGGCCGTCCGGCGTCAGCGCGACGCCCGCCGGGTACGGCGCCACCGCCACGTGCGCGGCGACGCTCGGCGGCGGCGTGACGGCCTCGGCCGTCGCGGGCAGCGCCAGCAGCGCGGCCGTGGTCGCGGTTATCGCGGCCACGGCCGTCCGGGTACGACGGGGTGTGCGGGCTGTTCTCACGGATCTCTCCAGCTGCTCGGCGGTACGAACGGTGCGGATGTGGTGGCGTTCGGAGCCGGGGGAAGCGTAAGAGCCGTCCTGACATTCCGTCAGGGAGTGACCACTAATGTCGCCAACTGTTCAGATTCGATCGCAAGCACCCCCTTCGAACCGGTGTGACGAGGGTCTCGATCGAAGTCGTGCAGAAAATTGGAGTTGGAGAGTCGCATTCGATAGCGTTTCGAACGTGAGGCTGACCAAGAGCACCGACATCGCCCTCCGGATCGCCATGCGACTGGCCGTCCTGGGCGAGGGCGAGACCCCGACCACCCGCGAGGTGGCCGAGTCGGTCGGTGTGCCGTACACCCACGCGGCGAAGGTGGTCAGCCGGCTGCAGCACCTGGGAGTGGTGGAGGCCCGACGCGGTCGCGGCGGCGGGCTGATGCTCACCTTCGCCGGGCGGACCGGTTCGCTCGGGCTGCTGCTGCGGGAGCTGGAGGGGGTCGGCGACGTGGTCGGCTGCGAGGACGACCCACCGTGTCCGCTGCGGGCCGCGTGCCGGCTGCGCGGGGCACTGCGGGGCGCCCAGGAGGCGTTCTTCGCGGCGCTCGACCACCTCTCGGTCGCCGATCTGGTGGCCTCCCCCACCGGTCCGGTCCTACTCAACCTGACCACCGCACCCACCGGGACCGCCGGACCCACCGGCTGATCAGCCCACCCCGGGCCGCGTACCACCCTGCGGCCTTTAATACGCATCTCAGATACCAATTAGGAGCCGTCTGATGCTGTCCGCGAAGTCCGCCGAGGTCATCGAGGCCACCCTGCCCGTCGTGGGCGCCGCCATCGGTGACATCACCCCGCGCTTCTACGACCGGATGTTCGCCGCGCACCCGGAGCTGCTGCGCGACCTCTTCAACCGGGGCAACCAGGCCAACGGCAGCCAGCGCGAGGCCCTGGCCGGCTCGATAGCCGCCTTCGCCACCGCGCTGATCGCCAACCCGAACCAGCGGCCGGACGCGATGCTCGCCCGCATCGCCCACAAGCACGTCTCCGTCGGCATCAGCAACGACCAGTACAAGATCGTCCACGAGCACCTGTTCGCCGCCATCGTGGAGGTGCTCGGCGAGGCCGTCACCCCCGAGGTCGCCGCCGCCTGGGACGAGGTCTACTGGCTGATGGCCAACGCGCTGATCGCCATCGAGGACCGGCTGCGCGCCGAGGTCGCCGCCGGCGGTGACCCGGCCGACCTGTGGCGCACCTACACCGTCGTCGCCCGCGTCCAGGAGACCGAGGCCGTCACCACCTACCTGGTCCGCCCGACCGACGGCCACCCGGTGCCCGCCTTCCGCCCCGGCCAGTACGTCTCGGTGCGCACCGAACTGGCCGACGGCGCCCACCAGATCCGCCAGTACAGCCTCTCCGGCGGCGCCGACGGCGCGCTGCGCTTCAGCGTCAAGCGCGAGGACGGCGGCGAGGTCTCCGGCCACCTGCACGACCACCTGAAGGCCGGCGACTCCATCGAGCTGGCGCCCCCGCTGGGTGACATCGCCCTGGCCGACGGCGACGGCCCGGTGCTGCTCGCCTCCGCCGGAATCGGCAACACCCCGATGACCGCCATGCTCGACCACCTGGCCGCCACCGGCTCCACCCGGCGGATCGTCTCCGTCCACGGTGACCGCGACCAGCTGAGCCACGCCTTCCGGGCCGAGCTCGCGCAGCTCACCACCACGCTGCCGAACGCCACCTCGCACGTCTTCTACGAGCAGCCGCTCGGCGAGTGGCCGGCCGAGCGCACCGGCCGGGTGGACCTCTCCACCGTCGAGGTCCCGGCCGGCACCACCGCCTACCTCTGCGGCCCACTCCCCTTCCTGCGCGCCGTCCGCGAGCAGCTGCTGACCGCGGGCGTCCCGGCGGCGGACATCCACTACGAGGTGTTCGGCCCGGACCTGTGGCTCGGCGCCTGAGTCCCGGCCCCCGGGCCTGAGCCCCGGCTCGGCGCCCGACGTCCCACCGCGGCACCGGTCCGCTCGGTACGATCACGAGCGGCCCGGTGCCGTTCGGCTTCCGGCGCCGTCCGTGCGCGCGTACGTCCGTACGTCCGCCGGGAGTTCGGCAGGATTTCGGCAGGAGCTCGGCAGGAGGGAGCCCGGATGCGGGTCGCGCTGTTCGCCACCTGCGTCAACGACGCGCTGTTCCCCGCCACGGCGGTGGCCACCGTCCGGCTGCTGGAACGACTCGGCGTGACGGTGGACTTCCCCGCCGGGCAGACCTGTTGCGGGCAGCCGCAGTACAACACCGGCTACCGCAGAGCCTGCGAGCCGCTGCTCCGGCGGATGGCGAGGGCCTTCGCCGGGTACGACCACGTGGTGACGCCCTCGGGCTCCTGCGTGGCGATGGTCCGGGACAACTACCCCCGGATCGGCGCCCGGGCCACCACCGAGGGCCGGGGCACCGAACTCGCCGACCTGGCCACCGCGCTGGTGCCCCGGGTGGTCGAACTGACCGAGTTCCTGACCGACGTGCTCGGCGTCGAGGACGTCGGCGCGTACTTCCCGCACACCGTCACCTACCACCCGTCCTGCCACGGCCTGCGCCTGCTCGGCCTCGGCGAGCGCCCGCGCCGGCTGCTGGGCGCCGTCAGGGGCCTGGAACTGGTCGAGCTGCCCGGGGCGGAGGAGTGCTGCGGCTTCGGCGGCACCTTCGCGGTCAAGAACGCGGCGGTGTCGGCCGCCATGGCCGAGGACAAGATCGCCAACGCGCTGGGCACCGGCGCCAGCGTGTTGTGCGGCGCCGACAACTCCTGCCTGCTGCACCTCGGCGGCACCCTGCGCCGCCGGGGCGCGCCGCTGCGGCCGCTGCACCTGGCGGAGATCCTGGCCGGCACCGAGGAACACCCCTGGAGGCCGTCGTGAGTCACGCGTTCCTCGGCATGCCCGCCTTCCCCGAGGCCGCCGCCGGGGCCGTACGGGACGAGCGGCTGCGCGCCAACCTGCGGCACGCCACCCACACCATCCGCGACAAACGGGCCCGGGCCGTCGCCGAACTCGCCGACTGGGCGCGGCTGCGCGCCGCGGGGAAGGCGATCAAGGACCACACGCTGCGCCACCTCGACCGCTACCTGGTGCAGTTGGAGGAGTCCGTCACGGCGGCCGGCGGCACCGTGCACTGGGCCGCCGACGCCGAGGAGGCCAACCGGATCGTCGCCGGACTGGTCAGGGCCACCGGTCGGACCGAGGTCGTCAAGGTCAAGTCCATGGCCACCCAGGAGATCGAGCTCAACGAGGCGCTGGCGGCCGAGGGGATCACCGCCTACGAGACCGATCTCGCCGAGCTGATCGTGCAGTTGGGCGACGACCGGCCCTCGCACATCCTGGTGCCGGCGATCCACCGCAACCGCGCCGAGATCCGGGAGATCTTCGCCGACCGGATGGCCGCCTGGGGCCGCCCGGCGCCCGAGGGCCTCACCGACTCCCCCGCGGAACTCGCCGAGGCCGCCCGGCTGCACCTGCGGGAGAAGTTCCTGCGCGCCGAAGTCGCCGTCTCCGGCGCCAACTTCATGGTCGCCGAGACCGGCACCCTGGTGGTGGTCGAGTCCGAGGGCAACGGCCGGATGTGCCTCACCCTGCCGCGCACGCTGATCTCGGTGGTCGGGATCGAGAAGGTCGTGCCGACCTGGCGGGACCTGGAGGTCTTCCTCCAACTGCTCCCCCGCTCCTCCACGGCCGAGCGGATGAACCCCTACACCTCGCTCTGGACCGGGACGACGGCGGGCGACGGCCCGTCCGAGTTCCACCTGGTGCTGCTGGACAACGGCCGCACCACCGCGCTCGCCGACCAGGTCGGCCGCCAGGCGCTGCGCTGCATCCGCTGCTCGGCCTGCCTCAACGTCTGCCCGGTGTACGAGCGGGCCGGCGGGCACGCCTACGGCTCGGTCTACCCGGGGCCGATCGGCGCCATCCTGACGCCCCAACTGCGCGGCACCGCGAGCCCGGTGGACGCCTCGCTGCCGTACGCCTCCTCGCTCTGCGGGGCCTGCTACGAGGTCTGCCCGGTGGCGATCGACATCCCCGAGGTGCTGGTGCACCTGCGCGAGCGGGTCGCCGAGCAGGGCGGGCACCCGCTGGAGCGGGCCGCGATGGCGGCCGCCGGGTTCGTGCTGGACCACCCGGCGGCGCTCACCGCCGCCGAGCGGCTGGCCGGCCGCACCCGGCGGCTGCACCCGCGCCGGCTGCCCGGGCCCGGACGGGCCTGGAGCGACACCCGGGACCTGCCGGAGGTGCCGGCCGAACCGTTCCGCGACTGGTGGCGGAGGAACCACAGATGACCACGTCCGACCGCAACCCGCCCGAACGGCCCTCCGGCTCCCGAGAGTTGGTCCTCGGCCGGATCCGGGCCGCACTCGGCGACAGCGCCGCCGTCGCCGAACAGCCGCTGCCCCGCGACTACCTGACCGCACACGTGCCGACGGACGACCCGGCGGCGCTGCTCGACCTGCTGCACCGCAACCTGGCCGACTACCGGGCCCTGGTGCACCGCTGCCCCGAGGACGAACTGCCCCGGAGGATCGCCGGGTTGCTGGTCGAGCGGGGCAGCCGGACGGCCGTGGTGCCCGCCGGGCTGCCGCCCGCCTGGCTCACCGCGGCCGAGGCCGAGGGGATCGAACTCCTCCCGGACGACGGGACGTTGACCGCCGCCCGGCTGGACGCGGTGGACAGCGTGGTGACCGGCTGCGCGCTGGCCGTCGCCGAGACCGGGACGATCGTGCTGGACGCGGGCCCCGGCCAGGGGCGACGGCTGCTCTCGCTCGTCCCGGACCACCACGTCTGCGTGGTGCGGGCGCCGGAGCAGGTCGTCGCCTCGGTGCCGCTGGCGCTGCCGCGGCTCGATCCGGTACGGCCACAGACCTGGATCTCCGGGCCGTCCGCCACCAGCGACATCGAGCTGGACCGGGTGGAGGGGGTGCACGGGCCGCGCACCCTGGAGGTGCTGCTGGTCACGGCGCCGGGAACCGGCTCCGGGCGAGCCCTCACTCCGGCCTGAGCTCCAGGGTGCAGCACTTCGCCCCGCCGCCGCCCTTCAGCAGCTCCGAGACGTCCACCGGGACCGGCTGGTACCCGTGCTCGACCAGGCGGCCGGCCAGGTTCTTGGCGGCCTCCGGCAGCAGTACCCGGCGGCCGTCGGAGACCGCGTTGAGCCCGAACACCTCGGCGTCGGCGCGGTCGGCGAGGATCGCGTCCGGGTAGAGCGCGCGCAGCACCGAGCGGCTGTCGGCGTCGAAGGCCTCCGGGTAGTACATGACGTGGTCGTCGCCGAGCACCGCCAGTGCGGTGTCCAGGTGGTAGAAGCGCGGGTCGACCAGGGTCAGGCTGACCACCGGGACGCCGAACAGCTCCCCGGCCTCGGCGTGCGCGGCGCGCGAGGTGCGGAAGCCCGTCCCGGCGAGCACCCGGCGGCCCACCACCAGGTGGTCGCCCTCGCCCTCGTTGACGTGCCCGGCGCGGCGCACCTCGCGGTAGCCGCGCTCGCGGAACCAGGCCTGGTAGGCCTCCGACTCGGCGGCCCGCTCCGGGTGGCGGAAGGTGGCGACCAGGGCCCGGCCGTCCAGCACGGTGGCGCCGTTGGCGGCGTACACCATGTCGGGCAGGCCGGGCACCGGGTCGATCAGCTCGACGGTGTGGCCGAGCCGGCGGTACGTCCAGTAGAGCCGCTCCCACTGCCGCAGAGCGAGCGCGGTGTCGGTGGGCTGGGAGGGGTCCATCCACGGGTTGATCGCGTAGTCCACGGTGAAGTGCGTCGGCCGGCACATCAGGTAGCGCCGCGGCCGGGCGTGGCGCTCCGGAGTCTGCGTGAGCATGGCTCAACCATCCTTGGATCGCGGGGAGTTCGTCGCACGGAGTTCGGGGTTCACGGGGCCGAACACCTTCGTTCCCAAGGCGGCTGCCCCGACGGAACCGTTCGCACACCCGGACGGGCGCTCCCAGCGGTCGCACGCCCCCGCGCACCCGGCGCAGGCACCGGCGCACCGGGCCTGCGGGACCTTCGGGGCACCCGGGACCTTCGGGGCCTCCGGCGGCCCGTCGCTACCAGCGCACCGCGCCGAAGTCCACCGGCCCGGGCCGCAGTTCCGCGCACCGCTCGGCCAGCGCCCGCAGCCGGCGGCCCGCCTCCTCGACGGGCATCCGGCGGCGGTCGCCGTGGCCGGGCAGCAGCCACTCGAAGCGCAGCACACCGATGCCGCGCCGCAGCGAGGCGGCGAGCTCCTCGATCGAGTACCAGGTCACCGACTCCACCACCTCCATGTCCCCGGTGGTGCGGGACCAGTACAGGCTGTCGCCGCTGAAGCAGTACCGCTCGTCCGCGAGGTAGAGCACGCTGCCCCGGGTGTGGCCGGGGAACGGGTGGGCGACCAGGCCGGGCGAGACCTCCGTCGGCCCGGTGCCGCACAGCACCCGGTCGGCGTCGGGGGCGGCCGCCAGATCGCCCTCGTGGATCCAGAGCCGGGCGCCGAACCGCTCGGCGTACGCCCGGCCGTGCGCGGCGTGGTCGCGGTGGGTGAGCAGGACGTCGGTGACTGGGCCGAGCGCGGCGTACCGGGCGGCGAGGGCCTCGCTGTAGCGCGGCGTGTCCACCATCACCCAGCCGCCCGGGCGGCGGCAGAGGTAGGAGTTGGCGCCCGCGGTGCGGCGGGAGTTGTGGCCGAGCAGCAGCAGGTCGTCGGCGAGGGCCAGCGGGAACGGGTCCCCGGCCCGGTCCAGCGCGCCGGAGCCGGGGCGGATGGATCGGGTCGGGCAGGCGTGGGCGGCGGCGAGCAGTTGCCGGCGCTCGGCCGCGTCGCGCGGCTGGCGGACCAGCTCGGAGCGGCCCTCGTGCTCGCGGACCAGGCCGGGCGCGAGTTGCCGGGCGACGTCGCAGTTGGTGCAGCGGTCGTCGATGGACCAGTGCTCGGGCAGGTCGGGGCGCGGGTCGGTGGTCATGGATGCCTTCCCCCAGAAGGACGGCGGCCGGTCCGGCCGCTCCCTTCGAGGATCCGCCGGACCGGCCGGAAAGCGGAAGGGGGAGCGGATCTTGTGCTTTCCGGGGACCGGCTCTCTCAGCGCGTGGAGGGCCCCAGGAGGGCACGTGGCCCATCTCACGTGCCGCCGGGGTCACCTACGGTGGCGTAGGTCACTTGATTGGGTGAACTATCTCCTTCATGCCGAATCTCCAGGAGACCCTTGACCTCGATTCGTATGCCGCCCTCGGGGACAGCTTCACCGAGGGCCTGAACGATCCCGGCGTCGACGGCAGGTTCGCCGGGTGGGCCGATCGCCTCGCCGGGCTCCTCGCCGCCGGACGCCCGCCGGGCGCCTTCCGCTACGCCAACCTCGCGGTGCGCGGCCGACTGCTGGACCAGATCACCGCCGAGCAGGTGCCGCAGGTGCGGCGCCTCCAGCCCGACCTGGTCACCTTCTGCGCCGGCGGCAACGACATCCTCCGGCCGGGCGCCGACCCGGACGAGGTCGCCGAGCGCTTCGAGGCCGCCGTCGTCCAACTCGCCGAGAACGCCGGGACGGTGCTGATCTGCACCGGCTTCGACACCAAGGACGTGCCGCTGCTGAAGCACCTGCGCGGCAAGATCGCCACCTACAACGGGCACATGCGCGCCGTCGCCGACCGCAACGGCTGCAAGGTGGCCGACCTGTGGTCGCTGCGCGCGGTGCAGGACCGCCACGCGTGGAGCGAGGACCGCCTGCACCTGTCCCCCGAGGGCCACCAGCGGGTCGCCCTGCTGGCCGCCCGCTCGCTGGGCCTGCGCACCGAGCAGGACCCGGAGGCCCCGTGGCCGAACGCCCGCGCGCTCAGCCCCGCCGACCAGCGGCGGGAGAACATTCAGTGGGCCCGTGAGCACCTGCTGCCCTGGGTCGGCCGGCGCCTGCGCGGCGAGTCCTCGGGCGACCACCTCGAGCCCAAGCGACCGGAGCTGCTTCCGTTCTGACGGCTCGTCAGGGCGGTCGGCTAAGGCGGCTTCCGCTCAGGCGGCTTCCGCTCCGCCGGCTGCTGCGACCCGGGAGGTCCGCAACAGCCGGTGGAGCAGGCCCGCGCAGCCCGCGCCGACCAGGTACCAGAGCAGGTCCGGCGGGTTGAAGGTCGAGCCCAGCACCAGCCGGGCCAGTGTGCTGTGCCGCCCCCAGGCGTCCGGCAGACCGGTGAGCTGGAACAGCTCCACGGCCCAGCTGAGCGCGGCGGCCAGCGTGGCGGCCCGGCCGGGGCGCACCCTCGGCACGGCCAGCACCAGCAGGGCGTACAGCAGGACGGTGTAGAGCGCGTCCCCGGCGCACTTGGCGAACTCCCCGCCCAGCACCGCCCGCACGCCCAGCCCGGCCACCACCGTCAGCACGGCGGCGCACCCCGCCGCCAGGCGCGTACGCCGGTGCGCCCGAAGACCGTTCCCCCCGAGATCGTTCATCCGCACCACGCTACCCGGCACCTCACCCTCCCCCGAACGCACGTTGCCCCCAGGGGCCTTCACCTGCCCACAACGTCCGCCCCCATGCCCCACGCGCTCCTCCCCGCCCCGCACACCGCAAGCGGACCGCCCTCCCCCGGAACCACCGCGCCACCCCGTACGTCCATCCCCCCGAACCAACGCTTGCCGCAGGAGCGTTCGCCCTCTCCGCGGCCCCCGCGCCCGCGCCCCACGCGCTCCTCGCCGCCCCGCACCACCGCCACACACCGCAAGCGGACCGCCCTCCCCCGGAACCACCGCGCCACCCCGTACGTCCATCCCCCCGGACGAACGTCCGCGCAGGTCGCGGGCGGGGTGAGGACCGGAAGGGACGGGCTGGGAAAGTGGCGCACGTGGGTGGGGCCGAGGTGGTCGAGGCACAGTCGGGGCCGACGGCGGGGCGGGACGAGCGGACCCGGCGCGGGTTCGCGGTGGCCGGGTTCGCCTCGGCGCAGGACGGGCGGGCGCGGGAACGCGGCAAGGAGCTGCGGACGCGGGTGCCCCGGGAGCGGCACGCGGAGTTCACGCCCGCGCCCGACCGGCCGACGGCCGTGACCGCGCTGGAGGCCTCCAACACCGGCCGAATAGCCCGGCTGGTGCCGATCCGGGTCGGCCGGATGGCCGCGACCCCGTTCGCCTTCCTGCGCGGCTCGGCCGGGCTGATGGCCGCCGATCTCGCGGGCACCCCGGTGACCGGGGTGAACGCGCAGCTCTGCGGGGACGCGCACGCCGCGAACTTCGGCCTGTACGGCGATGCGCGCGGCCAGATCGTGCTGGACATCAACGACTTCGACGAGACCGTCCGCGGCCCCTGGGAGTGGGACCTCAAGCGGCTCGCCGCCAGCCTGGTGCTGGCCGCCCGGGAGACCGGGGCGAGCGAGGCCACCGCGCGCGAGGCCGCCCAGCACGTGGCGGGCTCCTACCGCCGGACCGTGCGCACGCTCGCCAAGCTCCCCGGACTGGATGCCTGGAACGCCATCGCGGACGAGCAGTTGGTCTCCTTCGCCGAGGCGCACGACCTCGCCGAGGTGCTGCGGAAGGTCGGCGCGAAGGCGCTCGGCAACACCAGCGCGCGGTTCGCCGCCCGCAGCACCACCCGGACCGCGGACGGCGGTTGGCGCTTCACGGCCGCTCCCCCGGTGCTCACCGAGGTGACCGACGCGACCGCCCGCGCCGTCGCCCACGCGCTCGGCCCGTACGTCGAGACGGTGCCGGCCGAGGTGCGCACCCTGCTGTCCCGTTACCGGGTGCAGGACGTGGCGTTCCGGGTGGTGGGCACCGGCAGCGTGGGCACCCGCTCGTACGTGGTGCTGCTCACCGACCACCGCGACCAGCCGCTGGTGCTGCAGGTGAAGGAGGCCCGGCCGTCCGCGCTGCTGCCGTACCTGCCGGCCGGGGCGCAGTCGGAGCCGGACGGGCACGAGGGCCGCCGGGTGGTGCTCGGCCAGAAGCACATGCAGGTGGTCAGCGACACCCTGCTGGGCTGGACGACCGTCGACGGACTTCCGTACCAGGTACGGCAGTTCCGTAACCGCAAGGGCAGTGTCGACCCGGCCGCGCTGCAGCCCTCGCAGTTGGACGACTACGCCCGGATCACCGGCGCCCTGCTGGCCCGGGCGCACTCGCACACCGTCGACCCGGGCCTGCTGGCCGGGTACTGCGGCAAGAGCGAGGCGCTGGACGAGGCGGTCGCCGCCTTCGCGGTGGCCTACGCGGACCGCACCGAGGCCGACCACGCGGACCTGCTGACGGCGGTGCGCAACGGGCGGCTGCCCGTCGAGCACGGCGTCTGATCCGCCCGGCCCGGGCCCAGCGGTTCAGTGGCCCGGCCCCCGGTTCAGCGGCCCGGCCCCGGCGGTTCAGCGGGCCAGGAACGGCGCCACCGCGGCGACGAACTCCGCCGGCCGGGCCGCGTGCACCAGGTGCCCGGCCTCGACGGTGACCAGGCGGCAGTCCGGGATCAGCCGGGCGAGTTCGGCGATCCGCTCCTGCGGGATGTGGCTGGCCGGGCCGCCGGCCACCGCCAGCGTGCGGGCGGTGATCCGGGCCAGGCCCGCCCGCCAGGCCGGGTCGGGGTCGTCGAGCTGGGCCCGGACCGCCCGGACCATCGCCCAGTCGAAGTGCACGTCCGGGTCCGGGTCCTCGGGCAGCGCGCTCGCCGGGCGCGGGTACAGCGCGGGGATGTCCTCCAGGACCAGCCGGTCGATCCGCTCCGACGCGGCCTGGGCGAGCAGGTAGGCGACGGCGCCGCCCATCGAGTGGCCGACCAGGTCGACCCGGGCGAGGCCGAGGGCGTCGAGGAAGGCCCGCACGTCGTCCCGCATCGCCTCCAGGGAGTAGGAGGCGGTGCGGGAGCTGTCGCCGTGGCCGCGCAGGTCGAGCGCGTACACGCGGTGGGCGGGGGCGAGGTCCGGCAGGACGGTGTCCCAGTCGGCGGCGCGTTCGCCGAGGGCGTGCAGCAGTACCAGCGGCGGTCCGCCGGGCCGCCCGCTCTCGCGGTAGGCGAGCGTCGCTCCGGGCAGGTCCACGGTCCGGTTCCGTACGTCGGTCATGCCCGCCACGGTACGGTCCTGGCATCGGCTAGCGGACCGGCGTTCGCCCTCGGCTCACCGCGACCGGTTCCTCCTCGCGCTGCTCCCGCGCCGCGGCCCGGCCGGCGAACACCGAGGTCAGGACGGCGAGTCCGGCCACCGCGGCGCACACCACGCTCGCCGTCAGGTAGGCGGAGCGGTGCCCGCCGCCGCCGGCGGTCTCCCGCAGGTAGACCCCGGACAGCGCCGAGACCGCGACGGCCGCCGCGATCCGCTGGGCCATCTGCAGGATCGCCCCGCTCACCCCGGCCGCCTCGGCCGGCGCGTGGCGCAGCACGTACGCCTGGTTGGTGGAGCCCATCAGGCCGATCGAGGCGCCGCCGAGCAGTTGCAGCAGCGCCAGCAGCCAGGGCAGGACGGTGACGGACGCCCAGTGCGCGAGCAGCCCGCTGAGCAGTATGGCGAGCGCGGAGCCGGCCATCGCGGCGGTGACGGTGCGCCGGCCGTGGCGCTGGACGACCCGCCAGGCCAGCGCGGAGGCCACGCCCATCGCCACGGCGGAGGGCAGCGCGACCAGCGCGGCGCCCATCGGGGAGAGGCCGAGGCCGTCCTGGAGGAACATGGTCAGGACCAGCGAGGCGGCCAGCGAGGAGCCGAACTGGGCCATCGCGGTGGCCGTCCCGAGCGCGTACGGTGCGGAGCGGGTGAGGGCCGGGTGGATCAGTGGCCGGCCACCGGCCCGGGCGTAGCGGCGCTGCCACCAGGCGAGCGCGCCGAGCAGCAGCAGGGCGGCGGCCGCGAAGGCGAGCCAGCCGGTCCAGCCGGGCGGCCGGACGAAGGGCAGCATCAGGGCCAGGGTGAGCGCCGCGACCAGCAGCAGCCCGAGGACGTCGAGGTTGGCGTTCCGCGCGCTGGGGCGGGGTTTCGGCAGGTGACGGGCCGCCAGGGCGACGGTGGCCAGGCCGAAGGGGACGTTGAGCAGGAAGGTCAGCCGCCAGCCGTGCTCGGGGCCGGCCAGGGCCAGCACCGCGCCGCCGATCGGCGGGCCGAGCGCGAAGGCGAGGCTGCCGGTGACGGCGTACATGCCGAGGGCGCGGGCCCGCAGCTGTCCGTCGAAGACGTCCTGGAGGGTGCCGATCATCTGGGAGTTGACCAGGCCGGCGCCCGCGCCCTGCACCAGCCGGGCGGCGATCAGCACGCCGGGTTCGGTGGCGGTCGCGGAGACCAGGCTGACCAGGGTGAACAGGGCGAGGCCGGTGACGAAGAACCACTTGCGGCCCCTGACGTCGCCGAGCCGCCCGCCGGGGATCAGCGCGAGGCCGAAGGCGAGCGAGTAGCCGGCGACGATCCACTGGAGGTCGGCGGGCCCGGCGTGCAGGGTCTCGCGCAGGGCGGGGATGGAGGTGTTGAGGACGGACTGGTCGAGCAGCGTCGTGAAGCCGCCCGCGACGCAGACCAGCAGGACCCTGCGCCCGGCGGCGTCGAAGCGCTCCTTGGGCTGCTGGGACTTCCCGGGCCCCTCGGGGGCCCTGCTCCTCCCGGGCTCCTCGGCTATCGGGCCGGTGGCGGCGCTCACGGTTCGACCACCACCAGCGCGTACCGGGCCTCGCCCGGGCCGAGGCTGCGGAAGCGGTTGGTGGCGCCGACGTAGCGCAGGCAGTCGCCGGGGCCCAGCGGCTGCGGTTCGCCGTCCACCGTCAGCTCCAGGTTCCCCTCGAACAGCCAGAGGTGGTGCTCCCGGCCGGGCGGGCAGGCGCGGTCGTAGGCGATGTCCGCCCCGGCCGGCAGCCGGCCCTCGATGATCTCCGCCCGCAGCGAGCCGTGCGGCGGCGAGACCGACCGGCGGACGAAGCCGGTCGTCCCGTCCCGCCAGACCGGCTGCTCCCCGGCGCGCACCAGCCGGTCCGGGCCGGACTCCACCTCGGCCAGCAGCCGCGACATGGTCCGCCCGTACACGGCGCACAGCCGCCCGAGCAGCGCGGCCGTCGGACTGACCTCCGCCCGCTCCACCCGTGACAGCGTCGACCGGCTGACGTCCGCCAGCCGGGCCAACTCCTCCAGGGTCCACCCGTGTTCCAGCCTCAGCTCGGCGAGTCGCTGTGCCAGCCGCTCGTCGGCGGCCGTGTCGATTCCCATATTCGTGATGCTATCCCGGATCTGAGATCCACTCACCGGGCGTGGGCCGACGGATCCGTCCGCCCGGAACCTCAGGAGTGACGCGATCCTCCGGAACCCCAGGAGCGGTGGGCGACCGTCGTCCCGCTCGAAGCCGCGGCTTGACGGGGCCTCGGCCCGCGAGGGGCGCCGATCATATGATGTGCGCCGAATCGTGGCCGGTCGGCGGCCCGTGAAGCGAGGGGGACCAGCGTGTTCGGCATCATCAGACCGTGTAGGCATCGATTGTCCGAGCGACTGCAGACCTCGTGGATGGCCCACCTGTGCGGGCTCTGCCTCGCGCTGCGGGACGACCACGGGCAGCTCGCCCGGACGGCGACCAACTACGACGGTCTGATCATCTCCGTGCTGGTCGAGTCCCAGACCGCCCGGGAGGACTCCTCCTGGCGCCGCACCGCCGGGCCCTGCCCGCTGCGCGGCATGCGGACCGCCTCCGTCGCCAAGGGCGAGGGCGCCCGCCTCGCCGCCGCCGTGTCCCTGGCACTCGCCTCGGTCAAGATCCGCGACCACGTCGAGGACCGTGACGGCGTCTTCGCCCGCCGCCCGGTCGCCGCCGGAGCCCGGGCCGTCACCCGGCGCTGGGACCGGAAGAGCGCGGGCAGCGCCTCGATCGTCGGCTTCGACACCGCCGTGCTGCTCGACGCGGCCTCCCGGCAGGGCGAGCTGGAGCGCTCGCTGCGGCCCGGCGGCTCCGTCCTGCTGGTCACCGAGCCCACCGAGACCGCCACCGCGGCCGCCTTCGCGCACACCGCCGTGATCGCCGGGCGCCCCGGCAACGCCGCCCCGCTCGCCGAGGCCGGGCGGCTGTTCGGCCGGCTCGCCCACCTCCTGGACGCCGCCGAGGACCAGGCCGCCGACGCGGCCTCCGGCGCCTGGAACCCGCTGACCGCCACCGGGACCGACCGCGCCGAGGCCGAGCGGCTCTGCCGGGACGCCGTGCACGGCATCCGGCTCGCACTGGGCGAGGTCGAACTGACCGACCGCGCGCTGGTGCACGTCCTGCTCGCGCACGAGACCGAGCGCGCGGTGGAGCGGGTCTTCGGCCCGGCCCGGCACGGGGCGAGCTGCCGCCGTCCGGACTCGGCGGGCGATGCCGCGGCCACGGGTGCGGCGGGCGGCACCACGGGCGAGCACCCGCACCAGGCTCCGCCGCGGGAGACGCCCCCCGGCCAGGCGCCGGTCCCGCCGTGGGTGCCGCAGGGCCCCGGCTTCACCCCGCCCGGCGAGAAGCCGCCGAACCCGCGCAACCTGCTCGCCGGGTGCGCCGTGTGGGCGCTGATGGCCTGCAGCTGCCAGTTGCTCTGCTGCGACCACAACGACCCGTTCAGCCGCAAGCGCCGCGAGGGCTTCTGCCAGCGGCACGACTGCGACTGCCCCGACTGCGACTGCTCCGGCTGCTGTGACTGCTGCAACTGCTGCGACGGGGACTGCTGCGGCGGGTGCGACTGCGGGTGCGACTGCTGACGCGGCCGGCCGGTCAGCCCCTCCGGGCGGCGTCGGCCTCCCGTTCCTGACCGGCCGCCACCGGCCCGGGGTGCCCCCGCAGCACCCCGGGCCGGTCCGCGTTCCGGTCCTGCCCGGCCTCGCCGCGCCGCCAGAGCGGCAGGACGGCCACCGGCATCACCGCCGGCGGGCACAGCTCGGCGCACTCAGGCATCGCGCCCCGCCGCCTTCCGGTCCACCGCGAGCGAGTCCTCCAGCCGCGCCAGCAACTGCCGGAACCGCTCGGTGTCCTGCTCCGTCATCCGCCCCTCGGGCAACGCCCCCGGCCACTCGGCCGCTCTCTCGTCCATGTGCCCGAGGCTAGGCGGCGACGATCAATGGGAGATAAACGCGCGTTGACGCGAAATGTGCTTGCCCGGCGCGGTCCGGCCCGGACGTAGGGCGGTTGTCCGGGGCGGCCGGGCGATGGGCTACCGGGCCGCCGTCGCGCCCAGCAGCAGCCGGGCGGCCTCCCGGGCGTCGGCGGCGGCCGTCGGGTCGCCGTGGACGGCGGCGCTGGTGATCGCCCCCTCGGCCAGCAGGGCCAGGTGGACGGCGGTGGCGGGCGGGGCTCCGGCGGCCTCGGCCAGGCCCGCGAGGTAGCCGCCGAACTGTTCCTTGTGGTGCCGGGCCGCGGCCACCACCGCGGGGCTGACGGCGCCCAGCTCGCCGAGCGAGTTGACGAAGGCGCAGCCCCGGAACCCGGGCTCGGCGAACCACCGGCCGAGCCAGTCGAAGACCGCGAGCAGCTGCTCCCCGGGGGTGCCGCCGGTGCGCGAGACGTACACGGCGAGGCTCGCCCGCCAGCGGCCGTCGCGGCGCCGCAGGTAGGCCTCGACGAGCTCGCCCTTGGACGGGAAGTGCTGGTAGAGGCGGCGCATGGTCAGGCCGGAGGCGGCCCGGACGGCGTCCATGCCGACCGCCTGGATGCCCTGCCCGTAGAACAGCTCCTCGGCCGCGTCCAGGATCCGGGTCCGCTGGTCGTCCTGCTCCATCTGCCGTGCCCTTTGCGTGAGAACGATGGTTCTCCTATGGTAGCCACACCAGTGAGAACGATCGTTCTCATCAACGGAACACCCATTCCGAGGAGCCTCCATGCCCGAGACCGGCACCGAGCAGCGCCCGCCCCTGCCCCCGTTCACCGAGGATTCGGCCCGCCTGAAGGTCCGGGCCGCCGAGGACGCCTGGAACACCCGGGACCCGGAGCGGGTCGCCCTCGCCTACACACCGGACAGCCGCTGGCGCAACCGCTCCGAGTTCCTCACCGGCCGCGAGCGGATCGCCGACCTCCTCACCCGCAAGTGGCGGCGCGAGCTGGAGTACCGCCTGATCAAGGAACTCTGGGCGTACGGCGGCGACCGTATCGCGGTCCGCTTCGCCTACGAGTGGCACGACGACGCCGGCCACTGGTACCGCTCCTACGGCAACGAGAACTGGGAGTTCGACGGGAACGGCCTGATGGCCCGTCGGCACGCCTCCATCAACGACCTGCCGATCACCGCCGAGGAGCGCCTGTTCCACTGGCCGCTCGGCCGCCGCCCCGACGACCACCCGGGCCTCACCGAGCTCGGGCTCTGAACGGTGCCCTCCGCGGGGCCCGGGCGCACCCGCGCTGTTCCACGGCTGTGACACGGCGGGCATCCGCCGCTGACCTCGCGCTGCGAGGCTCCTTACCGAAAGCGAACAGCAATCGAGGGGGACCAGGAAGATGTCCGTGCGCAACAGCTCCATGCGGAACCGGTTCGGCACCACCGCGGCGATCGCCCTGATGGTCAGCGTCGGCACCGTCCTGCTGTCCGCCTGTGGCCCCGAGAACGGCGATTCCGCCCCCACCGCCGCCCCGACCGGCAGCGCCGCCCCGGCCGCCCCCGCCCCGACCGGCAGCGCCCCCGGGGCGGGGGCGCCGGGGACGGCCGCGCCCGGCGCCCCCGCCCCCTCCGGCAGCGCCGCGCCCGGCGGCAAGGAGGTCAACGGCACCTCGGCCGCCAACCACCTGACCATCTCCACCGGCACCAGGACCGTCGCGCTGAACGGCACCACCGTCGACTTCGGCACCGTCGTCCGCGACCTGGCCTGGTCCCCCGACGGCAGGAAGGCCGCCTTCGTCAACGGCGACGGCGACCTCGTGACCGCCAACCCGGACGGCAGCGGCAAGGTCGTCCTCGCCAAGAACCCCGGCGGCGAGACCTGGTCCCACCCCACCTGGCGGCACGCCACCAAGGACCCGATCGTCACCGACACCGGCGACAAGGCGCTGGAGCGGTTCGCCGCGATCGTCTTCACCTCCGAGAAGGGCGGCACGCTGCGGCTGGAGAAGGTCGCCACCAAGTCCCCCGGCGCCACCCCCGAGGTGCTCACCCCGAGCAGCTCCGAGGGCGGCGGCGATCCGATCCCGCAGCCGCCGCAGACCGGCAACACCTGGGCCAACGCGGGCGGCCACCGGGGCGAGATCGTCTACGCCAACACCCCGGCCAACGAGGTGTACCTGTACGACGACTACATCCGGCCGTCGACCCGGGAGATGGGCAAGGGCTCGCAGCCGGCCCTCTCCCCGGACGGCGAGCACCTCGTCTTCGTCCGCTCGGTGAACGGGCACGACCACCTGTTCACCCGCTCCACGCAGGGCGACCAGAAGGCCGAGAAGGACCTCACCCCGTCCGCCGCCACCGACTACACCCAGCCCGCGTGGTCCCCCGACGGCAGGACCATCGCGGTCCGCACCCCGGACGGCATCAGCACCCTGCCCGCCGACGGCTCGGCCGCGCCGACCCAGGTCTCCACCATCAAGGGCCTGCCCTCCTACCGCCCCTGACGGTACGCGGAAACGCCCGGCCGGGCCGCCGGGTGCTACCCGGGCCGAGAGGGCTTCGCCAACTCGGCGCGCAGCTCGGCGAGGTGCTCGTCGGCCGACTCGTGCGGCAGGAACTCGACCACGTCGAGAAAGCGGAACAGCACCCTGGTCTCGGTGACGGCATACTCGTAGTCGCCGAACCCGACCACCGCGCCCGTCCCGCCGCGCGCCGCGCCCCGGACGGCGGCCGAGGTCAGCTCGTCGGCCGCGTCCTCGGCGCTCGCCCGCCGCCGGGCGTTGGGGCGTGCCAGGTACGGGCAGACCATGGCGGCGTAGAGCATGCAGGCCCGATGGCCGGGCCCCTCCATGGTGGGCGCGAGGTTGCGGTACGGCTGCCCGGCCGCGAGCGCCCCGGCGATCGCGGCGCTCTCGGCGGCGCCGACCACCCGCCACACCGGGCCGCGTTCCATGAACCGCCCGCACACCGAGCACAGCCGCTCCAGCGCGCAGTCGGCGCTGCGCCCGTGGTCGGTCAGGGCGAACTGCGGCACGTCGCCCTGCCAGGGCGTGATCGCCGGCACCGGGTAGCCCCGCCCGTCCCGGGGCCGCGCCCCCACCTCGTCGGGCACCGGCACAAGTTCGAATCGCACGCCCCTATCGATACCAGGGACGGCCCCCACCGGTCGACCCCGGCCGCCGGGGCGGGTGCCGCTACCCCTCGGGGCCGAGCCCGTGACCGCACCCGGGCCGGCGGCCGAACGGCCACCGGCCCGGGCTCGGGATCGGAACCCGGCTCCGCCCCGGGACGAGGCCCGGACCGGGTTCAAGTCCTTATCACCGCAGGTCAGTTCCAGATGCCGGTGATGTCGGCGGCGGAGGCCGCGTTGCCCGCGTGGCCGGTGGTGCCGGCCAGGTCCTCCAGGGTGCGCAGCACGTTGTAGTGGTTGTAGGTGGTGGAGCTGCTGCTGCCGGGCGTCACGTGGGCGCCGTAGAGCACGGTCGGGATCCGGTTGCCGGACAGCGAGTTGTCCTCGTCGAAGGTGACGACCAGCAGGCTGTTGTGGGTCTGCGCCCAGGTGGCGTACGCCCCCAGGTTGTTCTTGATCCAGGTGTCGCCGGTGCCGACCGAGCAGTCGTGCATGTCGCTGCAGAGGTTCGGCACCACGAAGGAGACGTTCGGCAGGGTGCTGTAGTCGGTCGGGAACTGGGTGAAGGTCTTGGCCGAGTTGAGCGGGACGTTGCCGAAGCCGAACCAGGGGTTGTGCTTCTGCGCGTACTTGCCGCTGCTGCACACGGTGCTGCCCTCGCTGGGCAGGGTCTCGTTGTAGCTGGCCCAGGTCTTGCCGGCGGCGATCACCTCGGAGGCGAGGTTGGCGCTCTGGAAGCCGCCGACCTTCACGCAGCTGTCGTCGACCCGGCCCTGGGTGGAGCCGGAGAACAGCGCGTAGTAGTTCGGCTCGCTCGGGTGGGTGATGCCGTACGACTGGGTGAGGTTGGCGCCGCCCGCGATCAGGGTGTTGTTGAGGTACGGCGCGCTGCTGCTGCCGACGACCTGGGAGTAGGCGTGGTTCTCCATCACCACCACGACGACGTGGTCGGGCGTGGGCAGGGCCGCGGCCTGCGCGGTGGTGGCGGTCGCCGCCCAGAGGCCGGCGGAGGCGGCCAGCAGGGCGACGGCGGAGCCGATCGCGGTCGCGGTGCGGCGGGAGCGGGGACTCGGTGCCTTCATGGACGAAGTCATGACAATTCCTCGGGTGGGAGACGGCCCGGTGAGCGGGCCCGGGACGGGAGGTGCCTGCCGCCGGGATGTGGCGTTCCGGTGCGGCGCCTGGGGTACGACCGGCACGAAAGGCGCCCGAACAGCATGGGTCGCCGCCGTGGACGCGGGTAGGCGACGGCAGGTGAAACCTTGGCCCCGGCGTGGGAAACGGACGGTGAGACCGGTCGATTCCCCCACCGACAACGGAGAAAGCGGGCGAATCGGTTCACATTGCCAGCGGCCGCCGGGACGGTGATAGTGATCTTCGAACGACGCGGTCCGACACCGTGTCAGCTGACGAGAGAGCCGAGGAACATGGCGAAGACCAGCCTTCTGCGTCCGCTCGCGGTGGCCGCCGCCGGCGCCGTCCTGGTGGCGACCGGCGCCCTGCCCGCCGCGGCGGCCGGCCGGGACACCACCGACGCGACCGCCCCCGACCTCGCCGGCGTGCGCGCCGCTCTGGAGGCCACCACCGCGGCCGGTGCCCCGGGCGCCTTCGCGGTGATCCGCGACCACGGCACCATCGACCGGACCCGCTCGGTGAACGTCGGCCTGGCCGACCTGGACGGGACCCTGATGAACTCCTCGTGGAGGTTCCGGGTCGGCAGCAACAGCAAGATGTTCACCGCCGTTCTCGTGATGCAGCTGGTGGAGGAGGGCCGGATCGACCTCGACCGGCCGCTGCGCGAGTACCTGCCCGAGGGCACCCTGCCGGAGGGCTGGACCATGACGGGCCGCCAGGTCATGGAGCACCGGGCCGGGATCTTCGACCACACCAACGACCTGCTGGAGCAGGCCGGCGAGGAGACCACCAGCGCGTTCGAGGCGCGCATCCGCACCACGGTGTACGACCCGCGCGAGCTGGTGGCGATGTCCGTCAAGCACGGCGTGCAGTACACCCCCGGCACCCGCTACTCCTACTCCAACACCGACTTCGTGCTGATGGGCCTGGCGGTCGAGCACCTCACCGGCCGGCCGTTCCCGGAGGTTCTGAACGAGCGGATCATCAAGCCGCTCGGCCTGCGCAAGACCTCCTTCGTGGTGCCCGAGCAGGCGATCCGCGGCGCCCACGTCACCGGCTACCTCACCAACGACGACCGGACGAAGCCGCTGCTGGACTCCACCGAGCAGACCGGCTCCTGGGTGTGGAGCGCCGGGGCCGTCATCTCCACCGCCGAGGACCTCGACCGCTTCCTCACCGCGCTGACGGCCGGCGGCGCCGGCGGGCTCGTCTCGGACGCCTCGCTCGGGCAGATGACCGCCGCCCTGCCCACGCCCACCGCGAAGATCTCCTACGGCCTGGGCCTGCGCCGCATCTCGCTCTCCTGCGGGGACGTGTACGGGCACGGCGGCATCGTGCAGGGCTTCAACAGCCAGTCCTTCACCACCCCGGACGGGCGGCGCAGCGTGGTGGTCTTCGCCAACGCCTCCAACAACGGTTCGGTGACGCAGGGGCTGATGAACACCCTGGAGCCGGCCTTCTGCGGCAAGCGGCCCGCCGCCGAGTCGCGGACGGCCTTCGCGCCGTCGTCGGCGCCGGCCGACGGCCCGGTTTCGGCGCCGGTGAACTCGCTGCCGGTGGTGGAGGACACCCGGATCTGACGCCGGCCCCCTCGGCCCGCGCCCGCACCCGGTCCCGCACCCGCGCCCGCTCCCGGTACGACCGGGGGGCGGGCGCGCCGGTCGGTGCCGGTCAGTACGGGTCAGTACGGGTCAGTGCCGGGCGGGGGCCCTCCGCGCTCAGGTCGGTGAGCGCCTCGGTGAGCAGCTCGCGGGCCTCCTCGGCGCGGCCCTGCTCGATCAACGCGGTGCCCAGTTCGGTCAGCGTCTTGGTCATGCTGTCCGGGCGGCCCACCGCCTCGAAGTGCAGCAGGGCCTGCCGGTAGGCCTTCTCGGCGGCCGGCCACCGCTTCAACGCCGCCCGGTCCAGGCCGAGTTCGTGCGCGGTCATGGCCGCGAGCAGGTGGATCAGCGGTGAGGACCAGCGCTCCACCAACTCCAGCGCCCCGGCCAGCGCCCGCCGGCGCGACTCCACCGCCTCCTCCGCCCGGCCGGACTCCCGCAGGCAGTTGGCGGCGCCCCGCAGGGTGACCAGCCGGCCGATCATCGCCGAGCGGCTGGGCACCTCGGCGAAGGCGTCCGCCGCCCGGTGGAAGGCGTCGGTCGCCTCGCGGTGCCGCTGGAGGTAGCGCAGGCCCGAGGCGAGGTAGGTGAGCGCCCAGGCCTCCTGCTCCCGGTCACCGACCGCGCGGGCCAGCTCCAGTCCCTCGGCGGCCAGTTCGATGCCGCGTTGGTAGCGGTGCAGGCAGGTGACGTGCGTCCAGGCCAGGTAGTTGACGTGCACCGCCTCGACCCGCCGGTCCCCGATCGCCCGGGCGGCGTCCGCCGAGAGCTGGAACACCTCGGCCCAGATGCCCCAGCTCAGCAGCCGGTCCGAGAACCAGTGCATCGCCTCGGCGGTGTCCACCACCTCCCGGTACCGGCCGGCCCGCTGCGCCTGGTGCAGGGCCGCCAGCCACTCCGGGTGCTCGTGCTCCAGCCAGGCGGCGGCCTCGGTGAGGTACGCGGGTGCGGGGCCGTCGGTGCCGGTCCCGGCCGTGGCGTGGTCCGGGTCGAACCGCAGTCCGTAGTCGGCCGCCCGGCCGAGGATCCAGCGGCCGGCCCGGGTACGGGCCTCGGCCAGCTCCTGGGGCGTCTCGTCGGCGGCCAGCCGCTCGCCCGCGTAGAGCCGCACCAGGTCGTGCAGGCGGTAGCGGTCCGGGGTGGCGGCCTGCATCAGGCCGGCGTCGACGAGCTGTTCGAGCACCAGCTCGGTGCGGGCCGCCGACCGGCCCGCGTAGGCCGCGGCGATCTCCGCCGTGAAGTCCTGACCGGCCGTCAGGGCACATCGCCGGAGGACGAGTTGTGACTCCTCGGGCAGCCGCCGGTAGGACAGCTCGAAGGCCGGGCGGACGGCCAGGTCGCCGGTCTCCAGCAGGTCCAGCCGGTTCTCCTCGGCGGCGAGCTGGCGCACCAGGTGGGCGACCGGCTGCTGTGGGCGGGCGACCAGGCGCTGCCCGGCGATCCGCAGCGCGAGCGGCAGGTAGCCGCAGAGCCTGGCCAGCTCGGCCGTGGCGTCGGGGGCGGCCTCGATCCGCTCCCGGCCGGCGATCCTGGCCAGCAGGCCGGCCGCCTCGGCCGGGGACAGCACGTCCAGGTTCAGCCGGTGCACCGACTCCAGGCCGGGCAGCACGTTGCGGCTGGTCACGATGGTCACGGCCGGGCCCGAACCGGGCAGCAGCGGGCGCACCTGGCCCTCGTCGGCGGCGTTGTCCAACACCAGGACGAGCCGCCGCTCGCGGACCAGCGCCCGGTAGAGGCCGGCCCGCTCCTCCGTCCCGGCGGGCACCGCGGCGTCGGCGACGCCCAGGGCACGCAGCACCTGGCCGAGCGCGTCCCGGGCGGACAGCGGCTGCGGGGACATGCCGCCGAGGTCCAGGGAGAGCTGGCCGTCCGGGAACCGCGGCGCCAGGGCGTGGGCGGCGTGCAGGGCGAAGGAGGTCTTGCCGAGGCCGGGCTGACCACTGACCAGCACCACGCGCGGGTGGGCCGGCCGTTCGTCCTCCGCCAGGCGGGCCAGCAGGGCGAGGGCGTCCTCGCGGGCGGTGAAGTCGGCGATGTCGCGGGGCAGCGCGAGCGCGCTCTGGCCGGCCTCGGCGGAGGCCACGGGCGGGGCGTCGGCCACGGGCGGGGCGTCGGCCGCGGGCGGGGCGTCGGCCACACTCGGGGTGTCGGCCGCACTCGGGGCGGAGGCGTCCGCGCGCGGCGGGCCGGGCCGGGCGGGGCTCGCGGCGGGCGCGAGGGCCTGCCGTGCCCCGCGCGGGCGTCCGGCCTGCGCGGCTCCGTCCAGCGCCCGCGCCTGCGCGCCGTCCAGCACGAGCGCCTCGGCCAGGGCCCGTACGGTCCGGCGCTGCGGTCCGCGGGTGCGGCCGCGCTCCATGTCGCCGAGGGCGCGCAGACTGACCCCGGCGGCCGCGGCGAGTTCCTCCTGGGTCAGGCCCGCCGCCACCCGGTGTCCGGCCAGCAGACGGCTGAACTCGTTCACGTCCGTGTCCGTGCCGCCCCCGGCCGCCATGCCCCGCCCCCACTCGCTCGGTCCCGCTCAGTTCCGCACTTCTGCCTGGAGTCGCCTCCGGCGGATCCTTCCAGGCAGAAGTATGCCCCGGTGGCCGGGTTCCTCCTACTCGGCCAGCTCCGCGGGTATCCGCCCAGGTCAGGAGGGTCGGGCATGGACGGGGCGGAGGGATACAGGCGGTTCCACGTCGGGCGAACCGCCGATAGTTCCGCCTGTGGTTCCGCCGGCCGATCGGCGGTTTCCGCTACCGGCGGCCGACCGACCGGGGACGTCGACGGCCGACGGACCGGCGAGGAGTTCGGCGGCACCTCCCTACGCGAGCCGCCTCGCCTCCGCGCCCTCGGCCGTGCGACCGAGGGCGTCCAGCAGGTCGGCGAGGAGGGTGTGGGAACGGGCTTCGAGGGCCGGGTCGCCGACGGTGCGGCCGAGGGCGACGGCGAGTCGGGCCGTGGAGAGCGCGGCGTCCCGGCGACCGAGGGCGTGGAGGGCGCGGGCCCGGCTGTGGGTGGCGAGGACGGCCTCGGCACCGCCGGAGCGGGCGGTGGCGGCGCGCACCGCCTCGTCGGCGTGGCGCAGGGCGAGCTCGGGCTCGCCGGCCAGGACCAGTGCGTCGGCGAGGTCGGTGAGCGCGCGGACCAGCAGGTGGTCGGTGGCCGAGGTGCGGGCGGCGGCCACCAGGTCGCCCAGCATGGGTACCGCGCGCTCGTACCGGCCGGCCCGCAGCAGGGCGGCGGCCACCCGGCTGCGGCAGTGGTGGCGCAGCGCCCGGTCACCGGCCAGGTCGGCGGCCGCGAGGGCGCGTTCCAGCTGGTCGGCGGCGGTGCGGTGGGCCGCGCGGTCGACGTGCAGGACGGCGAGGTCGGTGGCGAGCCGGGCGATCGCCGCCTCGTCCCGGTCCGCGTGCGCGGCGCGCAGCCCGGCTTCGACCACGGCGCGCCAGTGCGTCCGGTCGTGGTCGGTGGTCTCGTACAGCGGGCAGGTCCGGTGGGCGAGTTGCCAGGCCGCGGTGGGCCGGTCCTTCTGCTCGGCACAGAGCACCACCGCGCGCAGGGCGCTCTCCTCGCGGCGGAACCAGTCCTCCGCCCGGCCGTCGGCCGCCGTGCCCTCGGACGTCCAGCCGGCGGTGACGTCGAGGTAGTGGGCGATCAGCCGGTCGAGGGCCAGGACCCCTTCCTCGCAGCCGAGTTCGGCGGCCTGCGCGGCGGCGTGCCGGCGGACCAGCTCGCGCCGGGCGTACCGGCCGGGGCCGGTCTCCTCCAGCAGGTGCACGGCGTCGAGCCGGTTCAGCAGGGTGCGGGCGGTGGCGGGCGGGAGGTCCGCGAGGGCGGCGGCCGTGTCGGTGCCGATCTCGGCGCCGGGGTGCAGGCCGAGCAGGGTGAACAGCCGGGCGGCGTCGGGGGCCAGGGTGCGGTACGTCCGGTCCAGCGCGGCGGTGAGGCCGAGCGGGCCGTGGGAGGCGCCGGTGCCGGAGAGGGCGGCCAGGCCGCTCTGCTCGTCGGCGAGGTCGGCGGCGAGGTCGGCCGCGGACCAGTCGGGCCGGGCGGCCAGGTGGGCGGCGGCCAGCCGCAGCGCGAGTGGCAGGTGGTCGCAGCGCTCGGCGAGTTCGGCGACGGCCTCCGGCTCGTCGGCCGTGCGGTCGGCGCCGAGGGTGCGGGCGAGCAGGGCGGCGGCCTCGTCGGGGCCGAGCACGCCCAGCGGCAACGGGATGCCGCCGGCGCGGACCAGCAGGTGGCGCAGCCGGCTGCGGCTGGTGACGATCGTGACCGGGGCGGGCTCGCTGTCGGTGGCCGGCGGGTCGGGCAGCAGCGGGGCGAGCTGCGGGTAGTCGGCGGCGTCGTCCAGGACGACCAGCATCCGCCGACCACCGGTCAGTTCGCGGTAGCGGCGGGCGCGGTCCTCGGGTTCGGCGGGCAGCGCGTCCGGGGCGACGCCGAGGGCGGTGAGCAGCTCGCCGAGCACCTCGGCGGGTCGGCGCGGCCCGTCCGGGGCGAAGCCGCGCAGGTCGGCGCGGAGGATGCCGTCCGGGAAGTGGGCGTCGCCGCACCGGGCCGTCCAGTGCCGGACCAGGCTGGTCTTGCCGACCCCGGCGGGGCCGGTGACCAGGATCGGGCGGCCGTCCCGGGCGGCGGGCAACACCTGGTCCAGCCGGGCGAGTTCGGCGCTCCGGCCGACGAACCAGGGGTCCGCGGCGGGCCGGGGGTCGGCGGCGGGCCCGGCACCGGCCGTCCGGCTGCCCTCGGGCCTGGCACCGTACTGCTCGCCGGCCCGGCGCAGCTCCGGGCCGGGCGGCCCGGTGAGCCGGGCCACCGCGCGCTCGTACCGCGCCCGGGCCTCGGCGCTCCGCCCGTCCTGCTCCAGGCAGCGCACCAGCCGGGCGGCCAGCTCCTGCCGGGCGGGGTGGCCGTCGGCGGCCTCGGCGAGTTCGGCGGCCAGCTCGCCGCCCCGCCCGGCCCGGAGCAGGCCGTCGGCCAGCCGCTCCAGGGCGCGCAGCCGCAGGTCGGCCAGGTGCGGGAGGGTCCGCTCGCGCAGCAGGGCGGAGCCGCAGTCGGCGAGCGCCGGGCCGCGCCACAGGTCCAGCGCGGCGCGCAGCCGGAACAGTGCCCGGTCCGCCGTGGCGCCCTCCCCCGGGACGGCGGGCTCGGGGAGCAGCACGCCCGCCTGTTCGCAGAGCCGGCCGAAGTGCAGCACGTCGACCCGGTCGGGCTCACCGGCCAGCAGGTAGCCGGCCCCTCGGGTGCCCAGCTCCAGGCCGGAGCCGTCCAGCAGTCGGCGCAGCGCCGTGACGTGGCCCTGCAGGGCGGCGCGGGCGGTGGGCGGGGCGCTGCCCTCCCAGACCAGCTCGATCAGCTCCTCGGTGGCCACCGTCCGGTTCAGCCGGACGGCGAGCGCGCTCAGCAGCGCCCGGCGTTTGGGCGCCGAGGGCGTCACCGCCGTCCCGCCCTCCCGCCGCACCGCCATCGGTCCGAGCAGATCGATGTGCACGCGCCCGTTCCCCTCCCCACCATCGGTTCCCGGCCGGATCGAGGATAGGGCCGACCGGGCTCTTGACCTCCGCCGTACGGTACCCGGCGGATACGACACCGGGCGCGGCGTCCGCGCCCCTGCAACCGCTGGGCGCCTCGGTGGCATCCCCTCGGAGGGGGGTGGCCTGCGGCGGGAGCCCCGTCCGGCTCGGACGGGACACCATGTCGCACTACACTGCTCCACCCCGAGGCTTCGGGTGTGATGTGCGGTTCGCGGTGAAACGGGGGTACTGGTGCGGATTCGGCTGCTCGGGCCGGTGGAGTTGCGGGTCGGGGCTGACGGCTTCGACGGCGTGGCGGGCGCGCAGCGGCGGGCCGTACTGGCGTTGCTGGCGCTGCGGTTGGGGCGCCTGGTCACCATGGAGCAGCTGTGCGAGATGCTGTGGGACGAGCAGCCGCCGCCGAGCGCGCGGGCGGCCGTGCAGGGGCACGTCGCCGCGCTGCGGAAGGTGCTCGCCGACACCCCGTTCGAACTGCACACCCGGGACTCCGGCTACCTGCTGGACGGGCCGGTCGGTGCGGTGGACGCGCTGCGCTTCGAGGAGCTCGCGGCCGCGGCCGACCGGCAGGCCTGGCTCGGCAACCGCACCGCGGCGGTCGCGCTGCTGGAGGAGGCACTGGGGCTGTGGCGTGGCGAGGCGCTGGCCGACCTGCCCGACACTCCCCTGCGCGCCGCCGCGGTGGACCGGCTGGAGCAGTCCCGCACCTCCGTGCTGGTCCGCTGGGCCGACCTGCGGCTGGGCCAGGGCACCGGGGCGTCGGCCGTACCGCTGCTGGAACAGGGCGTACGGGTGGACGGGCTGCGCGAGGAGCTGGTGGCGCTGCTGATGCGCTGCCTGCACCAGGCGGGCCGGCCCGCCGAGGCGCTGACGGCCTACCACCGGGCCCGGGTGCGGCTGGCCGACGAGCTGGGCATCAACCCCGGCCCGGCGCTGCGGGCCGCGCTCGCCGAGGTGCTGGCCGACGACCGTGCGGCGGAGCGGCCGCCCGTCGCTCCGCCGGCCGCCGAACCGGCGCCGCCGACCCCGCAGGCCCCGCCGGCCCCACGCCAACTCCCGCGCCGCGACCCGGACTTCGTCGGACGTCTCGCCGACCTGGCCCGCCTCGACCGGGCCTGTGGCCCCGACCGCTCCGGAGAAGGCCCGGTGCTGGTGGTCGGCCCGGCCGGGGTCGGCAAGAGCGCGCTGGTCACCGCCTGGGCGCACCGGGCCGCCGGCCGCTTCCCGGACGGTGTGCTCCACGCCGAGCTGCACGGCCTCGCCCCTTCCGACCCGAACACCCCGGGCAGCCCGAACGCCCCGGAGGCCCCGGCCCGGCCCGAGGCCGTGCTGGCCGGCTTCCTGCGCGCGCTCGGCGTGCCGGAGGAGGACATCCCCGCCGACCGCGCCGCCCGGGCCGCGCTCTACCGCGAGCGCACCAGGGGCCGGCGGCTGCTGGTGCTGCTGGACGACGCCGCCGACGCCGAGCAGGTCGCCGACCTGCTGCCCGCGGGACCGACCGGCACCGCCGTGGTCACCGGCCGGGGCCCGCTGGAGGGCCTGGTCGCCCTGGAGGGGGCCGGCCTGCTGCGCCTGGCCGCGCTGCCCGAGGACGACGCCCTGCACCTGCTGGAGCGCGCCCTGACGCCGGAGCGGCTGCGCGCCGAGCCGGAGGCCGCCGCCCGGCTCGCCGGGCTCTGCGACCACCTGCCGCTCGCCCTGCGGATCGCCGCCGCCCGCCTCGCCGCCCGGCCGGACTGGACGGTCGCCGGTCTGGTCGCCGAACTCGCGGACGAGCGGACCAGGTTGGCCGTCCTGGACGCCGACGGAACGCTCTCCGTCGCCGACCGGCTCCGGCTGACCCACCGCCGGCTCTCCGAACCCGCTGCCGAGCTGCTGACCGCCCTGGCCGCGCACCCCGGCCGCGAGGTGGACGCCCAGGCGAGCGCCGCGCTGCTCGGCAGCGACACCGCCACCGCCCACCGGGCGCTCGGCGAACTGGCCACCCACCACCTGCTCACCGGCACCGCCCCGGGCCGCCACGCCCGTACCGACCTGGTCCGGCTGTACGGCACCGGTCTGCTCGCCGAACGGCCCGAACAGCACCGCCGGCTGCTCCGCGAACGCCTGGCCGACCACTACCTCACGGCCCTGCGGCACTGCGGCTCCTTCCTCGACCCCGGACAGGAGGACACCGCCCCGCCCGCCGCCGCACCGTCCGCTCCGGCGCAGGCCGTGCCCGCCGCCGTCGACATCCGCACCGCGCTCGACTGGTTCGACGCCGAGGAACCCGCGATCTCCGCACTGGTCGCGTCCCCCGACACCGATCCGGCCCGCGCCTGGCGGCTCGCACTGACCTGCGGCTCGCTCTACTACGGCGCCAGCCGCTTCACCGACTGGCTCGCCGGCGCCCGGCTGGGGCAGGCGGCGGCCGAACGGTGCGGCGACCCGGTCGCGGTCGCGCTGCTGCTCACCTGCCGGGCCCAGGCCCTGGTCGCGCTGGAACGCCGGCCGGAGTCCGCGGAGGCGGCGCGCAGGGCGGTGGCCGCCGTCGAGTCGGCGACCGGGCCCGCCGCCGCGTCCGCGCGCGTCCGGGCGCTCGCCACGCTGGCGCTGGTCACCGCGATGCTCGGCCACCGCGCCGAGGCCGAACGGCTGGCGGCCTCCGCCACCGCGCTCGCGCTGGAGTCCGGCGACCGCCGCCGGCTGGTCGACGCCAAGGTGCACCAGGGTTGGGTGAGCCTGGCCGTCGGGGACCGGGAGGGCGCCCAGCGCCGGTCCCGCGAGGCCCGGGAGCTGCTGCCCGCCACGCCCGTCACCCAGGTCCACCTCTGGTCGCTGCTGACCGAGGCCCAGGCCCTCCCGCCGACCGTCCGCGACGACGCCGCCGACCTCGCCTGGCACCGGCTGCTCGCCGCGTGCGAGGAGGCCGGCCTGCTGTACCTGCACGCGGTGACCGAACAGGCCTACGCCACCCACCTGACGGCCCGGGGCCGGGAGCCGGAGGCCGGAGGACGGCTGCGCAGGGCGCTGGCCCGCTTCCGCGCGCACGACCGGCAGGCCGGCTACCTCAGCGAGTTCACCACGGGTCTGGAGGAGTCGCTCGACCTCCGCGCCGGCCGGCGGCCCGCGCACGACTGAGGCGTGTCGCCGGGGCCTCGGCCACCGCCGGCCCGGTCAGCCGGTGGCCGAGGCGGCCCCGTGCTCCGGCGGGGCGTACCCGTGCTCCGCCGCCAGCACCGGGCGCAGCGCCCGGATCGCGTAGAAGTTGCGGGACTTGACCGTCCCCGGCGGCACCCCCAGCCGGGCCGAGGCCTCCAGCACCGAGCGGTCCTCGAGGTGCAGTTCGACCAGCACCTCGCGGTGGTGCTTCTGCACCCGGCGCAGCGCCAGCGCGATGTCCCGGGCCACCACCACCTGCTCGTACGGGTCGTCGGCGAGCGGCCGGTCCTCCACCGGCTCGCCGATCACCTCCTTGGCGCGGGCGGCGGCCATCCGGTAGTGGTCGATCGCGATCCGCCGGGCCACGGTGAACAGCCAGGGCCGACTCGCCGCCGGGCCGGCGGCCAGCGCCTCCGGGTGCTGCCAGGCGCGCAGCAGGGTCTCCTGGAGGATGTCCTCGGCCTTGCCCCGGTCCCCGCCCGTGGCCCGCAGCAGCGAGCGCAGCAGGTAGCCGCCGTGCAGCCGGTGGATCTCGGCGAGCGTGTCGGGGTCGAGGGTGGGACGGGCCGGGGTGCCGGCACCTTCCGGCGCGTCCGCGGGACCCCCGGGCGGCGGAGTGGCGGACGTTGACTGGGCGACGGGCGGCATCGACACGCGCTACCTCTCAGGTCGGGCAAGGGGCGCAGCACGGGCAGAGGTCGCAGCACGGGCAGGCGTGCTGGGCACCGGCCGGGCATTCCCGGCGGTGGCTGCACCAGCACACTGCCGGAGGCCGCCAAGTCCGCGCCAAGGATCGGCCAACGCCTCCGCGCGCAGCGCTCCGCCCGGCCGCGGACGCCGCCGTTGGCGGACGCCGACGACCGTTGGCCGGTCGTTAGCGGCCGTCGGCCGCGGCTCCGTCGGGGCCCCGCCGGCCCGGGCCGGTCAGTCCTCGGCGAGCACCCGGAGCAGCTCCCTCACCCCGTCCTCGCCGCGGTGCTCGATCAGCATCGCGACCCAGGTCGCCAGCCGCTGGCGCTCCGCCGCCGACCACCGGGGTGCGGACGGGTGCTCGTCCACCACCAGCGCCGTCGCCAGGCCCAGCAGCCCCGGCGCGGGCCGCGGCCACAGCCGGCCCTCCGGCACCGCGCGCAGCGCCAGCCGCCGGGCGACCGCGATCACCTCTCCCGCCGCCGCCTCGGGCACCGCCAACGTGGCCGGCCCGGCCACGCTCGGCGCTCCCGACCGCACCAGGGCCGCGATGAACTCCCGGGCCTCCGGTCCGTCCGCGGTCATACCGGGTCCCTCCCCCGTCCCGTTCACGGGACTCACGCTCCTTCCGACTCGGTCGCACTCGATCGCACTCGGTGGTGTCCGGTGGCACTCGGCGGGCGCCGGGTGCCACCGGAACGAAGGTACCGATCGGTAGCCGGTCGAGCGGAGGGTTTTCCGATGCGGCCCCTCCCGAAGTGACAAGGGACGCTCCGTGCACCCCGTCCCGCTCAACGAGCCCTCCGCCGCCAGCGGTTCAGGTGAACCGGAGGAACTCCTTCAGCCGTGCTCCCGGCCGTACGGGCCGGAACGAGCCGGGCACACGGCCCGGCCGGAGCCGGGGGCACGGCCCGGCCCGGGCGGCCGCGCCCGCCGACCGGCTGCGGCATCCGGGTGAGGACGCCCTTCCGAAGACCCGCGAATGGACGGACGGACCTCGGGTAGAAGCCACGAGGCCGCCACGGCCGCTCCATCCCGCCACACCCCCGCCCCGTCACCCGCCCGTCACCCGCATCGGCGTCGCGAAGTGGCATCCGAGGGCAGCCTGGCCAAGGCTGGGCCCGGGGGTCTCGCCTCAGATGGGTACGGTGCCGATGTTCGAAACGAGCTTTGCGTTCCCCCGCTCGCTGCTGCAACCGGTCGCCGGCGCCCGCGGGCGGGTGGCCGTGGTCGGAGCCGGCGTCGCCGGGCTGGTGTGCGCGTACGAGCTGCAGCGCCGGGGCTTCGACGTCGTCGTGTACGAACGGGCCAACCGGCCGGGCGGACGGGTGCGCACCCACCGGTTCTGGGACGGCACCCACGTGGACCTCGGCGCCATGCGCATCCCCGGCAACCACCACTGCGTGCTGCACTACGTCTCCCGGTTCCGGCTGGCGACCCGCCCGTTCGTCAACTCCAACCCGCGCGCCTACTACCACCTGCGCGGCCGGCGGGTCCGGGTGCAGGACGTGGCGTCGCTGTTCCCCGCGTACGAGCTGCGCCCGGCCGAGCGCCAGGCCCCGACCCCGGCGCTGGACCACCTGCTCGGCTCGGTGTGGCGCACCCTGACCGTGGAGCAGCAGCGCCGCACCCTGGAGGGCCACTGGGACGACCCGGCGCTGGAGCGGGCGGCCTCGGTGTCGCTGTGGCAGTTCGTCCACGAGCACCTGTCGCAGGACGCCTGGGACCTCTTCGGCCACGCCAGTGGCCTGGCCCACTACGAGCAGTCCTCGCTGCTGGAGGTGCTGGTCGACTACTTCGGCCTGTTCCACCGCGGGCAGGTCGAGCTGGTCGACGGGCTGGACGCGCTGATCCACGCCTTCGTCGAGTCGCTGCGCCCGGGCACGCTCCAGCTCTCCACCCAGGTCGACGAACTGGCGCTGACCGCGGACGGCGTCCGGCTCCACGGCCGGCGGATCGGCGCCCGGCTGCACGACGACGTCGACTACGTGGTGTGCTGCGTCCCGGCACCCGCGCTCGACCAGATCACCGTCACCCCGGGCCTGCCGCACGCCCAGCGGCACGCCATCCGCGGCATCAGCTACGCGAGCAGCATCAAGACCGTCCTGCACCTCACCCGTCGCCGCTGGGAGCTGGAGGACGGCATCCACGGCGGCGGCAGCTTCACCGACCTCCCGATCCAGCAGTGCTGGTACCCCTCCGACAACGCGGTGCAGGGCAAGGACGGGGTCAACGGCAGCGGCGGCCCGCACTGGGTCGCGCGCGACCCGCTGCGCTCGGCCGAACCGACGGCCCTGCTCGGCGCGTACCTGTGGGGTGCCAACGCCCGCCGCTTCGCCGCGCTGGATCCGGCCGACCGGGACGCGCTGGTGCTGGACTGCCTGGAACGGCTCCACCCGGGCATCACGGCGGACGTGGACGACATCGTGCACTGCAACTGGGACGTGCAGAGCGGCATGGGCGGCGGCGCGTTCGCCCATCTGACGCCCGGCGAGCACAGCCGCTACCTGAGCGTGCTCGGCTCCCCGTACCCGGCGGAGCGGCCGCGGGTCTTCTTCGCCGGAGAGCACCTGTCCGGCGCCCACGCCTGGTGCCAGGGCGCGGCGCAGTCCGCCCTCGGCGCGGTGGGCGCGCTGCTCGACCGGGCGGGGCACCCCCGGGTCGTCACCCGGGTGGGGGCGGTGTGACGGTCGCCGACCCCGGCCCGGCGCTGGGCACCGCATCCGGCCCCGCAGCCGCCCCGGAACCGGAACCGGGCCCGACCCCCGCCCCGGCACTCGGCCGGGCCGAGTTGCTCGCCCCGTTCCGGCCCGGCCGTGGTGAGCTGGTCGGCATCGAGGTCGAGTGCGGCCTGGTCGACCCGGCCACCGGGCTGGCCGCCCGCTACGCCGGCGAGAACGGTGTGCTGGCCGTCCTGGAGGCGGTGCTGGCCCGGTGGGGCGGCGAGCCGCAGGAGGACGCCGGGCGACTGACCGGGGTACTGCTCCCGGACGGCAGCCAGATCACCCTCGAACACGGCGGCCAGCTGGAGTACTCCTCCACGCCCGCGCCCTCGGTGGCCAAGGCGGTGGACGACATGCGCGCCGCACTGGAGCAACTCGCCGAACTGGTCGGCCGGTTCGGCCTCGCCCTGCTGCCCGGCGCCTACCTGCCCTTCGACCGGCTCGCCGACATGCAGTGGGTGCCGATGACTCGGGGCGCCATCATGCGGGACTACTTCACCGGACTGGGCGAGCCCGGCAGCCGCGCCCGGTACGTGATGGCGCTGTCGCTGTCCACCCAGGTGACCCTGGACTACCTCTCCCCCGCCGACTTCACCCGGAAGCTGCGGATGCAGATGGCCGCCGCCCCGGTGGTCTCCGCAATGCTCGTCAACTCACCGCTCCAGGAGGGGAGTTCCTCCAGCGGGCGACTGTCCCACCGGTGCTGGGCCTGGCAGCGGATGGACCCGCGCCGGGGCGGAGTGCTGCCGCCCGCGCTGCGCCCCGACGTCACCGTCGAGTCCGTCGTCGACTGGGCGCTCGGCATCCCGCTGATCCACTACCGCACCCCGGACGGCCGCTACCACCCGGCGCCCCCGGAGCGCACCTTCGCCGAACTGCTCCGGCACGGCTACCCGGACGGCTCGCGCCCGACCCCGGCGCACTGGGCCGCCCACCTCAACCAGCTCTGGACCAACACCAGGGTCCGCAACACCCTGGAGCTGCGCGCCTCGGACGGCCCGCCGTACCCGTTCATCCCCGCCGTCCCCGCGCTCTGGGCCGGGCTCAGCTACCACCCCGAATCCTGCGACGCCGCCTGGGAGTTGCTCCGCCGTCACACCCTGCACGACCACCGGGCCGCACTCGCCGAACTGCCCGCCCTCGGCCTGGCCACCCGGCTCGGCGGAGACCCGGTCCGCCCGCTGGCCGCCGAACTGCTGCGGCTGGCCCGGGCCGGCCTCGCCGCCCGGATCGCGGCCGGCCTCGAACCGCCGCACGTGCTCGGGTACCTGGACCCGCTGGAGGAGGTCCTCGCCACCGGCCGGACCTTCGCCGAACAGTGCCGCGAGCGCTGGCACGGCGAACTGCGCCGCGACCCGGCCCGCTACGTCGCCGCGTACCGGGTCTGAGGCACCGGCGGACCACCGGCCGACCACGTGGAGGGCACCTCCGCGTCAGCAGGTCGTCAGCGGAGTGTCAGCAGTGCGTCAATCCGGGCCCCGGCGGGCGCGGGCGGGCGGAAGCTGGACCCATCACACCTGCAAGCCCCGCAGGTCGTCCCGGAGGTGAGCCGCATGTCCGTCCCCGCCACGTTCCATTCCGTCCTCCCCGACGTGCGCCGCCACGGCCTGCGCACCGCCGTCACCCGGGTGCTGGACCGCCTCGCCGCCAGCCCGCTCGACAACACCGTGCTCGGCGCGATCGGCACGCCCCGCCCGTCCGCCCGCCCGGCCGGGCCGCGCGCCCGGTGGCACCCGGTGGCCCGGCCGGACGGCACCACCGCCCCCGAAGCCGCCTGGCACCCGGACCGCTGAGGCCGCCGGGCGCCCGTTCGTGCCCGTCCGCGACCGGCGGCGACCGGTCCCGGACGGGCGCCGGGCGCGGACAACCATTCGGCGCAGCGCTCCCCCGCACGGCACGGCCCCGGTCCGGGGCCGCACCTATGGTGGGCGAATGACCGATCGTCGGACCGCCCGGCCTGGCGTCGCCCGGGTGGGCCACCTCGTCGCCGCCGCCGCTTTCGCCGTCTGCATGACGGGCACCACCCTGCCCACCCCGCTCTACGGGCTGTACCAGGAGAAGCTCGGCTTCTCCGAGCTGACGGTGACGGTCGTGTTCGCGGTGTACGCCTTCGGCGTCATCGGCGTGCTGCTGCTGGTCGGCAACGTCTCGGACACCGTCGGGCGCCGGCCCGTGCTGCTCTGCGGGCTGGCCTGCTCGGCCGCCAGCGCCGTGGTCTTCATGGCCGCCGACAGCGTGGCCGTGCTCTACCTGGGCCGCCTGCTGTCCGGGTTCTCGGCGGGCCTGTTCACCGGCACCGGGACGGCGTACGTGCTGGAGCTCGCCCCGCCCGGGCACCGGGCCCGGGCGGGCTTCGTCGCGACCGCCGCCAACATGGGCGGACTCGGCTGCGGACCGCTGCTGTCGGGCGTGCTCTCGCAGTACGCGCCGCACCCGCTGGTACTGCCGTTCGCCGTGCACCTGGGCCTGGTCACCGCTTCCTTCGCGCTCACCCGGCTGCTGCCGGAGACGGTTGCCGGGGCCCGCCCGCTGCGCACGGCCCGGCCCAACCGGCCGAGCCTGCCGCCGGAGGTCCGCCGGGTGTTCGTGCCGGCCGCGGTCGCCGCCTTCGCCGGATTCTCCCTGCTGGGCCTGTTCACCTCCGTCAGCCCCGCCTTCCTCGCCACCGACCTGGGCGTCCACAACCGCGCGGTGGTCGGCCTGGTGGTCTTCACGGTCTTCTTCGCCTCCACCCTCGGCCAGCTCCTGGTGCCCCGGCTCGGTACCGCCCGGGCGATCCCGCTGGGCTGCCTGGTGCTGATCGCCGGGTTGGCGCTGCTGGCCGGCTCGCTCGCCCGGGAGGTCCTCGCCCTGCTGGTGCTCAGCGCCCTGGTGGGCGGCGCCGGCCAGGGCATGGGCCTGCGCGGGGCGGTGGGCGAGGTGGCGGCGGCCGCCCCCACCGAACACCGCGGCGGCGCCCTCTCGGCGCTGTTCGTGGTCGCCTACTTCGGCATCTCGATCCCGGTCATCGGGGTGGGCCTGCTGACCGGGCCGCTCGGCCTGGCCCAGGCGGGCCTGGTCTTCGCCGCCTGCATGGGCGTGCTCGCCGCCGTCTCCGGCCTCTACCTGCTGCGCCAGGCGCGCACCGCGAGCTGACGCGCGCGCACCGGCCCGCGCGCGAGCCCGCACTGCCCCGCACCGGCCCGCGCGCCGACCAGCACGCCGCAGGCCGTCCCGCGCGCCGCCGTACGCGCCCGCCGTACGCCACCCGCGCGCGAACGCCGCCGGCCGCCCGTACGCGCTTGCCGCCCACGCCGGGGACCGATAGACACGAGCCAGACACCTTGCGTGACACCCGGAGGTTCCCACCATGACCGTGACGAGTCGCTACCTGGGCGCCTGGGAGGGCTTCTGGCGTGATGCGCCCGAGGAACCGGGCTCGGTGATCTGGGACGCGGAACCGGCCCTCGGCGCCGAACGCCACCTCACGCTGTTCCGCCCCCACCTGGCCGACCCCGCGCTGCCCGTCGTCGACCTGGGCTGCGGCAACGGCACCCAGACCCGCTTCCTCGCCGAGCGCTTCCCCGTCGTCCTCGGGGTCGACCTGTCCGCCGCCGCGCTGGACCTCGCCCGGCGGGGCGACCCGGCCGGGCGGGCCGAGTTCGCCCGGTTGGACGCCACCGAAACCGAGGCCGTCCGGGAGCTCCACCACCGCCTCGGCGACGCCAACGTGTACGTGCGCGGGGTGATCCACCAGAGCGAACCGGCCGACCGCCCCGGGGTGGTCGAAGCCGTTCGCATCCTGCTCGGGGCGCGCGGTCGGGCCTTCGTGTTCGAGCTCGCCGAGGCGGCCAAGGGCGTGCTGGCCGAACTCGCCCGCGGGCCGGCCGGACCGCCCCCGAAGCTGCGCCCGGTGTTCTCGCACGGGCTCGCCCCCGCCGGAGTCGCCGACTCGGCCTTCCCCGAGCTGTTCCACGCCGCCGGCCTGGACGTCCTCGCCACCGGTGAACTGCCGCTGGCCACCACGGAGTCCGGCCCCGACGGCACCCGGATCGAGCTGCCCGCGCACTGGCTGGTCGCCGGGCCGCGCGGTTCCGCGCCGGCCTAGAGGGCGTGTCCGACAATTCGCGCCAGGCGTGCGACGGGAATGGTCGGACACGCCCCGGCCCGCAGGGCCGGGCGAGCGGGAACCCGACGATCCGCCGGCTTTCGGCCATCCTCCGTGTCCGGTCGGACCCTCCGGCCGGGCCGCGCCGACGGCCCGGCCGTTCCCGATCTCCGCTGGTCAGCATCAGCCCCCCGGCGAGCCGCTCAAGTCCCCTGGAGCACCGGGAGATTGGCGCAATCGTGCAGGAGGGGCGGCAAAAGCGGGCAGGCGGACGACCCTGCCGTGTTTTGCTTCCCCGCATGGGATCTTCCACGGCCGAGGGGTCGTCCGTACCGGCGGAGTCCGGCCCGCCCACGACAGCGCCCCCGGCCCCGGAACCCGTACCGCTGCGCCGGCACCGTCCACTGCTGCTGCTCGTCACGGAGCAGCTGAGCAGTTCGGTGGGACGCCAGGTCACCGCACTGGCGCTGCCGCTGCTGGCCATCGCCCACCTGCGCGCCGGCCCGCTCGGCGCCTCCGCGCTGCTGGCGATGACCTACCTGCCCGGCGTCCTGCTCAGCCCGCTGATCGGCGTCGCCGTCGACCGGGCCCGGTTGCGCCGGATGCTGGTCTCGGTGTCCTGGCTGCAGGTCCCCGCCGTCGGCAGCGTGCCGCTCGCGGCCGCGCTGGACGGCCTGACCTGGCCACATCTGTTCACCGCGGCCGCCGCCTCCGGGGCGCTGGGCTCCGCCCAGAGCGTCGCGCTGCAGTCCTGCCTGCCCCGGGTGGTGCCCGCGGAGCGCCTGCTGCCGGCCAACTCCTCGCTCACCGGGGCCAGGACCATCGGCCTGATCGGCGGGCCGGCACTCGGCGGCCTCCTGATCGGCGTGGTCGACCCGGCCCCCGCGCTGCTGGTCGAGTGCGCCGCCTACCTCCTCGGCGGGGCCCTCTTCCTCGCGCTGCCGGCCTCACTGAACCGCCCCGCGCACGAGGCCGACCACGGCGCGCGGTCCCGACTCGAAGCCCTGCGGGAGGGCCTCGCGGTCATCCGGCGTGAGACCCTGCTGCGCCGCCAGGCCCTGGCCGCCGCCGGGCTCAACCTCGGCGGCGGCGCCGGCGCCGGGCTGTTCGTGCTGTACGCCGAGCGGGAGCTGCGACTGCCCGCGTGGCAGCTCGGCGCGGTCTACGCCGCGTACGCCGTCGGCATGGGCACCGGCGTACTGGTCGCGGCCTCCGTCACCCGGGCGCTGGGCATGGCCCGGGCCATCCGGCTGTGCGCGGTCGGCGCGGGGGCCGCCCTCTTCCTCATCCCGGCGGCCTCCCTGGGCTTGTCCTTCCCGGTGCTGGTGCTCTACCAGCTGCTGTTCGGACTGCTGGCCACCATCTGGTCGATCGCCATGACCACCGGGCGCCAACTCGTCACCCCCGCACACCTGTTGGGCCGCGTCAACGCCTTCCTCCAGGCGGTGCTGACCGCCACCCTGCCGGTCGGCGCCTTCGTCGGCGGGTGGCTCGCCGCCCGGGTCGGCATCGTGCCGGTGCTGGTCGGGGCGGCGGCCGTCGCCCTGGCGGGCGCGAGCAGCCTCTGGTTCCCGCGCGACATGCTGGCCGGGATCGAGCGGGCGGCCGGGCAGAAGGCCGCCTGAGCCCCGTCACCCTTCGTACCGGGCCGTGGGGAGTCCGACGGCACCGGGCCCGGGGAACCCGACGGCACCGGCCTTTACGGGCCCGACGGCACCGGGCCGTGGGAGCCCGACGGCGGGGCCGGTCCGGGCCCCTGGGGCGGGGACGAGTCGCCGTGGCTGCCGGCCCGGGCGCATCCTGGAGAGGACCCCACCCCTCGCCTGGGAGGACACGCCATGGCGGTCCACCGCCTCGGACTCGTCGTGCACAAGGGGCGGCCCGAGGCCGTGGCCGCCTCGGACCTGGTCCGGGCCTGGTGCGACGACCACCGCGTTCCGTGCGCCGAGATCGACGTGTGGAACCCGGGCGTCCAGCGACGCAGCGCCGGGGCGGAGATGGCCGCCGCCGGGGATCCGGACCTCATCGTCACGTTGGGCGGCGATGGAACCTTTCTGCGCGGCGCGCGCCTGGCGGCGCACAACGGCTCGCTGCTGATCGGCATCGACTTCGGACACGTCGGCTTCCTCACCGAGGTGCCCGCGCGGGACGTGCTCCAGGCCCTGGACGCCGTCCAGGAGTCCCGCACCACGGTCGAGGAGCGGATGCTGCTCACCATGCGCGCCTCCCGACCGCTGTCGCCGCCCGAGGAGGAGGGCCTGGCGCAGTTCTACGGCCGCCGGCCGGCCCTGCCCCCGCCGCAGGTGCGCCCGGGCTGCGATGCCGGCGGGGGCTGGGGGGTTGCCCTCGACCTGCTCGGGCTGAACGAGGTCGTCGTGGAGAAGTTCGCCCGGGACGGCCGGGTCGCCGCCGCGGTCTACTTCGCCGGGCGGCTGCTCGCCTCCTACGCGGGCGACGCGCTGCTGGTGGCGACCCCGACGGGCTCGACCGCGTACAGCTTCGCCGCGGGCGGGCCGGTGGTCTCGCCCCGGGCGGAGGTCCTCGTCTTCACCCCCGTCGCGGCGCACATGGTCTTCGAGCGCTCGGTCCTCACCGCACCGGACGAGCCGATCGCCATGCGCCTGCTGCCGCACTCCGGCAGCGCGGCGGTCAGCGTGGACGGCCAGCTCCGCGGCGTGCTGGACCCCGGTGACTGGATCGGCGTCTACGCCGCGCCGACCCGGCTGCGGGCGGTCCGGCTGGGGCCGACCGACTTCTACGGCCGCCTGCGCACGCGGCTGCGGCTGACCGACGCGCCCGCCGCCGCCGACGACGGCGAGGTGCCGCCGGTCTGGCCGCTGACCGCTCCGCCGCCGCACGACCTGGACCACCTCAACCTGCCCACGCTGCAGAAGGGCAGGAACCTCCCGTCCGTGGTGCGCCGGGCCGACGGCGTTGCCTGACCCGCCGCGCCCCCGCGGGAAGCGGCCCGAGCGGGCCGCGCCTACGCGGTCGCCCCGGGGCCCTACGCCGTCACCTCGGGGCGGCCGGGCTCGGCCCAGCGGGTGTGGAAGCTGCCCGGACGGTCCGTGCGGCGGTACGTGTGGGCGCCGAAGAAGTCGCGCTGCCCCTGGATCAGGGCGGCCGGCAGGTGCTCGCTGCGCAGGGTGTCGTAGAAGGCCAGCGCGGCGGAGAACGCCGGTACGGGGATGCCGTGCTGGGCCGCGCCGGCCACCACCGTGCGCCAGGCCGCCTGGGCGTCGGAGACCTCCGCCGCGAACTGCTCCTCGGCGAGCAGGCTGACCAGGTCGGGGTTGGCGGCGTGGGCGGCGCGGATCCGGTCGAGGAAGGCGGCCCGGATGATGCAGCCGCCGCGCCAGATCCGCGCCACCGCGCCCAGGTCGATGTCCCAGCCGTACTCGGCCGCGCCGTCGCGGATCATGGTCCAGCCCTGGTCGTAGGCGATGACCTTCGACGCGTAGAGGGCCTGCTCGACGTCCCGGGTGAAGCGCTCGGCCTCGTGCGGGCGCAGCTCCTGGCGGGTGCCGCCGGGCAGCGTCCGGTAGGCCGCGCGCAGCTCGGACCGGGAGGAGGCGACCCGGGCGAAGGTGGCCTGGGCGATGGCGGTGACCGGGGAGCCGAGGTCGAGGGCGGTCTGGACGGTCCAGCGCCCGGTGCCCTTCTGCTCGGCGGCGTCCTGGACGATGTCGACGAAGGGCCGGCCGGTGGCGGCGTCGGTGTGGGCGAGGACCTCGGCGGTGATCTCGATCAGGTAGGAGTCGAGCCGGCCCTTGTTCCAGTTCCGGAAGATCTCGGCGATCTCGGCGGGGGCGTAGCCGCCGACCTCCCGCAGCAGGTGGTAGGCCTCGGCGATGAGCTGCATGTCGGCGTACTCGATGCCGTTGTGCACCATCTTCACGAAGTGGCCGGCCCCGTCGGTGCCGATGTGGGTGCAGCACGGGTCGCCGTCCACGTGGGCGCTGATCTTCTCCAGCATCGGGCCGAGGACGGCGTAGGACTCGGCGGAGCCGCCGGGCATGACCGAGGGGCCGTGCAGCGCGCCCTCCTCCCCGCCCGAGACGCCGCTGCCGACGAAGTGGATGCCGCGCTCGCGCAGCGCCCGCTCCCGGCGGCGGGTGTCGGCGAAGTGCGCGTTGCCGCCGTCGATGATCATGTCGCCCGCCTCCAGCAGCGGGGCGAACTCCTCGATGACCTCGTCGGTGGGCTGACCGGCCTTCACCATGATCAGCAGCCGGCGGGGACGCTCCAGGGCGGCCACCAGCTCCTGCGGCGACCGCGCCGGGACGAACGCGCCCTCGTGGCCGAACTCCTCGATCAGCGCCTCGGTCCGTCCCGCGGTCCGGTTGTGCACCGCGACCGTGTAGCCGTTGCGGGCGAAGTTCCGCGCCAGGTTGCGGCCCATCACCGCAAGCCCCGTCACGCCGATCTGTGCGGATGCCTCCATGGCGGCTGCTTCCTTCCTCGGGGGTTCCCGGCGGGCCGGAAGGGCCGCGCCGCGGCCTGGGCCGGCCGTTTCCACCCGCCGGCGCGCTGCGCGCACAGCACCGGGCGCCCGGGGCGGGCGATCCTCATGCTCACCGGCGGCGCCCGGCGCCCGCGCGGGGAGCTGACCCGTTCAGGTGCCGCCGGGATCGGTCGGAGCCGCGCGGAACGCTCGTTCCGGAAGCGGGAACGAGCGTTCTCGGGAACGGTCGTTCCCAGGAACGGCCACTCCCGGGAGCGGGCTTTCTCAGGCCCGGCCGAGGACGCGGTCGACGGCGATCTCGATGACCACCCGGTCCGGGTTGACCCGCGGCTCCCGGTAGCGCTCGGCGTAGCGGCGCTCCGCCTCGGCGACCTGCTCGGGCTCGTCGCGGACCACCGCCACGCCCTCCAGGGTCGACCAGCGGGCCCGGTCCACCTGGCAGACCGCGACCCGCAGGCCCTCGGACCCGGCCTCGGCGACGTTGCGGGCCTTGCGGCTGGTACGGCTGGTGATCACCCGGGCGGTCCCCGTCTCCGGCTGGTACGTCACACCGACCGGCACCACGTGCGGCGTGCCGTCCGGGCGGATGGTGGTCAGCGTGGAGATGTGCCGCTCCCGCCAGAAGGCGAGGAAGGATTCGTCGAGGTCGCGCGGGTCGTGGGCCATGGTCGCGATGGTACGGCCCCCGCGGAACGCGCGTTCCGCGGGGGCCGTACGGGCCGTACAGGCCGGGCGGGCAGTACGGGCGTGCCCGCGCGATCCGTCAGTGGCCGCGCGCGATCCACTCCGGCAGGGCCGGGGCCTCGGCGCCGATGGTCGTCGGGTCGCCGTGGCCGGTACGCACCACGGTCTCGGCCGGGAGCGTCAGCAGCCGCTCGCGGATCGAGTCGACGATCGTCGGGAAGTGCGAGAACGACCGGCCGGTGGCGCCGGGGCCGCCCTGGAACAGGGTGTCGCCGGTGAAGACGGTGCCCAGCCCGGGTGCGTACAGGCAGACCGCGCCCGGCGCGTGGCCCGGCGTGTGCAGCACCGTCAGCTCGGTGCCGGCCACCTCGATCCGCTGGCCGTCGGCCAGTTCGCCGTCCGGCAGCCGCTCGGGGTGGGTGAGCTTCCACAGCGGCAGGTCGTCGGGGTGCAGCAGGATCGGCGCACCGGTGCGGGCGGCGAGGGCCGGGGCCGCGTCGATGTGGTCGTTGTGCGCGTGGGTGGAGACGATCGCCAGCAGCCGGCGCCCGCCGAGCGCGGACTCGATGGCCTCGGCGTCGTGCGCGGCGTCGATCACCACCGCCTCCTCGTCGTTCCCGACGATCCAGACGTTGTTCTCCACCTCCCAGCTGCCGCCGTCGAGTTCGAAGGTCCCGGCGGTCACCAGCCGGTCGACGCGCGCCGTGCCGCTCTCGCTCACAGGACCACCACCGAGCGGAGGACGTCGCCCTGGTGCATGCGATCGAAGGCCTGCTCGACCTTGTCGAGCTCGATGGTCTCGGTGACGAAGGCGCCGAGGTCCAGGCGGCCCTGGAGGTAGAGGTCGATCAGCATCGGGAAGTCGCGCGAGGGCAGGCAGTCGCCGTACCAGGAGGACTTCAGCGCGCCGCCGCGGCCGAAGACGTCGAGCAGCGGCAGCTCCAGCGTCATCTCCGGGGTCGGCACGCCGACCAGGACGACGGTGCCGGCCAGGTCGCGGGCGTAGAAGGCCTGCTTGTAGGTCTCCGGCCGGCCGACCGCCTCGACCACGACGTCCGCGCCGTTGCCGCCGGTCAGCTCGCGGATCGCCTCGACCGGGTCGGTGGTGCGGGAGTTGACGGTGTGGGTGGCGCCCAGCTTGCGGGCGGTCTCCAGCTTGCGGTCGTCGATGTCCACCGCGATGATCTTCGCCGCGCCCGCCAGCCGGGAGCCCATCACGGCCGCGCCGCCGACGCCGCCGCAGCCGATCACCGCGACCGAGTCGCCCCGGCCGACGTTGCCGGTGTTGATCGCGGCGCCGAGGCCCGCCATCACGCCACAGCCCAGCAGGCCGGCGACGGCCGGCTCGGCGGCCGGGTCCACCTTGGTGCACTGGCCGGCCGCGACCAGGGTCTTCTCGGCGAACGCGCCGATGCCCAGCGCCGGGGACAGCTCGGTGCCGTCCAGCAGCGTCATCTTCTGCTTGGCGTTGTGGGTGTTGAAGCAGTACTGCGGGCGTCCCCGCTTGCACGCGCGGCACTGGCCGCACACCGCGCGCCAGTTGAGGACCACGAAGTCACCGGGCTCGACCTCGGTGACGCCCTCGCCGACCGACTCCACGATGCCCGCGGCCTCGTGGCCGAGCAGGAACGGGAACTCGTCGTTGATGCCGCCCTCCCGGTAGTGGAGGTCGGTGTGGCAGACGCCGCACGCCTGGATCCGGACCACCGCCTCGCCCGGGCCAGGGTCCGGCACCACGATCGTGGTCACCTCCACGGGAGCGCCCTTGGCGCGCGCGATGACTGCCTTGACCTGCTGGGGCATCCGATTCCACCTCCGTCGGCCGGTGCGACTCTGCACCGGCGTGACCTGCGACAAAAGACTGCAAGACGAACTGCCCACGAAGCGTATCGCCCACCCGCCGACCACCTGCGGAGCGCCCGGGGCGATCCGGTGTGACGCGGTGTGATACGGCGCACCGGACGTCTCGACGGCGGCTTCGACGCCGTTCGACGCCCCGGCACTTTCGGCACTTCCGGCACTTCCGGCGCCGTCGCGTCGGCTCACGGGCGCTCAGCCGGCATGTGCCCGCCGGGTATCCACCGAGGGCCCGGCGACAACCCGGCGCGGCGGAGACGACGGGGGCGCACAAGTGGCACTGAGCGCCTGTCAGCCCCTCTCGAAGTGCCCGGAAAGCACCGGCGTTGGCTGGAAGTGCCGCAGACGGGCGCCCGCCGCCCACGTACGGTCGTAGCTGAGACGGTCCACGCGACCACGCTCAGCACACCCGCACCACCCGTCGGCGCGCGACCGCGAGCCGGTCGCGCCGGGTGCGTACCGACCGTGCGCGCCCGCACATTTCGCGCCACACCCTCCGCAGGAGCCCGACCGAACCCGGCCCTTGTCGAGCCGCCAGCCGGCCGCATCACCCGTCCCCCGCCCCGCACCATCCCCGGATTCACCCTCCGTCGGGTCACGTTCCGCGGCCCACCACCCTGGAGTCTGGAGTACGGATGTCCACCGAGAACAGTGCGACCAGCGCCGGCCCCGCCCCGCTCCCCCCGCTGCACTGCATCCGCCTGCTCGAACCCGGTCCGCCCCGCCTCGCCGCGCTGCCCACCGGCACGCCGGTCTGGCTGGTCAGCCGACACGCCGACGTGCGCCAGGTGCTGACCGACCCGCGGCTGGGCCGCGCCCCGCTCTACGCGCCGGACGCCCCGCCGATCGCGGTCACGCCCAACATCCTGGACGACCCCGACGGCATGCTGAACATCGACGGCGCCGAGCACCAGCGGCTGCGCCGCACCGTGCAGCGCGCCTTCACCCCGCGCGCGATCGAACGCTGGCGGCCCTGGGTGGCCTCGGTGGTCGAGTCGCTGATCGACGAGCTGATCGACCACGGCTCCCCGGCCGACATCATCGCCGCCTACTCCCGCCCGCTGCCGGTCGCGGTGATCAGCCGGCTGATGGGCCTGGACAACCTGGACGGCAAGCGGCTCGCGCACTGGAGCGACCACGCGCTCTCCGCCACCGCCTACAGCGCCGAGGAGATCGGCACGGCGATGACCGAGTTCGCCGCCTTCGGCGCCGAGGTGATCGCCGAGCGCCGGGCCGCCCCCGGCGAGGACCTGGTCAGCGGCCTGCTCGCGGCCGCCGCCGAGGACGGCTCGATCACCGAGGGCCAGCTGGTCCTGCTGGTCATCGGCCTGGTCGTGGCAGGGCACGAGACCACCATGACCAGCCTGGGCAACGCCCTGGTCTACCTGCTCCAGGACGGCCGTGAGGCCTGGCAGCGGCTCGCCTCCGACGAGGCCAGCGCCACGGTCGCGACCGAGCAGCTGCTGCGCGCCGTCCCGCTGGGCGACCGCCAGGAGCGCATGCCCGGACTGCTGCGCCGCACCGTCGAGGACGTCGAGATCGGCGGCGTGGTCATCCCGGCCGGCAGCGTGGTCGCCGCCGACCCGGCCGCCGCCAACCACGATCCGGAGGTGTTCGCCGGGGACCTGCCCGCCGAGCTGTTCTCCCCGCTGACCGGCCCCACGCTCACCTTCGGCGCCGGACCGCACCACTGCCTGGGCGCCTGGCTCGCCCGGATGGAGCTGGAACTCGCCCTGCACCGGCTGGCCCGCCGCCTGCCCGCCCTGCGGCTGGCCGACCCGGTCGAGCGGATCGACTGGCGGCGCGGCCTGCTCACCCGCAGCCCCAACTCCCTGCAGGTGGCCTGGTGACGGGCCGCGCGGACACCGAGCCGGTGGTCGTCCGGGTCGACCGGGACCGCTGCATCGGCTCCGGGATGTGCGCCCTCAGCGCCCCCGACTCGCTGGTCCTCGGCGCCGACGGGCTGGCCGCGCCGCTGGCCGCGTACGCGGACGGCGGCGCGGAGTTGACGGACGGGCTGAGCGAGGCGGTGGACTACTGCCCGGTCGAGGCGCTCAGCCTCCACTCGGCCCGCGGCGGCTACCGGATCGCCCCCGCGGAGTGAGTCCGACCCGGGTGGTGCCCGCCACGACGAACCGCGGCGGGCACCATCCGGAACGCCTCTCCCGGCAGGGCGATCGATGAGCCCTGCTCATAGGTCGATGAGCTCATCGATCTTGTTCGGCCCTCCCGCCGGCTGGTGAGCTGGCCGCATGACGAACGCCGAAACCCTGGCCCCACCGGCCGGTTCACCGACCGCCCCGCACCGCTGGTCCCCGGTCCTCGCCGTCTCGCTCGCCACCTTCACCGTGGTGTCCTCCGAGATGATGCCGGTCGGCCTGCTCACCCCGATGTCCCACAGCCTCAGGGTGACCGACGGCGTCACCGGCCTCTCCCTCACCGTCACCGGCCTGATCGCCGCCGTCCTCTCCCCCTTCGCGCCACTGCTCGTCGGGCTGCGCGACCGCCGCACCGTCCTGGTCGCCTTCATGCTGCTGCTCGGCCTGGCCGACGCGGTGACGGCGATGGCACCGAACTTCGCGGTGCTGGCCGCGGGCCGCGTCCTGCTCGGCGCCGCCATGGGCATCGTCTGGGGCCTCGCCGCGAGCCTCGGCCCGCGCCTCGCCGACGGGCCGCGCATCGCGCTCGCCATGACGCTGATCTTCTCCGGCGTCTCCATCGCCTCGGTCCTCGGCGTCCCGCTGGGCACCTACCTGGCCGCACTCCTCGACTGGCGCGCCGCGTTCTGGGCGCTCGCCCTGCTCGGTGCCGCCTCCGCCGCCGTGCTCGCCGCCACCCTGCCCGCGCTGCCCGTACCCGAACGCGGACGGCTCGGCGGACTGGCCGGCGCCCTGCGCCACCGGGGCGTCGCCGCCGGGACCGCGATCACCGCCTTCGTCGTGCTCGGCCACTTCGCCGGCTACACCTACGTCCGCCCGGTCCTCGAAGCCGACGCCGGCCTGGGCAGCGGCGCGATCGCCGCCTGCCTGCTGGTGTACGGACTCGCGGGCGTCGCCGGGAACTTCACCCTCGGCCCGCTGTCCGGGCGCCGCCCGAAGACCGCCGTCACCCTCGCGCTCACCGGCGTCACCCTGGCCGCCGCCCTGCTCACGTACGCCACCGGCGTCGTCGCCGTGCTGCTCGTCCTGGTCGTCTGGGGCGCCTCGTACGGCGGGGTGTCGGTCTCCACCCAGACCTGGGTCCGCATCGCCGATCCGGCCCGGATCGAGGCCTCCGCCGCGGTCTGGGCGGGCGTGTTCAACGCGAGCATCGCGCTCGGCTCCTTCGCCGGCGGCCTCGTCGTCGACCGGGCCGGGACCCACGCCGTACTGCTCACCGCGGCCGCACTGGCGGCCCCCGGGCTGCTGCTCACCCTGCTCTCCCGGCCGCACGACGGCGGGCCGAGCGGGCGAAGCGGGCGGTAGCCCCGTGGCTCAGTCGACGTGCCCAGCCAGCAGCTCGACGAACCCGGCCGCCAGCCGGTGCGGGCGCCGCTCGTGCTGGACCACCTCCAGCGCGGTCGGCTCCAGCTCGGGCACCGGCAGGAAGCGGATGTCCGGCCGCCGGACGTACGTCGTGCTGCGCTCGCAGAGCAGCAGGCCCTGGCGGGTACCGGCCACCATCGACAGTCCCGCCTGGAGGGTGGCCGCACCCGCCGAGTAGGCCAACTCCCGCCCGTCCGGCGTCCGTCGGGGCGCGTTCGCCTGCCGCCAGTACTCGGGCGCCGGGCCGCGCGGCTCGATCAGCGGCATGGCGGCCAGCTCGGCGGCGCTCACACCGTCCGCCCCGCCGGGGCTCCGCGCGGCGGAGACCGCCACGTACACCGGCTGCCGGGAGAACTCCATCAGCACCTCAAGTCCAGGCTCCCGGCACGGGGCGAGCACGATCGCCAGGTCGACCTCGCCCCGGGCGAGGTGCGAGAACGGGTCCGCCCACGGCAGTTCGACCAGGTGCGCGGCGCCCTCCGGCAGGCTCGCGACCACCCGGGCGACGGGCTCGTACACCGCGCACTGGAAGCCCAGCCGCAGCGGCCTCGCCGTCGCGGCCCCGGCCCGGGCAGCGTCGTAGCCGTCCCGGAGCCGTTCGAAGGCGGGCACCACCTGCTCGGCCAGCGCCCGCCCCAGCTCGGTCAACTCGACCCGGCGGCTGGTCCGTCGGAACACCGGGGCACCGATCCGGCTCTCCAGGCGCTTGATCAGCTGGGAGACCCGCCCCTGCGAGACACCGAGGAGCTCCGCCGTCCGCCCGAAGTGCAGCTGGTGGACGAGGACGGAGAAGCACTCCAGTTCCTGCAGCGGCAGCTCGGGCAGGACGGCGGAGGCTGCGAGGGCCGGGGGCGGTCGTTCCACCTCGGCAGTCTACGTCCGGCTACCCGGCCGCTCCGCAGGCCAGTACGGCGCGCAGCTCGGCGGCCGGATCGCCCTCGTGGTAAGGGCGTTCGCTCGGCTCGATGTGGTCCAGGAACTCCTGGTAGCGCAGGGCGTAGGACAGGTGGTAGAGGGGCTCGGCGAGTTCGAGGGCGCGTCGCGGGTCGGAGCCGGGGGCGTGGCGCCGCCAGGCCTCCGTCCAGACCCGGACGTGGTGCTGCCAGGCCTCCTCGCCGAGGTAGGCGCGGGGGCGCAGCCCGTCCAGGGCGGGGTGGCCGAGGCAGGAGTCGGCGTAGTCGACGACCACCGTGCCGGTGCCGTCGGAACGCCAGTTGCCGGGGTGGAAGTCGCCGTGCAGCAGGGTCTCGGGCAGGCCGCAGTCGGCGAGCCGGTCCAGCAGTCCGGGGAGGCCGGCGGCGAAGCCGGCCAGGCCGTCCAGCTCCTCGGGCGTCAGGTCGGTCTCCTCGGCGAGCCGGCCCAGCAGGGCCGTCAGCTGGGCGGCCAGGGCGCGGGGGGTGCGGTCGCGCAGGCCGGCCAGGTCGGCCGGGCGGTCGGCGAGCGCGGCCTGGGCGGCGACCAGCCGGGGGACGACGTCGGCGACCGTCCCGGCGGACGGGCTCCAGCAGTCCTCGCCGGGGACGTGGTCGAGCAGCAGCCGCCCGCCGCAGGGGTGGGCGGCGAGGACGGTCGGGACGAGCGCGCGGTCGACGCCGCCGAGCAGCCCGATGACCGCGGCCTCGTCGGCGTTGAAGGCGGGCGTCGTGGTCTTCAGCCAGGCGTCGACGCCGCCGGCGGTGGGGAGGCGGAAGAGACCGGAGAGGTTCCAGGTCCGGATCTGCCGCGCGGGCGCGGCCGGCGCGCGGCCGACGGCGGCCAGCTCCGTCTGCGCCCAGGCCAGTGCCTCCCGCAGGCCCGCGGGCGTGGCCCAGGCGGCGCGGCGTTCGGCGGGCCCGAGCAGCGCGGCCGTCCCGGCTTCCGGGGGGCGGGAGTCGAGCGCCTTCGGCCGCTCCAGCGCCTCGGCGTGGTAGCGCACCCGCCCGCCGTGGCCCGGTTCCTCGCTCCGCCCGTCGACCAGCCGCGCCACCAGCACCGGCACGCCGGCCGCCTCCGTCGCCCGCGCGACCACCTCGTCCACGGAGGACCACCAGCCGAGCTCCACCTCGAAGGGGCCCAACTGCCCGAAGTACTCGTCGCCGTAGGTGAGATCGACCGTCACGGTCCGGTTGCTCGCTCGCTGCATCGGAGCAGCTTCGCCGACGGGGTCGGGCCGACGCCAACGGTTTTCCGGGCGCGCCGACCCCACCGGCCGCACCGAGCGGAGGGCCGCCGCCCGGGCCCGCTCGCGTTTCGCCGCTGCCGCCGCCTGCTCCCGGTCGGACGCGAACAGGAGGTGGACGGCCAGCCCGTCAAGGGCCTCGGCCATCGCCTCCCGCCACTCGGCGAGGCGGCCTGGGTCACTGCCGTCGGGCTCGTGTGACCGCACCGAACGGAGCTGACGGAGCGCTTGCTTGAGCGCGGGGTCGAGCACGCGGACCTCTTTCACGCAGTGGCCCTCCACCTCGGACGCGGCGGCTCACCGGCCCCGCCCGGGGCCGGCCCGGGCCGATGACACGGCGATCGGGCACGGTGGTACCGATGGCGCGGAGCCCCGGGGCGAGGGCGAGTCGGTCGTGCCGCAGCCCCCGCCCTGAGGCCGGCGCGGCGCGCTAGCCGATGGCCACCGCGGTACCCGAGACCCGCACCCGGGTGTCCTCGGCGCGCAGTTCGACCCGCAGCAGGCCCGGGCGGCCCAGGTCGGCGCCCTGGTGGAGCGTCAGCACCGCCGGGGCCTCCACCGCGCCGAGCTCCCGCAGGTACGCGCCGAAGGCGGCCGCGGCGGCGCCGGTGGCCGGGTCCTCGACCACGCCGCCGACCGGGAACGGGTCGCGGACGTGGAAGACCTCGGGGCCCTCCCGCCAGGCGAGCTGCAGGGTGGTCAGGTCGCGGGCGCGCATGAAGTCGGCGAGGCCGTCGAAGTCGTAGTCGAGCCGGGCCAGCCGCTCGCGGGTGGCGACCGGCAGGACGAGGTGCCGGGCGCCCGCGTAGGCGACGCGGGGCGGCAGGGCCGGGTCGAGGTCGGCGGCGGACCAGCCGAGCAGGGCGAGCGCCTGCGCCACGTCGGCCGCCGGCACCTCCTCGACCTTGGGCTCGACGCTGGTCAGGGTGGCGCGCAGCAGCCCGTCGGCTCCGCGCTCGACCTCGACCGGGACCTCCCCGGCCGCGGTCTCGAAGAGGTACTGCCCGGGGCCGGTGCGCTCGGCGACGGCGACGGCGGAGCCGACCGTGGCGTGGCCGCAGAACGGCACCTCGGCGAGCGGGCTGAAGTACCGCACGCGGTAGGACCCTTCGGCCGGGCCGGCGGTCAGGAAGGCGGTCTCGGAGTACCCGACCTCGGCGGCGATGGCGAGCATCCGCTCGTCGGTCAGCCCGGTGGCGTCGAGCACCACGCCGGCCGGGTTGCCGCCCTCGGGGCGGGTCGCGAAGGCGGCGTAGCGGAGGATCTCGGGAGCGGCGTCGTCGGTCATGATCGGACGAACGCGCCGGGCGCGCGGGCTGTTCCCGTCGACGCTGCGGGTGTGCCGTCCGGGCGCGGCCACCGCACCGGTCGCGCCCGCGCTGCCGGGCCCGGCCCGGCGACCGGCGGCGGGGCCGGTCGATCGGACGCGGCCGTCCCGTCCCGGTGGGATGATCTGCGGCATGGCCCTGACCCCGCACCAGCGGCACCTCCGTGACCGGATCATGGCCGCCGAGGTGACCGCCCCGCCGGAGCCGTGGCGGCCGGTGGGCCGTGGGGTGCTCGCGGTCGGCGGGCTGCTCGGCATCGGCTTCGCCGTCCACCCGGAGAGCGGCCACGACCTGGTGCTGACGGTCTCCCACGGCGGCCACGGCCTGTTCGACGCGGTGACCGGCCTCAAGCTGGCCCGTGACCACGAGCCCGCCGAGGACCCGGACGGCCCGGACCTCGCCTGCCCCGGACTCGGCCAGGTCACGGACGTGCGCGTCCCGGTGGCGGGGCTGTGGGGCGGCGGGCTGCACACCGCCGCCGAGGGCGGCTGGCACGTCAGCGTGGCCGCCCCGGAGTGGCCGCACCACCGGGTGCTGCTCGCCAACGGGCGGGGGCCGTGGGAGGGCGAGCACGGCGAGAGCTGGTGGCTGGTCCTGGACGCCGACCGGTCCACCTTCCGGGCGGCCGGCTTCTCCCCGACCGGCCGGACCCTCGCGGTGGCCACCAGCAGCGACCTCGCGCTCTGGACCCGCGGCTAGGACCTGCCCCGCCGATCCTTCCCGGGCCCGTCCGGCTTCCGGATGCGGACGGCGCGCCGAGCGCCGATGCTGGCGGCGAGGCGTGCGCGGCCCGAGGAAGGAAGCCACAACGTGAGTGCTCTCGACTTCGAGATCATCGACAGCCCCGACAGCTCGCTCAACAAGACCTCCGTCCTGGTCACCGGCCCCCACGACGCCCTGCTGGTGGACGCCGGGTTCACCCGCTCCGACGGGCGCCGGCTGGTGGAGCGGGTCAGGGCGAGCGGCAAGCGGCTGACCACCGTCTTCGTCAGCCACGGCGACCCGGACTTCTACTTCGGCGCCCAGGAGGTCCAGGACGCCTTCCCGCAGGCCCGCTTCGTGGCCACCGCCTCGACCGTCGAGCACATCCAGGAGACGTACGAGGCCAAGCTTCGCGTCTGGGCGCACCTGGGCCCCGAGCTGCCCACCCGGCTGGTGCGGCCCGAGGCGCTGCACGGTGACGAGCTGGTCTTCGAGGGCCACCGTTTCGAGCTGCGCGGCGCCGACTTCCACCTGCCGGACCGGCACTACCTCTGGCAGCACCACCACCGCGCCGTGCTGGGCGGGGTGCTGCTCTTCGAGGGCCTGCACGTGTGGACCGCCGACACCCCGACCTCCGCCCAACGGGCCGCCTGGATCGACCTGTTGGACGGCATCGAGGCACTCCATCCGACCTGGGTCGCGGCCGGCCACCGGATCGCCGGCGCGCCCACCGACCTGAACGCCGTCGACCACACCCGCGCCTATCTGCGCGCCTTCGAGACCGAGATCGGCCGGGCCGCGGACGCGGACGCCGCCAAGGAGGCGCTGGAGCGGCGGTTCCCGACGCTGGGGCTGCGGATCGCGGTGGACATCGGCACCAAGGTCGTCATGGGCGAGATGGCCTGGGGGTGAGCGGACGATGATCGAGATCCCCCGGGACGTCGCCTCCTTCGCCGAGTCGCCCTCCCCCGCCGACGTGGTGCGCCGCCAGTACCTGGCCTCCGCCCGAGGCGACCTGGCCGCGCTGCGCTCCACCCTGGCCGAGGACGTGGAGTGGACCGAGATGGCCGGCTTCCCGCTGGCCGGCACCTACCGCACGCCGAAGGGCGTCACCGCCAACGTGATGGAGCGGCTGGCCGCCGAGTGGGACGACTGGACGGCACACGACGACACCTACGTGGTCGACGGGGAGACGGTGGTGGTGCTGGGCCGGTACACGGCCGTCCACAAGGCCACCCGGAAGCCGCTGGCGGTCCGGGTCGCCCACCGCTTCACCGTGCGCGGCGGCCGGATCGTCCGCTTCGAGCAGTTCACCGACACCGCGCTGGTCAGGGACGCGATGACGGCGTGAGGCCCGCCGTGGCCCGCGTTCACCCGTACGGGCGAGCGCGGCGCGGCGCGCCAGGCGCGGTCTCGACAGACCACCCGGACGGCGGCAGGCTGGGCCCGACCACGGCCGGAGAACGAGGAGTCGAGCATGGCGGGCACGGACACCGGGACCACCGGAGCGGGCGGGCGGGAGCGTCCGGTCGTCATCGTCGGGGCGTCCCTGGGCGGTGCGAAGGCGGCCGAGGCGCTGCGCGAGGCCGGGTACCGGGGCGGCATCGTCCTGATCGGCGAGGAGCACGAGCGCCCGTACGAGCGGCCGCCGCTGTCCAAGGGCTACCTGCAGGGCAAGACGCCCCGGGAGAAGATCTACGTCCACCCGCCGCAGTGGTACGCGGAGCACGACGTCACGCTGCGGCTGGGCACGTCGGTGGCCTCGATCGACCCGGCCGGGCACACCGTGACGCTCACCGACAACGGCCAGGTGGAGTACGGCAAGCTGCTGCTGACCACCGGCTCGGTGCCGCGCCGGCTGCCGGTGCCCGGCGCGGACCAGGACGGGGTGCTCTACCTGCGCCGGGCCGAGGACAGCGACCGGATCAAGGAGGCGCTGCGGCCCGGGGCCAGGATCGCGGTGATCGGCGCGGGCTGGATCGGGCTGGAGGTGGCGGCCGCGGCCCGGGAGGCGGGCGCCGAGGTGACGGTGCTGGAGGCGCTCGAACTGCCGCTGCTGCGGGTGCTCGGCCGGGAGGTCGCCCAGGTCTTCGCCGACCTCCACCGGGAGCACGGCGTGGACCTGCGCTTCGGCGTCAAGGTGGCCGAACTGACCGGCGACGGCGGCACGGTGAGCGGTGTGAGGCTCGCCGACGGCACCACGGTGGCGGCCGACGCGGTGGTCGTCGGCATCGGCATCGCCCCCGCCACCGGCCTGGCCGAGGCGGCCGGCCTGGAGGTCGACAACGGCGTCAAGACCGACCAGCACCTGCGCACCTCGGACCCGGACGTCTACGCGGCCGGCGACGTCGCCAACGCCTACCACCCGCTGTTCGGCCGGCACGTGCGGGTCGAGCACTGGGCCAACGCGCTCAACCAGCCGCAGACCGCCGCCCGCGCGCTGCTCGGGCAGCCGGACGCGGTGTACGACCGTGTCCCCTACTTCTTCACGGACCAGTACGACCTCGGCATGGAGTACGTCGGCTACGTCGAGCCGGACGGCTACGACCAGGTGGTGTTCCGCGGCGACCCGGCCACCCGCGAGTTCATCGCGTTCTGGCTCTCCGGCGGGCGGGTGCTCGCGGGGATGAACGTCAACGTCTGGGACGTCACCGACCCGATCCGCGAACTGGTGCGCTCGGGGCGGGTGGTGGACGCCAAGGCGCTGGCCGACCCGAACGTTCCGCTCGACTCGCTGTAGCCGGCGAGCCGCGACGGTCAGCCGACGGGGATGCCGGGGTTCACCAGGCCCCGGCCCCCGGTGACGGTGTTGCCCGCGCCGATCGTGACCTTGCACTTCGCCGCGTCGTAGGCGGTCACGTGGATCGCGTACCGGTCCGGCCCGGTGGCGCCGGTGAGGTCGGAGCGGTTGCCGCGGAAGACGGTGCCGCAGAGCTGGATGGTCTGGCCGGGCGCGGCGGCGGCGAGCGCGCTCTGGAGTTGCTTGGTGGTGCCGACCTTGACCACGGCCGCCTTGACCGCGGCCGCGGGGGCGGCGGAGCCGGCGGCCACGGCCGTGGGGGCGGCCGAGCCGAGGGTGAGGGCGGTGAGCGCGGCGAGGAGGACGGGGACGGCGGGGCGCTGGGGCACGGACGGTGCTCCTTGCGGTGGTCGGGGCCGGCCGGGGTGACCGGGGCCGGTAAATGACAGGAACATGCCTTCGCCAGGGTGGACTGGACCATTCCGGGGCGTCAAGAGCGCCTCGTCCGCGTGATACTGGAGCCCTGGGGGTCTCCGGAGTCCCCGCGGACACGGAGTCGCGGACAGGGAGGCGGCGATGGGCGGCACGGCCGGGTTCGCCGTGGTGGTGTTCGGTGCGCTGGGCGGCGTGGTCGCCTACCTCGCCGGGGTGGTCGGCCTGCGCGAACTGCGGCGGCTGCGCCGGGTCGGCGTCCCCGCACGGGCACTGGTGCGCGAGCGCGCCCCGGCGCCGGAGGACCGCGCGCTGCCGCCGCGGCCGCTGCTCCAGTTCGAGACCAAGGACGGCCGGGTGGTCGAGGTCTTCTCCCCCGTCCCCTCCACCGCCCGCCACCCCCTGCCGGACGGCGGCTTCGTCCCGGTCCGCTACGACCCGGCGGACCCGCGGCAGGTCCTGGTGGACGGGCGGGAGCGCGCGGGGCTGGAGTACGGCTTCCTCGCGCTCGGGGTGCTGGTGGTGCTCGGCTCGATCACCCTCGGCGCCACGGTGCTCTGACCGGGCGCCCGGAACGGGGCATCGGGCCGTGGATCAGGCGGCGCATCGGGCGGGTCGCCCGCGGTCGGACCCCCGGGACGGCGCACCGGGCGGGCCGCGCGGTTCGGTACGCGGCCCGCCCGCACGCTCAGACGGTGGCGGCGGTGGTCGCCGCCACCGTCGCCGCGGTGGTGACGGCGGCCATGGTGAGCTGCATGTTCCGGATCGCCTCGCGGACCGACTCCGCGGCCCCGTCACCGGCGGCGATCTCGGCGAAGCGCGGCTCGACCTGCTTGCGGGGCAGCTCGGGGAAGGCCAGCCGGTGCAGCCGGGAGCCGTGCAGCAGGGCCACCAGGGCGGCGGTGCGCAGGTCCGGCTCCGCGCCGTTCAGCACCGTGGCGGCGAGCCGCTCGCGCAGTTCGCGCTCCACGCCGCCGTCCGCCTCCGGGTAGCGGCGGACCGGGAAGATACCGAGCGCGCGGCGCCGCTCCTCGACCACCAGGCCCCGCTCGCACAGCCGCGCGACGGTGTCGGCGACGGCCGTGGCACGGTCCTTGGTCAGCCAGTCGGCCGCCTTGGCCTTGCCGGAGCGGCGCCCCGCGGCCCACTCGTCGAGCCGGGCCAGCCGACCGTCCAGCAGCGGCTCGTCGGTCGGGGTCCGGTCGGCGACGGTGAGCCGTCCCTCCTCGATCGCGACCCGCTCGGCCAGCACCAGCTCGGCCAGGATGCCGCCCGCGGCGGCCCAGGCGGCGGTGGCGGCGTCCTTCGCCACGCCGGACTCGTCGTCCAGCGAGAGCAGCATCAGCTCCTCGGCGAGGGTGACGTGCATCGGGTGCCCCTTCCTCTCGGTAGCGCGGTTCGCTGCGCCGACGGCGCCTCAACCGCGCAGTGCTTCGACCAGGCGCCGGGCCCTGGTGTCCTCCTCCAGCAACGCCCGGAGCAGTCGATCAGTGCCCTGACCTGCGACGTCGGCGAGGTAGGCCTCGACCGAGCGTGGGTCGGCGGGCAGCGTCACCCCGCCGGAGTCCAGCGCGGCGTGCGCGCGGGCGTAGTCGAGGCCGAGCCCGGCGAGCAGTTCATCGGCGCCGCCCTCCTGCGCCAACTGCGGCTCGTGACAGGCCACTTCGTGTACGGCCAGCAGGGCGAGCAGGACGTGCTCGGTGCCGGGCGTCCGGCGCCCGAGGCGCTCGGCCTGGGCGTCGACCTCCGGCCGGATCCAGGCCGCCGGACCGGACGAGCCCGGCCGCAGCACACGCTTCCAGCGCGGCGCCGGGTTCGCGCGGCGGGCCAGCATCGCCTCCCGGGTGGGGCGCAGCAGCGGGTCGAGGCCGCCACCCCTCGGCATCGCGCCCTCTCGCCCTTCGGGCTCCAGCATGGTCGTGTCCATCGGTCCCTCCCACCACGACGACTTTACTTGGACTATATTCCCGCTTTCCCTTCTCTTGGGAATTCCCCGCACGTCAAGAACGCGTCAGGACTCCTCCGGCGCGGGGCGCGGAAGACGGGGCGCCCCGCCGTTGTTGGCATCTGGTGCCATCGTGGGAACCGCGTCCGCGAGAGGGGTGAGCACCATGGCCGACACGCTCCCCGGGCCGGGTCCGGCCCCCGAGGCGCGGGCGCCGCTGGACGCCTACTCCCGGATCGTCACGTCCGTCGCCGCGGCGCTGACCCCGCGGGTCGCCGCGCTCCAGGTCCCCCGGCGCGGCCGGGGCGGCTGGTTCAGCACCGCCCTCGGCTCGGCGGTGGTCTTCACCGAGGACGGGTTCCTGCTCACCAACGCCCACGTCGTCGGCCACGCCGACGCCGGGACGCTGGCCTTCGCCGACGGCACCGCCTCCCCGTTCCACACCATCGGCGCCGACCCGCTCTCCGACCTCGCCGTGCTGCGCGCCGACGGGCCGACCCCGACGCCGGTCTCGCTCGGCGAGGCGACCGGTCTGCGGGTCGGACAGCTGGTCGTCGCCGTCGGCAACCCGCTGGGCCTGGCCGGGACGGTCACGGCGGGCGTGGTCAGCGCCCTCGGCCGCTCGATCCCGGCCCGTTCCGGCAGCGCGGTGCGGGTCATCGACAACGTGGTCCAGACCGACGCCGCGCTCAACCCGGGCAACTCCGGCGGCGCGCTGGCCACCGCGGACGGCGAGGTGGTCGGCATCACCACGGCGGTCGCCGGCAACGGGCTCGGCCTAACCGTGCCGATCGACGCCACCAGCCGCCGGATCGTCGCGGCCCTGCTCGCCGACGGCCGGATCCGCCGCGCCTACCTCGGCCTCGCCGGGGTGCCCGCGCCCCTGCCGCCCGCCCTGCGCCATCGCACCGGGCAGCGCGGCGGCCTGCGGATCGTCGAGGTGGTGCCCGGCGCGCCCGCCGACCGCGCCGGGCTGCACGCGGGCGACCTCCTGCTCACCGCCGCCGGCGAGCCGATGGACAGCGCCCAGGCCCTTCAGCGGCTGATGCTGGCCGACGCGATCGGCCGCCCGCTCCCGCTCACCGTGCTGCGCGGCGAGGCCCTGGTCGACGTGCTCGCCGTCCCCACGGAGCTGCCCGTCGACGACTGACCGGGCCCCGGGGCCACCACTACGCGCGGGCCCCACCGACCTCACCGCCCGTCTCGGCCGGGCCGCCACCGGTGCCGCCGCGAAGGCACCGCTACGCGCGGGCCCCACGCCGCATCACCCAGAGCGCCGGCCCGCCCCCCGGCAGCCGGACCTCCTCCAGCACCTCGAAGCCGAAGTGCCCGTAGAGCGCGAGGTTCTCCTCCTTGGAGGACTCCAGGTAGACCGGCAGCCCCTGGGCGTCGGCCTTGGCCAGCCCGGAGCGCAGCAGCGCGGAACCCTGCCCCCGGCCCTGGGCGACGGGGTCGGCGCCGATCACCGCGAGGTACCAGTGCGGCTCCTGCGGCACGTTGTCGGCGGCCGCCTCGACGGACCGCCGGAACGACTCGGCCCGGTCGCCGAGCGGCTCGACCAGCTCCCGGAGCGTCTCCTCGTCCGGTACGGCCTTGTCCTGCGCGTGCGGCGGCACCCAGAACGCGGCCGCGGCCGCCGTCCGCTCGCACACCCCGTGCCGGACGTACTGCCGGGTGAACAGCGTGGTGAAGTAACCGCCCAGCCCCGCCTGCCGGGTGGCCGGGTCGGGGAGGAACCAGCACATCATCGGGTCGTCGGCGAAGGCCAGGGCCAGTAATCGACTGACTGACGACGCGTCATCGAGGGTCGCCGGCTGCGGCGTGTTGGTCATCTGCACACGGACATCCTGCGCGCCCTTTATCTCCGGCCCGGTGGCGAGGGTGGCTGCGGGCGGAAATAACCGTTGGTGCCCGTGCGATCGGCGTGGCTAGGCTGACGCCGTTCCGTTCCGTACCGATCGACCCGGGCCACCGCCCGACCGGAGAGGGTGTCTTCATGTCCCGGACCGCGCCGAGTGCGCCTCGCCACACCGCCTGACGACCAGGCCTGACGAACCGTCGAGGCCACTCGGCCTGCTCTTGCTGTCATCGCAGAAACCCCTCAGCAAGGAGCACCCCGGGTGTCCAGCACCTCCAGCACTCCCCCCACTCCGAAGACCTCCACCTTCGCCTGCGCCTGGTGCGGTCTGACCGTCTCCACCTACGCCGCCGACGGCACGCGGCGCAACCACTGCCCGTCCTGCCTGCAGTCGCGGCACGTCCTCGACCAGGTCGAGGGCGGCCCGAGCGACTGCCGGGGCCGGATGTCGCCGATCGCCATCGCCGTGCTGCGCACCGGCGGTTGGACGGTCGTCCACCGGTGCGTGCGCTGCGACGAGCTGACGTCCACTCCGGTCTGCACGGACGACAACCAGCTCATCCTGATGCGGATGGCCGTCCGGCCGCTCGCCCAACCGCCGTTCCCGCTCGAAGCGTTCGGCACCCTCTGAGCCGCGCACGGAAGAGGGGAACCGAAACATGCCACGACGCAAGAACACCGGCGGCCGGAGCCGACAGGGCCGCCGCCCTCAGCGGTACAAGGACGTCCTGCACGAGCAGGGCGGCCACCGGGCGAACGCCTTCCGCTGCGTGGACTGCCGGCTGGACGTCCCCCTGGACGCCCCCGGCACCGCGCACCGCAACCACTGCCCGAACTGCCTGGCCAGCCGTCATGTCGACGGCCGGAGGCCCGGTGACCGGGCGGCCGGCTGCGGCGGCCGGATGGCCGTGCTGGGCCTGTCGGTCCGCGCCGACGGCGAGTGGATGATCATCCACCAGTGCCTGTCCTGCGGCGAGTTGAGCGCCAACCGGATCGCCGGGGACGACAACGCCCTGGCCCTGGTCCGCCTGGCCCTCGAACCGCTGCGGGACACCACCCTGGCCCACCGCGTCCTGCTCGCGCTGTAGGCCGGGCCCGCGGCTCGACCGGGGCGCGCGGGGTGGTCGCGGCGGGCCCGTCCGTACGGGCGGGCCCGCTGTCCGAACCGGCGACCACTCCGCGCGCCCGGGTCGTCTGCCTCCACCGGTTCGCCGGGGACTCCGGATACCGGCCGGAGCCCCGGTTCCCCGGTGAGGTCCGTCCGTACGGGCGGACCGTCCTTGGGCGGCGCCTCAGCGCGGGCCGTCGAGCCGTGGGTCGACAAGCCGCGGGCCGTCGAGCCGTGGGCCGTCGAACCGCAGCGGCGACACCCGTACGGTGCGGCGCGGCAGGGCGGTGGGCAGGGACGCCAGCAGGGCGGTCGCGGTGAACATCGCGTAGTGCCCGGCCTCCGGCCACGGGCCCGCCCAGCCGAGTTCGCCGTGGCGGTGCTCGGCGAAGGCGTTGCAGCAGAGCCAGGCCGCCAGGCCGATCAGCGGTGCGGCCCCCGGCCGGGAGCGGTGCCCGACCAGTCCGCACAGCGCCAGGTAGCCGAGGTACGGCAGCGGCCCGGAGTGCAGTTCGCGCAGGACCGCGAGCGCGAGTGCCAGTGCGCCGCCGCCCAGCAGCGCCACCGTGCCCGCGGTGGGGGCCGAGAGGCGCTCCAGCACCGGGCGGTAGCGGTCGGCGCCGGGGCGGGCCGAGTACATCCGCACCGCGGACTACCGCTTCGCCGCGAGGGCTTCGCGCGCGGGGCCGGCCGACGGGTGCCGCCGGGCGCGGCGGTGCGCGGACTCCAGCCGGTGCAGGGCGTGAAGCAGTTCGGGCACCGGGACGGTCAGCACCGGGCAGCCGGCCTTCCGGGCGCAGTGGCCGGGCACCGAGCGCCGCAGCCGGCGGCGCAGCGGGCCGCCGCTGCGGCCGAGGACCAGCAGGTCGTCGGGCCGGTCGGCGACGTGCAGCAGGGCGGGGCCGGCCTCGCCGCGGATCACCACCGGGTGCAGCGGCACCCCGGGGTCGGTGCCGCCGAAGGCCGCGTCGAGGGCGTCCCGCAGACGCTGTTCGGCGGCCTCCCGGACGGCGGCGAGCAACGGTGGGCAGGGCGAGCGCCGGTAGCCGTGCTCGCCGCCGGGCGGCTCCCAGGCGAGCACCGGCACCAGGGCTGCGCCGCGCTCGCGGGCCTCGGCGACGCCGCGGTGCAGTGCCGCGAGGCTCCCCAACGACCCGCTGACCCCGACCACCACCCTGGGTGCCGTGCCGCCTTCGTGCCGCCCGTTGCCGTGCATGATCCGTCCTCGTGTGGTCGCGTTCTCCGTCGTCCTCCACCCAACCGCCGCCGACGGGGCTGACCTGCTCTCCTTGACGCCTTCCTGACGTCCCTGGGGTCGTTCCCAACGCTCTCCATACGCGGCGCACCCGGCCGACCTGGACGGTCAACCGCCAGCCACACTTCAGGCAGCAGCCCGCCGACCGGATCGTCGTCCGGGTCTACTCGCCGTTCGTCGACCGCCCCGGCGACTTCGTGCGCGAGCCGATGCAGGACTGCACCGGCGAGGAGACCACCCAGGAGTGGCCGTACCACCTGGGCGTGCCGGTCGGGGAGATCCCCGAGCAGTCGCAGGTGACATGAATGGTGCTATCGTCAGTAGCACCATGTTGCTGAAGCTGGACATCGGGGACACCCGACCGCTGCACGAACAGGTCGCCGGCGCGATCAGACGGGCCGTCGCCGAGGGCGAGTGCGCCCCCGGGGACAAGCTGCCCCCGGCCCGGGAGCTCTCCCGGGCGCTGGGGGTGAACACCAACACCGTCCTGCGCGGGCTGCGCACGCTGCGCGACGAGGGGGTGCTGGAGTTCCGCCGGGGCCGCGGCATCACGATCGCGACCGGCGCCGACACCCGCTCCGAACTGGTGGACCGGGTACGGCAGTTGGTCGAGGATGCGGCCCGGGCCGGCTACAGCAGGAACGATCTCGTGGACATGATCAGGGGGCTGTCGTGACGGACGAGGGGACGACTTCGACGAGGGCCGCGGCAGAGCGGCCGACGCACCGCGGTGCGGTCTGGGCGGCGGCGACCTGGTCGGCGGGCGTGCTGGCCCTGCTGATCGCGCTGCCGCTGGTGGCGCGTGACCGCCTGCCCGACCCGCTGGCCACCCACTGGGGCGGACGGGAACCGGACGACTCGATGTCGCTGACGGCCGCCGTGCTCTTCCCTGCGGCGTTCTGGGCCGTCCTGGTGCTGACCGCGGTGGCCCTGCGGCGGTACCGGGGCAACCTGGCGCCCGGCGCCGCGGCGACCACGCTGGCGGCCGGCGGGGTGCTGCTGACGGGCGCGCAGGCCTCCATCGTGCACGCCAACCTGGACCGTGCCCGCTGGCAGGACGCAGCGCCGATGGGCATCGAGGTGGTCCTGATCCTGCTGGCCACCGGCCTCGCCGGGCTGCTCGCCCGGCTGGCGAGCCGCCGCTACGGCGCCCGGCCCGCGCCGCGCCCCGCGACCGGGGAGCCGGCGCTGGAGGTGCCGCCGGGCGCGCACCTCGTCTGGCTCTCCCACGCCGCCAACCCGTGGCTGCAGCTGACCGCGGCGGTGTTCGGGCTGGCGGCGGTGGCCGTGGCGGTGGCCGCCACCAGCGGGGTGGCCGACGTGGGCCTGCCGCTGGTGCTGCTGCTCGCGCTCCCGACCCTCACCGTGCTCGTCTGCTCCTCGGTGCGGGTACGGGTGACCGCCGCCGGCCTGACCGTCGGCTTCGGCCCCTTCGGGTGGCCCGCCCGCCGCTGGTCCCCCGCCGAGCTGGAGTCCGCCCGCGTTGAGCGGCGCACCGCCGCCCAGGCGGGCGGCTGGGGCTACCGGATCAACGGGCTCGGCACCACCGTGATGCTGCGCGGGGGCGCCTGCCTGGTGGTCCGCACCCGCCGGGGGACGGACTTCGCGGTCAGCGTCGACGACGCCGAGCGCGGGGCGGCCCTGCTCAACGCACTGATCGCGCGCACCCGGCAGCCCGCCGGCTGAACCGGCGGTTCGGCGGTTCGGACAGCGGGGCGGCCCGGTCGTGGTGACCGGGCCGCCCCGCCGTTCATGCCACCGTCAGGACTCCCCCGCGCGCAGTTCGGTGGCGATCTGCCGCCGGCCGGCCACCAGCGTCTCCAGCACCACCCCGAGGCAGGCCACCAGCGCCAGGCCCACCGTGGGCAGCAGCACCGGCGGCGCCGCCGGATCCAGGGCGTGGCCGGCCCCGGCGCCGACCAGGGTGGAGAGGTCGAAGGCCGACCCGAGCAGGACGGCCGCCGCCACCGCGACCAGCCCGCCGCCGGCGGCCGCCACCAGGGTCCTCGGCAGCGCCTCCACGAGGATCAGCGCCAGCCCCTGCCGGGGCCGCAGGCCCATGGTGCGCAGCCGGGCGAGCACGGCCGTACGGTCGGGCGCGGCGCGCAGCAGCGTCAACAGGACCGCGAGGACGGCGAATCCGGCACTGGCGGGGGCCGCGTACCAGAACAGCCGTCCGGCGGCCTGCTGCAACGGGTCGGCGGCGAGGTGCCCGGCGTACTCGCGGCTGCTGCCCACCTCGTAGGCGGGCGGCAGTCCGTGGCTGCCCTTGCCGGCCGCCGCGGCGGCCTCCGCGACCCGCTTGGCGCTGCCGGTCGGCTGGACCACGCCCTGCTCCCGCAGCAGCGCCCTGACCCGCTCGGGGTCGACGGCGCCGACGGCCAGCCACCCGGTCGCCCGGCCGAGTTCCGGCAGGCGCTCCACCGCGGGACCGGAGGGCACCACGACGAACGGCAGGCTCGGGTCCGGCAGCGCCGGGGTCGCGGTGACGATCCCGGCGACGGTGGTGCGCAGCTCGTTCGCGGTGGACAGGTGCACCGTCGGCGCGCCGGCGGCCAGCCGGTCGGCCAGGTTCCGGCTGAACAGCGCGGGTACCGGGGTGTCCGGGCCGCCGGGGGTGCCGGCGAGCCTCGCCGGGTCGAAGCCGCCGACGCCGAGGGTGCGGGCGATCTCGGCGTACGCGGCCGGCTCGGCGACCACGAGGGTCACCTTGGTGTAGTTGTTCGAACCGGCGCCGACGAACAGGGCCCTGCGGTCGACCCGGATCCCGGTCGCGCTCCGGGTGCCGGGCAGCGCGCCGGCGACCTCGAGGAACCGGTCCGGCAGGGTCGCGTAGTCCGGGACGGACACGGCGACGTCGCCGCCGGTGGCGATGCGCGCGGCGCGCAGCCGCCCGTGGTCCACCGAGTCGAGCACGGTGGCGCCGAAGCCGGTCGCGGTGGTGGCGATCAGCAGGGCGAGCAGCGGCAGTGCGCTGGGCCGGCGACGGCCGGAGGCCTCGCGGGCGGCCCGGGCGAGACCGAGGAAGCCGATCAGTCCCCGGCCTCGGCCGACGAGGGCGGCCAGCCGACCGAGCAGCAGCGACTCGACCCGCGCCAGCAGCAGTCCGCCGGTGACCGCGAGCAGCAGCGGGGCGGCGACCAGCAGGGGGTCCACGGCGGCGCCGGAGTGGCCGACGCCCCGGCGGCGGGCCTCGGCCACCGCCGCGACGGTGGCGGCCAGCAGGGTGAGTTCGCCGATCGGCCGGCGCCACCGCCCGGCCGTCCGGGGGCGCGCCCAGAGCAGCGCGGCCCTGGCCGGAAAGGCCAGCAGGGCGAGCAGAGTGGTGGCGAGGCCGGCCGCCGCCGCGGCGCCCCACCGGGGTGTGGGCAGCAGTACCAGGGCGAGCGCCGCCCCGAGTGCGGCGGCGGGCAGGACGGTCACCGCGCCCTCGCCGAGCAGCCGCAGCAGCACCCCGCCGAGCGAGCCGCCGCGGGCCCGCAGCAGCCGGAGTTCGGCGGCGCGCCGGTCGGTGGCGAGGACCGCGGCCAGGCAGAGCACCACCACGGCGACCCCGGCGGCCCCGGTCGGGCCGATCGCGCTCAGCGCCGTCGCGGCGCGGTAGCGGTCGGCCGCCTCGGTGAGGACGTCGGGCAGGAACGAGCTGACCCGCAGGTCGGCCCGCCCGGTCGCGGCGACCAGGGCGTCGTTGTCCGGTCCGGCGAGCAGGTGGGCGACGCCGGCCCGGGTGCGGTCCAGCCGGTCGGCGCGCAGCGGTGCGGGGTCGACGGCCAGCCGCCAGAAGTTCTGGACGTTCTCGCCCCAGGCGGTCAGCGCGGCCAGACTCGCGCCGTCGACGAGCCCGGTGAAGCTCAGCCAGTCGTCGCCGTACTGACCGAATTCCAGGCAGGGGCGGCCGGGGCAGCCGAGGTCGTCCCAGAACGGGTCCAGCGGGTCGTCGACCCGGTAGATGCCGGTCACCACGCTGGTCCGCCGGACCGCGCCCTTGCTGCCGCTGTCGACGACGTCGCCGACCCTGATGCCGATCATCTCGGCGGCCGTGCGGCTCACGGCCATCGGCAGCGGCGCGCCGGCCGTGGCGGGGCCCGGCCAGCTGCCCTCGATCAGGGTGACGCGGTCGGCGAAGCCGTCCAGGTACATCAGGGAGAGCCGCGGGGGGACTTCGGCGTTGAGCCGCGCGAAGTCCGGGTTGTACACCTTGTCGGCCGCGGTCCGGGTGCCGTGGGCGTGGCCCGGCGCGGAGAGCGGCAGCTTCCCGCCGAACCGCGCGGCGAGCTCCCGCTGGACGGCGTCGAGGTCGGCGGCGGTGTCGGTGGGGCGGCTCCTCGCGACGGCCTGCAGGCTGGTCGCGTGGATGCCCTTCTGCCGCACGTGGTCCCGCAGGGCCGCGTCCGCGCCCCGGTCCGCGAGGCGGGGGACGGCCACGGAGAGCAGGACGGTGACGAACGCGAGGGCCGCCATGAGCAGGGCGGCCGCCGGGTCGGCGCGCAGCCGGGTGCGGACCCAGCGCGCCGGGCGGTGGGCGGTCCCGGGGGTGCCGGGGGTTCTCGGGGTGCCGGGGGTGGCGGCCCCGGTGGTCAGCGTCTCCTGCACGGGGCGAGATCGTACAGATCAATTCCGGTTCGGTCAGGCGCGGTTGGGCTGGTGGGAGCCGCTCCTCGGCGACCTCGGCGGTGAGTTGAACCGAACGGGTGCGCGCAGCCGTGAAAGATGGTGCCCCGGGGAACTCCTGACGGTCATCGGGGGCGTAAACCGCTCAAATCGGTGGTGCTTCGAACGCTGATGCGGGTACACCAGTTGACGGTCGCTCAGGTGTGTGGCGGCGCCCGTCCGCACCGCCCACCCCGTCCCACGCGGCCGGAGGACCAGCGGGCCCGCGGGCCCGTGCGAAAGGCAAGGAGGCGTCCGTGACTCACGACTCGCCCACGCAGAACTCCCCCGGCGTCCGGTGGAGCATCCAGGACGTTCGGACCATCGCGATCCTGCGCCTCGGCGTCGGCCTGATCGGCATCCTGCTGCCGCCGGCCCTGCCGTTCGGCAACTGGCTGTCCGCCGTGGTGACGGGGCGCAGCACGGACGGCTTCTGGCCGGTCTCGATGAGCGCCTCGTACTACACCGACACCCGGAACCTCTTCGTCGGCGGGCTGTGCGCCCTCGGGGTGTTCCTGATCTGCTACCGCTTCGACCGCAGGGACGACCGCTGGAGCACGGCGGCCGGCTTCTTCGCGCTCGGGGTCGCGCTGTGCCCGACGTCCGCCGGGGGCGGGTCCGGTGTCCAGCGCACCGTCGGGGTGCTCCACCTGGTCTTCGCCGGCCTGCTGTTCGTCATGCTGGCGATGTTCTGCCTCTACTCCTTCCGCAACCCACGCTCCGCCCAGCCCGCCCGGGTGGGCACGGCCTACCTGGTGGCCGGGGTGGTGATCCTGGCCGCCCTGGGGCTCTCCGTCCTGGCCGGGGCGACGGGCATCGGCTCGGACTGGTCGGTACGGCCGCTCTACCTGGGCGAGTGGCTGGCGACCTGGGCCTTCGGCATGGCCTGGATCGGCGCCGCACTCGAACTCGCGGCGCACGGCCGCCGGCCCTCCTCCGACCGGGGCGACACCGGGACCACCGCGCTCCCCCGGCAGTCGGACGCCGCCGCGTCCGACCAGCGGCACCCCGAGGCACAGGCCTGAGAGCCGCGTCCGAGAGTCGCGCCTGCGAGTCGAGTCCGAGAGTCGAGCCTGAGAGTTGAGCCTGAGGGCTAGTCATCTCATCACACTGGAAGACCGTTACCATGCGCACCATGGGCCGCTGCCACCGCGGCCCATGACGAATGCCCAGCAACGGGAGAGCGAGCATGGCGAACGAGATCCGGGTCGAGCACGGTCCGCACGAGGATGCCCCGTCGGTGAACCTGCGGACGGACGTTCCGCACTCCGCCCGCGTCTACGACTACCTCATCGGCGGCAAGACCAACTTCGAGGCGGACCGGGTCGCGGCGCACGCCTCGGTGCAGGCCTGGCCGTCGCTGCCCATCTCGATGCGCACCACCCGCGACTTCATGCAGCGCACGGTGCGCCAACTCGCCGAGCAGTACGGCGTGCGGCAGTTCCTCGACATCGGCACCGGCATCCCGACCTCGCCGAACGTGCACGAGATCGCCCAGGCGATCGCCCCCGAGGCCCGGGTCGCGTACGTCGACAACGACCCGATCGTGCTGACCCACGCGCGGGCCCTGATGGACAGCACGCCCGAGGGCCGCACCTGTTACGTGGACGCGGACTTCCGCGACCCGGAGTCGATCATCGGCGACCCCCGGCTGCGCGAGGTGCTCGACTTCTCGCAGCCGGTGGCGCTGTCGCTGATCGCGATCGTCCACTTCGTGCTGGACGAGGACGACCCGCAGGGCATCGTGCGCCGCCTCATGGACGCCCTGGCACCGGGCAGCTTCCTCGCCCTGACCGTCTTCACCGGGGACACCGACCCGGTGGGGGTCGGCGGCGTCGGCCGCGAGTACAACGCCCGCGGCATCCCGCTCCAGATCCGCGACAAGGCCGAGACGGAGGCCTTCTTCGCGGGCTACGAGCTGCTCGACCCGGGGGTCACGCTGGTGCACCACTGGCGGCCGGACGCCGGCGCCGCGCCCGTCCGCGACCAGGACATCGCGATGTACGCGGGCGTGGCCGTCAAGCGCTGAGCAACCGGCGCCCCACGACCGGTCGCGGAATCGTTCCCGCGGTGGCGGGCCCGGTCAGCCGGACACGGAGACCAGGCCCGCCTCGTACGCCAGGATGACCAGTTGCACCCGGTCCCGGGCGTCGAGCTTGGCCAGCAGCCGGGTCATGTACGTCTTGACGGTCGCGATGCTGAGCACCAGTTCGGCGGCGATCTCGGAGTTGGACAGGCCCCGGCCGACCAGGGTGAGGATCTCCCGCTCACGCCCGGTGATCGCCGCCAGCCGCCGCTCGGTGGCGGTGCCGGAGGCGGTGCCGGTGATGGCGGCCGTGGCCGGAGCGGCGGCAGCGGCGAAGGCCCCGATCAGCCGCCGGGTGACGCTCGGCGCGATCAGCGCGTCCCCGGCGGCGACCACCCGCACCGCGCCGAGGATGTCGTCCAGCGCCATGTCCTTGACCAGGAAGCCGGACGCCCCCGCCTCCAGCGCCGCGTACACGTGCTCGTCCTCGTCGAAGGTCGTGAGCACCACCACCCTGGTCGGCCCGCCGTCCGCGGTCACCAGCCGGGTGGCCTCGATGCCGTCCATGCCTGGCATCCGGATGTCCATCACCACGACGTCCGGCCGCAGTTCGGCGGCCAGCCGGACGGCCTCCGCCCCGGTGCCCGCCTCGCCGACCACCTCGACGTCGGCCGTCTCCGCGATCACCATCTCCAACGCGGCGCGCACCAGCGGCTGGTCGTCGGCCAGCACCACCCGGATCACGCGCCCGCCTCCCTGATCGGACCCGGCACGGGCAACCGGGCGGCCACCCGGAAGCCGCCCCCGGGCAGCGGCCCGGCCTCGAACTCGCCGCGCAGCAGGGCGACCCGCTCCCGCAGCCCGGCCAGCCCGAACCCGCCGCCCGGCCCCTCCCCGGAGCCACTGCCCCGGTCGGTGACCTCGACCGACAGCTCCCCCGCCGCCCGGTGGTCCACCGTGACCACGCAGGCGCCGACGTCCGCGTGCCGCACCACGTTGGTCACCGACTCCTGGACGATCCGGAAGGCCGCGAGGTCGACCTCCGGCGGCAGCGGCCCCGGTTCGCCGTGCCGCCGCACCTCCACCCGTACCCCCGCGGCGGTGGTCGCCCCGGCCAGCCGGTCGAGGTCCGCCAGGCCCTGCGGCACCGTGGCCGAGGCCTCGCCGTCGGCCCGGCGCAGCACGACCAGCATCCGGCGCAGCGCGGCCAGGGTCTCCCGTCCGGCGGTCTCGATCTCGCCCAGCGCCTGCTTGGCCCGCTCCGGCCGACGGTCGATCACCCGGCGGGCGGCGCCGGCCTGGAGGGCGACGATGCCGAGGCTGTGCGCGACGGTGTCGTGCATCTCGCGGGCGATCCGCAGCCGTTCGGCGGTGACGGCCTCCTCGGCCACCCGGGCGCTGAGCACCTCGGCGTGCTCCCGGTTCTGCCGCACCGAGCGGCCGACCAGCCAGGCGACCAGCCCGAGCAGCGCGGCGCCGTCGGCCGAGCCGATGTGGGTGCCGGTGAAGATGCCCACCGTGTCGCCGTGCACCATGCCGATGTGCAGCACCAGGAAGGCCATGACCAGCGCGAACGCGGCCCGGGAGCTGCGCCGCGGCCGGGTCGCGGTGATCAGGCAGAGCGCGGTGTCCACCGCGAGCAGGGCGCCGGGCGGCACCTGCGCGCCGCCGGCCCAGCCGTCGGCCTCGGTGAACGCGGCGACCACCAGCAGGAAGACGGAGAGCACCGGCAGCCGTCGTACCAGCGCCGCGCCGGCGAAGGCCACCGCCGTGTCGGCCAGGGTGAACGCCCAACCGCCGTGGGCGGCGGCGCCGGGGTGCTGCGAGGCCTGGCCGCCGAGCCGGACGGCGGGGTAGCCGGCCGCCACGCACCAGGCGAGGCCGACCCAGACCTCGGGCGGAACCCGCCGGAGCAGCGGCGGGGAGGGGGGTGAGGGCATGGTCCGAGATCGTAACGACGGTCCGGGACCCCGTCATCCAACCGTGGTTGTACGGCCCCGGGTGGCCTCCGGGTGGCCCGCGGTGTCGACACCGGTCCGATGTGCCCGCCCCACGATCCCCGGCACCGTGGGGCACATGATCGAAGTCACCGAGCTGACGAAGCGCTACGGCCGCGGCCACCACGTCCGCACCGTCGTCGACCGCCTCTCCTTCACCGTCCGGCCCGGCCGGGTCACCGGCTTCCTCGGCCCCAACGGCGCGGGCAAGTCCACCACCCTGCGGCTGGTCCTCGGTCTGGGCGACCCGACCTCCGGCACCGTCACCGTGGACGGCCGTCCCTTCCGCGGCCGACCGCGCGGCCTGCGGCACGCCGGCGCCCTGCTGGACGCGGGCGACGCCCACGGCGGGCGCACCGGCCGGGCCCAACTGCGGGCGCTGGCCCGCGCCAACGCGATCCCGGCCACCCGGGTCGAGCAGGTGCTGCACGAGGTCGGGCTCACCGAGGCCGCCGGGCGCCGGATCCGCGGCTACTCGCTCGGCATGCGGCAGCGGCTCGGCATCGCCGGCGCGCTGCTCGGCGACCCGCCGGTGCTGCTGTTCGACGAGCCGCTGAACGGACTGGACCCGGAGGGCGTGCTCTGGGTGCGCGGGCTGTTCCGGCGGCTCGCCGCCGAGGGCCGGACCGTCTTCGTCTCCAGCCACATGATGGCCGAGATGGAGCACACCGCCGACCACCTGGTGGTGATCGGGCGCGGCCGGCTGCTCGCCGACGAGAGCCTCACCGAGTTCGCCGCCCGAGCGGGCCTGCGCGCCGTCACCGTCCGGGCCGCCGAACCCGAGCGGCTCACCGCCGTGTTGACGACGGCCGGCGCCACCGTCCGGCCCGGCCCGGACGGCGAACTCGCGGTGAGCGGCCTGGACGCCACCCGGATCGGCGAACTCGCCCTGGAGCAGCGCCTGTTGCTGCACGCCCTGACCACCCGGGGCGCCTCCCTCGAGGAGGCGTTCATGGACCTGACCGCCGACAGCGTCGAGTACCCCGCCGGAGAACCCCGTTGAGCACCCTGCCCGCCTCGCCCCGTACCCTGCCCGCCTCGCCCCGCACCGAACCGCGTGCCCGCTTCGGCGACCTGCTGGCCTCCGAGTGGATCAAGTTCTGGTCGCTGCGCTCGGTCCCCTGGGTGCTCGGCCTCGGCGCCGTGGCGATCGTCGCCGCCAACCTCAAGTCCGCGCTCTACACCCGCGATCACTACACCCCGGGCGAGGGCGACCCCGCGGTCATGGCGCAGGTCGCGCTGAACGACGCGTTCAACCTCGCCTCCGCCGACATCCTGATGCTGGTCGCGGGCGGCCTCGGCGCGCTCGCCATCGCGGGCGAGTACGCGACCGGGCTGATCCGCACCACCCTGGCGGCCGTGCCCGACCGCCGGGCGGTGCTCCTCGCCAAGGCCTGCGTACTGGCCGCCGTGCTGTTCGGCTTCGGGGTGCTCACCGTCGGTGCCTCCTTCGGCGGGAGCCAGGCGATCCTGTCCGGGACGGGCATCGGACAGTCCGTCACCGATCCGGCCGCGCTGCGGTACGTCGCGGCGGCGGTGCTGTTCGGCCCGGTCTGCGCCCTGGTCGGCCTCAGCCTCGGCACCCTGATCCGGCACGGCGCGGGGGCCGTGGTGGCCACCGTCGTGGTGCTGTTCTTCGTCCCGTCACTGGTCACCGAGCGCTACCGCTGGAGCGCCGACCTACTGCACGCCCTGCCGCTGCCCGCCTGGCAGCGCCTGGCCCGGACCAGCCTGGCGGGCCTGCGCCCGTCCGAGTACCCGGCCACCGTCGCGGGCTCCTGGACCACCTTCGCGGTGTGGTCGCTGGCCTCGGTGGCCGTCGCGGCACTCGCCATCCACCGCCGGGACCACTGACGGCCCACCTGCGCGGCACAGCGCGAAACGCGGCACGGTGCGAAACGCGGCACAGCGCGAAGCACGGCAGCTCAGAACGCCGCGATGCTGCCCGGTGCCCGCTCGGCCCGGCTGAGCGTCCGCAGCACGGCCGCCCGGCCGTGCCGCCGGACGGCCAGCCGGGCCAGCAGGCCGATCACCGACTCGGCGGTCTCCGGCGGCAGTTCGGGTCCATCCACGGCGACGCTCACCGCCAGGTCGTCGCCGTGGACGGCGAGTTCCATCGTCCGGGTGGCCAGCAGGTCGTCGAGGGTCAGTGCCCACGGGCCCCAGAACGGCAGCCGGGCGGACCGGGTGGCGTCCGCCGCCGCCAGGGTGTCCGCGAGCTCCGGCAGTACGGCGGCGAGCCGGCGGTGCAGCACGGCCGGCCCGTCGGCCGCGAAGGCCTCACTGCCCTGCCGGATCCGCACGTTGACGTCCGCGTCGAGCGCGGCGCCGACCCAGGCCGACCGGGCGTAGTGGTCCAGCAGCCCGACCACCGGCTCCGCCGGTTCGGGCGCGGCCAGCACCTCCGGCACGCAGAGGACCTGGTAGGCCAGGTGCCCGGCCAGCCCGCCGACGCTCCACTGCGCCAGCGCGCTCGGCAGCCGCCAGGCCCGGGCCACCTCCGGGCGGCGCAGCAGTTCCTCGGCTGCCGCGGCGGCGGCCAGGAAGTCCGTCCGGGCGCCCGTCACGGCCCGTCTCCGCGGCTCTGCCCGTCTCCGCCGCGCGGCCCGTCCCCCACCCGCGGCCCGTCCCCGAACCTCGGCCCGGCGGCCCGGAAGCTGCCCCGGCCCGAGGCCATGTCGGCGACCGCCACCAGCAGCGCCACCAGCACCAGGCCGGCCGCGACCGTCACGCCCAGCTGGAAGGCCAGCGCCCAGTCCGGGCGGGGCCCGGCCGCATGGGCGAAGAACACCGAGCCGACGACGGCGATGCCCACCGCCGACCCGACCCGCTGCGCGGTCTGCAGCACCCCGCCCGCGCTGCCCGCCCGGGCCACCGGCACCTGCTGGAGGGTCAGCGTCTGGTTCGGGGCGATCACCAGCCCGCTGCCCGCCCCGGCGACCAGCAGCGGCAGCGCCGTCGTCCAGCCCACGCGGGGCCCCGACCACAGCTGCACCGCCAGCGCCGAGGCCAGCAGCCCGGCCAGCACCAGCAGCAGTCCGGCCACCACCAACCGCCGCCCGAGCCGGCTCACCAGCCGCCCGCCCACCGTCGCGGACACCCCCGAGCCGACCGCGAACGGCGTGACGGCCAGGCCCGCCGTCAGCGCCGAGTAGTGCAGGCCCGCCTGGAGGTAGAGCGTGAAGATGAAGAAGATCGCGGTGAACCCGGCGAAGTACACCAGCGACAGCAGCGTTCCCGCCGCGTACGGCCGCACCGCGAACAGTGCCATGCTCACCAGCGGTTCCCGCCGCCGCCCGTAGTGCAGCTCCCAGCCGACGAACACGGCGAGCAGCACCGCCGCCAGCGGCAGCAGCAGCCAGCGAACCCAGCCGTGCCACTGCTGGGCCTGGACGAACGGCAGCAGCAGCGAGACCGTCCCGGCGCCGAGCAGCAGCACGCCGACCGGGTCGAAGTCCCGGTGCCCGGCCCGCTGGTCGGCGGGCGGCGGCCCCGGGAGCAGCCGGTAGGCGATCGGCAGCAGGGCGACGCCGATCGGCAGGTTGACCAGGAACACCCAGCGCCAGCCGTTCTCCGGGCCGACGGCCTGGATCAGCAGCCCGCCGAGCAGCGGTCCGACGGCGGTGGACAGCCCGATGGTCGCGCCGAGGGCGCCGAAGGCCCGGCCGCGCTCAGCGCCCTGGAACAGCACCTGGATGAAGCCGGACACCTGCGGCACCAGCACGCCGCCGGCCGCGCCCTGGAACAGCCGGGCGAGCACCAGCCACTCCTGGCTCTGCGCCGCGCCGGCGAGCGCGCTGGCCACGGTGAACAGGGCGAGCCCGGCGAGGAAGACGGCCCGCCGGCTGCGCGCGTCGCCGAGCCGCCCGGCGGGCACCAGCACCAGGCCGAAGGCCAGCGCGTAGCCGCTGAGCACCCACTGCAGGCCGCTGTCGGACATGTGCAGCCCGACCCGTACGGTCGGCAGCGCGACGTTGACGATGCTGACGTCCAGCAGGGTCATGAAGCCGGCGACGAGGCAGACGGTGAGCGCCCGCCAACGCCGGGCGGCGGCCCGGGCGCCCACGGCGGTGGATCCGGGCTGCTTGGGGTTCGTGGTGCTGCGCGGGGGGTCGGCGTTCATGGGAGCCTCCCGGGGGCCGGGGCTTCCTGGTCGACATCCTGGTCGACGGGGCATCTGGTCGATGGGGCGTCCTGGGTCGACGGGTGATCGTCGGTCGGCCTGGCTCGGATCATCGTCGCCCGGCCCACCTGTGCCCGCCACCCGGGCGGATTCCACCCACTGTCACCCGAACGGCCGAACCGGATCGCGACCGCCGCCCGTACCCCGGAGGCTGACGGCATGACCGTCGCCACCGAGACCACGCCCTCCGCCCCTCCGGTGCTGGACGTCCGGCAGCGGAACGTCGTCTTCGCCACCATCGTGCTCGGCGTGCTGCTGGCCGCCCTCGACCAGACCATCGTCGGCACCGCGCTGCCCACCATCGTCGCGGACCTCGGCGGGGCCGCGCACATGTCCTGGGTGGTGACCTCCTACCTGCTGGCCGAGACGGTGGCCACCGTGCTGGCCGGCAAGTTCGGCGACCTGTACGGGCGCAAGCTGCTGTTCCAGATCTCCGCCATCGTCTTCGTCGCCGGCTCGTTCCTGTGCGGCCTGGCCACCTCCATGACCCTGCTGATCACCTGGCGCGCCGTGCAGGGCTTCGGCGCGGGCGGCCTGATGGTCACCGCCATGGCGCTGATCGCGGACGTCATCCCGCTGCGCGAGCGCGGCAAGTACCAGGGCGCGATGGGCGCGGTGTTCGGCGTCGCCACGGTGATCGGGCCGCTGCTGGGCGGGCTGTTCACCGACCACCTGTCCTGGCGCTGGGCGTTCTACGTCAACGTGCCGCTCGCGGTCGTGGTGGTCGCCGCCGCGGCCCGGACCATCCCCTCCGTCCGCTCGGCGACCCGCCCGGTCGTCGACTACCTGGGCATCGTGCTGGTCGCGGCCGGCGCCGGCGCGCTGATCCTGGCGACCAGTTGGGGCGGCAACCAGTACGCCTGGGGCTCCGGGGTGATCATCGGCCTGTTCGTCGGCGGCGCGCTGGCGCTCGGCCTGTTCTGCTGGGTGGAGACCCGGGCCGTCGAACCGATGCTGCCGATGCGGCTGTTCCGCAACCCGGTGTTCACGGTCTGCTCGGTGCTCAGCTTCATCGTCGGCTTCGCCATGCTCGGCGCGCTGACCTTCCTGCCGACCTTCCTCCAGTACGTGGACGGCGACTCGGCGACCGTCTCCGGCGTCCGGACGCTGCCGATGGTGCTCGGTCTGCTGATCGCCTCGGTCGCCAGCGGCAACGCGGTCAGCAAGACCGGGCAGTACCGGCTGTTCCCGATCGTCGGCACGGCGGTGATGGCCCTCGGCCTCTACCTGCTCTCCCGGCTGGAACCCGGCACCGGATCCGTACTCGCCTCGCTCTACATGTTCGTGCTCGGCGCCGGCATCGGGCTGAGCATGCAGGTGCTCACCATCGCCGTGCAGAACACCGTCGACTACGCCGACCTCGGCACCGCCACCTCCGGGGTGACCTTCTTCCGCACCATCGGCAGCTCCTTCGGCACGGCGGTGTTCGGCACCATCTACGCCAACAGCCTGAAGACCGAACTCGCCGACGGGATCGCCACCGCAGCCCGGCTCACCGGCGCCGACCCGGCCGCGCTCACCCACGCCGCGCAGAGCCCCCAGGGCCTGCACCAGCTGCCCGCCGACCAGGCCGCGCCGATCGTCCAGGCCTACTCCGACGCCCTGCACACCGTGTACCTGTGGACCATCCCGGTGGCCGTGATCGGCTTCGTGGTGTCGCTCTTCCTCAAACAGGTGCAGCTGCGCGACACCGCCCGGGCGGGCTCCACCGACATGGGCGAGGCCTTCGGCCAGCCGACCACCGCCGACTCCGACCCGCACCTGGAGTACGCGGTGTCCACGCTCGTGCGAGGGGTGGACCTCGACACCGTCCGGACGATCGTCTCCGGCGCCGGCACCCGGGTGGACCTGGCCGGGGCCTGGGCGCTGATGGAGGTGGCCGGCCACACCAAGGCCGTCGGTCACGCCTCGCTGGACCTCGTCGGAGCCCGCAAGCGGGTGCCGCCCGAGGTCCTGGAGCCGGTCTTCGACCGGATGGCCGCCGAGGGCTACCTGCTCCGCGACGGCGACCACCTCTCCCTCACCGAGGCCGGCACCCACGAGGTCCGCACCCTCGCCCACGCCTGGTCCGACTGGCTCAACGCCCGCCTCGACGCCGACGCCGGCCGCCCCCGCAGCCCCCGCCTGCGCGCCGCCGCCGACGCCATCGCCTGGCGCCTCCTGGTCGAGGACCTCGCCAACGGCCTCCCGGCCCACGCCCGCCCGACGGACGGCGCGAGCGCCTAGGAACCGCCTACAGACGAGTGGTGTCGAGGTCCAGGTCGAACGGCGCCGGGAGGTGGACGGGCGTGCCGAAGGGATGCGGGCCGCTCTCGGCGGAACCGAGCGCATTCTGCCTCCCCGCCCGGGAGCGGGCGGGGAGGCAGGAGAGCGGCGGACGAAGGTCAGTGCGGGGCTTCCGCCGGGGTCGGGGCGGGGCGGCGGGAGGAGAGGACGATCACGGCGAGGCTGGCGAGGGCGAGGGCCGTCACCACGGTGAGCATCACGGTGTAGGAGGCCAGCGAGGAGAGCGCCGCGAGCACGGCGGGCAGCAGGAAGCCCGAGTAGCAGAGCGCGTAGTAGACGCCGGTGATGCCGGCCAGGTCGTCCGGGGTGACGATGCGCTGGATCTCCAGCAGTCCGGAGACCACCCCGATCCCGTACGCGGCGCCGAGCAGGACCGCGCCGCCCAGGCCGAGCAGCGGGGAGCGGACCGCCGCGTCGCCGGCGCAGACGGCCATGCCGCAGGCCATCAGCACCATGGAGACGATGACGCCGCGCGCCGAGGAGAGCGAGTCCAGGCGCTTGGCGAAGGGCTGGACGAGGGCGCCGGTGCCGAGGGTGAGGACGGTCAGCAGGGTCGCGTAGGCCAGCGACCAGTCGCCGAGCCGGTCGCCGACCAGCTGCGGGGTCACCGCGTACGCGACGCCGGCCGAGCCGAACACCCACGGGGCCATCGGCAGCACGACCCGGACGAAGCGCCGGTGCCCGGCCGCCGGGACCCTGAGGTCCGCCCAGAGGCTGCGGACGGCCGCCGAGCGGGCCCGGGTCTCGACGGACCTCGGGAGCAGGAACAGCGCGGGCAGGGTGACCAGCAGGTGGGCGAGGTACGGGGTGACCATCGGCCAGGGGCCCCACTGGGCGAGCACCCCGGCCACCCCGGCGCCGAGGCCGAAGCCGAGGGTGAGGGCGAGGGAGGCGCGGCGGGCGCCAGCGCCCGGGTCGGCGGCCGGGTCGTGCGGGGCCTGGGAGAGCTCCTTGACCCAGCTGGTGCCGACGGCCATCGCGATGCCGACGGCTATGCCGGTGAGGAACCGCCCGGCGTAGATGGGGAGTTCACCGGCGGTGCCGCCGCACAGCACCGCGCTGGCGGCGAGCGACACGGCCACCGCGCCGATCATCAGCGGGCGGCGCCCGTAGCGGTCCGAGGCCGCGCCGCCGACCAGCAGCCCGGGGACCAGCCCGAGGACGTACGCCCCCAGGAAGGCGTCCACGGTGACCTCCGAGTAGCCGCCGAGGTGGCGGTACATCAGCAGCAGCGGGGTGAACTGGTTGCCGCCCCACCCGCAGCAGAGCATGGCCAGGGCCGCGAGCAGCCACGGCCGCCCCCGGCCGGACGGTGCGACGGGACCGGCGGACGGCGGCCGGGTGGTGCTCATGGTGGTGCTGCTCCTTGTCGGATGGTCGGTCCCGGCGGTCCGTCGGGGGTGTGCGCGCACGGTCGTCGGCGCGCGGTGAAGGGGGGTCAGCGGTCGGTGACCGCCCGGTGGGCGTCCAGGTGGGCGCGCAGGGCGGCGGTGAAGCCCTCGGCGTCACAGGCCGCGATCCGCTCGACGAGCACGGTGTGCTCCTCGACCAGCGAGGCCAGCCGCTCCGCCTGCCGCTCGGGCCGCACCTGGAGCAGCTGGACGGCCATCCGGCGCTGGCGGTCGCGCAGCGTCCCGTAGAACCGTCCGGCGAGCTCGTTGCCGGAGGCCGTCACGATGCCCCGGTGGAAGGCCTCGTCGGCGTCGGCGAAGGCGCCGAGGTCGGCCCGGCGGGCCGGTCCGCGCTGCTGGTCGATCAGTTCGGACAGCTGCCGGACCAGCGCGTCGAGGCCGTCGGGGCGGCGGGTGATCCGGCGCACGGCGGTGCTCTCCAGCGCCTCGCGCAGTTCCAGCACGTCCTCGGCCTCGCCGGGGCCGACCGGCACCACGACGGCTCCGCGCTTGGGGAAGAGCTGGAGCAGCCCCTCGGCCTGCAGCCGCAGGAAGGCCTCCCGGACGGGGGTGCGGCTGAGCGAGGCGCGCTCGGCGATCTCGCCCTCGCTGATCAGCGTGCCGCCGGGCAGGCCGCCGCCGAGGATGAGGTCCTTGGTCAGTTCGTAGGCGCGGTCCGCGGCCGGGACGCGGGCGGGGGGCGGGGTGTCGGCCATGGAGCACACCGTAGCACCATAGATGCAAGCTTAGATGCAACAGCCCTGGAGGGTCCTCCGGCGGAGCCCGAGCATCGGTTTCGGTACTGCTCAGGGCCCGAAGAATGCGCTTTCTCAGCCCCTCCCGCAGGGCCGAGGATGGGCGGGGCCAACAGCCTGCCGGGAGGAAGCCTTGTCCCCCATGTCGCCCGTGTCCCCTGTGCCGCCGGCCCTGCCGCCCGTCGACCAGGCCCTGCCGCCCGTCGATCCGGGCCTGCTGCCGCTCACCGCCGAGTTCCACCCCGAGGGCCTGTCCGTCGGCGGCGTGCTCCTCGCCGAGGCGGCCCGCCGGTACGGCACGCCGCTGTTCGTCTACGACGAGGAGCACCTGCGCCGCCGCTGCCGCGAGGCGGTGGCCGCCTTCGGCCGGGGCAACGTCGCCTACGCCTCCAAGGCCTTCCTCTGCACCGCGATGGCCCGGCTCGCCGCCGAGGAGGGGCTGCTGCTGGACGTCGCCTCCGGCGGCGAGCTGCGCACCGCGCTGTACGCCGGGGTCGCCCCGGAGCGGATCGTGCTGCACGGCAACAACAAGGACGAGGCCGAGCTGCGCACCGCGCTGACCGTCGGCCTGCGCCACATCGTGGTGGACAGCTTCGACGAGCTGGACCGGATCGAACGGCTGCACCACGAGGAGGGCCTGCCCCCGGCCCGGATCCAGCTGCGGGTGGCACCCGGGGTCGCGGCCGGCGCCCACCAGGCCATCCAGACCGGCGGCCACGACTCCAAGTTCGGCTTCGGCCTGGCCGACGGCGCCGCCGCGGCCGCGGTGCGCCGGGCCGAGGCCTCCGCCGCGGTACGGCTGGAGGGCGTCCACGCCCACGTCGGCTCCCAGGTGCTCGACCCGGCCGAACTGGCCGACGGCGCCGCCGCGGTGGCCCGGTTCGCGGTGGAGCACGGCCTGCGCCGGCTGACCGTCGGCGGCGGCCTGGGCGTGGCCTACCTGAGTGGGCAGAGCGCCCCCTCCTTCGCCGTCTGGGCCGAGCGGGTCCGCGCGGCGGTGCGCGGCGCCGGCTGGAGCGGCGAGGTCGGCGTCGAGCCCGGCCGCTCGATCGCCGCCCGGGCCGGGCTGACCCTGTACCGGGTCGGCACCGTCAAGCGGATCGAGGGCGTGCGCACCTACGTCAGCGTGGACGGCGGGATGAGCGACAACCTGCGCCCCGCGCTGTACGGCGCCCGCTACGAGGCCTTCCTGCCCCGCTGCCCCCAGGCACCCCGCCCGGCCCGCGCCCGGCTGGTCGGCAAGCACTGCGAGAGCGGCGACGTGATCATCGACGACGCCGCGCTCCCCGCCGACCTGCGGGTCGGCGACCTGCTGGCCACCCCGGTGACCGGCGCCTACGGCTACGCCATGGCGTCCAACTACAACAAGCTGCCGCGGCCCGCCGTGGTCTTCGTCCGCGACGGCGAGGCCCGCCTGGTGGTGCGCCGGGAGACCGAGCACGACCTGCTCCGGCTGGACGTGGCCGCCGCCGGCACCCGGGAACCGGTGGCCGCGCAGCCGGCGTACTACACCCTCTAACCTGGGCCGATGCTGAACAGCGCCCGACTGCACGTCCTCCTGGAGATCGCCCGCCGGGGCACCATCGTGGCCGCGGCGCAGGCCCTGCACCTGAGCCCGTCCGCCATCTCGCACCAGCTCGCCCGCCTGGAGCAGGAGCTGGGTGTCGCGCTGGTGGAACGGGCTCCGCAGTCCCTGCGCCTGACGCCGGCCGGGGTCCGGCTGGCCGAACACGCGCAGGCGATCGCCGATCTGATGGCCGTCGCCCAGGACGACCTGCGGGCGCACGCCCAGGCCGCGGCCGGCGTGCTGCGGATCGGCTTCTTCGCCTCCGCCGGGCTGGACCTGCTGCCCCGGGCGCTGGCCGCGTTCGCCGCCGGGCACCCCCAGGTGGAGCTGGAGCTCATCATGGGCCAGCCGCACGAGCTGGTCCCGGACCTGGAGGCCGGCCGGCTGGACGCGGCCGTCGTCTTCGAGCACCCGCTGGACCCGTGGTGCCGGCAGGCGGCGGTGGACGTGCGGATGTACTTCGAGGAGCCGCAGCTGGTCGTGGTGCCGCTGCGGCACCGGCTCGGACGGCGCTCGGTGGTGCGGCTGGCCGAGCTGGAGGGCGAGAGCTGGATCGGCACCCACGGTGGCAGCACCGGCGAGCCGGTGCTCGAACGCGCCTGCGCGGCCGAGGGGTTCCGCCCCCGGGTGCGCTGCCGCAGCGACCACTACCAGGTGACCATCAACCTCGCGCGGGCCGGCATGGGCGTCGCGCTGATCCCGGCGCTCGGCCTGGCCGACAGCGCCGGGGTGCACGTGTGCCGGCTGGACCACCCGCAGCTGCACCGCCGGATCGGGGTGGCCACCCGGGCCACCAACCGCAACCCGGTGCTGCGGGACTTCCTCGCCGAACTCGGCGCCGCCGCCGGGGAGATCAGGTCCCTGCTCGACATGCGGTGGGCCTGATCCCCCGGCCCGGGCCGGGGGATCAGGCCGGCGGCGAGCCGGCTCAGGCCGGCCGCTGGGCCCAGGCCGCGAGGGCGCGGCCGACGTCCCTGATGGCGTGCACGGCGGCCCGTTCGGTGCTGGGCCCGAGCGCCACGTCCCAGTGCGCGACGACCGCGTAGGCCACCCGGCGGGCGCCCACGATGACGCCCGCGTCGGCCCGTACCCCGGTGTCCGTGCCGGTCTTGTTGGCGACCAGCAGCCGGCCGGGCAGCGGCTCGGGGAAGCCGGGGGCGTACGGGTCGTGGTCGATCAGCGCGGGCACCAGGCCCTGGTCGGTGTTGGCGCGCATCCAGCCGAGCAGCCGGGCCGAGGCCGTCGGCGTGGCCATGGTGCCCCGGACGGCGAGGGCCACCAGGCGGGCCAGGTCGCGGGCGGTGCCGGTGGCGAAGACGGGCGGGACGTCCGGCCCGCGCTCGTCGCGCACCCGGTCGTGCAGGGTGAGCCGCTCCAGCCCGAGCTCGCGCGCCAGCCGGGCGGTGGCCGGCAGCCCGACCAGCCGCAGCAGCGCGTTGGTGGCGGTGTTGTCGCTGACCGCGGCGGTCAGCCAGGCCAGGTCCTCCACCGTCCAGCCGGGCCTGCTCAGCCGGCCGAGCAGGCCGGTGCCGCCGGTGACGTCCTCGGGGAGGATCGCCACCGGCCGCCCGGCCGTCAGCTCCCCGGTGTCCAGCCGCCGGGCGACCTCGGCGAGCAGCAGCAGCTTGGAGGCGCTGGCGACGGGCAGCACGACGGTGTCGTCCACCCCGACCGCGCCGACCGAGCCGCCGTCGGCGCCGTCGGCCGGGCCGACGGCGTCCACGTCCACGGCCGCCACCGCGAGGGTCAGCGGGAGCGCCGCCGAGCTGCGCGCGGCGGCCGCCACCTGGGCGAGGCTCATCGGACCCGCACCACCTCTCCGGCCCGGATCGCGGTCGCCCGGCCGCCGCGCACCGCGACCCGCCCGGCCACCACCACGGTCTCCACTCCCACCGGCGGCAGCAGCGGCCGCTCGAAGGTCGCGCCGTCCAGGACGGCCGCCGGGTCCAGCACCACCAGGTCCGCGATCGCGCCGTCCCGGACCACCCCGCGCCCGGCCAGCCGGAAGCGCTCGGCGGGCAGGCCGGTCATCTTGTGCACCGCGAGCTCCAGCGGCAGCAGCCCCTGCTCGCGCCCGTAGTGGCCGAGCACCCGGGCGAAGCTGCCCGCCCAACGGGGGTGCGGGCGTCCGGGTTTGGGCACCCCGTCGGAGCCGATCATCGACAGCGGGCTGGCCAGCACCCGGCGGACGTCGTCCTCGCGCATCGAGTGGCTGATGATGGTCACCTCGCCCTGCGCCTCCAGCAGCAGGTCGCAGACGTACTCCACCGGGTCGGCGCCGCGCTCGGCGGCCAGGTCGGCGATCCGGCGGCCCTCGGCCGTACGGCGGGCGGGGGCGGCGGCCACCGAGATCAGGTCCCAGCCGCCGTTGCCGACGGTGTTCTCCCAGCCCTCGACGCCGTTCGCGATGTCCGTGCGGATCCGGTCCCGCACCTCCTTGCTGCGCAGCCGCTCCAGCAGCGCGGCCGGCCCGCCCTCGCTGGTCCAGGGCGGCAGCATCGCGTGCAGCACGGTGCTGCCGGCGGTGTACGGGTAGACGTCGCAGAGCACGTCCACGCCGTCGGCGCGGGCCTGCTCCAGGCGCGGCAGGGTGCGCAAGGTGGCGCCCCAGGCGTGCCGCCCCGCGGTCTTGTGGTGGGAGACCTGGAGCGGGGCTCCGGAGCGCGCCGCGATCTCCAGCGCCTCCTCCAGGGCCTTCTCCACCTGGGACATCTCGTCGCGCAGGTGCGTGACGTACGGCTTGCCGTGCCGGGCGGCGACCTTCGCCAGGGCGACGATCTCCTCGGTGTCCGCGTAGACGCCGGGCGGGTAGATCAGGCCGGTGGAGAGCCCGGCCGCGCCCTGGCCCAGCGCCCGGTCGAGCAGCTCGCACATGGCGGCCAGCTCCTCGGCGGTGGGCGGGCGGTCCTCGAAGCCCATCACCCCGGCGCGCAGCGTGCCGTGGCCGACCAGCGAGGCGATGTGGTTGCGGCGCAGTTCGGGCCGCTGGCCGGCGGCGAAGGCGTCGAAGTCCTCGGCGGGCAGCACCGGCCCGAGGCCGAAGGAGACCCGTAGGTGCCCGGCCAGTTCGGGCAGCCGCTCGGGCAGCGCGGGGAACAGGCTGATCCCGCAGTTGCCGCTGATCTCGGTGGTGACGCCCTGGAGCAGCGGGGCGAGCCGCAGCTCGTCCAGGGCGTCGCCGTCGGTGTGGGTGCCGCCGCCGAAGGGGGCGGCGAGCGCGTCCGAGTGGGTGTGGACGTCGATGAAGCCGGGGGTGACGACCCGTCCGGTGACGTCCAGGGTCTCGGCCGCGGTCACCGCGGTGCCGGGCGGCAGCACGGTGACCCGGCCGTCCGCGACGGCGAGGTCGGCCGGGCGGGCGGGCGCCCCGGTGCCGTCCACCAGGGTGCCGCCGCGCAGCAGCAGGTCGACCGGGGTCGTGGTCACGTCCGCTCCCATCTGTGCCATCGCTGGTCCCATCGCTCCCATCAGAGCACCGTCGAGAGGAAGGCCCGGGTGCGGTCGTGCCGCGGGGCGGTGAACACCTCGGCCGGGCTGCCGGCCTCCACGACGGCGCCCTGGTCCATGAAGACGACCCGGTCGGCGACCTCGCGGGCGAAGCCCATCTCGTGGGTGACGACGATCATCGTCATGCCGCTGCGGGCGAGGTCGCGCATCACCCCGAGCACCTCGCCGACCAGCTCCGGGTCGAGCGCGGAGGTGGGCTCGTCGAAGAGCATCAGGGTCGGTTCCATGGCCAGTGCCCGGGCGATCGCCACCCGCTGCTGCTGGCCGCCGGAGAGCTGGGCCGGGTAGTGGTCGGCGCGGTCGGCCAGGCCGACCCGGGCGAGCAGCTCGCGGGCCTGCCGCTCGGCCTCCTCCCGCCGGCGGCCCTTGACCGCGACCGGGCCCTCCATCACGTTCTGCAGCGCGGTGCGGTGCGGGAAGAGGTGGAAGCGCTGGAAGACCATGCCGATCCGCTCGCGCTGGTGGCGGATGTCGCGCGGGCGGCGCTCGCGCAGCCTGCTGCCGGAGGCGCCGTGCGGCTCGTAGCCGACCGGCTCGCCGTCCACCTCGATCCGCCCGGCGTCGATCTTCTCCAGGTGGTTGAAGCAGCGCAGCAGGGTGGACTTGCCGGAGCCGGAGGGGCCGATCACGCAGAGCACCTCCCCCGACCTGACCTCCAGGTCGATGCCGCGCAGCACCTCCAGGTCCCCGAAGTGCTTGCGCACCTTCCGGGCCGACAGGACCACCTCGGTGGCCGGCTTCTCCAGGTCCGCACTCATCATCACTTGCCCTCCCCCTTCTTGACGCTCTTGCGTGCTCCACCGCGCCCGGGGCGCAGGTTGGCCAGCACCCGGCGGTGCAGCGCCGGCGGGGCCCCGGCCGGGTTGAACCTCCGCTCCACCGCGTGCTGGGCGACGCTCGCGATGGTGGTGAGCACCAGGTACCAGACGGACGCGACGATCAGCAGCGCGATCACCTCGAAGTTGGCGAGGTAGAGGTGCTGGGAGACGGTCATCAGGTCGGCGCCGGCGATGACGGAGACCAGCGAGGTGGTCTTCAGCATCGAGATGAACTGGTTGCCGAACGGCGGGATGATCACCCGCATCGCCTGCGGCAGCACCACCCGGGTGAGGATCTGCCGGTTGGACATGCCCAGCGAGGCACCGGCCTCGCGCTGCCCGGGGTCGACGCTCTGGATGCCGGCCCGGACGATCTCGGACATGTAGGCGCCCTCGTTGATCGACAGGCCGAGCAGCGCCGCCACGAAGCCGGTGATCAGGGTGTTGGACTGCCAGCTGACCAGCTTGGGCCCGTCGAACGGGATGCCGATGCTGATCTCCGGGAAGAGCAGCGCCAGGTTGAACCAGAAGATCAGCTGCACCAGCAGCGGGGTGCCGCGGAAGAACCAGGTGTACGCGCCGGCGGTGGTCCGCAGCACCGGGCTGTCGGACAGCTGCATCACGGCGACCACCACGCCGATGACGATGCCCACCACCTGGGAGATCAGGGTGAGTTGGACCGTCACCCAGAGCCCTTCCAGGATCACGCCGTCGAACTGGTACCTGGCAACGATGTCCCAGTGCAGGTTGGGGTTGACGATGACGGTCCAGGCGAGCCAGACGGCGACGAAGGCGGCCGCCAGGACGGCGAACCAGCGGGCCGGGCGGGGCCGGCCGGTCACCTCGAAGGCGAGGTCGTCGTCGGCGGCGGCGCCCCCGGAGGTCGTCGCGGGGCCGGCCTGGGCGGTCGTCGCGGGGCCGTTGGGCGTCGCGGGGTCTCTCATGTCGGTGCTCATCTCGTCGGTACCGCCGTTCTCACTGCGCCGCGTTGACGGTGGCGCGCTCCACCGCGCTGCCGCCGACCTGGTAGGTGTCCAGCACCTTGCGGTACTCGCCGCTCTCGATCAGCTCCTGGAGCGCCTTCTGCACCGCGTCGCGCAGCCCGGAGTCCTTCTTCGCCACCGCGATGCCCCAGGGCGCCGTCCCGTACTGCTCCGGAAGCACCTCGTAGGAGCCGCTGTTCTGCACGAACATCTGCGCCACCGGGTAGTCCACGATGGTGGCCACGGCCCGCTCGCTGTCCAGTTGGAGCAGCCCGGTCGGGGCGTCCTCGCTCTGCGAGATCGCCATCTTGGCGGCGCACTTGGCGTTCTGCTGCTCGCCGATCTCCAGGTTGGAGCTGCCCTTGGCGAGGACCACCTTCCTGCCGCAGAGGTCCTCGATGGACTTGATGCCCTCGGGGTTGCCCTTCTTCGTCATGATCACGCCGCCGGTGCGGAAGTAGTCGACGAAGTCGACGGCCTGGCGGCGCTGCGCGCTGTCCGTCATGGAGGACATCACCAGGTCGTAGCGGCCGGCCTGGAGGCCGGGGATCAGGCCGTCGAAGGAGGAGTTGGCGAGCTCCAGCTTCAGGCCGAGCCGCCCGGCGACGGCGGCGGCGAGGTCCGGGTCGACGCCGGTCAGCTCGGTCGTCCCGGGCTTGTACATCTCCATCGGCGGGTAGCCGACGGAGGTGGCCACTCTGAGCACGCCGCTCTGCTTGTTCTTCGCCGGGAGCAGCTCGGCGGCGCTCTTCCCGGAGTTCTGCGCGGCCTGCGCCGCGCCGGCGGCCGGGGAGCCGCCCTGGTCGGAGCGCCCGCAGGCGGTGGCGGCCAGGACGACCAGGGACAGTGCGGCCAGACAGCGCAGGGAACGGGGGCGGTTCATCGGCTACTCCCTCGGGCGGTGACGGTGCGCCGATGCTGGCAGCCGGGTCCGGGTGAACGGAAGATGATGAAGCTATTGCTGGCTCACCAACGATTTTCGTACGGCTGATCGCCCCCTGCGGAGGTGTTCCGCATGGCTTGCGGGCCCGCGGGGTTGCGGGCCTGCGGGCCCGGCGCGTCAGCCGGTGAGCCAGGGGGCCTCGGGCAGCTTGGCGTCGGCCTGCCGTCCGGTGAGTTCGACGGTGGTCGGGGTGCCCAGCCCCGGCATCCGCATCGTCACCCGGCGCAGCCCGCCGTCGCCGTCCACCCAGTACGTCAGCGGAGAGCGGGCGCCGTCGGGCGCGGAGCCCTGGGCGCGCGGACCGGCGAAGCGGTCGTAGTCCCGGCCGTCGATCCGGTCCCGGCCCAGCCAGCGGGCGCCGGACTGGGCGAGCAACAGCGGGTTGTCGGGGCGGTCCGCGCCGAGTTGGACGAGCAGGTTCAGTCCGGCGTCCAGCGGGTCCGCCGTGTAGGTGCGCGGCGACCAGCCCTGGCGCGGGATGTGCTCGGCCTGCTGCCAGGCGGGGGCGTCGGTACCGGGGCTGCCGGTGTTTCCGGGGCTGTTGGTACTGCCGGGGCTGCCGGTGCTGCCGGTTCCGGCCTGGTCGGGCGCCAGCCCGAGGCCGCCGGTGTCCCAGACGATCAGGCCGTGGTCCATCGGTCCGCCCGCGCCGGTGGTCCGGTAGCGGCCCACCCCCCGGTGGGTGCGGTAGTCGACGACCCCGTCGACCCGGATGCTCACGCCCCCGCCCTCGTCGGCCGTGAGCGTCACCGCCACCGGGCTCGCCTGGTAGAGGTTCAGGCGCGACAGGGCGAGCCGGCCCGCCTCGTCGGTGGTCACCGGGCGTTCGACGGCCTCGTCGGAGACCGTCCGGTAGACGGCCACGCCGCCCGCCGCGGCGCCGCACACCACGATCGCGATCACGGCCTTGAGCCAGCCGGCCCGGGCCCGACGGGGCGCTCGACCCTCGGCCTTCGTCTTGCGGGGCATGCGGCCCGCTCCCTCTCCTCGGTCGGACACGACAGTCGGGCGGGTCCGGGGGACCCAACGGTCCCACGAACCCGCCCGATTCGGGCCCGGTGGAGGTCTCCCCCCACCGGGCCCACTCACTGCGAAACCGCTAGCCGCGCTGGGCGGCCTTGCGCCTGCGGACCACCAGCACCATGGCGGTGCCGAGGGCGATCAGCGCCGCCGCGCCGGTCAGCGCGATCGGCATCCCCTCACCCGCACCGGTGTTGGGCAGGTGCCCGGGTGCGGGGGGCTGCGGTGCGGGCGGCACCGGAGCCGCCGACGTCGGCGCCGGGGTCGGCGTCTCGGTCGGGGTCGGGGTGGGCGTCGGCTTGGGGATCAGCTTGTTGACGGCCGTCACCTCCACGCCGGCGTCCAGGTTCGCCGAGGTCAGCTTCAGCGGACCGAAGACGGTGACCTCCGGCGCGGAGTAGCCGTCCGGCGGGCTCAGCTCCTGCCAGTAGTACGTCCCCGGCACGCCGGTGCCCTGGCAGATGCCGTCGGCCCCGGTGGTGCAGGGCTCGCCGACCTTGGTGTCGGGCTTGTCGCCGGTCGGCTGGAGCCCGTCGGTCCCGTTGGTCTCGTGCCACAGCTGGAACTTGGCGCCCGCCAGCGGCTTGCCGTCCTGGTCGTGCTTGACCAGGCGCAGCGCACCCTCCTGCAGGCGGAAGCCGAAGTCGTAGGTGTGGTCGTTCTCGCCGGGGCCGCCGGTGGTCAGCGCCCGCTCCGGGAACTTGCCGTCCTTGGGGACGATGCCCTTGGAGTCGACGAAGTGGTTGTCACCGACGTCGTGGTCGGTCGGCACCCACTGGAAGAGGGGGCCGTCCTTCGCGTAGTCCGCCGGGTTGTCCAGCTTGATCGTGTACTTGGTCCTCGGCTTGAGGCCTCCGTCGACGTTGCCGTCGTCGAAGTAGTACTCGCCGCGCTTGGTCGTCTTGGTGGTGCCGACGAGCTTCCCCGCCTCGTCGTACAGGTGCACGGTGGCATCCGGCACCGGCTTCTGGCCCGGCAGCTGGAGGCCGCTGCGCTCGGGGTCGTACCAGACCCGGTTGCCGATCTGGAGCGGCGCCTGGTCGCAGAGCACCTCCAGGTCGCCCATCGCGGCGCCCTTGCCGAACGGCGGGGAGCCCGGGGCCGTGTTGAGCCGGACGCCGCCGTCCGCCTTGCCGTTGCGCTTCTGGAAGGCGCTGCCGTAGCCGTAGGCCTGGCTGTCGCTGTCGTAGCCCGAGGTCACGATGGAGTCCTCGACCTTGGACAGCGCCATCCCGGCGTTGCCGGGGTTGTTGTGGCCGATCCGGGCGTTGTCGAAGAACCGCTGGCCCCGGGCCGTGGAACCGCAGCCCAGGTTGGTGTCCAGCACGTACGTGCCGTTCGCCGGGCAGGCCTTGAGGAGGTCACCGCCGGGCAGGACCTTGGCCATCGCGGCGCCCGTCGGGCTGGCCGCCGACTGGTCGCCGAAGCGGTCCCGGAAGGCGAGCAGCATCGAGCCGTCCGTCTCGAACGTGATCTCTGCGACCGCCGGCTCGGGGTTGGCCATGTAGCTGTCCCCGCAGGCCTGACCGTTCTGGCTGGTCGGGAACGTGTCCTGCCACGGGAACCAGCCGGTGCCCGGGCACGGCCCGCCGACGGTGGTGCCGCGCGGGTAGTCGAGCGGCTGGTTCAGCACCGCCGACTTGAACGCACCGGTCGCCAGGTCGAACGGCAGCACCACGGCCCGCAGGTCCGAGGCCTTGTGGGTGGACTCGCCCGAGCAGACGCCGCCGAGGAAGCCGACGCCGTCCTGGATGCCGAGGCCGTACGGACGCCAGTCCCCCGCCGCCGGGCAGCCCGGGTCCGGGATGGCGTAGGCGGCCTTGGGTGCGGCCGCCGTCGCCGCGGTGGCGTCGTAGCGGTAGAGCTTGCGGTCGTGCAGGTTGACGACGAAGAGGTCCTTGCCGTCGTCGGTGATCTTGATGCCGCCCAGGCTCTCCTTGCCCACCGGGGCCAGGAAGCCGTCGTCGTTGCCCGGGGTGTGCGGGGTGGTGCCCGCGTCCGGGACGGTGGCGAACAGCGTGGTCTTCTTCTTGTCCCAGTCGGTGACGTAGATCCCGCCGGGGCCGCCGGGGCCGTAGCTGGTGGTCCGCTTGGCCTGGGCCGAGGAGAACACCCGGCGGTCGGCCCTGTTCCAGGCGATGCCGTAGAGGTTCCCGGTCTGCCCGGCCGTGGCCACGTCGGTCAGGGTGAAGCCCTTACCGGCCGTTCCGCGGGACTCGTACGGGAAGGACACCAGCGTGTGCTGGTTGTCCCCGTCCGCGGGCGGGTTCTGACAGGTCGACACCAGCGGCGCGTTCTTCTGGCAGTAGTCACCCGGGCTCCAGAGCCCCGTGGTGAGTTCCACCGTCTTGCCGCCGGAGAGGTCGACGAACTCCTCGTTGGAGCTCAGCTTGTTGGGGGCGCCGTCCAGGCCCTCGCGCGAGGCGAAGGCCGGGTAGAGCACACCCGGCTTCGGATTCGCCACCTGGACGCGGTACTTGCCGCCGGTGAGCTTGCTGGTGGCCGGCGCCAGCGTCACCGTGCCGTCGGCCGCCGTGGTGCCCTCGACGGCCACCCCGGCGTCGTCGGTGAGCGTCACCTTCACGCCCGCCATGGTCGATTCCAGCCCGGGGGTCCACACCCCGTCGGTGTCGACGGCCCGGATCACCCGGACCTTCACGGTGCCGTCGCCGGCCGCCGGGAAGGCCGAGGGGGCCGCCGCCAACGAGCCGGCGCCGATCACCACGGCCAGGGCCGCCGCGCCGGCCACGGTGCGACCGAGCCCGCCCTGCCGCCGGTCCGGGCCGCGCGCGACACCGGCCGTTCGTTCACTAGTCGTCGTCATCCCTGCTCTCATCGTCAAGTTGGGCCTTCCGCCCGACCTCGTGAGGGAGTTCGTGAGCGGCGAAAAACCGCCATCGTTAACGGGAGCTTAAAGGGCCTTCACACAAGTTCGCCGGGAAACAAGGAACTTTGACGGCCCATCAGGCGTTTCGAGGCCGTCGCGACCCCCGCCCCCCACTCCCGCCATCGGGCAACCTACCAGCGACGACCGCTCCGGCGCGTCCCCACCCCCGTCAACGGTCGCGGCCACGGGCCGTCGGGCGTCGAACACAGTTCCCACCGGAACCACACACACCGATCCCGGCTCACGCACCCCACCCACAACTCGGGTAACAGCCGGACTCCGATTGGCACCGCCACACCACGGACTGGCACGATGTCAGGATGCGCATTCTGGTCATCGGCGGCACCCGTTTCATCGGTTTCCACTTCGCCGAGGCGGCCCTTGCCGCCGGGCACGAGGTCACGCTGCTCCACCGGGGCCGCTCCGGCGCCGGACTGCTCCCGGACGCCGAGCACCTGATCGCCGACCGGGACGACGACCTGTCCGCGCTGCGCGGCCGCAGCTGGGACGCCACCGTCGACACCTGCGCCTACTTCCCGCGCCAGGTGTGGAAGTTGGCGGCCAACGTCGGCCCCGGAGCGGCCGGGCGCTACCTGCTGGTCTCGACCCTCTCCGTCTACGACGAGCCGGCCGCCCCCGGCTACGCCGAGGACTCCCCGCTGCTGCCCTCCAACGGCCCGGAGGCCGAGGAGGTCACCGCCGCGACGTACGGCGTCCTCAAGGCCCAGTGCGAGCGCGCCGCCCGGCAGGCCTTCGGCCCGGAGACGCTGCTGGTGCGCCCGACGTACGTGATCGGCCCCCGGGACTACACCCACCGCTTCGACTACTGGGTGCAGCGCCTCACCCGCGGCGGAGAGGTGCTCGCCCCGGGCCGGCCGGACGCGCCGCTCCAGGTGGTCGACGCCCGCGACCTCGCCGCCTGGATGCTCGCCCTCCTCGAACAGGGCGCCTCCGGCCCCTACCACGCCGCCACTCCCCCGCCGTTCGGCATGGGCGACCTGCTCGACGCCGTCGCCTCGGCGGTCGCCCCGCCCGGCACCACCCTCACCTGGGTGGACGAGGACTTCCTGCGCGCCACCGACGTCCCCGACCGCGCGCTCCCGCTGTGGCCCGCCAACCCGGCGGTCCGTGCCACCAGCACCGCCGACCCGGCCGCCGCCCTCGCCACCGGGCTCGTCCTCCGCCCGGTGGCCGAAACCGCCCGCGACATCGAGCCGTTCGAGCCCCAGCCGGAGACCCTCGCCCCCGACCGGGAGGCCGAACTGCTCGCCGCCTGGCACGCCCGGCAGGCCTGACGCCCGTTCAGCCACCGGCGGGCCGACCGCCGCCCCGCGGCAGCCGGCCCGGCCCCGGCCCGGACATCTCCCGGGCCGGGGCCCCACGGCGTGCCCGCACCCCGCGGCGCACTGCCGCGCGCGGCGATAGCGCCCCCGAGAGCGGCACGCTATCCATCTTTTGACACCCGACGGGGCCGGTACTGGATAGGCCCCGCTTTCGAATCCCCACAGACTCAAGGGCAGCCGGAAACCCTCCGGTTCACCCAACGGAAGGCAGTGGGATGAAGAAGAAGCTGGCAGCCGCCGCCCTGGCCGCGGCCACCCTCGGCACGGTGCTCCTCGGCGCCGCCACCCCGGCCCTCGCGAGCAGCGGCGGCTGCATCGCGGGCGACGCCTGCCTGTACTACAGCCCCAACCTGCAGGGCGCCTTCTTCGGCAAGGGCGAGGACGGCAACTACGACGGCTACTTCGGCGGCGGCGGTGCCGGCAACGGCCAGCCCGTGATGAACAACGCCGCGTCCGTGAAGAACATGGACAACAACTACAACCTCTACGTGCACTACCGCGAGTACAGCCTCCGGGACACCGGGCCGAACCAGTACGTCCAGGCCGGCCACTCGGCGAACCTGGGCACCGTGTGGTGGTCCGGCGTCTACATCGACATGCGCAACAACAACCACTCGCAGAGCTGGGAGCACATCTAGCCCTGACCGGGTGCCGGGCCCCCGCCCGCCAGGGGTCCGGCACCCGTCCGGCCGTCATCGACCGACCGCACCACCCCGCGAGCCGGCCCCGAGGAGCCCCGCCATGACGTCCCGCCGCCGCAGCCGTTCGCTGCCGGCCCTGCTGCTGATCCCCCTGGTCCTCGCCGCCGGCTGCGCCTCCGGCCCTTCGGGACCCGCCGCCGCCCCCGTCCCGCCGCCCGCTTCCCTCACCCCGATGGACCCGCCGCCGGTCGGCGACACGCCCCGGCTGAGCCAGGTGGCCGACCGGACGCTGCCGATCGAGTCCTACCTGCTGAGCAGGGAGGACTACCGGCAGTACCACGCGGCGGAGGCCGTTCTGGTCACCCGCTGCGTCCGGGGCTTCGGCCTGGACTACACCCGGCCGACCGGCGGCGGAGCGCCGTCCAGGACCCAGACCACCCACCGGTACGATCCGGTCGAGCTCGCCGACGTCTCCGTGAACGGCTACCACTCGCCCGACCCGTCCGACGGGAAGAAGCCCGCCGATGGGCCCACGCTGAGTCCTGACGTCAACACCGTGCTCGGCAGTGGCCTCGGGACGGACGGGAAGCCCGCCCCCGGGACGGCCTCCTCGTTCCGGGGGAAGGAGCTGCCGCCCGGCGGGTGCATCAGCGCCGCACAACAGGAGCTGATCGCGCACGGCGGCACCGGCGGGGACGCCGACGTCGCGGTGGGGATCAACTTCGAGGGCTTCGAGCGTTCGAGGTCGGACCCGCGGGTCAAGGCCGTCTTCCGGGACTGGTCGCGCTGCATGGCGGAACGGGGCCACTCCTATGCCACCCCCGGGGACGCCCTGAAGGACCCCCGGTGGGGGGCGAACACCAGGCCGTCCGCCGAGGAGATCGCCACGGCTACCGCGGACGTCCGGTGCAAGGAGCGGACCAACGTGGTCGGGGTCTGGTTCACCGTCGAGACCGCCTACGAGAACGAGCTGATCCGCCTCCGCCTGCCGGAGCTCACGGCGGCGAAGGCCGGCAACGACGCCATGCTGGCGACCGCCCGGGCCGTGACCGCCGGACAATCCTGACTCCGCCGGGGCTCAGCCCGCCAGCGGCGGGTTGAGCCGGGCGAAGGCCTTCTGGCGGCGGTACGGGAAGTACGGGTACGGCGCGGTACGGGCGCTCGCCGCGTCCAGCCGGGCCACCTGCTCCTCCGTCAGGGACCAGCCGACCGCGCCGAGGTTCTGGCGCAGCTGCTCCTCGTTGCGGGCGCCGATGATGACCGAGGAGACGGTCGGACGGCGCAGCAGCCAGTTGATCGCCACCTGGGGGACGGTGCGGCCGGTCTCGGCGGCGACCTCGTCCAGTGCGTCGACCACCCGGTACAGCAGCTCGTCCTCCACCGGCGGTCCGTAGTCGGCCGTGTCGTGCAGCCGGCTGCCGTCCGGGAGCGGCTGCCCGCGGCGGATCCTCCCGGTGAGCCGGCCCCAGCCGAGCGGGCTCCAGACCAGGGCGCCGACGCCCTCCTCCTCGGCGAGCGGCATCAGTTCCCACTCTTGACGTCCTCTCCCGGTCAGTGGCGGGAGGGTCCAACGTTACGCGGAGTGCGCACAGCTGGTGGTTGACGCTTCATTGCCATCGTGGAGAGGGCTCAGCAGTCCTGACACCGCCCGTCCGGCGGCGTGTTCGATGTTGCGTGCGGCGTTGGTGTCCGCGTTTGCGGTGTACCCGCAGCCGGGGGCCCGGCAGGCGAAACGGGCCTGGGTCTGCCGGTTTCCGGGGCAGGTGAACCCACAGGCCGAGCAGCGCCGGGAGGTTCCGGCAGCGGGCACTTTGACCAGGTGCCCGCCGCGGTCGGCGAGCTTGTACGCCAGCAGCTCGACGGTGCGGCCCCAGGCCTCGGCGGCGATGACGCGGTTGAGCCCGGCCTTCTGCCGCACGTTCTTGCCAGGGTGGCCGGTGGTTCCCCTGGCGGACTTGACCATGTTGGTGACGGCCAGGTCTTCCACGGCGATGACGGTGAAGGTGTCGGCGAGTTCGGTGGTGGTGCGGTGCTGCCAGTCGGCGGCTCGACGCTTGGCTGTCGCGCGGTACCGGGCGATCTGGTCATACGTACGGGCGAGACGGTTGCCGCTCTGCTCGCCGGGCTTGCGGATTCTGCGTTGGCGCGCGGCCTTGCGTTCCAGGCGGATGAGGCGCTTGCGTTCGCCGTCGGTGAGCCACGGGCCGTGCTCACGGTTCGATCCGTCGGACAGGGCCAGCGGGACTACGACGCCCCGATCGATGCCGACAATCCGACCGGTGCTCTTCGGGTGGACGTCGTCCACGAGGGTCTCGGTGCGGAAGACGATGTGCCAGCCGTGGGCCTCCTTCACCAGCCGCGCACCCGTCACACGCCCGGCGGGACCGCTTCTCGTGACACCGGGCAGGTCCTTGGTCCAGCGGAACCGGACCAAGCCGACCTTGGGTATCCGGCACCGCCCCCACCGGCGGCTGACACGCTTGATCTGCAAGTCCCGGCCCTGCGGCACGTCCACCGACATCCGCGAGCGGATCCGGGACTTGAAGTTCGGAGCGCCGGCGCGCCCCTCCCAGCAGTTGACCCACGCCCGGTGGTACTGCTTCAACACCTGCTGCGCCGCCTGCGCGGGAAGTGCGGCCAGCCACGGCAGATCCTTGCGGGCCTGTCGGATGTGCTGATCGGCGAGAGCCAGGGACGCGCGGCGCAGCAGGCATTTGCCGGTCATCGTCCACCAGTCGTGCAGCAGGTTCCACATCGCCCGCGCAGCATGCCCCTGCTCGTCTAGGGCAATGACCTGCTCGGGCGTGAGGCCGAGCAGGGCTTTGTATCCACGCTGGCGCTTCATCAGATCCACCGTCCAGTCCGGTTCCCGACGATGGCCAAGCTAGCGGACAGCACTGACACTGATGTCGGCACTCAGATTCCAGTGGCCGAGACTCAGCACTGGCTGACGCCCCATTGAGCCGTCCCGACCGGGAAGGATCAGTCCTCGTACTCGTCGCGCAGGTTCTCCAGCAGGCCCGACCAGAGGTCCGACTCGTCCGGCCCCTGCCCCAACTCCTGGACCAGCGCGGCGAACTCGTCCAGCGCGGCCTTGGCGTCCCCGTCGCGGATCCGCTCCTCCAGGCGGGCCAGCAGCGCCAGCGCGCCGACCAGCCCGGGCAGCGAGTCGGCCGCCCAGCCGCCGTAGCCGTCCCCGTGGTCCCAGCCGTCCGGGTGGTAGATCCGTACGGTGCCGGTGTCGCCGGACACCATCAGGTGCCGCTCGTGGAACGTGCCGACGCAGTACCCCCAGTTGCTCGGCGGGGTGTCGTCGTCCGGGGTGCGCTCGCCGAACAGCTCGTCCAGATCCGCCTCCCACATGCCGCGCTCGGGCAGGCCGGTGGCGTCGAAGCCGAGGAAGTCCAGCTCGACGGCCGGGACGCCGACCTCGGTCAGGAACGCCCGGGCGGCCTTCGACGTCAGCCGCTCGGGCAGCGCCCCGGGCTCTGGCCGCCACAGCGTGCCGGGGCCGAAGCAGGACTCCAGCCAGGCGGCGGTGGGGTTCCCGGCGGCGGCCGGCAGCTCGGCATCGGGCGTGGTCATCGGTGGGTCTCCCCCGGTCGGAACGGTGCTCTGCCGCCATTGAAGCGCACCGCGCCGACAGCCGGGACAGGCCCTCTAGGCCGCCGGGGAGGATCCCCGGCGGCCCGAGCGCAGCCGCGGCCTGACGGCCTAGAAGAAGCCGTCGTCCTCGTAGTAGTTGTTGACGACCACCTGGGGGTCGTCGTCGAAGGCCTCGTTCAGCAGCGCGCCGCCGACCAGGCCGGCCGCGCCGGCTCCGATCAGCGCGCCGGTGCCGAAGCGCTGCCCGCCCTGGGCCTGCTGGCCGGGCAGCTGCGGCTGGCCCTGCTGGACCGGCTGCTGGACCGGCTGGGGGTAGCCGGCCTGCGCCGGGGTGTAGAACGGCGGGACGTTGGTCTGCACCCGCTGGGCGCAGGCCACGCAGGCCTCGATCTGGCGCGGCACGCCCCACTGCGGCGACCAGTACACCGCCGTGGTGCCGGCGCCGTGCGAGGGGTCGAAGAAACACGTCACGGGAAAGCTCCCTGGCTGGGTCGGGGGAACGGCGGGTACGGCGGCGGTCGGCACCGGGGCCGTGACCGGCGCGGCCGGGGCGACCGGCGCGACGGGCGGCTTCACCGGCACGGGCGGCGCGACCGGCGCGGCGGCGGGCGCCGGCTGCAGGACGTCCACCCCGAAGTCGGTGGCGATGCCCGCGAGCCCCGCGGCGTACCCCTGCCCGACCGCCCGGAACTTCCAGTCCGCGCCGTGCCGGTACAGCTCGCCGAACACCATCGCCGTCTCGCTGCCGCCGTCCGACACGATGTCGTACCGGGCCACCTCGGCGCCGCCGTCCGGGTCGAGGACCCGGATGTGGGCGCCGCGGACCTGCCCGAAGGACTGCCGCCGCTGCGCCGCGTCGTAGATCGCCACCGCGAAGACGATCTTCTCCACCCCGGCGGAGACCTCCGCGAGCTGGACCTCGATCTGCTCGCGGTCGGAGCCGCCGCCGGAGCCGCCCTGGTGCCGGACGGAACCGTCCGGGCTCTGCAGGTTGTTGAAGAAGACGAAGTGCTGGTCCGAGGCGACCTTCCCGTCCGCCCCGCAGAGCAGCGCGCTGGCGTCCAGGTCGTACCCCGCCCCGGCCGTCCAGCCGAGACCCACCCGGACCACCCTCAGCCCGGGGGCCTGCCTGCCCAGGGAGACGTTGCCGCCCTTCGTCAGGGCCACGCTCATGGAACTTCCTCCACCACCGTACGAGTACCGCTGTTCTTCCACGACAACGCTGTAGAACTCGCGGCGGTTCCCGGTCGAACCGTCAGCTTTCCGTCAGGGCCGCAACAGTGCGAGGTACGGCGCCGACACTCTGGCGGGCCGTAAGGTCTGGACCTATTGTCAGCGGACATGACATGTCTACGCCGCGCCGCGGGACTGGCCGCCGCGCTCACCGGAACGCTCGCCGCCCTGCTGACCCCGGCCGCCGCCCAGGCCGCACCGGCCGCACCGGCCGGCTGCCGCACCTCGGCCACGGTGCCGTCGGACGCCGAGCAGGCCCGCCTCCAGGACGCCCGTACGGCCGGTTTCACCGAGCGCTCCGGGCTGGGAGAGCTGCTCGGGGCCTTCCCCTCCGCCCTGTGCGCCGCCCGCGACGCCCGGCAGGCCGAGCGGGTGGTCACCACCTGGGGCCGGACGCTCTGGCAGGCCGGACTGGACCGCGCCCAGGGCCGGCGGCCGAGCGGCGAACTGCCCGCCAGGGACGACCGCCCGCTGTACTGGACCAGGCTCGCGATGACCGTCCGGCTCGCGCAGTGGCAGCCCCGGTTCGACGTCGACCACGCCGCCCTGCGGGCCCGCGTCGAGGACGCCTCGCGCGGCCTCGACGACGGTTTCGACTCCGCCCCCGGCGTCCGGCGGATCTTCGTCAGCGGCTTCGACCCGTTCGGCCTGGACGCCGAGCCGCGCCGCGCCAACCCCTCCGGCTCGGCCGTCCTGCAGCTGCACGGGCAGCGGATCACCCTCGCCGACGGCAGCACCGCCGAGGTCCGGGCGGTCGTGCTCCCCGTGCGCTACCGGGACTTCGACGAGGGCATCGTCGAGCGCGCCTTCACCCCGCACCTGCGGCCGGGCCGGCAGTCCGCCGACCTGATCACCAGCATCAGCCAGGGCTACCCGGGCAAGTTCACCCTGGAGGAGTGGGCCGGGCGCGCCCGCTCCGCCGACCCGGCCACCGACAACGCGGCCGCGCTCTCCGGCGGCACCACCCGGCACCCGGTGGACGCCCCCGGCCTGGCCGCCGGGCCGCAGTTCGTCCGCACCACCCTGCCGACCGACGGCATGAGGGCCGTCCAGCAGCCCTTCCCGGTGCTGCTCAATACCTTCGTCACCGAGATCCCGGCCGGTGCCACCGACCCCGTCTTCCGGCCGGACGGCCCCACCCCCGGCTCCCGCGCGGTCTCCGGTGGCGGCGGCGGATACCTGTCCAACGAGGTCGCCTACCGCTCCAACCGGCTGCGCACGCTCCTCGCCCCGGGGCTGCCCGGCGGGCATCTGCACACCCCGGTCCTGACCGGCCTGCCGGCCGACCCGAGCCTGCTCACCGCACCGGAGTTCGAGCAGAACGAGGCCGCGATCGGCGACGAGGTGCGGGCGATCCTGAGCACCGCCCGGCTCTGACGGCGCCTCCGGGGCGGGCGGTGGGAACCGGCCCGCCCCGGGCGCCCGTTCAGGCCGGGCCGGCGAAGCGGGCGGCCGCCGCGCGGGCGCGCGACTCGGCGATCTCGGCGTAGTCGGCGGGGTAGGCGGTGGCCGTGAAGAGCATGCGGTCCAGGCGGATCCGGCCCGCCACGAAGTCCGTCACGTACGTGTTCCGCGACCCCTGAGGGATCTCGATCATGACCTCGAACTCCACGTCGAACGCCACCGCGGCCTCCTCCTCGGTTTCCGGGGGAATTGTCGGCCGTCCGGACGGCCACCGAAAGCACCCCCGCCGTTCAACCCGCCCCACTACCATCCGGCGCATGGGGAGCTGGCGGGTCACGGTCCTGGATCACCGTCGCCGCGCGGGCGGACGCCCGCAGGGCCTTCCGGAGGGGCCGCTGGCCCGCCGGGACGGAACGGAGCTGCACGTCCGGGACGGCGGGCTCGTCCGCGTCGACGCCACCGGCGGGGAACGCTGGCGGCGGCCCTGCCCGGGCCGTCCGAACGCGGCGCACCTCTCGGCCGGCCGGGCGCTGGTCACCACCGACTCCTTCGGCTACACCGCGCCTGGCCCGGCCCTGCTGCTGGACCTCGCCGACGGTGCCGCCCTCGCGGAGCTGCGCGGCGAGCGCGGCGCGGCCCTCGGCGGCGGCCGCTTCCTGCTCGGGTCGGCGGGCCGAGGCGCCTTCGACACCCGGGCGTACGACCGGGACGGCACCCTGGTCGACTCCTGGCCCAGCTACGGCCACTATGTGGTCGGCGGCGCCCTGCGGGTGGTCGAGACGGACCGCCGCCACCCCACCGGAAGCCGGGTGGTCCGGCTGCTGCCCGGCGGCCGGATCGAGCACGGCCCGCTGCTGGCCGACCCGCAGGCCCCGGCGCCGCTGGTACTGCCGGACGGCACCCTGCTGGTGCTGGACGCGGGCGTGCTGCGCGCGGTCGGCCGGGACCTGGACGACACCGTACTGGCCGAGCTGCTCCCCCTCGCCCCGGAGGACCGGCCGCGCCACACCGGCTCGCTGCACCGCACCGCCGACGGCCTCGCCGTCACCCTGGTCGAGCGCCACCCGACCCGGATGGGCGTCTACACCACCCACGCGTGGACCCTCGGCCTGCACGCAGGCTAGCCTCCAGATCTCGATTGTGCGGCGGAACTGACGGCCCGACATCCCTTCGTCCACGATTCCTCTACGGTGACGCCTGCAACAACCGTCACCATGCAAGAGGGGGCACGCCCATGTCCCGGAGCCGGAAGCTCCACCGCCTCAGCAACCCCGACGTCGACGAACGCCGCGCCCAGCGCGCGCTGTTCCGTCACCTCCGCGACGACACCAACGCCAACCGCGGCCGGATGGCCAAGCGCGTCCGCGAGCTCCAGCTGCTGCTGGCGATGGACCCGGTCGAGTTCGAAGGCCTCATCGCCCGGCTGATGGAGGCGATGGGCATGAAGGTCGAGCTCACCTCCCGGTCGCGGGACGGCGGGGTGGACGTCCGCGGCATCGACCCGGACCCGTTCCGCGGCGGCAACGTCATCGTGCAGGTGAAGCGGTACCGGGACACGGTGGCGCCGTCCGCGGTGCGGGACCTGTACGGCACGCTGCGGCACGACCGGGACGCGACCAAGGCCGTCCTGGTCACCACCAGCAAGTTCGGCCCCAGCTCGCACCAGTTCGTCGCGGGCAAGCCGGTCAGCCTGATCAACGGCGCCGAGCTGGTCGGGCTGCTCAAGCACCACGGCTTCCACGAGGTGTTCGCGGCCCTCCAGGACGGGGACTCCGCCGAGGCCGACGCCCTGGACGGGCTGCCCGCCATCGAGGTGGCCGCCGAGCCCTCGCGGCTGCTGCTGCACTGGACCGGGGAGGAGGAGTACGACATCGCCGCCCTGGTCTGCACGGGCAACGTGGCGCTCTCCGACGACCACCTGGTGTTCTACAACAACGCCTCGACGCCGGACGGTTCGGTGCGGCTGGTGACCGGCTACGGCGACGCGAACGCCTGTCTGATGGTCGACTTCGACGCACTGCCCGCCGAGGTCGACCGGCTGGTCGTGATCGCCGCCGCCGACACCGAGAACCACCCCGGGGCCACCATGGGCGGGTTCGCCGGGCCGGCGCTGATCCTGGAGGCCGGCTCCGGGCAGGACGCGGCCGTGGTGCACCTGGCGGACGGCGCGGAAACCAACACCGCGATGCGGCTCGGCCGGTTCGACCGCGAGCCCTCCGGGGACTGGGAGTTCACGCCGGCGCTCGCCGGGTACCCGGGCGGGCTGCGCCAGGCCGTGACCGCCTACGGCCTGGAGGTCGTGGACGCGTGACGGGGCGGGGCGTCCGGTCGCCGACAGGACGCCCCGCTTCGCGAACCCGACGCTTCGCGCGTCTCGACCGTTGCGCCTCAGCGCTTCGCGCGTCTCGGCACTTCGCGGACCTCAGTGCACGACCGGCAGTTCCAGCACCGACCCCTGGTCCCCGCCCCAGCCGATCCGGTAGTCCGCCCGCCCGTCGGCCGGCAGCAGCTGGAAGGAGTCCGGGTTGGCGGCGGCGACGGTGAGCCTGATCCGCTCGCCGGAGCGGAACAGCGCCGAGACGGGCTGGAGGTCGATGGTGACGCGCTGGGCGCTCCCCTGCGGGAAGTCCTCGGCGTCCTCGGCCGCGTAGCTGCGCGGCGTGCGCAGCCGGCGCCAGTCCGGGTTGTCCGAGCGGTCGGCCACCGCCCGGCTATCCAGGGCGAGTTGGCCTTCCGTCAGGTACGTGACCCGGCCGTCCGGCGCGACGTCCTCCAGGTAGACGTGCAGGGCGCCGCGTGCCGAGCCCGCCAGTCCGGTGACGTCGAGGGTGACCTTGCCGTTGCCGGTGACCCTGGTGTCGGCGGTCAGCGGCGCCGTGGTGTAGCCGAGCAGCTTGGCGTCGACGACGGCACGGTCGGGGTAACTGACCTCGTCGCCGCTGAGGTTGGTGTTCCAGCGGTCCAGCGGGCCGGTGCCGGCGGTCGGGTCGAGGTGCAGCGGGTCAAAGCCGCGGCGGTGGTCGTCGGCCCGGCCGGCGAGCGTGCCGCCCGCGCCGAGGTGGAACCGCTGGGTGCGGGTGCCTGGCACCGGCCAGCGGGTGGTGGTGCGCCAGACGCCCTCGTTGAAGGTGTAGTAGTGCACCTGTCGGCGGCCGTCGGGGCGGGCGTCGCCGCGCACGTAGCGGTCGAAGAAGTCGAACACGCGCCGGTCGTTCTCGTCGTGTTCCCGCTCGGTGAGCGGGCGGGCGGGCTGGAACGGGTCGGCGAGCCACCCGGCGCCGTGGTTCCACGGGCCGATCCAGACGTCCTGGGTGTTGGACAGACCGGTGAACTGGGAGAGCGTCCCGTTGGCGGTGCCGGCGTCGAGCCAGCCGGCCCGGGTCAGGACGGGCACCCGGCCGTCCTCGATCGCCTCGGTCCGTTCGCCGACGCTGCCGACCGTCCAGCTCTTCGGTCCGTCCCGGTAGTCGCGGCGGACGCCGGTGTGCGCCATCTCGACGAGGTTGGCGTTGTCCGCGTGCTCGGCGCGGGCGGCGGCGAGCAGGGCCGGCCCGTCGGGGCCGTCGACCGGCCGGGGCTGGAGCCCGGTGAGGCCGACGTCGGCGCAGAGCTTCCGGGTCCGCTCGTCGGTCTCGCAGGTGGTGCCGCCGGCCTGGTCGAAGACGCGCAGCAGCAGCGCGTACTGGGCGATGCGCGGTTCGATGAGCACGCCGCCGGGGCGGACCAGGTCCTCGTACGGGTCGAAGTCGTAGGAGATCGGGGCGGCGGCGGTGATGTGGTGGTTGCCGAGGGCGGTGGCGAGCATCGCGGTGTCGCCGCCGTAGGAGATGCCGGTGGTGCCGACCCGGCCGTTGGACCAGGGCTGGGCGGCGATCCAGTCGCCGAGCGGGCCGCTGTCGGCGGTCAGGTCGGCGCCGAGTTCGGAGGTGAGGGTGCCGAAGGAGGCCCCGGTGCCGCGCAGGTCGGCGGTCACGAAGGCGTAGCCGCGGGCGGTCCACCACTGTGCCTCGCCGCTGACGCCGTCGCTCTGACCGGCGCGGACCCTCGCCCGCCAGTAGCGGTTGGTGACCAGCACGGTGGGCAGTCGGGCGCCGGCCCGGGTGCCCTCGGGGAGGTGGACGTCGACGGCGAGGCGGACCCCGTCCGGCATCGCCACGTAGAGCGACCGCCGCGGTGGCTCGGCGGGGCCGGCGGGCGTGGCGGCGGCCGCCGGGGCGACCGAGAGTCCGAGCACGGCGGCGGCCGCGAGCAGCGCCGCCAGCGGGCGGCGCGGCAGCCCCCGCCTCATCGGACGGTCGCCTTCCAGGGGCCTTCCTCCGGGCGTGCCTCGCGGTCCGTGCCGGGCCAGGGCGGCATGGTGACGGCGGTGATCCGCAGCGGCCCGTCGGAGTCCTCGTCCGCCCGGAACTGGAACGCGGTGCCCAGCGGTATCGACACCGCCGTTCCGGGCGCGAGCCGTACGGTCTCCTCGCGCCCGCCCTGGCGGCGCCACAGCTCGCCGCTGCCCGCGGTGACCTGCCACAGCTCCTGCACCGTGGCGTGCGACACCGCGTGGGTCACCTGGCCGGGGGTGAGCGTGAAGACCGCGAGGCTCCCGGATCCCTCCAGCACCAGCAGCGGGCGCACCTCGGCCCCGTCCGGGGCGGTCACCACCTCGGCGTCCCCCACGTCCGCGGTGCCGAAGGGCTGGTGCCCTGTGTGATGTCCCATGTGACGACCTGGCCTCTCATCCGAGTGAGTAGCGTGGTCTCGTCCCCCACCGTCGATGGGATCACGGGCCCCCGGCCGTCCGCCAGGGCGCGGCTACCCTGAGACGACCCCGATCCGGCCCCGGCCCTCCCCGGACTCCTGGCCTCCTCCCGTGGTCGGATCGGCTCCGAAGTCGCGCACCGCCTCGGTGACGATCGCCTCCAGGCGGGCGTGGTGGGCGCCGCGCCAGTAGGCCTGTCCGCAGTCGGCGCACTGGGCGAAGACGTCGTAGGAGCGCTCGGTGCCGTCCCGCAGTTGCTCGCGCACCGAGGTCTTGGTGGCCGGGTGCAGCGTGCCGTTGCAGGCGGTGCAGCGGCTCCAGGGGGCGAGCGGAGGCGCGAAGCGGGAGAGCACGTCGCGCAGTTGCTCGGCGGGGCGGTGGCTGTAGACGTAGGCGCCGGCCCACAGTTCGCGGCGGCGCAGCAGGCCGCGGTCGCGGGAGAGCATGATCCGCTGCTCGGCGGCCGAGCGGGCGGCCAGGGCGGCGTCGCCGATGTCGGGGTTCTCGTACGCGGCGTCCACGCCGAGCAGGCGCAGCCGGCGGGCGAGGGTGCCGAGGTGGACGTCCAGCAGGAAGCGCGCCGGGGCGGGCGAGCGCTGCGGCCTGGTGACGGCCCGGACGGAGATCTCCTCGCCGTCGGCCGGCACGTGGGTGTCGGGCACGGCCCGGCCGTCCACCAGCAGGGCGCCGACCTCGGTGAGCGGGACGCCCAGGGACTCGACGACGTGGCCGAGGGTGGAGGTGCCGTCGGTGCGCAGCGCGGTGCTGCCGGCCCGCCGGGGCGCGGAGACGAAGAGGTGCAGCTCGGGGGCGAAGTCGAGGCTGATCTGGGGTCGGTCCACGCGGCCAGCATGCCAGCGGGCGGCGGGCCGGGGCCACCGGGTTTCCGGCCCGCCGTCGGACCGGCCCTCCCGGGGCGCGCGGTGGCCGTCCGGGCCCAGGCGGCGGCCGACGCGGGCGAGGTCAGGCGGCCAGCGGCACGGGCGGGCTCAGGCGGCCGGCGGCACGGGCGGGCTCAGACGGCCGCCGCGACCACCGTCGACGGTGACACCGGGTGACCGCGGTCGCGCGCCGCCCAGCGGGCGACCGGCCCCATCGCGTACCCCGCCGCGAGGAACGCCCCGCCCAGGACCAGCCAGCCGACCAGGCCCCCGTCCAGCAGCAGTGTGGTGAGCAGCAACGGCCCGAGGGTACGGGCGACGGCGACGCCGGTGCCGAAGAAGCCCTGGTACTGACCGATCCGCCCGGGCGGGGCGAGGTCGAAGGCGATCTGCCAGCTGCCGGCCGACTGCCGCATCTCCCCGGCCACCTGGAGGACGGAGGCCGCGACCAGCAGCGCGCCGACCGTCCAGACCGGCACGTCCAGCGCGGACAGTCCGAAGACGGCGCAGGAGGCGAGCAGCAGCAGCCCGGCGGAACGGACGGCCCGGGCGGCCGGGGCCAGTCCGGTGACGCCGCGTGCCGCCCGGACCTGGAAGGCCAGTACCGCGAGGGTGTTGAGCACGAACAGCGCCGAGCCGAGCCAGCCGATCCCGGGGGCGCGCGCGGCGATCCAGAGCGGGATGATCAGGCTGAGCAGCGGCATCCGCAGCAGCAGGACGGCGTTGACGGCCGTGACGGCGGCGTACCGGCGGTCGCGCAGTACGGCGAGGCGCGGCCCGGCGTCCGAGGACCCTGCCGCGGGCGGGGCTTCGGGCAGCCGCCGCAGGACCAGCGCGGCGAGCAGGAAGCCGAGCGCGGTGACCGCGAAGGCGGCCAGGTACGCGGCGCGGGTGCCCAGGCCGAGCGCGATGCCGCCGATCGCCGCGCCGACGGCCAGTCCGCCGTTGAGGGTGGACTGGATGTGGGCGAGCAGCGCGGTCCGCTGCGCGGGCGGCACCAGCGCGGCGACCAGTGCCTGCCGGGCGGCGGTCAGGCCGGACTGCGCGGTGGCGTAGAGGCAGACCGCGAGCAGGAACAGCGGGTAGGAGCGGATCACCAGGAAGGCGGTGACCACGGCCGCCGTGCCCAGCGCGAGCGCCACCGAGGTGCGGCGCGGGCCGCGCCGGTCGGCGAGGTGCCCGAGCGGGACGCCGGCCAGGGAGCCGAGCGCCCAGGCGAGGGTGAGGCCGATTCCGAGGGCGGTCGGCGACATCCCGACGACCCTGGTGAAGTAGAGCGCGGAGCAGGTGTAGTAGGCGCCGTCGCCCACGGCGGCGGCCAACTGGGCGGCCGCGAGGGTCCGCTGGGGCCCGGCGGGCGGCAGGGCGCCCGGGCGGGCGGCTCGTTCGGTCGGCATGTCCTCTTCCTTCTCGTGTCTGCGGTCACCACCCGTCCGGGCCGGACGGGAGGGCCGGTCACCCACACGCGTCCACCTGTGTAAACGACTTCACGGACCGTCACCCCTACTCGCGACCGCCGGATGGGCGGCGCGCGGAGCAGCTCTTCGCGACCGCGGCTCCGGCGCTCCCCCACCCTAGGAGAGAACCGGCCCAGTGGACCGGTCCAGTGATCAAGGAATTTCCTGGGCCAATCCGGCACGCCGCCGCACCGTCGACCGACCCCTGAACCCGCGTGCGAGGGGCTCCAGTTGGCGCCTCCGAGCCCTTCGAAGCGGTCCCGCCCCGGCCGCGCCCGCGCCGGTGAAGCGCCGTCCGTACCCGCTCCGAATCCGGCTCCGCCGAGCGCTGCAAAACCGCGATCGGACAGACCAGGGGCCAACTTTGACCGTGTTGACCCGTCAGTAGCGCCCTTTTATGCTCAACGGCGTTCGCGATCCGGCACCGGGCCGGGGCCGCCCAGCCCGCCCGTTCCGTCGCCGTCTCCGGTCCGAAGGGTGGCCTCCCCATCAGCACCTCCATCGCGCCCTCGGACTCCACCGACCGACCCGACGGCCCCGGGCACCCGCACACCCACCCCGCCGACGCTCCGGACGCCCCGGCGTCGGACGGCGGCACCCGCCGACGGCGCTTCCTCACCTACCTGCTGGCCGCACCCACCCTCACCGTCGCCGCCGGCCTCGGCCTCGACACCGCCGCGCCCGCCACCGCAGCGGCCGCCGCCCCGACGCCCGTCCCGCCCGCCGCCGCCGTGACCGCCGTACCGGTCCGCGAGACGGCCCTCCCCCAGCAGCTGATCGGGCTGCCCGGCATCCCGGACATCGTCGACCTCGGCGACGCGATGATCATCGCCGGACTGCCGACCGCCCACCTGCTGGTCCTCGAGGTCACGGCCGACGGCCGCGCCGCACTCCACCTGCCCCGGCTGGAGGTCGGCCAGGGCCTCACCACCGCGATCGCCATGATCGTCGCCGAGGAGCTCGACGCCCGGCTCTCCGACGTCGACGTCCCGCTCTCCGACGCCCGCCCCGAACTGCTCTTCAACCAGCTGACCGGCGGCTCCAACTCGATCCGCTCGCTGTACGACCCGGTGCGCGCCGCGGCCGCCGCCGCCCGGGCCCGACTGGTGACCGCCGCCGCCAAGCGCTGGAACGTTCCCGCGGCCACCCTGCGCACCGCCGACTCCGCCGTCCTCGCCCCCGACGGCCGCCGCCTCGGCTACGGCGACCTCGCCGCCGAGGCGGCCCGCGTCGCCGTGCCCGCCGTCCCGGCCGTCCCCAAGACCGCCGACCAGCTGCGCCTGGTGGGCAGGCCGACCGGCCGGATCGACGCCCGCGACATCGTCACCGGCCGGGCCAAGTACGCCGGGGACCTCCAGGTCCCGGGCGCCGTGCCCACCGTGGTCGCCCGCCCCACCACCGTGGGCGGCACCCTCAAGTCCCTGGACGCCTCCGCCGCCCGCACCATGCCCGGCGTCCTCGGCGTGGTGCGGATCCCGACCGGTGTCGCCGTCCTCGCCGAGACCTTCGACCAGGCGCTCAAGGCCCGCGACGCGCTGGTCACCACCTGGAACCCGGGCCCGGTCGCCGGCCTGTCCGACGCCGACGTACGGTCCAAGCTGCGGGCCGCCCACCTGCCGTCCCTCCCGCCGCCACTGCTCTCCCACCGGGTGGAGGGGGAGTTCGACTTCGCCTTCGTCAACCACGCCCCGATGGAGGTGCTCACCGCCGTCGCCGACGTCCGGCCGAACCGCGCCGAACTGTGGTTCGCCGCGCAGAGCCCGATCCTCGCCCAGGGCACCATCGCCAGGGAACTCGGCCTGCCGGAGAACGCCGTCACCGTCCACGTGGTGCGCGGCGGCGGCTCGTTCGGCCGCCGGCTGTTCTTCGACGCCGCCCTGGAGGCCGCCCAGGTCTCCAAGGCCGCCGGCCGCCCGGTCAAGCTGATGTGGACCCGCAACGACGACATGCGCCACGGCCGGGTGCGCCCCGCCAGCCACCACGTCATCCGGGCCACCTACGGCCTCGGCCAGGTGTTCAGCTGGGAGCACCACGTGGCCAGCGTCCGGACCGACCTCGGGCACGGCCTCGGCGACATGCTCACCGCCGCCGGCTACAACCTCCCGCTGGCCGGGCTCACCGCCTCCGAACTCTTCTTCCTGCTCACCGAGAAGATCCCGTACGACGTCGGCGTCCCCACCCAGCTGCTCGCCGAGCTGCCGCTGGAACTGCACACCGGCAGCTGGCGCTCGGTCTACTCGGGCACCGTCCGGGTCTCCGACGAGATCATGATGGACGAACTCGCCCGCGCGATGGGCCAGGACGAACTCTCCTTCCGCCGCGGCCGGATGCGCAGTGCCGCCGGACGGGCCGTGCTGGACGAGCTCGCCAGGCGCGGCAACTGGGGCCGCCCGATGCCCCCCGGCCAGGCCCAGGGCATCGGCTACCACGACGAGCACAGCGCCTGCGTCGCCTACCTGGTCGAGCTGGACGCCACCGACCGCGCCAACCCGCGGGTCACCAAGGCCGTCGTCGTCGCCGACGTCGGCCGGGTGATCAACCCCAGAGGTCTGGAGGCCCAGCTGACCGGCGCGCTGGTCGACGGCATCTCGGTGATCCTCCAGGCCGGCAACCACCTGGACAACGGGGCCTTCCGGGAGGGCAGTTACGGCGACTTCCACTACGCCCGGCAGCGGCACACCCCGCCGGTGGTCGAGATCCACCTGATGCCGCCGAGCGGACAGCCCGGCGGCGCGGGCGAACTCGGCGTCCCGGCCGCCTCCGCCGCCGTCGCCAACGCCTACGCCCGGGCGACCGGCACCAGTCCGCGCTCCTTCCCGATCAACTTCTGACCACCGGCTCCTGACCACCAGCTGAGGAATCCCGACTCCCCATGCCCACCCACACCTTCGTCCTCAACGGGAAGCCCGTCACCGTCGAGGCCCCGGACGACATGCCGCTGCTCTGGGTCCTGCGCGACAAGCTCGGCGTCACCGGCCCCAAGTACGGCTGCGGGGTGGGCGTCTGCCGCGCCTGCACCAGCCACCTGGACGGCCAGGAGTTCCAGCCCTGCACCCGGTCCGTCAAGGACTGCGGGGGCCACACCGTCACCACCATCGAGGGCCTGGCCGACGGCGAGGTGCTGCACCCCGTCCAGGAAGCCTGGCTCGCCTGCGACGTCGCCCAGTGCGGCTTCTGCCAGCCGGGCCAGATCATGACCGCCGTCGCCCTGCTGCGCCGCACCCCGAACCCGACGGACGCGGACATCGACCAGATCCAGAACATCTGCCGCTGCGGCACCTACCCGCGCATCCGCGAGGCGATCAAGCAGGCCGCCGCCCGACAGGGCGCCAAGCCCTGACACGGGCGGCACGTCCTGACGCGGGCAGCAAATCCCGAGCGGGCGGCACGTTTTGAGCGGGCGCAAGCCGCTCGGCACCCTGGCCACACCGGTCCGGACCGCCTAGGCTGGCCGGACCCAGTCGCCGAGCCGCGCGAGGTTGACGCATGATCAGGCGCCGTTCACTGCTCACCCTCGCCGGCCTGGGCGGGGCCGCCGCCCTGCTGCCCGCCGGGCCTGCCCTGGCCGCCCCGGCTGCCCCTGCCGCCCAGGCCGCCCCGGCCGCCCCAGCGCGCGCCATCGACCTGCCCGCACCCACCGTCGGCCGGCCGGTCGGCACCACCAGCCTGCACCTGGTCGACCACGGCCGCCTCGACCCGTTCGCGCCCGTCCCCGGCCCGCGCGAACTGATGGTGCAGCTCTGGTACCCGGCTCGCGGCACCGCCGGCCGGCCCCGCGCGCCCTACATCACCCCGCGGGTCGCGGCCGCGATCGAGCGGATCCTGCCGCTGGACCCGGGCACCCTCGCCCTGCTCCGCCCCACCGCCCTCGCCGACGCCCCCGCCCACCCCGGCCCGCTCCCCCTGCTGCTGCTCGGCCACGGCCGCGGCGGCACACGCAGCAACTGCACCGCACTGGCCGAGGAGTTGGCCGCGCACGGCTACCTCGTCGCGGCCGTCGACCACACCTACGACGCCGCCGCCGTCGAGTTCCCGGACGGCCGGCTGGTGCTCGGGGCCCTGCCGGAGAACCCGCCGGACCGGGACGCCGCCGAACGCAAGGAGATCGCCGCGCGGGTCGGCGACCTGCGCTTCGTCACCGACGAACTGACCGGGGGCCGGCTGCCCTTCCGGGTCGACGAAGAGCGGATCGGCGTGCTCGGCCACTCCATGGGCGGAGCCGCGGCCGCCGAGGCCCTGCGCCAGGACCCGCGCCTGCGGATCGGCCTCGACCTCGACGGCGGCCTGTTCGGCTCCCCCGTCCCCGACCTCGGACTGGACCGGCCGTTCCTGCTGCTCACCTCGATCGACGACCACGACACCTGGCAGCGCTGGCGCGAACACCACCACGCCTGGGGCCGCCAGCTGCGCACCCTGGGCGCGGGCCACCTCAGCTTCACCGACCTGCCGCACGCCGCCGCCCCCGGCCACCTCGCCGACCACCTCCCCGCCGAAACCTACGCCGGCCTGCTCGGCACCCTCGCCCCGACCCGCGCCACCGCGCTCACCCGCAGCTACGTCCGGGCCTTCGCCGACCGCTTCCTGCGCGACCGCCCCACCCCGCTCCTCGACGGCCCGTCGCCGCGCCACCCGGAGATCGAGTTCCGCTGGAGCCGCGGGTAGGGGCCGTCTCGCCGATCGTTCCCGGGCCCGCGACACTCCCCCGGCCTTCGGGCCGGGAAGTACCCCACCTCAGCCCTGCGATGCACGCACCCCATGGCCGCGCCCTGGTCCGAGTCGATCGACAAGACGGGCCCTGGGCACGATCACGCCCTAACCCGACGGGTACTCCGCCGGGTCGCGACCGAAGAAGGCGGCGAGCCGGTCGTACGCCGGGGCGTCCTCGGGGGCGGCGACGGCGGGGCCGAACGCGTGGTGTTCCTCCTCGGCACCGCGGCACTCGGGCTTGAGCGCGCCGCCGGCCCAGGCGAGCGCCGCGTGTGCGACCTCGTGGTCCAGGCCCTCGGTGGACTGGCCGCTGGCGCGGGCCAAGTCCCAGCCGTGGACGGCGAATTCGGCGATCTGCTGGTCCACCGGGAAGCGGGCCGGGAGGGTGCCGACGCCGGGGACCTCCAGGGTGCCTCCGAGGTCGCCGGCCGCGCGCCAGGCGTCGACCAGTTCCTCCGCCCCGGCCTCGAAGGCGTGCAGCCAGTCCTCCTCGACCCGGTCGAAGGGCTGCGACCAGTCCGGCTGCCCGCCCTTCGCCCGTACGGTGAACTGCCGCAGGTCGTGCAGGAGGTGGCTGACCAGGTCGCCGACGTCCCACGAGCGGCAGGGCGTCGGGTGGCCGGCCAGCTCGACACCGGTGCCGTCGATCAGTCCAGCGGTCTGCGCGAGGGCCCGGGCGAGCAGCTCGATCGGGTCTTCCGCTGCGGTCATGGCACACCTCTCGGTACGGGGTCCCGGTGCGGGAGCGCGGGTCGTGCCGGGTGATCGTAAGCGCGGGCGCCGACCACCGCCCGCCACGACACCGCACCCGCCGTCACCGGGCCGGCCTCCACCGGGCCCCGTCACCGGGCCCGCCGCCGGGCGTCAGGCCGCGAAGCCGCCGTCCACCGCCAGCTCCGCGCCGGTGACGTACCGGCCGTCCGCGCCGACCAGGTAGGCGACGGCGCCGGCGACCTCCGCCCCGGTACCGAAGCGGCCGAGCGCGGTGAGTCCGCTCTGGAGCTCCGCCGCCGGGCCGTCGACCGGGTTCATGTCGGTGTCGATCGGCCCGGGGTGGACCAGGTTGGCGGTGATCCCGCGCGGGCCGAGCTCCCGGGCCAGCGCCTTGGTCAGGCCGGTCAGCGCGGCCTTGCTGGTGGCGTACAGCGTGGCGCCGGGGAAGGCGACGCGCTGGGCGATGCAGCTGCCGATGGTGACGATCCGCCCGCCCTCGGCCAGGTGCGCGGAGGCCGCCCTGGCGTACAGGAAGGGCGCCCGGACGTTCACCTCCAGCACCCGGTCGACGTCCTCCAGCGTGAAGTCGCCGATCGGGCCGAGGGCGCCGACGCCGGCGTTGTTCACCAGGACGTCCAGTTTCCCGAACCGCTCGACGACGGCCTCGACCACGCTCTCCACCGCCTGCGGGTCGGAGCTGTCGGCCCGTACGGCCCAGCCGGTCCGCCCCATCGCGGTGATCTTGGCGACGACCTCCTCGGCCCGCTCCGCACCGCCCTGGTGGGTCAGCACCACGTGGGCACCGTCCTCGGCCAGCCGCAGGGCGACCGCCGCCCCGATCCCCCGGCTGCCGCCGGTCACCAGCGCCACCTTGCCGTCGACCCCGTCGATTCCCGCCGCACCGTTCATCGTCATCTCTCCAGAACTCCTCGTTCCGATCTCGGACATGACTCGATCCTGGTCCGAGGCGTTTCAAACCTCCGGCGGAAATCAGACGTTGCGTTCAACGTTCAACCATTTCTGGGGGCGCCCCGCACCCCGGCGTACGCGCCCGCCAGTGGCAGTACGAGCCGACCGCCGACTGTCCGGTGCGGTCGGGCCCGGCCGCCGGGTCGGCTCCGGAGCAGCCGAAGGGAAGCTCCGGCTCCCGCGCGCCGTCCAGGAGCAACAGGTGCCGCCGCGCACGGCACTCGAAGCCCGCCGCGCGCAGGGCCGCCACCACCGGACCATCAGCCGACGCCGGCGGCAGGCCGGACGACCGGCGCCCGCCCCGCGCGGGCACCCCCACCCCCGAACGGCCCGCCAACGGCCCGTAACGGGCGGTTGACGGGCCGTTGACGGGCCGTTGACGCACCGGAACCGGCCGAGCGGCCGCCCCCGTCCAGGGCGGCCGCTCGGCCGGTTCCGCAGGGCTCCGTCGGACGGCGGGCCTCCCGCCGGACGGTCGGCCCGGTCAGACCGTCAGCGTCTGGCCCGGGAAGATCAGGTCCGGGTCGCCACCGATGGTGCGCGCGTTCTTCCGGTACAGGCTGTCCGTGTCGGTGCCGAACTTGGCCGCGATCTCGCTGAGGGTGTCACCGCTCCGGACGGTGTAGCCGCCCGCGGCGGTGTTCTCCGGCGAGGCCGGCGCGGACTGCGCCGGCTTGGCCGAGGGCTGCCCCTTGGACGCCTGCTGGGTGGCGGCGGACTTGGCGGCAGACTTGGCGGCGGGCGCGGCGGGCGCGGCGGGCTTGGCCGCGGGCTTCGCCGCCTTGGTGGTCGGCTTGGCCGGCTTGGCCGCCGTGCCGCCCGAGGTGTCGACGGCGGCCGGAGCGCCGCCCTTGCCCAGACCCGCCTTCTGCGAGCAGACGGGCCAGGCGCCCGGGCCCTGCGAGGCGAGGACCTTCTCCGCGACGGCGATCTGCTGGTCCTTGCTCGCCTTGTTGGCCTGGGAGGCGTACGCGGTCCCGCCGTACGCGGCCCAGGTGGACGGGGCGAACTGCAGCCCCCCGTGGAAGCCGTTGCCGGTGCTGATGCTCCAGTTCCCGCCGCTCTCGCACTGGGCGACGGCGTCCCAGGTCGAGCCGGTAGCGGCGGAGGCCGAGGTGGCCGTGACGAGGCCGGCCACCGGCAGGGCCGCGACGGCGGCGCCCGCGATGACCGCCATCCGAACGCGGTGGCGCTTGACGGTGGCGGTGGTGTCGGTGGCAGCGGCGGTCTCGTGACGGGGATTCATACAGGTCCTCTCGACAAGTCCCGGGCGGGCATGCGGAACCAGGCCCGGGACATGGGCCGGCGGTCTTTTGCTCACCTCACTCGACGGGCGGCCGGACACGTGTCGGACGTGCCGTGCCGCCCCGGTCACCTCCGCACGCCGACGGCCTGTTCGAGCCGGCCTCGTCGGCGGGCACCGCCCTCGCGCCGCGGGTCAGTCGGCGGGCAGTGCGTCGGGGTGAACCCGGGTGGCGCTCGTTGCGCCGCCAATGAAGCTAGGGGGCATCACCCGGACGCAGCAAGCAATTCTTGGACCTCGCAGGTCAGTTGACTGTTACCGGCGGTATCGATCAAGAAATTGCGCCCGATTTGAAAGCTTTTGACCGTATTTTCTAGATCAAACGGTCAATTTTCGTGCCCTCGCTCACACCTATCCCTCCGAGAAAGCTGACACACCATCCACGCAGAGGAATCGCCGACTGACGCACCGTCACCACCGGAGCCGGAGTTCCCTGTTCCGCATGGCTGCCGAGTGGCATCCGTCACGCTCGACACGGAGGGCGAGTGAAAAATGACCCTCAGTTACGGCCGTCGAGCTCCGCATCCCGCGCCAGCAGCGCCGCCTGGACCCGGTTCTCGCAGCCCAGCTTGGCCAGGATCCGGCTGACGTAGGTCTTCACCGTCGCCTCGCTCATGTGGATCCGCGCCCCCGCGTCGGCGTTGGACAGACCCTCTCCGAGCAGCGCCAACACCTCCAGCTCACGCGGGGTGAGCACCTCCAGCCGGCGCCGCGCCGCCACCGCGCGGGCGGCCAGCGAGGCGCTGCGCCCGGAGGCCAGCGAGTCGACGATGTGCCGGGTGGCGGCCGGGGAGAGGAAGGCGTTCCCGCCCGCCGCCGCCCGGACGGCCTGGATCAGCTCGTTCGGCGCGGTGTCCTTGAGCAGGAAGCCGGCACCGCCCTCGGACACGGCGCGCAGGACGTTCTCGCGCTCCCCGAAGGTGGTGAGGATCAGCGCCCGCGCGCCGGGGGCGACCTTCGCCAGTTCCCCGAGTGCCGTCAGCCCGTCCATCACCGGCATCTGAATGTCCAGCAGCACCACGTCCACCCGGTGCGCCCGCGCGAGCTCCAGCGCCTCGCGCCCGTCCGCGGCCTCCGCGACCACCTCGATGTCGTCGGCGGATCCGAGGATCATCCTGATTCCGGCCCGGATCAGCGGCTCGTCGTCGGCGACGAGGACTCGGATCACGCTGGTCATTCCCCTCGAACGGTGCTCTTCGGCTGCGGCACCATCCTCACATCCCGGAGAGACCGCTCCGAACCACCCCGATCCGGACCGGCCCGCTCCGAAACCGGCCCGGCCCGACTCACCGGAGCAACCGCCCGCGCCACGGGAGCACCCGCCCGCGCACGGGGGCACTCAGCCCCGGGCGACGTACTCCTGTTTCTCCACCAACGCCCCGTCCCGGAAGCAGAATCGCGCCACGTGCTCCTCGTTCCAGCCGGCGCCGGGCGCACCGTTCAGGACGTACCAGCGGCAGTGCGCGCCCGCCGGCACCTCGGGCCCCGTCCCCTTATAGGTGTCGGTGAAGAAGTCGTTGCCGCGCGGCAGCGTCTGCATCACCTCGGCCTCGGTGGTGCCGACCCTGATCTGGTCGTACATCGGTTTCTGCACCGTCGCGTCGTTGGTGCCCCGGACGATGGCGACCACGCCCCAGACCAGCAGGCCGAGCACGATCACCACCACCGCGACCACCCCGAGGGCGCAGCCGATCGCCGGGCTGCGCCGCCCGCGCTCCGACTCCTCGACGGGCGGCAGCCCGTCCACCATCCAGTCCTCGGCCGCGTCCGCCGCCGCGTCCTGCTCCGCCCCCTCGTACGGCAGCACCCCCGCCAGCCGGAAGCCCTGCTCCGGCGTGGGCCCGGCGTGCACCATGCCGCCGACCAGCCGGGCGCGCTCCCGCAGGCCGGCCAGCCCCTGACCGCCGCTCACCGCCGCGCCCGCGCCGACACGTGACCCCACGAGCTCCGGCGCGCGGGCGTTGGTCACCTCCACCACCAGCGCGTCCGGCTCGTACCGCAGCGCGACGCCGATCGGCGCACCGGGCGCGTGCTTGTGGGCGTTGGTGAGCGCCTCCTGCACGATCCGGTACGCCGCGTGGTCGACGGCGGCCGACAGCGGACGCCGCTCGCCCTCCAGGGTGAAGTCGATCCGCGCCCCGGCCGACCGGGAGGACTCCACCAGCCCCTCGACCCCGTCCACCCCGCCGCGGGCCGGCGCCCCGGCGGCGGTCGTCCCGGCGGTGGGCGGCAGCGCCGTCGACTCGTCGTGCAACACCCCGACCACCTCGCGCAGCTCGCGCATCGCCGCGACCGCCGCCTGGCGCAGCACCCCGACGGCCTCGCGCTGCCGGTCGGTGAGCGTGCGGTCCACCTCCAGCGCGCCCGAGTGCACCGAGATCAGCGCCAGCTGGTGGCCCAGGCTGTCGTGCATGTCCTGGGCGATCCGGTGCCGCTCACGCAGCCGCGCCTGGTGCACCACCATGACCCGCTCGCGCAGCAGCTGCTCGTTGCGCTCGCGCAGCGCGTCCAGCAGGGCGCGGCGCTGCGCCCGGTAGCGGCCGTAGAGCGCCGGCAGCACGGCGGACACCAGGAAGAAGCCGAGCGACAGCGACAGGACGAACTTCGGCGAGAGCGAGGCGACGTCCTTCACCACGCCCGTCACCGTGAACAGCACCCAGCCGACGACGAAGGCGGCGACCAGCGACCAGACCCGGCGGATCCGCGCGCCGGCCGTCCAGCCCGCGCACACCAGCATCGGCATCGGCCCGACCGCCCAGCCGGCCAGCGCCGCGGTGGTGAGCAGTACGGTGGCCGGCAGGCCCTTGCGCAGGACGAACAGCACCGCGACGGCGAGACCGAAGGGCACCGCCAGGCCGCTGTTGGAGAGCAGCTCCAGCAGTGCGGCGAAACCGCCCATCAGCAGGGCGAGCACCGCCTCGCCCACCACCCGCCGGGGCCGCCAGGGCCCCGGCAGAGCCGTCCGTACCGCCGTGTTCCAGGCCCGCGCGATCGCTTCCACCCGTCGAGGCTATCGGTCCGGCCGCGGCGCCCGCCGTCCTCCTTCGTCTCCGCCCCGCAACGACGAAAGTCGCCTGGTCACGGTCGGCGGCCGCCCGGCCGTGGGCCGCATCAGCGGAAGGCCGTGAGCAGCAGCGCCACGTCGTCCACCCGGCGGGTCGAGCCGACCTCGCGCAGCAGCCGCTCGGCCGCCTGCTCCAGTCCCTCCCCGGCCGCGGCCCGGGCCAGCGCGGCCCGCAGCCGGTCCACGCCCTGGTCGATCGCCACCGCCGGGTCCTCCACCAGCCCGTCGGTGTAGAGGGCGAGCACGGCGCCGCTGCCCAGCCGCAGGTCGCTGACCGGGTAGTCGGCCCGCTCGACCACCCCGAGCAGCGGCCCGCCCGGGACGTACAGCGCCTCGGCCCGCCCGCCGGGGTGGCGCAGCACCGGCGGGAGGTGCCCGGCCCGGGCGATCCTGGCGAGGCCGGCGGCCGGGGTGAGCCGGACGAGGCAGCAGCTGGCGAGCAGCCCGGGGTCGAGGTCGAGCAGCAGCCGGTTGGTGCGGGCGAGCACCTCGTCGGGCGGGTCGCCGCCGGTGGCGAAGGCGCGCACGGCGCTGCGCAGCTGCCCCATGGTGGCGGCCGCGCCGACGCTGTGGCCCTCGACGTCGCCGATCACCAGGGTGACGTCCGGGCCGGTGACGATCGCGTCGTACCAGTCGCCGCCGATCTCCATGCCCTGGGTGCCGGGCAGGTAGCGGGCGGTGATCCGGATGCCGGGCACCTCGGGCAGCCGGTGCGGCAGCAGCGCCTGCTGCAGGCCGCGGGCCAGGGCGAACTCGGCGTCGTACAGCCGGGCGCGTTCCAGGGCCTGGGCGATGAAGCCGCCGAGCGCGGTGAGCAGGCCGCGCTCCTCGACGGTGAAGGGGCGCGGGCGCTCGAAGCCGATGATGCAGCTGCCGATCGGACGGCCGGAGGCGATGAGCGGCAGGAAGGCCCAGGCGCCCATCTCGTCCAGGGCGAGGCCGGGGTAGGTGGCGGCGAGTTCTCGCACCGACTCGAAGAAGATCGGGGTGCCGGTGCTGAGCGTCTCCGAGCCGGGCACCCGGGCGTCGATCGACAGACCCTCGAAGGCGTCCAGGAAGCCGGCCGGGTAGCCGGTCTGCAGGAGCAGGTTCAGGCACTGCTCGCGCACCGCGTAGATGGCGAGCTCCTGGCCGCCGCAGGCCGGCAGGATCTCCTCGGCCACCGCCCGGCACACGTCCCGGACGGTGACCGCCTCGGTGAGCGCGCTGGCCAGCTGCAGCAGGTGGTGGGTGCCGCTCACGCTGTCGCCCACCCCGGTGCGGGTGGCGGGCGGCGGGGTGACGATCGGCTCGTCGGCGCCCGGCGGCGCCTCGGCCGCGACCACCCGGCCGGTGACGCCGTGCGCGTCCGGGTAGAGCGAGAAGGCGAGCCAGCCGTCCGGCGGGCGGTCGGCCAGGAAGGCGGTGGGCTGCTGGGAGAACAGGGCGGCGCGGTAGCGGTTCTCATAGAAGGGGTCGGCGAGCCAGGGCAGCACGTCCCAGGGGCTGTGGCCGAGCAGGTCCTCGCGGCGGGCCCCGAGCAGCGGCTCGACGGCGCGGTTGGCGTAGCCGATCCGGCCGTCCGGGTCGAGCGAGAACACGCCCTCGTGCAGCCGCTCGACGGCGGCCGCGGCGGCGGTCAGGGACCGCACGTCCAGCACCGCGCCGACCAGGTGGGTCCGGCCGTCGGAGATCGCCACGGGCACCCGGGCCCACAGTTCCACCGGGTACGGCAGGCCGTCCCGCCCGAGCACCCGGACGCGGGCGGCCAGCACCTCGCCGTGCTCCAGCGCGACGCGGGCGGCGGCCCGGAACTCCGGCAGGTCGCCGGGCGCGATCCGGTGGTTCAGCGCGGCCACCGTGCCGTCGAACTCGCCCGGCCCGAAGCCGAAGATCTCCCGGAAGCGGTCGTCGGCGGCGAGCGCCCCGGTGGCCACGTTCCAGTCGAACAGCCCGACCCGGGTGGTCGGCACCGTCGACGACGGCGCCTCCACCACGGCCACCTCGCCGCCCGGCTCCACGGACTGTCCAGGTTCCGCCAACTCGGCCAGCTCCCGGCCGAGTTGGTCCGCCACCTCGGCGAGCTGCCGCGCGGCGGGCTCCGGCGGCCCCTCGTCCGAGGCGGGCCACAGCCCGCTCAGCACCCCGAACCGCTCCTCGCCGCACCCCACCGGCACACAGGCGGAGGCGAAGTCGTACGGCAGGCCGACCGCGAGCTGCGGGAAGCGCCGCATGGTGTCCTCGGTGTCGGTCAGGGTGATCACGTGCCCGGTCCGGAAGCAGACCGCGACCGGCATCGGCCCCGCGGCGGCCACCCGCCGGAACGGGCTCATCACCGTCGGCGGCACGCCCGCGATCGTGCGCAGCACCAGCGACCGGCGGTCCCGCGAGCGCAGGTACACCAGCGCCCCGTACGCCTCGGTGGTGCCGAGCACCCGGCGCACCGCCCCGGCGAACAGCTCGTCCCGCCGCTGCTCCGCCTGCCGGGCCGGGTCCCGGACGGACCGGCCCGGCTCCGCGCCGGCCCCGGGCCCCGGCGGCCGGTCGGGACCGGTCCGCGCACCAGGGGCCCCACCGGTCGCGTGCGGATGGCACATGCTCTTTTGCTACGCCCGGCCCGGAACGGTGTCAAGGCGAGTGCGCACCGGCCCCGAGCTGCCCCGGGGCCCGGCCTGCCCCAGCATGGACGGCATGCCGAGCGAATCCCGCCGCACCACCGTGGTCAACCTCAAGGGCCACCGCGACGACCCCGGGTACGAGGACGTCGTCTACGTCGGCCGCGCCATGCACCGCGGCGGCCGGCACCTGGCCGAGTCCCCGCTGCACTGCCCGTACCGCCCCGGGCCCGACCTCACCCGCGAGGAGATGGTCGTCAGGTACCGCGACCACCTGCTCGCCCGCCCCGAGCTGCTCGCCCTCGTCCCGCCCCTGCGCGGCCACCGCCTCGGCTGCTGGTGCGCCCCGCTCCCCTGCCACGCCGACGTCCTCGCCGACCTGGCGGACCACCCGCGGAAGAGGCACTGACACCGGGGGACGGGGCCGGGTCCGGTCGGCGGCCCGTCGACCGATTCCCGTTCGATATTCTCCGGGCGGGTGGCGGCGCGAGGCCGCCGGGTGGGGAAGTGGGAACCGCATGCAGTCGCCGTCGTCCGAGAAGTCCGCACACGGAACGTCGTGGCAGTGGGACGGGGAAACGGCGGGCGGCGAGGCCTCCGCGGACGTGGTCGCGGGCGGCGGGGAGCGTCTGCGGCCCAGCCGGCGCGGGCTGCTGGTCGGGGCCGGGGTGCTCGCGGCGGGCGGGGCCGCCTGGGCGCTCGGCCGTTCGGGTGGCGTCGGGGTGCTCCCGTCGCCGGGGCCGAGCAGGCCGCAGCCGACCGCGCTGTCCGGGCCGACGCCCCTCTGGACCTACCGCGGCCCGGAGGCGATGACCCCCGAACGGCTCACCGACCCGCCGCGCCGGCCCGTCTACCTCTCCAGGAGCGGCCTGCAGGTCCTCGACCAGGACCGGGGCACCGCCGGCCGGCTGCTGGTCTTCGATCCGCCGACCGCCCGCAACTGGCCCAGCGACAGCGACATGCTCGGCAAGGTGGTGTTCGGGCCGGAACACCTCTTCACCACCTACCAGGGCCACGCCGAGGCCCGGCACTTCACCGACCCCGCCGCCGACTGGAGCCTGCCGCTGCCCGACGAGCTCCAGGGCCAGACCCGGCTCGCCGGCCACGACCGCGGCATCCTCTACGGCTACTCGTGGGGCCGCCCGCGGGCCGACGGCACCCCGCCGCAGAACCACCTCTTCGCGCTGCGGGTCGCCGACCGCTCCGTGCTCTGGTCCGTCCGCACCGAACAGACGGAACAGCCCGTCACCCCCACGACCGACCCCAAGCACCCCCTCCTGGTCTGCGTCCGCTTCCTGGGCGGCCGCGCCGAGCTGGCGGCCCGCGACGCCCTCACCGGCCGCGAGCTGTGGACCGCCCCCGGCGAGGAGGACCTCCGCTGGTGCGTCACCGGCGCCGAGCGGATCTACGTCCCCGACGGCGGCGGCGGCGTGCGCATGCTGCTCCCCACCGGCGAGACGGGCTGGACCCACTCCCCCGCCCGGGGTGAGTCCTGGCGGGCCCTGCCGCCCGTGGAGTACAGCGGGCAGCTGCTCATCCCGCGCGACCAGGGCACCGTCACCGCCCACGACACGTGGTCCGGCGGGCAGAACTGGTCCTGCCGGCTGCCGTACCCGCTGGACCGCCGCAACCGTCCGCTGGTCGCCGAGCGCACCCTGTTCGTCCCGGGCACCGCGGCCGGCGGGGTCAGCGCGGTCGACACCACGGCCGGCGAGCTGGAGTGGACCTTCCACGACTCGGGCCCTGGCAAGGACGTCTGGACCGTCGCCGCCGACAAGGACCGCCTCTACGTCGGCCACGACGACATCCTGCACGCCCTCCCGCTGCGCTGAGCGCCGAGCACCCCGACGAGAACCACGCGCCAGGAGCTCACGACACGGCAGGATGGCCCGATGCAGGTACGCCCGATCTCCCCCGACAACCTGGCCGAGCTGCTCGCCGACCGCATCGCCGCCCTGCCCGACGCCCGCGGCCGGCGCCTGCGGGTGGCCGTGGACGGTGCGGCGGCCGCCCGCCCCGAGGCGCTCGCGGACGCCCTGGTGGAGCCGCTGCGGCTGCGCGGCCATCCGACGCTGCGGGTCTCGGCCGCCGGTTTCCTGCGCCCGGCCTCGATCCGGCTGGAGTACGGCCACCACGACGCGGACGCCTTCCACGACCTCTGGCTGGACGACGGCGCCCTGGCGCGCGAGGTGCTCGACCCGCTGGAGCCGGGCGGCAGCGGCCGCGTGCTGCCCTCGCTGCGCGATCCGGTCACCGACCGCTCGACCCGCGCCCCGTACACCGAACTCCCGCCCGGCGGCGTGCTGTTGCTGGACGGTGCCCTGCTGCTCGGCCGCTGGCTGCCGCTGGAGCTGACCGTCCACCTGTCCCTCGGCCCGGCCGCACTGGCCCGCCGCACCCCGGCCGACCAGCAGTGGACACTGCCCGCCTTCGCCCGCTACGAGGCGGAGACCGGGCCCGCCACGGCGGCCGACCTCACCGTCCGGGTGGACGACCCGCGCCACCCCGCGCTGGTCGAGCTGTCGTGATCTCCGGGGCCGGGCCTCGCTGGCAGTACGGGCACCAGAACACCGCCCGGTCACGCGGCGGCGAGCCCTGGCGCCCGGCGGCCACCGGGGTGACGCAGCGCGGGCAGGGCCGGCCGGCCCGGCCGTAGACCCAGTGCTGGTAGCCGGGCCTGGTGTCGCCGGTGGTGATGTGGCCGGGGCGCAGCTTGTTGGCCTCCAGCATCTGCCGGGCGCGCTCCACCAGCCGGTCGGGGTGCGGGAGTTCACCGACCTCGGTCCACGGTGTCACGCCCGCGACGAAGCACAGCTCGTTCGCGTAGACGTTGCCGATCCCGGCGAGGTTGCGCTGGTCGAGCAGGGCCTCGACGACCGGGCGGCCGGGGCGGGCGAGGAGTCGGCGGACGGCCTCGACCGGGTCCCAGTCGGGGCCGAGCAGGTCGGGGCCGAGGTGGCCGACGATCCGCCGCTCGTCGGTGGTGCGCAGCAGTTCGACGACGGGCAGCCGGTAGCCGACGGCGGTGCCCCGGTCGGTGCCGAGGACGGCGCGGATCTCCCGGTCGGGGCCGCCGCTCCACCGCTCGCCGGGGCGGTAGAGCACCCAGCGGCCGTCCATCCTCAGGTGGGTGTGCAGGGTGAGGCCGCCCTCGAGGCGGGCGAGCAGGTGCTTGCCGCGCGGGGCGACCTCCAGCACCCGGCGGCCGGTGAGGTCGGCGGTGGCGTGCGCGGGCACCCGCAGGTCGGCGCTGGTCAGCGGCTGCCCGGCGAGGACCTCGTGCAAGTGGGCCGCCACGCGGTAGACGGAGTCACCTTCTGGCATGTCTCCATTCTGGTCCGTGTGGCGGCCCGGCGGGTCACCGCCCCCCGCCCGCCTACTCCGACTGCTCCGCGTCGCCGTGGGCCTCGCGCACGACGACCACCGGGCAGGGCGCGTGCTCGGTGAGGTGGCGGCTGACCGAGCCGAGCAGCACGCCGGAGAAGCCGCCCAGGCCACGGCTGCCGACGACGAGCAGCGCGGCGCCCTTGGCGGCTTCCAGCAGCACCCGGGCGGCGCTGCCGGGCGTCACGCTCTCGGTGATCCGCACGCCCGCGTCGTCACCGGCCACCTTGGTGATGGTGTCGCTGAGGGTCTTGCCGGCGATCTCCTCGGGGTTGAAGGTCTCGACGGTCGGTACGCCCTGTCCGGCCCAGCCGTAGAAGGCCGGGTACTCCCAGGCGGCGATGGCGTGGATCGTCCCGCCGACGGCCTGCGCGTAGTCGATCGCCCAGCTCAGCGCCTGCTCCGAGGCGGGCGAGCCGTCCACGCCGACGACGATCCGGGGATTGGCACTCATGCCCTTGCTCCTTCGGTTGCTCCTGCTCGGTCCCGACCCTCCGAACATAGATCAAATCGGACAAACGGTCGGTATCTGCCACGCCGCGAGCGGCCCGCCGCATTCAATTCGAGTGTGGGCGCCCGCCGGCGCCTGGGAGGGTGCCGGGAGATCGCCCGGCCGTCCGGTTGAGGGCCTCCGCCGCCCCGGAGCACCGGGCGTACGGGTTCCGCGCCTCCGGCGGCCGGACACCGCGCTACCCCGTCGTCTTCTGCTGAGACCTCAACGACGGTAGCCAGCCCAGGAGTTGGCCATCCGCCGGACCTGACCCGGGGTGAACAGGGTCATGCAGGAGTCGTAGCTGTAGTCCATGAAGTTGTGGATCGGGTCCAGCCCCGGGCCGGAGCAGGTGTCGCGGCCCTCGGGGCAGCCGGAGGCGGCGGTGCGCTCGGGCGGGGTGTCGTCCACGTAGTCGCCGGGGGCCCGGCAGCCGTTCTGGAAGGTGTGGAAGAGGCCGAGCCAGTGGCCGATCTCGTGGGTCGCGGTGTCGCCCTCGTCGTAGTGGGTGGCGGCGCCGCCGGGCAGGGAGGCGTCGAGGACCACCACGCCGTCGTCGGTCGGGTTCGTCCGGTACGCGTTCGGGAAGGTCGACCAGCCGAGCAGGGAGTCGCCGAGCCGGGCGCTGTAGAGGTTGAGGGTGCCCTGGTCGCCCTTGCGCAGGGCGGTCTTCATCGCCTTCTCGGCCGGCGAGCCCGGGGTCATGCCGGTGTACCAGGAGGCGTTGTCGGTCCAGTCGATGGTGACCAGCTGGAAGTGGAACGGGCTCGCGGTGTTGCCCTCACCCTGGCCGCCGTAGCTCTCGTTGAGGTGGTCGATCTGGCCGGTGACGGCGGCCTGGCTCAACCGCCCGGCGTCGCCGTCGTGGATCACGTGGAAGTGGACCGGAACGGTGGTCGGGGTGCCGACCCGGAGCCGGCCGGTGCCCAGTTCGGCGAGCCGCCGGTCGAGGTCGGCCTGCATCGCCCGGGCCTTTCCGGCGCTCACCTCGTTCGGGTCCCGGACCGCCCGGCTGCCGGCCGGCCGACGGTCGGCGACACCGGTCGCACCAGCACCGGTCGCACCGTCGCCGGTCACGCCGTCGTCGGTCGCACCGGCATCGGTCTCACCGGCGCCGTCGTCCGCGCACTCGACGGCCGGAGCAGCGGACTCCCCGGCCGCGGCGCGGTGCGCGACCGGTGCGGCGAACTGGCTCAGACCGGCCGCCACGACCAGGGCGGCGGCGCAGGGGAACAGGCGGGGGGCACGCGGGCGCACCCGGGAGGTACGGCGCATCAGCGCTCCTGACGGGGGGAGTTGACGGAGTCCCGGCCGCGCCCGGGGCCTGCTCCGGCCGGCCCGCCGGTGCCCGGCGCGGACTCGCCGAGACTACGACGCGGTGAAGTCGATCTCCCGCAGGGCGCGCGCGGCGGCCCGGTCGAGTACCACGGCCGACGCACAGCTGGCCGGCAGCCGTCCCGCCCCCAGGATCAGGTGGCGCAGCCGGGCGATGGCGGCCCGGTTCCGGGCGAAGGCGTAGCGCGAGACGCCGCGGGCGCGTCGTCGCTGCCCGTCCAGCGCCTCGGCCGGGTCGGCGTCGAGCAGCAGCAGGTGCACCCGGCGGCCCTGCCGGGCGGCGGCGCGGACCAGCCAGGCCCGCACCCACGGCTGGGTGCCGCAGTCGTGCACCGCGAGCGGCCCGCCGTCCAGCACGGCCCGGCGCAGCCGCCGGTAGTGGGCGAGCCGGGCCAGCGGGCGGTAGAGCGCGTACGGCAGGCAGGCGGGCAGCCGGGCCGCGTACTCCTCGCGGACCAGCTGGGAGTCGATCAGCGGGGCACGCACGCAGCGGCGCATCAGGGTGCTCTTGCCGCTGCCGGGCAGACCGGTGACGACCAGCAGGTCCCCGGCGGGGTAGCGCAGGGCCGCCGGTCCCGGCCCGCGCAGCTCGTGCCGGACGGGCGGCTCGTGCGGGCCGTGCGACGGGGGCAGGACCACCCGCTCGTCGGTGCTGCGCGGCGGCGGCACCCTCGGCGCCGCCGCCGTCCTCACCGTTCTCGTCCCGCTCACCCGGTCTCCCCCCGCCGTTCCCCTCCAAGGGCCTGTCTCTTGGGTCCTTGCCGGGTCCGCGACGCCGGGGCACGCACCTCGCCGCGTTGTCGTCGGTCGCCAATGCTCCGCAGTGGCTCCCTCCTCCGCCTTGCGATGCACGCACCCCAACGCCGCGCCCTGATCCGACAAAACCCAAGAGACAGGCCCTAGGAGCATGGCGCATTCCCAAGAACGAGTAAAGGGCGGAGGTCGGCGCGGGTACGGCCGGCCCGGGGCGGTCCGAGCCGGGGGTCCGAGCCGGGCGGTGTCCGGGCCGGACGGTGGGGGGTCAGCCCAGCTGCGGGGCGATCCGGGCGGCGATCAGCTCCAGGTGGTCGAGGTCGTCCAGGTCGAGGATCTGGAGGTAGACCCGCTCGCAGCCGATGGCCGCGTACCGGCCGAGCTTCTCGACCACCTCGTCCGGAGTGCCGGCCAGGCCGTTCTCCCTGAGCTCGTCGGCCTCGCGGCCGATCGCCGCGGCCCGGCGGGCGACCTCGGCGTCGTCGCGGCCGACGCAGGCCACCAGGGCGGCGGAGTAGACGAGGTCGCCCGCCGGGCGCCCGGCCTCCTCGACCGCGGCCCGGACCCGGCCGAACTGGGCGGCGGTGTCCTCCACCGAGGCGAACGGCAGGTTGAACTCGTCGGCGAAGCGGGCGGCCAGGGCCGGGGTCCGCTTGGGCCCGTGGCCGCCGACCAGCACCGGAACGTGCTCCTGGGCGGGCTTGGGCAGCGCCGGCGAGTCGGTCAGCGTGTAGTACTCGCCGGCGAAGTCGAAGGTGTCGCCGAGCTTGGTGCGCCACAGCCCGGTGATGATCGCCAGCTGCTCCTCCAGGCGCCCGAACTTCTCCTTCGGGAAGGGGATGCCGTACGCGGTGTGCTCGGCCTCGTACCAGCCGGCGCCGAGGCCGAACTCGACCCGGCCGCCGCTCATCGCGTCCACCTGGGCGACCTGGATCGCGGTGACGCCCGGCAACCGGAAGGTGGCGGCGGTCATCAGGGTGCCCAGGCGGATGGTGCTGGTGTCGCGGGCGAGCCCGGCCAGGGTGATCCAGGCGTCGGTGGGCCCGGGCAGGCCGTCGACGTCGCCCATCTTCAGGTAGTGGTCGGAGCGGAAGAAGGCGCTGAAGGCACCGAGCTCCTCGGCGGTGCGGGCGACCTTGAGGAGGGTGTCGTAGCTCGCACCCTGCTGGGGTTCGGTGAAGACGCGGAGATCCATGCCGGCCATTCTGGTACGGAGCCCCCGGTGATCGGCAGAGCGGATCCGGCGGGACACGGAACGTATCCGCCCCGTCCCGACGGGCGCGGGCGGGGAGCAGGGGCGGGCTGCGCCCGGGGTGGCCAAGGTCTCAGCACGGAACCGTCACGACCGTCCGTTCCCGCTCCGGGGCTCGCCTACCGTGGACGGATGTTCGCCACCTCCGACGATTCCTTCCGGCGCTCCCCCGACGAGCCGGCCGGCTGTCCGCTGCCCGGCATCGTGACGGCCTTCACGCCCCGGCTGGCCGAGTTCGCCTTCGAGCCCGGCTTCGTCGCGGCGGTCGACCAGCACGTGGCGATGCTGCGGGAGCTGCTGTACGCGCAGGGGCCGGAGCTCGCGCCCCTGCCCCTGGACCGTGAGGAGTTGTCGGACTACGCGCTGGGCTTCGTGGACGCGCTCGCCGAGATCGGCTGGCGGGAGCCGGTCGGCCACGACTACGCCGTGCTCCGGCTCACCGCGATCTGCTGGCTGGTGCGGGAGCAGGGCTTGCTGGAGGTCTGAACCCCGGCAGGCCCCGCCCGAGAGCCCGTACTACCCGGGGTTCTGGTCGCCCTCGATGCCCGGCGCGGGCGGGGTGCCCGGGCCGGTCTGGGTGGTCGGCCGGATCGGCTGGTTGGACAGCGCGTCGGAGCGGCCGGCCTGGTAGGCGCTGCCGCGCAGCCGGGCGGTCTCCCGCTCGGCGCCGTCCAGCCACCGCTCCCAGCGCTGGCGCATCGGCAGGATCAGGCCGCCGCCGAGGCCGACCACCAGGATGCCGGCGATGGTGGCGAGCACGGCGATCAGCACCGGGGTGGTGATCGCCGTGGCGATCCCGACCTGGCCCAGCGCGGCGATCACACCGAGGCCGACGATGAACGCCCAGACCGTGGTGGCGACCGCCTTGCCGTACGAGGCACCGGACAGCGAGCTGCCCACGATGTCGCGCACGCCGTTGGCGATGGCCATCGCGACCACCAGGATCACGACGGCGACGATGGCCCTGGGCAGCCAGGCGACGATGCTGTGGATCATCACGCTGATCGGGTTCGGGCCGAAGACCCCGAACGCCAGCTGCAGGGCCATCAGCAGGACGATGTAGTAGACGACCTTGCAGACGATGCCGGTCATGTCGTACTTGGAGCGGGACAGGTGGGCGGCCATCCCCGACCGCTCGGCGACCCGTTCCGAGCCGAGCCTGCGCATCACCCGGTCGAGGAGCTTGGCGATCGCCTTGGCCACGATCCAGCCGATGGCGAGGATCGCCAGGAAAGCGATGAACTGCGGGATGAACTTGGCGATCTTGGACCAGGCCTCGGTGAAGCCCGACCCGAAGTCGACGGACAGAGCGAGCTGCTGAGCCACGGAGTCCTCCACTCGGTGACACGGCGCCACGAGCGGGCGCTGCCGGCCCCCCACCTTCGTGGATAGCAGGCGCCCGCTCCGGCCGCTCGCGCCCGGTGTCCGGGATGCTTCCCTCGGGTGAACCGTCCAGCCGTCCGCCCGCGTACAGTGGCGGACCGGGGGACGGGCCACGGGGCGGGACGGACGGGACGGTGCGGCAGTGAGCGGTACGACGACGGAGCGCGCGGCGGGCCACCGGGCGCTGCACTGGCGGGTCCGGCCGGAGACGGCCCGGGCGGCCGTCCTGGTGCTGCACGGCGGCGAGGAGCACAACTTCGCCCCGCCCGGGCGCCTCAACCTCCCGCTGGTGCGGATGCACGGCTTCCTGCGCGGGCTCACCCGGGCGACCGCCGACGCCGGCGTCGCCGTCGGGACCGTCCGCTACCGCCACCGCGGCTGGAACGGCGAACGGGCCGACGCCGCGCGGGACGCCACCGCCGCGCTCGACGAACTGGCCGCGGTGCTCGGGCCGGTGCCGACGGTGCTGGTCGGCCACTCGATGGGCGGGCGCGCCGCGCTCCAGGCCGGCGGGCACCCGTCCGTCACCGGCCTGATCGCCCTCGCCCCCTGGTGCCCGGCCGAGGACCCGTGCGACCAGCTCGCCGGCCGGGACGTGCTGATGCTGCACGGCGACCGCGACACCGTCACCGCGCCCGCCGACACCCACGCCTTCGCCGCCCGCAGCCGCGCCGCCGGCGCCCGGGTCTGCGGCTACACCGTCACCGGCAGCGGCCACGCCATGCTCCAGCGCATCCCCGACTGGCACCGCGCCACCACCCGCCTCACCACCGCCCTCCTCGGCCTCCGCCCCCTCCCCGCCGAGACCGCCTCCGCCCTCGCCCTCCCGCCCGCCTCTCGCGAGGCCCTCACCCTCCCCCTCCCGCCCCAGCCCCGCCGCACCCCGGCCCACCCCGCGAGCCCCTGACAGGGCCGACCGCCCCCGTACCGTGCCCTCAGGTCCGGCGCAGCGACCGCCACGTCACCACCGCACCGGTCGTGCTCGCCAGCAGCAGGCAGGCGCAGGTCACCGCGGCCAGGGCCCCCGGGTCCAGGTGGAGGGTGACAGGGGCGCCGGTGCTCTGGGAGAGGCCGGAGGCGAGGCCGGCCAGCGGCGGGAGGGTGGCCAGCAGGCCCAGCAGCGTGGCGACAACGGTCACCAGGGCCGCTTCCGCCGCGGCGAGCAGGACCAGTTGGCGGACGGTGCCCCCGGTCGAGCGCAGGACGGCGAGGTCGCGGCGGCGGCCGTGCGCGGACAGCGCGGTGCTGTTCGCGGTGGCGATGGCGCTGTAGCCGACAGCCACGGCGATCAGCATCGCGGCGAGGCTGTCGGTCAGCCGGGCGTCGGTGTCGTAGTCGTCCAGCGCGTAGCGGACGGCGTCGTGGACGGCCGTACCCGGGACGACCGCCACCGGGCCCGTCTCCGCCGGGACGAACAGGTCGTCGCCCAGCGCGGCCGGGTCGTGGCCGCGGACCAGGCTCCGGGCGAGGACGAAGTCGCCGCGGGCCGGGTCGTCCGGCAGGATCCGGGCGATGCGCAGCGGGACGGTGGCGCCGTCGGCGAAGCGGACCGGGTACTGCCGGCCCTCCGTCACGCCCAGCCACCTCGCCGTGGACGCTCCCAGCACCGCCTCGCCGGGCCGGCTCCAGGCCGGGTCGCGGGAGCCGAGGACGTCGATCACGACGGTCCTCCCGTCGGCACGCCGGACGAAGGCACGGGTCGGCAGAGCGGCCTTGCCGACCGGGTGGGCGGCGGCCGCCTCGTCGGTGAGGCCGGGGGTGCCGTCGTTGGTGACGATCGCCTGGCCGGAGAGCCGCAGGGCCTGGCCGGCCGGATAGGCCGCCCGCATCGTCTCCACCGCGCCGCTGAGCAGCACCGCGAAGCCGACCGCCGCGATCACCGGTGCCGCCGTGGCGGCGGCGCGGCCCGCGCCCGCCGTCAGTCCGGCCCGCAGCAGCAGCGGGCCTGCCGTGCCGAGCCGCCGCAGCGGCGCGGTCACCACCCGGGCCACCGGGCCGACCAGGACGGGGGCGAGCAGGGCCGCCGCGGTGATCAGCACCATGGTGGCGGTGATCGCCAGGTTGACCCGCCGGTCCGCGGCCGCGGTGGCGGTGAGCGCCGCGCAGCCGGTGCCGAGGCCGAGCACCGCCAGCCCCCCGACCAGCCGGCCCCGGCCCGGCCCCCGCTCCCCCGTGCGGTTCTCGTGCAGCGCCTCCAGCGGTGCGACGCGGGCGGCCGGGCGGCTCGCGACCCAGGCGCCGAGCACGCTGACGCCGATGCCGGTCGCGGCGGCGGTGAGCAGCGGCCAGGCCGTCACCCTGAGGGTGAGCCCCGGCGGGGCGACATCGAGGCGCAGCAGGGCGTCCCGCAGCAGCGGGGCTGCCGCGAGGCCGGCGAGGCACCCGGCCGCCGAGCCCAGCAGGCCGACCAGCGCGGCCTCGCCGAGGACCATCCGGCGCAGCCGGCCCGGGGTGGCGCCGAGGGCGCGCAGCAGGCCGAGTTCGCGCCGCCGCAGGCCGGTGGCGAGGACGAGCACCGAGGCGACCACGAAGCCGGTGGTGAACAGACCGAGGGTGGCCAGTGCGGCGATCAGCTGGGTGCCGAGGAAGCGCCGGTGCTCGACGTGTCGGGGCTGGAGCGCGGCGCGGCCGTCACCGGTGACCACGGTCGCCCGGTCGCCGACGGCCGTGCGGGCGGCCTCGGCCAGGTGGGCGGGCGGGGTGTCGGGGGCGGGGAGCAGGACGATCGTCCGCACGCCCGGGTCGCGCTGCGCGGCGGCGGCGTCGCTGAGGTAGTAGCCGGGGCCGTCCCCGGTGCCGACGACGGTGAACTCGGTGCGTCCGGCGGTGAGGTTGACGGTCAACCGGGCTCCGGCCGGGACGCCGAGGGACTCGTCGACCACCACCTCGTCGGCGGTGTCCGGGGCGCGACCGGTGCGCAGCCCGTACGGGGCCAGCCGGGTCGAGGACCAGCCGTGGCCCGCCTCGGCCGCGCCCTCGTCGGGGACCGGCCTGCCGTCCCGGATGGCCTGGGCGTAGAAGGCGCGGTCCACCACGACGGCCGCCACGCCGGGCACCGCGCGCAACCGGTCGGTCAGGGCCGCCGCCTCGGCGGCGCTCCACGGGATGCGGTCCTTGGGGCTGCCGTCGCGGTCTGTGGCCTGCGGCGGGAGCACCAGCGCGGTGGCGGCGGCCAGGCGGGGCTGGACGACGGGCCGGGCGGACTCGTACACGGTCAGGGTGGCGGCGATCAGCCCGACGCCGACCAGCACGGCGAGCCAGCAGGCGAGGTAACCCGACCAGCGCTCGCGGACGTTGGCGAGGACCAGCATCACGCCTCCAGCCGGGCCATGCGGGCCGCGACGGCGGTGGCGGCGCGGGCGGTGTCCCCGTCGAGGTCCAACCGGTCGGCGATCCGGCCGTCCTGGAGGAAGACCACGGTGTCGGCGATGGCCGCGGCCGTCGGGTCGTGGGTGACCATGACCGTGGTCTGCGCCCGCTCGTCCACCAACCGCCGCAGCAGGCTGAGGACTTCGCCCGAGGTGCGAGTGTCCAGCGCACCGGTGGGCTCGTCGGCGAAGAGCACGTCGGGGCGGGTGACCAGGGCGCGGGCAAGAACGACGCGCTGCTGCTGGCCGCCGGAGAGTCGGCTCGGCCGGTGCCCGGCGCGCTCGGCCAGGCCGACGGCGCGCAGCGCGGCGGCCACCTCCTCGCGGCCGACGGTCCTGCTCTTCCCGCTCTTCCTGCGGCCCGCGAAGCGGGAGGGCAGTTCGACGTTCTGGGCGGCGGTCAGCGACTCGACCAGGTTGTACGCCTGGAACACGAAGCCGATCCGTTCGCGCCGCAGTTCGGTGCGGCGGCGCTCGCTCTGGGCGCCGAGGTCGAGGCCGGCCAGCAGCACCCGGCCGCCGGTGGGCCGGTCCAGGCCGGCGGCGCAGTGGAGCAGCGTGGACTTCCCGGAGCCGGACGGCCCCATGATCGCGGTCAGGGTGCCGCGCGGAAAGCCGAGCGTCACCCCGTCGAGTGCGGTCACGGCCCCTTCGCCGGTGCCGTGCACCTTGCGGACGTCGTGCAGTTCCACCACGCCGTGTTGCTCCGCGGTGCCGTGCGGCTCCGCGGCGGCGTGCGGCTCGGCGGGGCCGTCCGCCGTGGGTTCCCGATGGTTCGTCATGCCGAGCATTCCAGCGAACCCGCAGGCCGGGGGCACTGGTTCAGGCGCTACCGGCACGGTAGTGCCTGCACTACCCCGCCCCGGCACTCCCCCGCACTATCGTTCTCCGCATGCGTCCGAGAACGGCATGGCAGGCGATGGCCCAGCGGCCGTTGAGCTTCCTCACCTCCGCGTGGCCGTGGCGCTCACTGGCGTACCTGGCGAGCGGGGTGCTGGTGGGGGCCGCGGCGCTGGCGGTACTGGCCGCCGGGCTGGTGGCGGGGGTCGTGCTGCTGGTGGTGCTGGTGGGGGTGGCGCCGCTGGTCGGGGTGGTGCTGTCGGCCGTGGCGGTCGCGGCCGTCGAGCGGCGTCGGCTGCGGCTGGTGGACCTGGACCGGGCCGAGGACCCGCACCGGGCGCCGGACGGTCCGGGGCTGCGCGCCTGGGCGGCCACCCGGCTGACCGAGCCGGTGACCTGGCGGGAGCTGGGCTTCACCCTGGTCTCGGCGGCCGCGCTGTGGTGGCTGGACCTGCTGGTGCTGTTCTTCTCCTTCGGGGTGCCGGCGCTCTGCTTCTCCTCGCTCGACGGCTCCACCTGGCCGTGGTCGGTGTTCGGGGCCTTCGTGCTGCTCGCCTCCCCGTACACGGTGACCTCCTGGGCAGGTGCCCGCGCGGCCCTCGCCCGTACCCTGCTCGCCCCGCGCGACGCGGAGTTGGGAGCGCAGCTGCGGGAGGTGAAGGCCTCCCGGGCGCGGCTGGTGAACGCCTTCGACGCCGAGCGGGAGCGGATCGAGCGGGACCTGCACGACGGCGCGCAGCAGCGGCTGGTCTCCCTGGGGATGACGCTCGGGCTGATGCAGCTGGATGTCCCGCCGGGCTCGCCGCTGGGCCCGCAGCTGGCCCTGGCGCAGGAGCAACTCGGCTCCGCTCACGAGGAGTTGCGCCGGATCGTGCGCGGCCTCAACCCGCCGGTGCTGGCCGACCACGGGCTGGCCGCCGCCGTCCGGGAGCAGGCCGGCCGGTTCCCGATCCCGGTCACGGTCGACCTGGACCTGCCCGGCCGGCTGCCCCGGCAGCTGGAGACCGGCGTCTACTACCTGATCAGCGAGGCGATGACCAACATCGCCCGCCACAGCGGCGCCGCCCATGCCCGGGTCTCCGGGCACCAGCACGCGGACCTGCTCGTGCTGGAGATCGCCGACGACGGCCGCGGTGGCGCGGACCCGGCGCGCGGCAGCGGGCTGACCGGGCTCGCCGACCGTCTCACCGCCGTCGACGGCCGGATGCGGGTGTCCAGCCCGGCCGGCGGTCCGACCCTGCTCCACGTGGAGATACCGTGCCGCTTCGGGTGATCGTCGCCGAGGACGCCGTCCTGCTCCGCGAGGGGCTGATCGGCCTGCTGCACCGTTTCGGGCACCGCACCCTCGCCGCCGTCGGCGACGCGGACGCCCTGGTCGCCGCCGTGCGCGCGGAGCGACCGGACCTCGTGGTCACGGACGTCCGGATGCCCCCGGGCAACCGTGACGACGGGCTGCGCGCGGCCGTCGGGCTGCGCCGGAAGCACCCGGGACTGCCGGTGGTGGTGCTCAGCCAGTACGTCGAACAGTCCTACGCGATGCGACTGTTGGACTCCGACGGCGGGCGGGCGGTCGGCTACCTGCTGAAGGAGCGGGTGGGCGCGGTCGCCGACTTCATGGCCGGACTGGAACGGGTGGCCGGCGGCGGGACGGTGGTGGACCCGGAGGTGGTCCAGCAGCTGGTCCGGCTGCGGCACGACCCGCTGGAGCGGCTCAGCGCCCGCGAACGGGAGGTGCTGGCGCTGATGGCCCAGGGCCGTTCCAACACCATGCTCGCGGCGGAGCTGTTCATCAGCGACGCGGCGGTGAACAAGCACATCGGCAACATCTTCGCCAAGCTGGACCTGCCGGTGGACGTGGACGGCCACCGGCGGGTGCTGGCGGTACTGCGCTACCTCGGGGCGTGACGGGCGGGTTTCCTAGAGGGCGTGCCAGAGGGCGGCGGCGAAGACGGCCGTGACCCAGGTCCAGAGGACGGACAGGGCGAGGTGGGCGGCGGTGCGCAGGCGGTCGCCGCGCCACAACCGGGGGGAGAAGTAGGCGAACTCGAAGAGCCAGCGGGTGCCCCAGAAGAGGGTCTGGCCGGCCAGCAGGGCGGCGCCGAGCCGGCCGCCGGCGAGCAGGTCGGGGGCCAGGCAGAGCGGGAGCAGGCCGAGCAGGGCGCAGGCGAGGCCGATGAAGAAGACGTGGGCGTAGGAGACCTGGCGGGTCAGCAGGGTGGTGCCGGACAGGTCGGCGGGCCAGTCGATGGCGCGGGGCAGCACCGCGTGGACCAGGCCGACGGTCACGAGGGCGGCGCCGACCAGGCGCAACTGGGCTTCCAGGGTGATCAGTTCGGGCACGGTGTGGGCTTCCGGAAAGTGAAGGCGGTGACCAGGCCGGCGATCCGGCGTTCGGCGGCCGGGCGCAGGCCCGCCTCGGCGGCGTGGCGGAGCCAGGTGGCGCGGGGCAGGAAGTGCCAGGCGCCGGGGCCGTAGACGGCGGTGTTGGCCGCGTCCCGCAGGTGCTCGACCAGCAGCAGGGTGCCGCCGGGGCGCAGGGCGCGGGCGGCCTCGGTGAACAGGGCGGTGCGGTCGGCGGGCCGGCGCAGTTCGTGGGCGGCGAAGACGGCGAACACGGTGTCCAGTTCGCCGGTTCCGGCGGGCAGGGCGCCCGGGCGGGCCGGGATGCCGCCGGGGGTGGGCGGGGCGTGACGGCGGGCGCGGCGGATCGAGCCGCTCGACGTCAGCGCCGGGTCGTACAGGTCCGCGACCCGCCTGCGGGCGGTGGGGTGGCGCTCGGCGATCGGCCGGCTGGCCTCGTCCAGGCCGGTGCTGACCACCAGGTGGTCACCGGGGCCGTCGGGCAGCAGGGCGGGCAGCCAGTCGTAGCGGTGGAGTTCGGAGCGGTCGTAGACGCACCAGGTGGCGAGGGTGCTGACGGCGAGGTACCCGGCGGCGGTGGCGGCGGCCGTCCGGGCGAGGGCGGCGGCGGGGCCGGGCAGCCGGCGGGCCAGCGCGCCGGCTGCGACGACGGTGAGCGCTCCGGCCGCGTACATCGGCCAGTTGTAGCGCACGACTTCACGCACGCCGGACGGGCGCGGGCCGACGAGCCCGGCGGTGGACGGGCAGAGGGCGGCCTGGCAGGCGGCGAACCGGCCGGGGCCGTACGGCCGTTGGCTGCTGGGGCGTCGACTGTTCGGGCGTCGGTCGTCCGGGCGGGAGCCGGCCGGGGCGGGGGCGGTCATCGGGCGGCTCCGGTGAGGGTGCGGCGCTCTCCGGCGTGCCAGCCGTAGTCGAGGCCGGCGACGTGGAAGGCGTTGGCGAGCACCGGCCGGCTGCCGGCCAGCGGGCCGTGGTCGAAGAAGGTGAGCCGGGGCACCTCGACCGCCACCGGGGCCGGGTCCCAGTGGGCGCGGGTGGCCTTGACCACGATCATCGAGCGGGTCTGCGGCTCGTACTCGAAGGTGTAGGGCAGCGGTCCGGCGAAGCGGCGCGCGGCGCGGGCGTCCGCGAAGGGGCTGCCCGGCGGGAGGGCGGCGGGGGCGCTGCCGAGGTCGGCGCGCACGTGCAGGTCGGCGCGGCCGTCGCCGCTGAGCACCTTGAACTCCAGGGTGCCGTCGACCACCCGGGTGCCGATCCGGGCGTGCCGGTAGTGGTAGCGGGAGAAGGCGTTGCCGCCGAGCGTCATCATCCGGCTGTCGGTGTCGGAGCGCAGGATGCGCAGACCGCGCATGGTGCGGCCGCCGGGGGTCGGGAAGCGGGTGAAGACCCGGTAGCCGGTCAGGATGAAGTCCCGGCCGAGGCGGGCGGGCAGCGCGGCGGGGCGCAGCGCCCGGGTGTCCACGACGGCGGCGGCGACGAAGCCGTGCTCGGTGCCGTCGGGGTCGGTGTAGGTGTCGAGGGCGAGGCCGGGCGGCACCAGCGGGGCGAGCAGGTGGGGCGGCAGGGCGTAGGTGAGGACGAGCGAGTGCGCGAAGTGGGTGCGCATCGCGAAGGGGTGGCGTTGCAGCAGGTGTCGCACGGTCGACTCCGTGGTCTGGTACGGGGATTCGGAGCGTGACTTGGCAGCACGGGACCGCCCTTCGCCGCAGGCCGCGGCGGGGGTGTTCTCGCGCTCCCTCATCATGGCGCACGACTTTGAACGCGTTCAAGTCGGGGTGGGAGGGATGGGCGGGGGGTCGGAACGCGGCCCGGGCCCCGAGCGCCCCGGTGAACGCCCCGGGGCCCGCGCTGCGCGAGCGCGGGCCCCGGGCGTGGCGGAGGCGGAGTCAGGCCGGGTCGTCCCCGGGGACCGGGCCGTCCTCCGGGTCGGGGGCGGGGATCCGGCCGGCCAGCAGGGCGCGGCCGAGGGCGGTGGGCCGGTGGGTGACGGAGCGGCCGGTGCGGTCCTTGGTGGTCAGCCCGGAGTCGGCCAGGACGGTGGCGTGCTCGCTCGCCGAAGCGGTGGAGATGTCCAGGTGGCCCGCCAGCTCCTTGGTGGAGCAGGGCCCGTGGGTCGCGATGGCCTCCAGGGCGGCGGCCCTGGTCTGGCCGAGCAGCGCGGTCAGGGTGCGGCTGGGTGTCGGCTGGGGCTCGGCGCGCAGCGGACCACCGATCCGGGCGGGGTAGAGGAGCACCGGCTGCTGCGCCGGGTCCTCGAAGCGGGCGATGACGGGCCGGCGGGGGCCGAACACGCAGGGCTGGAGCAGCAGTCCGCGGCCGTCCAGGCGCACGTCGTGCCGGCAGCCGCCGGCCAGCGGGAAGCTCAGCACCGGGCGGCGCCAGGACACCGCCGGGTGCAGCGAGCCGAGCACCCGGTCCGGCTCGGCGATCCGGCGCCGGCGCCCGTGCTCGGTGGTGACGATGGTCTCGATCTGCCGCCGGTACGGGTCGATCGCCCGGGTCTGGTAGTCGGCGGTGACGTTGCCCAGCAGCCTGCGGGCCCGGTGGTCGCCGGCCGCGACGCCACGGGCGAAGGCGCTCAACTGCCGCTCCCCGCCGACCGAGCGCAGGTGGTCGCGCAGCGGCGCCTCGGGCACCGACGCGGTGGCGCTCTCGGTAGCGCCCGGGTCCCGCCGCACGGCGAGGAACTCCGGGATCGCCGTGGGGGTGTAGAGGTCGAAGAGCAGCGCGGTGCGCGGGTTCCAGACGGCCCGCAGCTCGTCGCGCCAGGCCTGGAAGCGCGGATCGCGCTGCCCGCTGACCAGGGCGTGCACGCTCAGGGAGAGTTCCATCGACATGTCGGGGCGCTCCGCCACCCGGAGCCGGTCCAGGTCGTCCGCGCCGAAGAAGATTCGCAGCACGGTCGTGATCGTCACCCGGAACGGCCACCGCCGCAAGACCGTTCGGCGAGGACCGAATCCCTTGCCGGACGGCGTGCCGGGCGGACAGGATCGGGCTGCCGGGCTGCGCGCCGGGCGGACAGGATCGGACTGCCGGACGGTGGGGATCGGTCTGCCGACCGGCCGCCGGACGGCCCCGACCGGGCAGTCCGACGGCTCGCGGACGGGGTGCCCGGTTGCCGGAGCGGACACCCGGCGGGCAGCGGTCCCGGGGGGCTCCCGCTCCCGGGCGAACCACCCGGGACCGCTCCCCGCTCCCCCCACACGGGTGGTTTCACCCTCCGCGCCGCGCTCCGGGACGGTCGGTGGACGGATGATCCGTTCCAGGGTCCGTACCGGGCGGCCCGGGAAGGACGGATCGGGACGATGAGCACGACGCGGCGCTCGATGCTGGGCGCGGCACTGGCCGGCCCGCTACTGGGCTGGCTCACCGGGACGGCGGCCGGTGCCGTTGACGGCGGCACCGACCGCGCCGGGAAACTGGGCACACTCACCGACGGCTGGGTGGAGGTCCGCTGGACAGCCGAGGCACAGGCCCAACTGGACCGCTTCCACGCGATGGTGGACGTTGTCGCCCCGGCGCGCATGGTGCTGGACGAACGGGGCCCGGCCGTCCACCTGCCGATCCGCTCGGCCCAGGGCGACCCTTCCCTCGCGAACCCGCCCAGGGCGCGCGGCGACGGGGCGCTGGACGGCGGGGTCTCCGTCCGCACCTCCAAGGGCGACTATCAGGTGGTCAACCTGGCCGGCGCGATCCAGGACGGTCTGGGCTCCGGCCGGTGCGAGGTCGGCGGCGCGGAGATGGGGCACCGCTCGGCCTTCCGCTGCGGCCTGGCGGAGGGCAAGCTGACGGCCCAGCCGGTGCCTGCCGGGTATCCGATGCAGGTCCGGCTCAGCGGGGTCCCGCTGCGCCCCACCCAGGAGGCGGTGGACGCGTACACCGCGAACTTCGGCGCGCACCCGGTCACCGTGGACACGGTGCTGGCGTACGTCACGGCGCAGGGGGTGTACACCCCTCCCCCGGCCGTGAAGGAGCAGCAGCCGTAGCGGGCCGGTCGCCGCGGGGCTCCGCGGGCTCCTGGGCTTTCCGGGGTTTCCGGGGTTTCGCGGGTTTCCGGGACTGGGCGGGCACGCCGCCACCGAAGCGGCGCTCGCGGGCCGCGTAGGCGCGGACGGCCTCGCGCAGCCGGGCGAGGGCGTAGTCGGGCCACGGCGTGGGGTCGAACAGCAGCTCGGCGTAGGCGAGGTGCCAGGGCAGGAAGTTGCTGATCCGCTGCTCCCCGGAGGTGCGGATCAGCAGGTCGACGTCCGGGAGGTCCGGGAGGTACAGGTGCCGGGCGAGGTCGGCCGGGCCGATCTCCTCCGGACGGATCCCGCCGGCCACCGCCTCGGCGGCCAGGCCCCGTGCCGCGGCGGCCAGTTCCTCGCGTCCGCCGTAGTCCACGCAGACCGTCAGGGTCAGCGTGCCGTTGTTGGACGTCAGGCTCTCCACCAGCGCGATCGAGGAGGCCAGCGACTCGTCCACCCGGTCCCGCCGGCCGCACCAGCGGATCCGCACGCCGAGCGCGTGCAGGCCCTCCGCGCTGCGGGCGAGGCCGTCGGCCAGCGAGTCGAACAGGGCGGTCAGCTCCTCCGGCGGGCGGTCCCAGTTCTCGGTGGAGAACGCGTACAGGCTCAGGTGGCGGACGCCCAGCCGCAGCGCCGCGTTGACCAGGCGCAGTGCGGCCCGCTGCCCGGCCTGGTGGCCGTACCGGGCGGGCAGCCGCCGGGCCTCGGCCCACCGGCGGTTGCCGTCCATGATCACGGCGACGTGGGCGGGCGCGCCCTCGGCGGGCACGGACCGGGTGCGGCGGCGGGGCGTGCTGCCGTCGGGGCTCAGCGGGGTGAGGCCGTCGGTCAGGACGCGTGAGCCCACCAGGGTCACTTCGTCGTACTGGAGCTGGGCGCCGAGCAGCACGGTGTGCAGGAACGGGCGGCAGGCGGGGGCGACGAGCCAGGTGGCGGGCAGGGCCTGCTCCAACAGGCGGTGCAGCCGGGCCTGTTGGCTCTCGACCAGCTCGTCCAGAGCGGCCCGGCGGTCATCCCGGTGGTCGTCTCTCCGGTCGTCCCGGCGGTCGCTGAGGCGGTCACCGCTGCGGTCGCTCCGGCGGTCGCTCCGGCCGAGGTCGGCGGTGGCCAGGCCGAGCCGGCGCAGGTCCTCCCGCGGCAGGTAGCAGCGGCCGGCCGCGAGGTCGAGCGGGAGGTCCTCCAGGATGTCCGCCAGCTGGCAGGCCTCCCCCAGCGCGGACAGCGCACCCGTCGCCCGCGGGCCCCGCGCCCCCAGCAGCGGGGCCCACAGCTCGGTGATCGTCCCCGCGACGCCGCGCAGGTGGCGGCGCTGGTCCTGGTGGGTCTCGAAGGCGGGCGGGCGGGCACCGTCGGCCCCGGTGGCGTCCAGGAACTCCTCGACCAGCGCCCGGTCCAGCTCCCAGTGCCGCACGGTGTCCACGAAGGCCCGGCGCAGCGGGTGCGCACTGTGGTCGGCCGCCAGCTCGGCCAGGGTGTCGGCCCGCCAGCGGGCGAACCGGCGCCGGCGCTCGGCGGCCTGGGCGGCTGCCCGGTCGGCGCGGGCGTCGCCGTGGTCAGGGTGCGACCGCGCGTCGTCGGCGATCCGGTCGGCGCGAGAGGCGAAGGCGTTGAGGGCGTGGAAGTACGGCCGCACCTCGGGCGGCAGCGCGTCGCTGATCGCCCGCAGCGAGGCCAGGTGGCCGGCCACCTCCCGCTCGCAGACCCGGTACGACTCCGCCAGCTCCGGCGACCGGTCCACCGCCGCCGACCCGCTCCCCGCCATGCCCGCTCCCCCGTCTCCGCCTCCGCCGACACCGTGCGCCGTCTGGTCAACGAGACGGGGGCGGATCGGTGGCGTCACCGCCGTCGTACACGGCGACGGCGACAGCGATGGCACCCGCGGCGGCAGCCGTCACGGCAGCCGTACGGTGAACGCCGTGTGCCCCGGCCGGCTCGCCACCTCCACCGTGCCGCCGTGCGCCCGGACCACGGCCCGGACGATCGCCAGCCCGAGCCCGGTGGAACCGGTGGCGCGGGAGCGGGCCCGGTCGCCCCGGACGAAGCGCTCGAAGACCCGCTCGGCCAGCTCCGGCGCGATCCCCGGACCGTCGTCCGTGACGCTCAACTCGACCTGCCCACCCGACCGTTCGATGCGCAGCCGGACCTCGCTGCCGGGCGGGGTGTGGGTCCGGGCGTTGGCCAGCAGGTTGGCCACCACCTGGCTCAGCCGGTGCCCGTCCCCGCACACCAGCACCGGGTCCTCGGGCAGGGCGAGCCGCCAGCGGTGGTCCGGCCCGGCGGCGCGGGCGTCGGCCGCCGCGTCGAGCGCGATCCGGGTCAGGTCCACCTCCTCCTCGGCCAGTGGGCGGCCGGCGTCCAGCCGGGCGAGCAGCAGCAGGTCCTCGACGATCGCCCCCATCCGCAGCGCCTCGGCGTCGATCCGCTCCAGCGAGTGCCGCACCTCCGCCGGCACCGGCCCGGGGTGGCGCAGGGCCAGCTCGGCGTGGCCGCGGACCGCCGCGACCGGGGTGCGCAGCTCGTGGCTGGCGTCGGCGGCGAAGCCGCGCAGCCGCTCCTCCACCGCGTGGCGGCGGGCCAGCGCGTCGCCGACGTGCCCGAGCATCCGGTTGAGGGCGGCGCCGACCCGCCCGACCTCGGTGCGCGGGTCGTCGTCGGGCACGCGTTCGGCGATCAGCACCTCGCCGCGGGCGAGCGGCAGCGCGCTGACCCGCTCGGCCATGCCGACCACCCGCCGCAGGGGGCGCAGCGAGAAGCCGACCCAGGCGGCCCCGGCCGCGCCGGCGGCGACGACGGAGATCGCGAAGACGGTGAGTTCCAGGGTGGCCAGCCGCTCGACGGTCTCCTCGGCCGGGCGCAGTGGCAGGCCGCTGACCAGCACGTCGCCGTCCCGTCCGGCGACCGCGCGGACCCGGTAGTGGCCCAGGGCTCCGCCGAGGTCGAGGGTGCGGGCCGGGCCGTTGACGGGCAGGGCGGCCAGCGCGTGCTGCCGGTCGGGGGTGAAGGTGACCCGGTCGTCCTCGTCGCCGGGGTCGTCCACGTCGTCGGCGTCCCCGTCGACCACGCCCGCGGCGGTGACCCGCCCGTCCAGCAGCCGCACGCCGAGGGTGCCGGGGGTCTGGGCCCGGGTGTCGGGGCCGGCGCCGTGGCCGGTGTGCTCCAGGCTCGCGGCGTAGCGGCCGCCGGTCTCGGCGAGCTGCTGGTCGAGGCGGTCGACCAGGAAGTGGCGCAGCGCGGCGGTGGTGGCGAGGCCGACGGCGGCGCAGGTGGCGACGAGCAGCACCAGCAGGCCGGCGATCAGCCGGGCGCGCAGGGTGCGGGGCGCCAGCGCGGAACGCAGGGTGCGGGACGCCGGCCGTGCGGCGCGGGCCGGTTCGGCACCGGCCCGTACGGTCGTCACGTCGCCGCCTTGATCAGGTACCCCGCGCCGCGCACCGTATGGATCATCGGACTGCGGCCCGCGTCCACCTTCTTGCGCAGGTAGCTGATGTACAGCTCGACGATGTGCGCCTGCCCGCCGAAGTCGTACGACCAGACGGCGTCCAGGATCTGCGCCTTGCTGAGCACCTGCCGCGGATGGCGCATCAGGTGGGCGAGCAGCGCGTACTCGGTCGGGCTGAGTTCGACCGTCTCCCCGCCCCGGGTGACCTCGCGGGCCCGGTCGTCCAGGACGAGGTCGCCGAGCACCAGCGCGTGCGGCGGCGGCTGCCCGGCCGCGGCGGGCGGGGCGGCCCGGCGCAGCAGGCCGCGCAGCCGGACCACCACCTCGGCCAGGCTGAACGGCTTGGTCACGTAGTCGTCGCCGCCGGCCGCGATGCCGGCGATCCGCTCCTCGACGGCGTCCCGGGCGGTGAGGAAGAGCACCCGCACCTCGGGCTGCTCGGCGTGGATGCGGCGCAGCACCTCCAGGCCGTCGAGGTCGGGCAGCATCACGTCGAGCACCACGGCGTGCGGCCGCCAGGCGGCGGCGGCCTCGACGGCGGCCAGGCCGGTGGTCGCGCCGCGCGCCTGCCAGCCCTCGTAGCGGACGGCGCCGCTGACCACCTCCACCAGGTCCGGTTCGTCGTCGACGACCAGGACCCGCCAGTCGGGGCGGTCGACGGTCTCGTCCACGGGGCTCCTCGGGTCCACAGGGCTCCTCGGGTCCACAGGGCTCCTCGGGTCGGTGCTGCGCATGGTTCATCCTGGCCGGTCCCGATGAGAAACCGGTGAGACCTCCGCATCGGCCCGGCAGCCTTCGCGCCTGCTCTGACCTGCTCAGATGCCCACGCGGGCGGGCGCCGCGGGCGGCCCGGTTCAGAGCCTACTCAGAGCTTGCGGTGCGATCGTGGTCGGCCTCGGCGGCACCCGCCGCCGGGCGCTGAGGAGGTTCCCGATGACCACTGCCGCCGCGCCGAAGCCGCGGCCCGGGCCCCGGCCGGCCCCCGACCACCGGGGCCACCGGGCGGCGCCGCGTCCGCTGTTCGCCCTCGACCCGCGCGCCGCGCTCGGTCTGATCGCCGCGGGCGGGCTCGGCGTGCTCGCGCTGTGGTGGAAGGGCACCCCGGCGGTGGTCGGCGCGGACGGCTGGCTGACCGGCGCGGGCCGGATCACCGGGCTGCTGGCCGGCTACGCCGCGCCCGTGCTGCTCCTGCTGATGGCGCGGCTGCCGCCGGTGGAGCGCGGGGTCGGTGCGGACCGGCTGGCGCGCTGGCACGCCTTCGGCGGGCGAGGGATGACGGCCCTGGTCTCGGTGCACGTGCTGACGGTCGTCTGGGGCTACGCGCTGACCGACGGGCGCGGCCTGGTCGGCGAGGGCGTGGAGCTCGTCTTCCACTACCCCGAAATGATCAAGGCGACCCTGGGCACCCTGCTGCTGCTCGGCACCGGCGCGGTCTCCGCCCGGATCGCGCGCCGCCGCCTCCCGTACGAGGCCTGGTACTACCTGCACCTGGCGACCTACCTCGCGGTGGCGCTGGCCTTCTCCCACCAACTGGCCACCGGCGCCGACCTCGCCGGCGGCCCCGGCCAGGCCGCCTGGTACGCGCTCTACTTCGGCACGGCGGCGCTGGTCGGCTGGTTCCGGCTGCTGCGGCCGTGGCTGCTCGACCGGCGGCACGGCCTGACGGTCGCCGAAGTACGGCCGGAGGGCCCCGGCGTGGTGTCGCTGTTCCTGAGCGGCCGGCGGCTGGACGAACTGCGCGCCGAACCGGGCCAGTTCTTCCGGCTCCAGTTCCAGGCGCCCGGGCTGCGCTGGGCCGCCAACCCGTACTCGCTGTCCGCGCCGGCGCACCCGCACTTCCTGCGCTTCACGGTCAAGGACCTCGGCGGGCACAGCGCAGCGGTCGCCGCCCTGCGCCCGGGGACCAGGGTGCGCGCCGAGGGCCCGTACGGGGCGTTCACCGGGCGGCGGCTGCGGCAGCGCCGGGTGCTGCTGCTCGGCGCCGGGGTGGGGATCACCCCGCTGCGCGCCCTGTTCGAGACCCTGCCGGGCGAGCTGACGCTGGTCCAGCGGGCCCGGCGGCCGCAGGACGTGCTGTTCCGGGCGGAGCTGGCCGACGTCGCCCGGCGGCGCGGCGCGACGGTGCACGAGCTGGTCGGCCCGCGCGAGCAGGTCGGCGACCTCGGGGCCGCGCTGGCCCGGCTGGTCCCGGACGTCGCCGAGCACGAGGTCTACCTGTGCGGCCCGGACGCCCTGACCGAGGAGGCCGTCCGCGCGCTGCGGGCGGCGGGGGTGCGGCCGCGGCGCATCCACCACGAGAGCTTCTCCTTCTGAGCCCGTTCGGCTCGCCCGACACCCTAGGAGCGTTGATTCCATGCGCCGAGCCGTCGTCACCGGTGCCGCCACCGCGGCCGGGGTGGTGCTGCTGCTGTCCCTCAAACCGCACGAAGCCCCCGGGCCGGCCCCGGTGATCGGCTCGGGGTCCGCCGCCGGGTCCGGGTCCGACGTCTCGGAGCCCTCGACCGCCCCGGTACCGTCCTCACCTTCCTCGTCCGCCTCCGCACCCGCCTCGGGGTCGGGATCGGGCTCGGGATCGGGCGCCACCCGGAAGGTCAGCGGCAACACCGTCAACACCCGGTACGGCCCGGTGCAGGTCCAGGTCACCCTGGCGGGCAGCCGGATCACCGCCGTCGACGTGGTCAAGTACCCGACCGCCGAACGGCGCGACCTGGAGATCAACGGCTCCGCGCTGCCGATCCTCAACCAGGAGGCGATAGCCGCCCAGAGCGCCCGGATCGACGTGGTCAGCGGCGCCACCTACACCAGCGACGGCTACGTCCGCTCGCTGCAGAGCGCCCTCGACCGGGCCAAGGGCTGAGGCGCCCGTGCTGAGCCACGCCGAGCCCGTGATGGGCACCGTCTTCTCGATCGCCGTGCGCGACCCGGGCCCCGGCACCCCGGCCGTGCTGGAGCGGATCGCCGAGCGGCTGCACCGGATCGACGCGGTGTTCTCGACGTACCGGCCGGACAGCGACATCAGCCGCCTCGACCGGGGTGAACTCACCCCGGAGGAATGCGATCCGGAGGTCCGCGCCGTCCTGGCCGCCTGCCGCGAGGTGGCCACCGAGACCGACGGGTACTTCACCGGGCGGCCGGGAGGCCGGCTCGACCCCAGCGGCTGGGTCAAGGGCTGGGCGGTCGAGCAGGCGGCCGCCCTGCTGCGCTCCTCCGGCGCCCGGCAGTACTGCGTCAGCGGCGGCGGGGACGTGCAGACCGCCGGCGGGCCGTGGCGGATCGGCATCGCCGACCCCCGGCAGCCGGGCTTGCTGGCCGCCGTCCTGGCCGGCCACGACCTGGCCGTGGCCACCTCCGGCACCGCCGAGCGCGGCGCCCACATCCTCGACCCGCACACCGGACGCCCCGCCGAAGGCCTGCTCTCGCTCACCCTGGTCGGCGCCCCCGGCACCGGCATCGCCCGCACCGACGCCTGGGCCACCGCCGCCTTCGCCATGGGCCCGGACCGTGCCCTCGCCTGGGCCGCCCGCCGACCCGGCGTCGAGGCGCTGGCCGTGCTGCCGGACGGCACCAAGCGCTGGACCCCGGGCCTGCCCGGACACCTCCCGGCGAGTGGTCCGGCGGACTGGCGGACCGCCGTCGGCTGACCGGGGCCCGTCCGTACGGCGCGTGTCATGGCGGAACGACCGTTCCGCAGGCGGAACGGTCGTTCTCGGGAACGCCTGTTCCCCGCGTTCGGTCCACGTCCGTTCCGTGCCCACGCCCGCTCCGTGCCTACGCCCGCTCCTGCTGCGCCGCCCGCCAGGCCTCCCAGGCCACCAGCGGCGCGAGGTACGACCAGCGCCGGGAGCCGTCCGGGCAGGTGCCGCCCTCGACCAGTTCGGAGACCGTACGGCGGGTGAACGGCACCCAGACGGCCATGTCGTGCTCGAAGGTGCTGTGGCAGGCCTCGCGGCGGCGGTCGATCTCGGCCGCCTCGAGCCGGGACCGGACGGTGGCCACCAGGGTGTAGCAGGAGGCCGGCTCGCTCCAGCCCAGCCAGGTGATCACGGTCGGCCCGACGTCCTCCGGCAGCAGTCCCAGTTCCTCCTCCAGCGCCCGCCGGACCAGCCCGTAGAAGTCCTCGGCGGCGCCCGGCTCGTCGCGGTACTTCATCGTTTCGTTGATCCCGACCGTCCACTGCGCCGGGAAGGTGTTGACCGCCAGCGAGCGGCGGAGCAGCAGCAGCCGGCCCAGCCGGTCCCGCACCGCGACGCAGGCGCTGACCATCGTGGGCGGCGCGACCGCCACGAAGCTCGTCAGGCCCTCGTCCAGCGCCTCGCGCAGCAGCCGGGCCACCTCCGGCTCCTCCCGGCCCAGCCGGGTGGTGGCCATGCACTCCGCGTAGTCGCTCTCCGCGATGTCCACCTCGCAGACCCGCGCACCGCCGTGCTCGCCGTGATCGACCGTCAGCCGCGAGACGTACGCCGTCCGGCCCGCGGCTCCGGCCGCCCGCTGCCGCGCCACCTCGTCGGCCCAGCCGACCGCGTCCAGCACGTGCGGGCGCTCGACCCGCCCGCGGTGCGCCGTCACCAGCGTGCCCGGAGTCAGCGGCCGGGCCGCCGACCAGGTGATCAGCGGCGCCAGCCCGTCCGCCCGCACGTCGTGCGCCCGGGCCGCGGCCGTCAGGCTCGCCCGTCGCACCCGCGGCGCCGGTACCCGGGAACCGAGCCGCGAGCCGCCGTACTTGGCGAAGTCGTACACCAGGTTGGTCAGCACCCCGAGCAGCAGGGCCCCACCGATCCCCAGCAGCCACTCCACGTCGGCCCCCTCCGTCCGTGATCGACCGCCCCATTGTGGAGGCGCCCTCGCCGCCGGGGGAAGGGCCGCAGCAGGCGGGTTCCGGGCCGCAGCCGACGGCCGGTTCCGGGGCCGGTGTTAGGGTGATCGGAAAGTCGGCTCGGAGACCCGGAGACTCGGAGGCACTGAACAGTCGTGCGGGCGCCCAGGGTTGACGCGTCCACGGTCCGGTCGACCGTCCACTCCACCGCCCGGTCCGCCGTACGTCGCTTCCCCGCCGCCGCCGGCTACCTCCTGCTCTGCCTCGGCACCGGCCTGGCCGCCCTGGCCGGACTCTGCCTGCTGCTCGTCCTCCTCGCCCTCTGCCTGGTCGGCCTCGGCCTGCCGTTCCTCCCACCAGCCCTGCGACTGCTGCGCCACTGCGCCGAGTTCCACCGGCGGCTGGTCGGCCGCCGACTGGGCGGCGAACGGCCGCGCACCCCGTACGGCGACCGCGCGTCCGTACGCGATCCGGCCGTGCGCCGGGACCTGCTGTGGCTGCTCGCCCACGCCACCGCCGGGACGGTCCTGTCGGGCGCCGCCCTCACCCTGTGCAGCCATGCGTTCAACTGGCTGACGGCGCCGGTGTGGTGGCGGCTCCTGCCGGGCGAGCGGGACGCCGTCATCCTGCTGACCGTCGACTCCTGGCCGGTTGCCCTCCTGGCGGCGGTCGGCGGGGTCGGCTACGCCGCGGTCGCCGTGGCCGTGCTGCCGCCGGCCGCCGACCTGCACGCCCGGACCTCCCGCCGGCTGCTGGTCGCCCGGCCCCGCACCTCGCTGGCCCGGCGGGTCCAGGAGCTGACCACCAGCCGGTCCGAGGCGCTGGACACCCACGCCGCCGAACTGCGCCGGATCGAACGGGACTTGCACGACGGCGCCCAGGCCAACCTGGTGGCGGTCTCGCTCCGGCTCGGCATGATCCGCCGCGCGCTCGACCAACGCCCCGAGCAGGCGGCCGCGTTGGTGGACTCCACCCAACTCGTCGCCGAGCAGGCCCTGGAGTCGCTGCGCGCCCTGGTGCGCGGCATCCACCCGCCACTGCTCGCCGACCGGGGCCTGGCCGAGGCCGTACGGTCGCTCGCCGACCGCTGCGCCGTGCCCACCCGGGTCGAGCTGGACACCGGGGAGCACCCCGGCACCCCGCCCTCGCCACCCGCCCCGTCCTCCCTGCCGTGCCCTCCTTCCCCTCCTTCCCCTCCTTCCCCTCCTTCCCCTCCTTCCCCTCCTTCCCCTCCTTCCCCTCCTTCCCCTCCTTCCCCTCCTTCCCCTCCTTCCCCGTTCTCCGCCGACCCGCCGCCGCGCGCACCGGCCGCCGCCGAGGCCGCGGCCTACTTCGTGGCCTCCGAGGCGCTCGCCAACGTCGCCCGGCACAGCGGCGCCCGCAGCGCCCTGGTCCGGCTGCGGATCACCGCCGCCACGATCGCCGTCCGGGTCGAGGACGACGGCCGGGGCGGCGCCGTCGAGGGCGCCGGCAGCGGGCTGGCGGGCCTGCGCCGCAGGGTCGCCGCGTTCGACGGCACCACCCGCCTGTCCAGCCCGCCCGGGGGCCCGACCATCCTGGAAGTGGAGATCCCGTGCGGATCCTGATCGCCGAGGACAACGCCCTGCTCCGCGAGGGCCTGGTCCTGCTGCTGCGCAGCGAGGGGCACGAGGTGTGCGCGACCGTGGAGCACGGCGACGACCTGCTGCCCGCCCTGCTCGACCACCGCCCCGACGTCTCCGTGCTCGACGTCCGGCTGCCACCGGACTTCCGCGACGAGGGCCTGCGCGCCGCCGTCGAGGCCCGCCGCCGACTGCCCGAGCTGCCCGTCCTGATCCTCTCCCAGTACGTCGAACGCGCCTACGCCGCCGAGCTGCTCGCCGAGAGCGCCACCGGAGTCGGCTACCTGCTCAAGGATCGGGTCGGCCGGGCCGAGGAGTTCCTCCAGGCACTGGGGCGCGTCGCCGAGGGCGGCACCGCGATGGACCCGCAGGTCATCTCCCAGCTGATGGCCCACCGCCCAGGACCCGACCCGCTGGCCGCGCTCACCCCGCGCGAGCGCGAGGTGCTCGCCCTGATGGCCGAGGGCCACAACAACCCGACCATCGCCCGGCTCCTCTTCCTCGCCGAGAGCTCGGTGAACAAGCACATCGGCGCCATCTTCGGCAAGCTCGGCATGCCCACCCCCGACACCGGCCACCGCCGGGTGCGCGCCGTCCTCACCTACCTGCGCGCGCTCGCGGACGGCTGACCGCCGTCCGCTCGTCCGTGGGACGCCGCCGGTCATCCGCGGGGAAACCGCCGTTCGTCCGTGGGAAACCGCCGGTCATCCGTGGGTAGCCGCCAGCCGCAGCTGCTCCTCCTCGACGATCAGCGCCGCCAGCGACAGCTCCGACACGTCCACCGCCTCCGGTGTCGACTCCGCCACCTCGCTGCGCCGCGCGTAGTCGTCGAACAGCCGGCCCTTCGCCCGCAGCAGGTCCAGCATCCGCTGGTCGACGCTGTCCACGGCCAGCAGCCGGTGCACCCGCACCCGGCGGACCTGCCCCATCCGGCGTGAGCGCGCCACCGCCTGGTCCTCCAGCGTCGGCTTGACCTGCGGCTCGCAGAGGATCACCACCGAGGCCGCCTGGATGTTCAGCCCCACGCCGCCGGCCTGGATCTGGCAGAGCAGCACCGCGTGCCCGGGCGCGGCGCTGAACCCGTCCACCGTCTCCTGCCGCCGCACCGCGCCCAGCGAGCCGTCGATCGGCCCGAACGTCCGCTGCCCCAGGGCGGCTCGGACGGCCGCCAGGACGTCCCGGAAGTACGAGAAGACCACCACCTTCAGCCCGCTGTCCGCCGCCTCCCGGACGATCTCCCGCAGCCGCCTCAGCTTGGCCGACTCCGCCGGGTCCGCGTACCCGGCCCGGCGCATCGCCGGGAAGTTGCCCGCCGCGACGGCCGACCGGTAGGCGGCGAGGTCGGCGGGCGAGAACTCCTCCCACTCGTCCACGTGCACCACCTCGGGCAGCTCGGTGAGCACGTCCTGCTGGTTGCGGCGCAGGTACGCCGGGGCGACCGCCCTGCGGAAGGCCGCCGGTCCGGCGGCCGCCGGACCCTGCTCGACCAGCGGCACCAGCTCCGGCCGCAGGTACCGCACCAGGGTGCGGAACTCCTCCACCCGGTTCTCCATCGGCGTCCCGGTGAGGAACAGCACCCGCTCCACCCGCTCCGCCCAGGCGGCCACCGCCCGGGAGCGCTGCGCGGCGGGGTTCTTGACGAAGTGCGCCTCGTCCACCACGACCATCCCGACGGCGACCGCCTCCGCGACCTCCGCCGCCTCCAGGCGGCGCAGCCCGTCGAAGGTCAGCACCGCGACCCCGCCGTCCCGCAGCCACTCGGCGAGCGCCGCCTCCCGCTCCGGGCCGTGCACCCGCAACGCCCGCAGGGTGCTGCGGGACTCGACCTCCCGGATCCAGTTGACCAGGACGCCGGCCGGGCAGACCACCAGGAAGTGGGTGCTCCCCCGGGCCCGCAGGTGCGCCAGGACGGCGATCGCCTGCACCGTCTTGCCGAGGCCCATCTCGTCCCCGATGATCACCCGCCGCTGGGCGAGCGCGAACCGCGCCCCGAACGCCTGGTAGCCGCGCAGCGAGACCCGGCAGTGGGCGTCGTCCAGCGGCTCGGCCCGCACCCGGTCCGACAGCTCCTCCGGCAGGAACCCCTCGGCGGCGGCGAGTTCGGCCCCGGCCTCCTCGACGATCCCGCCGAGCACGCCGTAGTAGTCGGCCGAGCGGAGCTCGAAGTCCGTCCACGCCTCGATCGGGTCGAGCGGCGGTCGCAGCAGGTCGACCGAGGCCTGGGCGAGCAGCACCGGGACCTCCTGCGCCCCGTACCCGACCAGCAGCTTCTCCAGCAGGTCGACCGCCGCCCGCGCCTGCGCCCGCCGCTCCCGGCCGGCGAACAGCCCGCGCAGCACCCCCCGGGCCGGCCGCGCGGCCGCCACCAGCGGCTCCACCTCGGCCTGGACCCGCTCCGCGGTCTCCCTGGCCCGCCGCGCCTCCGGCCCGGCGGCCACCAGCCGCTGGAGCGCGACCACCAAGGCGGTGCTCAGCGGGTCCTGCCGCTCGACGTCCAGCCGCACCGCCACCGTCTGCTCGACCGCCCGGGCGAGCTGCCCGGCCGCGGCCTGCGCCTGCGCCGCCGTCTGCGCCCCGACGCCGGGGATCAGCCGGAGGGTGTAGCCGGAGGCCTCCAGCACCTGCCGCACCGTCCCCAGCCCGGCCGCCTCCAGCGCCCCGACCCGCAGCCGCCCCTCGGTCACGTCCCGCAGCCGCGCGACCGGGATGGCCCCCAACTCCTCCACCAACCGGTCCCGGATCGCGACGTACGCCGGCCGCACCTGCTCCACGGCCTCCCGGTGATCCGCCACCACCGCCCCGGCCGCCGCCCGCAGGCCCTCCACCTCGGCCAGCACCACCCCGACCCGCCGCCGCTCCCCCAACCGCCCGCTCCGTCCATTCCACGCACCCAGGAGCACCATGCTCCCACCCGCCGCCGACGGCCGTCCGGGGCCGCAACGCGCCGGCGGTTGCGGTGGAGGTGGCCCTCCACCGCAACCGCCGGTCGCCCGAACCTACGGTCGGACCTCAGCGCAGGACGCGAATGGCCATGACCGACCCGTCCTGGTTCAACGAGACCGGCCCCCGCCACTTGGCGTCCCAGGGCTCGCCGGGCCACTCCGCGCGCAGCGCGTTGGCCCTGCGCCTGTACTGCTCGACCCGGCCCTTCGCGAGATCCTCGAAGAGGTCCCGCGCAACCCCGGAGAAGGCCTCCACACGCGTGCCGTTCAGCCGGAACACGTGATCGGTACCCACGAAGTCGACGCCGTGCACCGAGTGCACGACGTCTTGGACGATGCCCGTACCCGCATGCGTGTACTGGTCGAAGTGGCCCTTCCCCTGGCCCTTCGACAGATAGCGGGCAGTGGGCTTGCCCCCACCGGTGAAGGCCAGCAGACCGGCCGCGTCCGCGTGGGCCAGCACTCGGCGGAACCACCGGTAGTCGTCGGGCCTGACGTGGTAGCCGGACACCATGCGGGGTTCCTCGGTGGTCCCCCACGCGAGGTCGATTCCGGGTACGACGGCGTGCTCTTCCGGTTCGACATCGTCCGGGAGGTTCAGGTCGACCCCGTCCGTTCCACCGGGCACGTGTAGAACGCCGTCTCCGGCTGCTTCCAGCACGTGGACGGTGATGGGTTCCTTGCCCGGGATCTCGGTACCGAACACCATGGCCGGCGTCTCATCCGGGCGTCCGATGTGGACCGCCTCGACGTGCACCGCCGCAGTGGACAACTGGGCGTGCACCTGCGCCGCCTTGCCGTGCCTCCCCTTGCAGGCGACGAGTACGACCTTCGAGGGCTCTCCGGGCCTCCACACTTCCAGAAAGAAGTGCGGGCGCTTGGCCGACCGGTGCGCGGAGCCCTCCTTACCGGTCAACGTCCACCCTGCGCGGAGGGCGATCTCCGCGTCGATGACCGACACCGAGTGGCCCGGATACCGCCGCCCGAGGATCTCCTGGGCTGCGACGAGGGCGAACCCGATCCCCAGTTCCCCGGACTGGACCGCCTTGTAGTGGCGCATCGGGTTACGGCCCTCCGTGGAGAGCGTCATGAAGCTCCCGTGGTTGCCGTCCAAGGCCTGGCAGTACTTGAGGCTCGCCCAGTGCTCGGCCAACCCCCGGCCTGCTCCTTGCCGTGCCAGAACGTTGGCCCGGCCGAGAGTGTGCAACAGCTTCCACGGCGTGAGCTCGATCGAGTACCCGCGGTCGCTCGCCGGCACCTCCCGCAGCCCCGGCTTGCGTCGCAGCGGCTCCTGGTTCTTCTCCCGCCGGTCCTTGTCGTCCGTATCCGAGACCTCCGCGACGCTCCCGGCCAGACCAGTGGTCGAATGGATCGCCACGTTCCACGGCCGGACGAGGTCCTTGAGTACGGCTGCCGCCTTCTTCCCCATCGTCTCTCCTTCGAAGTGGTTGCGGATCATGCGGTGCGCTGACGGTTCGTGCCCGGTGCGGCTACCGGGCACGGTCGGGGTGGGTGTCGGCGAGATCGTTCAGGGCCGCGTTGACCACCTGCCAGCAAATGCTCAAGGTGTCGCGGTCGGGCCGGTGGCTCTGCCGGGACTCGGCCTTGGGGTGGACGAAGTTCCGGTACCTGCGCAGCTCGTGGCTGAACTTCTCGGCGTCCGGACCGATCCATCCGACTCGGTGACAAGCCTTGATCAACTTGTCCAGACTGATGTTGTCCTCGGAGTCCCGGCCCAGGAGAGACGGATCCCGTTCCACGACGGTCTGGAGGAGCACCCCCTCCATCAGCGACCCGAGCATGATGATCGCCGCGACGTGGGCACCGTTGGCGTAGCACGTGCGGGCCTCGTCCAGACGCCACTGGAGCAGTTCCGCCATGGCTTCATCGGCGATGAGGTCCGTCATGACGACCTTCAGTTCGGTGGAGCCGTAGTGCGTCGGGTGGACCAGCGCCGGGTCGCACGGCACCAACCGGGGGCTGCCGCCGGGGTTCTCCAGCCGGAACCCCTCGTGGATGAGGAAGGTGTTGACGGCTGCCACGACCTCGGTGAGCAGGCCGGGCTCCTCGAAGTACTCCCGGGGGTCGGCCAGCCTGAGCAGCACCTTCTCGATCTCCCCGGGCTGGTCTCGCCGGGACATCAGCAGTTCGGTGGCCCATTCCCTGCGGTACTGGCCGTCGTACTCGGGCACCTCCTGCCAGCCGGCCCGCTTGAGGAAGGCCGCGATCTCGAAGCCGCGACGGTAGAGGAGGTCGTCGTCGCCCGCGACGACGCGGGCGAGCTCCTCCAGGGTGTTCTCGTCCAGCATGCGGTCGTCCTGCCGGCTCTGCGTCTGGGTCATGCCGTTCCTTCGGTGGTGTCGGATTCCTGGTGGGGGACGGGTCCTGCGCCGGCCCCGTCGTGGGAGCCGTGCGGCTCCTCCGGCTCGTGGCCCTCGGCACCTTCGTCGGGCAGCTCGTCGCCCTCCGGCAGTTCCAGCCGTGTCCACGGCTGCGCCTCCCCCGGCGGCGCGGAAGGCCGGGAGTAGTTCGCCGGACGGATGCCCTGCCGGTCGAGTTCCTGCCACAGCCCTGCCAGGGCCTCGTTCGGATCGAACCGGAACTCGCTCTCCCGGACACGCCAGAACTGCCAGCCGACCCGCTGGAGTTCACGGTCTCGCTGGTGGTCGTGCCGGATCTGGTCGAGCGTCGAGTGGTAGTAGTCGCCGTCGCACTCCACGCCAAGGCGGCCCCGCGCGCCGACCACCACGAGGTCGATGCGTTTGCTGCCCGCCGGGTACTGGGGCACCACGTGGTAGCCGCGCTCCTTCAGCCGCAGGTAGACCTGCTGCTCGAACAGAGAGTCGAAGGGTGGGCGTCGGACGTCGGGCAGCACGGCGCCGAGGTCCGCCGCCTCCGCCAGCGCCGCCGGCGGGTTCTGCATGTAGCCGAGCAGGTTGAGCCGCAGGTCCCCGGTCTTGAGCTGGTCCGGCGGCACCGAGTAGAAGAGCCGCATCTGATCCTGGGCGCGACTGGCCGCCACGTTGTAGGCCTGCTGCTCGCTGCGCATGCCACCGGCGATCTTCCGCACTCGGTCGACCACCATCGAGAGCAGGATCACGTGCCGCTCGTCACCCTGGAACTGGGCCGGGGTTCCCACCCGGATGCGGTGGCGTTCCCGGACCGGGACCGACAGACGCTGTTCGATCAGTTGCTCAAGCAGTTTGACCTGCCCGAAGCCCTGGAGCACGATGACTCCCATCGTCTTGTGCTCGTACGCCGGGTCCGCGGCCAGCTCGGCGAGACAGTCCACGATCGCCTCGGCCTCCTTGGGGTTGCGGATCCGCCCGTCGCGTCCCTCCGCGACCCCACCCTCGACGTAGCGCGTCAGCAGCGGGTCCAGCCGTTCACCGCCGTACTGCCGCAGTGGGATGAGGCCCGGCGGGGTGTAGAACGTGGCCGAGGACCACCCGATGATCTCGGGCATGCAGCGGAAGTGCTCCTGCAAGCGGATGGTGGATGGGAAGAGCGCCGACAGCAGCTGGTACAGGTTGGAATGCGGCATGTACAACTGGCGCAGGTGGGCCGGGACTTCCGGCAGGTGTGCGGTGAGCCGGTCCTGGATCTGCTGGGTGCGTCCGAGCGCGGAGACCGAGGGCGTGCACTGCTTGTCGTCGCCGACCACGATGATCCTCGGTGCGAGCCACAGCAGGAACAGCGCGTCCATGCCGGCCTGGCTGGCCTCGTCGACGATGACCACGTCGAAGGCGTCCTGCCGGGGCTTGATCATCTCAGCCACCCGCGCGATGGGCATCACCCACGCCGGCACCGCTCCCTGGGCGACGTGCATCGCGCTGTGGGCGGCTGCCTTGAAGTGGGAGGAGCTCTTGCCCTTCCCCTTGCCGTACGAAGCCATGTGCGTGCGGTAGGCCTGGAGCGCCGAGCGCTGTTCCTGGGTCATCCGTACCAGGCAGTGCAGCCGCCCCTGTGCGGCGGCCAGGTCGCCCGTGAGCTCCTCCAGCTTCGCCTCGTGCTCGGTGAGCTCACCGTCGAGGCGCTGCTCCCGGCCGGGTGCGCGTTCATCGTCGATGAACTCGGACGCCTTCGCCCAGGCCCAGGCCTCCCGGAGCCGGGCGAGCCGTTCGTCCCAGGCCGGGTCCTCGGCCTCCGCTTCGATCCTGTTCGCGAGCGCCGGCGACGCGCCTCGCAAGCCTTCGAGCAACTCCATGCAGCGACGCCGCCGTTGGTCCCGCTGCTGCGCCGCCGCAAGCGCTTCGAGCTCCTTCGAGTACCGGTCCACATCGCGGTCGCGAAGAGCCTGTGCCATGGCGAGCGCCTCGATCGGCGGGGCCACGCCGTCCTCCGTACCGTGCAGGAGCCGGTCCCACCGGTCGAGCCGCGCCGACGCCTCCTCGGCCCGCTGCCTGCCTGCCAGGGCAGCGACGGCCTCGGCGAAGTCCTGCCACGCCTGGGGTCGGGTCAGGTCGAGGTAGACCCCGTGACGGACCAGGTGTTCGTCGACCTGCTCGCGGATCCGGCCGAATCCGTCGACCTCGGCGAGGTGCCGGTACCGTTCGGACAACGCCGCCAGCCGTACCTCCAGCGGCGCGTCCGGAAGCGCCGCACCCACCTGTTCCCAACGCGCCGCCACAGCGGCGAGAGCAGCATGCGCATGAAGGTGCGCCAACACAGCGCCCAGGTCGCCGTCAGCGGCCGGTACCTTTCCGTCCACCGTGCAACTGCCGAGGAGTTCCTCTGCTTCCCGCTGCACCCTGGACGCGAACCGGTTCCGCAGCCGGCGGCCGCCGGACAGGTACTCCCGCAAGGCCGGGATCGTGGCCGCCATGCGGCGCGCACGCTCGGGAGTCAGGCCGTCCGGAATGACGACCGTCCGCAGACCGGCGCGGTCGAGGCCTTCGGTCACCTCGGGCAGCACGCCCGCGACATCGGTGACACGCTGCCAGAGGTCGGGGTGGCGCCGGGCCAGCCGGTCCGTCAGCGCGCGGTCCACCCAGCTCTCGTTTCCCCAGCGTGTGGCCTCCCGGTGAGCGCCCAGGCGGTGCAGTCGGTTTCGGCCGTGCCCCAGGAGCTCGGTCAACCTGTCCGTGACGGTGGTATCCAGCGAGGCCAGGACGTTCCGCACCTCGATCGCCGCCGGGGAGAGCCCGTTGACGCTCAGCCGGCTCGCCGCGAGGGCCGTTGCGACCTGGCCGGAGGTCGGCAGAGTGTCCGCGGACGGGAAGACCCCGGACTCCGCCCACTGCCCGGCCCCCTCCCGTAGCAAGGCGAGCAGCTCCTCCGCCTGCACCGGGGACAACGGCGGTGTCACAGACGCCCGGTCCGGCAGCCTCCCGATCCAGCTCAGCCGTACCGCCTCGTCCTGCACCTTCCGTACGATCGCGGCGAGCGTCCCCGAGTAGCCCGGTGCGACCTCCGGATGCTGGTAGACCTCCGCCTCGCGCAAGGAGATCACCTGCTCGGTCAGCAGCTTGATCCTGCTGCGCACCTCGTAGCGGCGCTGGGTCAGCCGGCGGATCTCGTCCCGGAGCTGGTCGGTGTCACCGACCGCCACCTGGTCGCTCAACGCGTTGATGGTGCGTTCGAGTTCATTCGCACCGTCCTGGCTCGTCGTGCTGAGCAGGAGCACGCACAAGTCCCGCACGGCTGGCGGAAGTTTGTCCCGGAGCACGGTCAGCGGCTGGTCCTTGGCGCTGGTGACGAGCACCCGCTGCCCCTGGGCCAGGAGCGCGGAGACCAGGTTGGCAATGGTGTGGGTCTTCCCGGTTCCGGGTGGTCCCTGCACCACAACACCGGTGTCGCGCTGCAACCGCTGCAGCACCGAGCGCTGCTGGGCGTTGGTCTTGCCCGGGAACAGGGGCTCGTCGCCGAAGAGCGCGGGCGCCTGCCGACCACCCCAGTTCGCCCGGTCCTCGGGGTTCAGCGACATCACCAACTGCGCGAGCCCGAGCGGAGCCCGGCGCTCGGACACCACGCTCTCGGCGATGCGGTCGTAGAAGTTCAGCACCGCGTTGCGGTCCCTGGGTCGCATCAGGAGAGCGGGGGCGAAGGTGAGCCGGGCACTCGACTCCGGCCCCGCCGGAGGACGCCAGTTGGTGCTGAACGCCACCGGCCGCGGCAGCACCAGGTCCAGCCACTGCGAGAGACAATCCAGCGCCTCCTCGCTCAACAGATGGAGGGGCCGAGCGGAGAGCTCCTCGTCGTACGCCGCCGCGCGCTCCGGCACCCAGCCGTCGTCCGTGTCCAGGAAGTCCCGGTCCTCGAGGCGGACCGCTCCGTTGTCCGTGAGCCGTACGGTGATCCGCGCAGTCCGCCGGTCCACGCGGGTCTCCACCCGCCGGGACAGCACGTGCCGGTGGATCACACCGCCGCTCGGCTCCCTCCAGGTCAACAGGCCCACCGTGAGCACCAGTTCGTACTGGTCATCCTGCTGCACCAACTGCTGGTGCCAGTGGTAGACCTTCTCGTAGAGCTCGCGCTGCGACCGCTCGGACCGCTCCCGCTCGGCCCAGAGCCGCCACCGCGTGAGCCACGGTCCGTACGCCCGCAGGACGTCCGCAGCCTCATCCCGAACGACGGTCGCCTCGCTCTGCCAGCCTTCACCACCCGTTTCCGACTCCCCGGTCCGGTACGGGCCTTCCTCCGCGAGCGGCGGGTCCTCGGCGTCGGCGTCCTGACAGAGCCGCTCGTCGACCCATCCCTCCAGCACCGGCGGAAGCTCCGGCGCCGCAGCCTGCGGAACGTGGTCCAGGATCAGCAACGGACGGCCGTCGTCGCCGGATGGCCGGGGCACCTTCGCGGGAAGGTCGGCCAACCAGAGCGGACCCCAGGAACGCGTGTCCCGGAGCCGCTGATGGCTGTTCTGCACGACCTCGCGCAGGAAGCCGACCAGCGCAGCAGTCTGACCGATGACATCGGGATCCCCCGCATGTCGCCGTGGAACGCTCACCATTCTCCCTTCGATCGGTGACGAACGCTCCAGAATGGGGGCAGGCGGCGCCGCCGGAAACCATTCGGCGAAGAGTGGCCGATTAACTGCTGAGTGATGGCCGACATTTACTCAGCAGCCATTCAGACCATCACCTCAAATAGCTCATTGAATAGAACTCTATTCCCTCTATCGAACATGTAATTGATTCCCGATCGGACGAGGTGGGGCATGAAAAAATCCCCCTGATCCGCCAGGGGGGCAAGAAGCCAAATGTGAGATCTTCCGACCGCATACGGCGCTGCGGGAGTCCTCTTGCACTCCGAACGCGCCGCGGCCAGGGCCCGATTCGGTGAATCGGGCCCTGGCCGCGGTTGGTGTCGCTCCGCTCGGCCGGGCCGGCGGTGGGGGCTCAGGGCCTGTCTCTTGGATTTTGTCGGATCAGGGCGCGGCGCTGGGGTGCGTACATCGCAAGGCGGAGGTGGGGGTACCTCCCGGCCGAAGGCTGGGGGAGCGTCGCGCACCCGGCAAGGATCCAAGAGACAGGCCCTACGTGCGAATGCGGCGGAAGACGGCGGTGAGGAGGAGTGCGGTCAGCGCCAGGAGGATGCCGGCTTCGACGAGTTGGATGGGGACGAGGTGGTCGGCCGGGTGGTAGCGGAGCCAGGAGGCGGTGGCGCCGCGGCAGTCCTTGCGGTCGGAGAAGGTGAAGCTGCAGACGCTGGTGCTGATGCGGGAGCCGTCGGAGAGGATGACGCCGCGTTCGAGGAGCCAGGCGTTGGTGGGGTGGGCGGTGCCGACGGCGGCCACCTGGTCCACGGCCGGGTAGAAGGAGGCGCGGGCCCAGGCGACGAGGCCGTGGGTGGCGGCGACGAAGGCGCCGGTGAGGAGCATCGCCGGCACGGTGCGGCGGACGAGTTGGCCGACGAGGACGCCGAGAGCCAGCGCGAACAGGGACCAGGCGATCGGGGCGAGGCCGAGCGCCGGGTAGGTGAAGAACTGGAACGGCGGGTCGAAGGCGACCGGGCCGTGCACGATGTCCGTCCACCACACCCAGGTCATCAGCACGGCGATCACGCCGCTGAGGGCCAGGACGGCGAGGCCGGGGACGGCGAGGCGGACGGCCAACCAGCGGATCGGGCCGACGGACTGTGCGCGGATCAGGCGGATGGTGCCGCGTTCGTACTCCTGGGCCAGCAGCGGGGCGCCGACGAACATGCCGAGCAGCAGCGGGAGTGCGGCGACGGCGGGTTGGAGGACCTGGAGGTACCAGAAGTTCGGCCGGTCGAGCGGCTGGACGAGCTCCCAGCAGTGGGCGTCGCTCCAGGACTCGGGGTAGTAGCAGTCGGTCCGGCGCAGGGTGTCCACGATGCGGGCGCAGGCGATGTGGATCCAGAGGAGGTCCGCCACCGCCAGGACGAGCAGTACGCCCAAGCCCCAGAGGAGGAAGCGGTTCTGCCGGAGAACCAGCCAGAGGAGTCCGCGCAGGCCGGGGGTGGCGGGGGCGGGCCGGGCGGTGGCGCGGTCGGGCAGGACGGTCGTGCTCATGCGGCCACCTCGTTCGGGTTCTTCCGGTCGGCCAGGCCGTCGGCCGGGCCGGCTGCGTCGGCGGGGCCGCGGAGGTAGCCGAGCAGCAGGTCCTCCAGGCTCGGCTGCTCGCTCTCCCATTCGCCGTCCAGCGGGTCGCCGGTGCGGACCAGGGCGATGGCCCGGCGGCCGCTGACGCGCTGCTCGACCACCGACTCCGCGGCCAGGGAGGCGCCCTGGGTGGCCGGCCCGGTGAGCAGCCGGTGCCCGTCGAGGATCTCCTCGAGGTCGCCGGCCAGCCGGATGCGTCCGCGCTGGACGAGGAGCAGGTGGTCGATGACGCCGTCCAGTTCGGGGAGGATGTGCGAGGACAGCACGATGCTGGTGCCGCGTTGGGCGGCGGCCGACATCAGGGTGCCCATCAGCTGGTGCCGGGCGAGCGGGTCGAGGTCGGCCATCGGCTCGTCGAGCAGCAGCAGGTCGGGGAGCTTGCCGAGGGCGAGGGCGAGGCAGACCCGGGTGCGCTGGCCGCCGGAGAGCGAACCGATCCGCACTTTGGGGTTCAACTCGCCCTGGTCGATGATCTGTTGGGCCAGCGTCTCGTCCCACACCGGGTTGAGCTCGCGGCCCATCCGGATGGTCTCGGCGACGGTGAGGCCCGGGTAGAGCGGCTTGTCCTGCGGCACGTAGGCGACCCTGGCGCGCAGCTCGGGCGCGCCGGCCGGAGCATCGAGCACCGTCAACTGGCCCTCGGTGGGCTTGAGTTGGCCGGCGGCGAGGGAGAGCAGGGTGCTCTTGCCCGCACCATTGGGGCCCACCACGCCGCAGATCCGCCCGGCCGGGACGGTGACGTCGCAGTCGCGTAGCGCCCAGCCGCCCCGGTACTTCCTGCCGAGGCCGGTGGCTTCCAGGGCCACCTCCTGCGCCACCCTCTGCGCAGTCTCCGACACCGGGGCCTGCGGCTCCGGCGCCGTGGTCGTCGGGTCGTCCACCCGGTCCCCCCACTGTTCTCGTTCGGTGTTGCCGGGGCGTCTCGGGCCCCGGTGTCGAGGCGCGCGGCCCCGGTGTCGGAGCCTCAGGCCCCGCTGTCGGGGCCGGTGACCCCGGCGTCGAAGCGCTGCTCCAGGACGGAGGCCATCAGCGCGGCGATGTCCTCACGCTCCAGCCCGGCCGCGCGGGCCTGGTCCACCCATCCGACCAGGTCCGCGCGCAGCGGCCCGTCGGCCGCGGCCTCCGGCCGGGCGAGCGAGCGCCGGACGAAGGTGCCGAGCCCCGGGCGGGGTTCGACCAGCCCTTCGCGTTCGAGTTCGCGGTAGGCCTTCAGCACGGTGTTGGGGTTGATCGCGGTCAACTCGACCACCTCGCGGGCGGTCGGCAGCTTGTCTCCGGACTGGAGCAGTCCGAGCCGCAGGGCCTGCTTGGTCTGCTGCACGATCTGCTGGTAGGTGGAGACGCCGCTGCGCCGCTCGATGCGGTACTCGATCACCGGCTTTTCGGCCTTTCACTAGTTCAATAGTGGAATAGTGGCCCACTGCGGCGCACGGGTCAAGCCGGACCCGGGGGGTGCCGCCGGGATGCGGGGTGCCGCCGGGACGCCCCGTACGTGGCGCTTCAGGGGCGTTGCAGCAGGAGCAGGCCGTCCTGCTCGATCAGCGGCCGGTAGCCCCGCTCCCGGTAGACGCCCAGCATCCGGGCGGTGTCGGCGGTGGCGCACGGGGACCGCACGCTCGGGTCGCGCAGGTCGACGGCCACCCACTGCGGCCCGGGGCCCACCGGCGCCCGGCACGCCAGGGTGACCTCCGCCCTGGCGGTGAGCTGGGTCGCCAGCCGGTTGGAGGCGGCCACGGTGGCGTCGTCGGGTATCCGACCGAGCAGCGCCCGGGTCTCGGTGAGCCGGGGCGAGGTGCGCCACGCCTCGGGCATCACCACCTCGTGCAGCGGGTAGAGCGGCAGCGTCACGGCGGTCACCAGGGCGCTGACGGCGAGCGCACGCCTGGCTCGGCGTACGTCGACGCGTCGCAGGACGTCGACCAGGGCGGCGAGCGCGATCGGCATCAGCACCGCGCTGTAGTGGTAACTGACGCCCCAGTAGTGCGAGTTGTCCGAGAGCAGCCGCCAGGCGAGGGTGGGCACGCAGAGCAGCAGGAGCGGCGATCGGAGGCCGGCGAAGCCGGCCGTGGCGGCGAGCAGGAACAGCAGCAGCCACTTGACCGGCGGCCAACCGAGCCGCAGCGGCAGCGCCCAGAGCGAGGGCTGCCCGCCGCCGTCCAGCTGCCGCCAGTAGTCGAAGCCGCCCTCCGGGTTGAAGGCCGGCAGCACGACGAGCACGGTGAGCGCGGTCGCGGCGAGGCCGAGGACGGCGAGGGCGAGCCCGGGCAGCGGACTGCGGTGCCGCTCCCGCCGGGCCTGCCAGGCGATCAGCGCGCCGACGGCGGCCACCGTCAGCCCCAGATCCTCCTTGACCAGCAGCAGCGGCAGCGACCAGAGCGCGGCGGCGAGCGGTCGGCGCCGGCCGAGCGCGGTGACGGCGAAGGCGAGCAGCGGGACGGCGAAGGCGATCTCGTGGAAGTCGTCGGCCGCCGCCCGGACGATCCCCCAGGAGGCCCCGGTGGCGCAGCCGACGAGCAGCGCCACCCGCGGCCCGGCCACCTCGTGGGCCCAGCGGGTCAGCGGGACGACGGCGAGCGCCATCAGCAGCGCCTGGGCGACGACGAGGGTGAGCGGGCTCGGGAAGGCCCGGTAGGCGGGGGCGAGGACGGCGATCAGCGGGTGGAAGTGGTCCCCGAGCAGGTGGTAGCCGGGCCCCTTGAGCGGCACGATCGGCGCCTGGCCGTGGGCGTACGCCCGGATGGCCTGCTCGAAGATGCCCAGGTCGTAGGCCTTGCTGAGGCCGCGCCGGTGCCGGTTGACGCCGACGCAGGCGTACAGCGCGGCGAACCCGGCCGCCAGTGCCCAGGCGAGGACGGCGGGGAGGCGGGCGAGGGGTGTCGCGCGCCGGACGGCCAGTGCGAGCACGGCGGGTTGCGCGGGCGGAGAGGCCAGGGACAGCGGGGAGGGCTGGGCGGCCGGGGAGACGGGAGCGGGCATCGGCAAAGTACCCTTTCACTATTCGATTAGTGGAAGGGTGGTGGAAACCGCGAGAACCCGTCAAACCCGGCCGGGCGACGCCGGCCGGCCGGGCCTTCGGGCTGCCCTCCAAAGGCCTCGGTCCGGCTCGCTCGGCCCACTCGGCTCACTCGGCTCACTCGGCCCAGTCGGACCCCAGGATCACCTCCACGAAGTCGCCGCGCTCGAACCCCGGCACGAAGTGGGCGAGCACGTCCGCCTTGACGTTGCCGAAGGTGGTGTCCGGGCGGTTCCTGATCCCGTCGGTGAACGCGGCCAGGATGCGGTTCTTGAAGTCGGGCCGCGGGTGGGCGGCGACCACGGCGGCGCGCTCCTCGTCGGTGACGGCGTGGTAGCCGATGCCCAGCACGTCCAGCTCCACACCCCGGGTGACCAGGGCGATCTCGGGCGCCATGTGCAGCGGGATCTCCGGGGTGGTGTGCAGGGCGATCGCCGTCCAGACCCGCTGCGCCGGCTCGCCGGCGATGCCGTGGGACTCCAGGAAGCGGCGGGCCTCGTCGGCGCCGTCGATCTCGAACCGCTGGTCGGTCCGGCCGAAGCGGTCGGTGAGGCCGAGGTCGTGGAACATCGCGCCGACGTACAGCAGCTCCGGATCGAAGTCCAGCCCCTGCTCGGCGCCGCGCAGCGCTCCGAACAGGAACACCCGGCGCGAGTGGTCGAACAGCAGCGGCGAGGCCGTCTCCCGCACCAGTTCCGTCGCCTCCCGGGCCAGGGCGCTGTCCGGGATGCGCACGCCCGCGATCGTCTCCACGCTCTTGTTCGTCATGATTTCCTCCGTTTTCGCCGCCGTTCGGCTGACTTCTCCACCTTCGCCCACCGGCGTAGGCTGTCACCATGTCCGTACAGACGCATGCCCCTCGGATTCAGACATGAGGCGCCGGGTCGCCTTCCTCGTGTTCGACGGGGTGACGCTGCTCGACGCCAGCGGTCCGCTGGAGGTCTTCCACCAGGCCGGCCGGCGCGGCCACCCGTACGAGACCGTCCTGGTGTCGCCCGCGGGCGGCACCGTCACCGCCTCCAACGGCGTCTGCCTGGCGGGCACCACCACACCGCAGGACACCGAGGCGCCCCTCGACACGCTGGTGGTCGCCGGGGCCGACCACCTGGTCACCGAAGGCCCCGCCGAGCCGCTGCTCGCCGCCGCGGGCAGCCTCGCCCGGCGGGCGCGGCGGGTCGCCTCGGTGTGCAGCGGCGCCTTCGTGCTCGCCGCGCTCGGGCTGCTCGACGGCCGCCGGGCCACCACCCACTGGCGTCACGCCCCCGCCCTCGCGCAGCGCCACCCCCGGGTACGGGTCGAACCCGACGCCCTGCACATCCAGGACGGCCGCTACCACACCAGCGCCGGCATCAGCGCGGGCATCGACCTCGCCCTCGCCCTGGTCGAGCACGACCACGGGGCCGAGGCCGCCCGCGCCGTCGCCCGCGAACTGGTCGTCTTCATGCAGCGCCCGGGCGGCCAGTCGCAGTTCTCCACGGCCCTGGCCACTCCACCCGCCCGCAGCGACGTGCTGCGCGCCCTCACCAACGCCGTCCTCGCCGACCCCGCCGCCGACCACGGCCTGCCCGCGATGGCCGCCGGCGCCGCCGTCAGCACCCGGCACCTCACCCGGCTCTTCCAGGCCGAGTTGCACACCACCCCGGCCCGCTGGGTGGAACGCGTCCGCCTCGACCGCGCCCGGCAACTGCTCCTCGACGGCCACAGCGTCACCGCCGCCGCCCGGTACAGCGGCCTGGGCAGCGACGAGACCCTGCGCCGTGTCTTCGCCCGCCACCTGGGCACCACGCCGACGGAGTACCGCAACCGCTTCGCCAGCACCCACGACGGCACCGGCTGACGCCCGGCGGGAACCGCCACCGCCGGGTGCCGCCAGAAACGGCTTGACCTTGACGCTACGTCAGGGTTGGAGGCTTGCCGCATGAAGAACGAGAGCACTTCCACCGCCCCGCTCCACCCCCCGGTCGGCGGCTTCCGGGAGATCGACGGACGCCGCCTCCACGTGCACCGCCAGGGCGACGGCGGGCCCGCCGTCGTCTTCCTGCCCGGCGCGAGCGCGATCGGCCTGGACTACTTCGGGCTCCAGCAAGGCGTCTCGCGGTTCACCACCGCCGTGGTGTACGACCGCGGCGGAACCGGCTACAGCGACGAGGCCCCGCTGCCCCGCACCGCCGCCGAGGTCGCCGCCGAACTGCGGGGACTGCTGCGCGCCGAGGGCGTCCCCGGCCCATACGTGCTGGTCGCGCACTCGCTCGGCGGCGCCTACGCCCACGGGTTCGCCCAGCTGTACCCGCACGACGTCGCCGGGCTGGTCTGGCTGGACGCCTTCCACCGGGACTGGGACGACTTCGTGCCCGCCGAGGCGAGCCTGGCCGCCAGCGTCCGGATGTCGCCCACCGAGGAGCAGCTGCGGCAGGCGCTCCCGGCCATCCGGCGGATGTGCGAGGAACTGCTGGTGGACTACCCGGCGGACGTCCGGGACGCGGTGGTCGCGTACCACGTGAGCGAGCGCTGGATCCACGCCGGCATCGCCGAGCGCGCCTCGATGGCCGACCTGGCCGACGAGCTGCGGGCCGGCCCCGGCCTCCCCGACGTCCCGGTGATCGCGCTCACCCCGCTGGGCATCGACCCCGGCCAGCAGGCGCTGATGTCCGAGGAGACCCTGCGGGCGATGCACGACGGCAAGACCCGGCTGGACGCGGCCATGGTCGGCGCGGTCACCGACGGCGAGCAGCGCGTCCTCTCCGACACCGGCCACAGCCAGCTGGTCTTCGAGCGGGCCGATGCCGTGGTCCAGGCGATCCGCGACGTCGTGGACCGGGCGGGCCGCGCCTAGACTTCGTCCCGCGATCCCCCTCGACGTCCACCGCGACCTCGACCTCACCCCCCGACCTCGACAGAAGCGGAGCCGGACGGTGCTCACGATCAGTCAACTCGCGTCGACCGCCGGCGTGACCGTGCGCACCGTCCGCCACTACCACCAGGTCGGACTGCTGCCCGAGCCCGAACGTGACGGCTCCGGCTACCGCCGGTACAGCGCGCAGGCCGCGGTGGACCTCATCCGGATCAGGACGCTCGCCGACGCCGGGGTGCCGCTGGCCCGGATCCAGGCGCTGCTGCACGCGCGGCCGGAGGAGTTCGCCGCCGCCCTCACCGACCTCGACGCCGAACTGGAGCGCCGGATCGGGCAACTCACCGAGCACCGCCGCCGGATCGCCGACCTGGCGAGCGGCGAGCGGCTCGCACTGCCGCCCGAGGTGGTCGCCATCCTGGACCGGATGCGCGCGCTCGGGGTCAGTGAACGGTCGGTGCTGCTCGAACGCGACACCTGGATCCTGCTCCAGGTCCTGGACCCGGAGGCCATGCGCCGGGGCATCCGGGAGAAGAACGCCAGCTTCGACGACCCCGAGACGACGCGGCTGTTCCTGCTCTGCGACCGGTCGCTGGACTGGGAGCCCGACGATCCGCGGGTGGACCGGCTGATCGACGACCTGGACGCCTGGGAGCTCGCCCACGGCCGGGACAGCAGCCGACCTGGCAACCAGGCGGTGATCTTCGCCCGGATCGCCGAGGCCTCGCCGACCTGGCAGCGCATCCTCGGCGTGCTCGCCCACCGCGCCAAGGAGCGCCGCCTCGCCGGCGAGAGCCGGGCCGCGGCACCGCCGCGGAAGCGTTGACGTCGGATTCACGCCAGCCCAACCCCCGGTCGCACTGGTGGACTTCGGGTCACAGACCCACCACCCGTCGACAGGACCTCCGGCATGCCGACCGGCACCACCCCCCGCTCCGCTCCGCCCGCCCCGAAGCCCCACACCCGGGACGGCGGCACCCTCGCCGTCCTCGCCGTGACCACCGGGGTCTTCTCCATCGTCACCACCGAGATCCTCCCGATCGGCCTGCTGACCCCGATCGGCGCCACGTTCCGGATCTCCGACGGCACGACCGGGCTGATGATGACCCTGCCCGGCATCGTCGCCGCGGTGGCCGCACCCGTGGTGACCGTCGCGACCAGGCGCGCGGACCGGCGGACCATGCTCTGCGCACTGCTGCTGGTACTGACCCTGGCGGACCTGCTCAGCGCGCTCGCCCCGGCGTACTGGGCGCTGCTGACCGCCCGGATCGCCCTCGGCCTGGTCATCGGGGCGTTCTGGTCGATCGGCTCCGGGCTCGCGCCGCGCCTCGTCCCCGAGCACCGGCGGGCCCGGGCGAACACGCTGATCTTCTCCGCCGTGCCACTCGGCTCGGTGCTCGGCGTGCCGGCGGGGGTGTTCCTCGGGTCGCTGGCCGGCTGGCGGGCGGCCTTCCTCGCGATGGCCGCGCTGACCCTGGTCGCCCTGGCCGCCCTCCTGCGGTCGCTGCCGCCGCTGCCCCCGCTGACCGTCACCGGGCTGGGCGTGCTGCGCGGACTGCTGGCCGGTCGGGGCACCCGTACCGGCATCGCGGTGACTCTGCTGATCGTGCCGGCCCACTTCGGCAGCTACACGTACGTCACCCCCTTCCTCACCGGCACCACCCACGCCGGCACCGGACTGATCACCGCCCTGCTGCTCGTCTACGGCGCCGCCGGACTGCTCGGCAACGTCCTGGCCGGCGGCCGCGCGGCCCGGGCACTGCGGCCGGTGTTCGGCGCGGCGACCGTCCTGCTCGCCGCCGCGGCCCTGCTGCTGCCGCTGCTCGGCACCGGCGGTCCGGGCGCCGCCGTCCTGCTGACGCTCTGGGGCGTGGCGTACGGCGCCGTCCCGGTCTGCTCGCTCACCTGGTTCCTCGCCGCGGCCCCGCACGCCCCGGAGGGCGCCGGCGTGGTGTTCACCTCGGTGTTCCAGGCCGGCTTCTCGGTCGGCGCGCTGACCGGCGGCGTGGTGGTGGACCGCTCCTCCCCGACCACGGTCATGCTCCTCGGCGGGACGGTCGCGCTGCTCGCCTCGGCCGCGGTGTGGCGGTACGGCCACCGGGTCCGTCCCGCGCCGACGCCGTGACGCGCCCGTGCCCCGACCCTGGTCGTCGGCGCGGTTCGTGGTGAGAATGCCGGGGTGCCGTCAGCCCACCCGCACGTCCTGCGGGGTGGGCAGGTGGGCTGACGGCACCCCGCCGGGACGGTCCCGGGCGGGTGCGGACGGAAGGACGGCCGGCGGATGGGCAGCGAGCAGGTGGGCAGCGGTGGGCAGACGGCCCCGGCGTTCCAAGGGCGGTTCGGCGACTACCAGCACGAGATCTACCTGCGCGGGCTCGGCGGTGTGCTGCCGACGATGCCGATGGCCTTCACCGAGTTGGAGGCGCGGGCGAGCGCGGCCCTGGCACCCTCGGTGCTCTCCTACGTCGCGGGCGGGGCCGGGGACGAGTCCACCCAGCGCGCGAACGTCGCCGCCTTCGACCGGTGGGGCCTGGTGCCGCGGATGATGGTCGGCGCGAGCACCCGGGACCTCTCGGTGGAACTGTTCGGCCTGCGGCTGCCGACCCCGCTGTTCATGGCGCCGATCGGGGTGATCGGCCTGTGCGCGCAGGACGGCCACGGGGACCTCGCCACCGCCCGGGCCGCCGCCAGGACCGGCGTGCCCATGGTCGCCTCCACCCTGACGGTCGATCCGCTGGAGCAGGTGGCCGCCGAGTTCGGCGACACCCCCGGCTTCTTCCAGCTCTACACCCCCACCGACCGGGCGCTGGCCGAGAGCCTGGTGCACCGCGCGGAGGCCGCGGGCTACCGGGGCATCGTCGTCACCCTGGACACCTGGGTCACCGGCTGGCGCCCGCGCGACCTGGCCACCGCCAACTTCCCCCAGCTGCGCGGCCACTGCCTCGCCAACTACACCTCCGACCCGGTGTTCCGCGCCCGCCTCGCCAAGGCGCCGGAGGAGGACCCGCAGGCCGCCGTCCTGGAGTGGGCCGGCATCTTCGGCAACCCGCTGACCTGGGACGACCTGCCCTGGCTGCGCTCGCTCACCAACCTGCCGATCCTCCTCAAGGGCATCTGCCACCCCGAGGACGTCCGCCGCGCCAGGGACGGCGGCGTCGACGGCATCTACTGCTCCAACCACGGCGGCCGCCAGGCCAACGGCGGCCTGGCCGCCCTCGACCTGCTCCCCGACGTGGTCGCCGCCGCCGACGGGCTGCCCGTCCTCTTCGACTCCGGCGTCCGCTCGGGCACCGACGTCGTCAAGGCGCTCGCCCTCGGCGCCACCGCCGTCGGCGTGGGCCGCCCGTACGCCTACGGCCTGGCGCTGGAGGGCACCGACGGCATCGTCCACGTGCTGCGTTCCCTGCTCGCCGAGGCCGATCTGCTGATGGCCGTCGACGGCTACCCCACCCTGGCCTCCCTGCGCGCGGACGGTGCGCTGCGCCGGACCTGACGCGACATCGGGTCTCGGTGCCCACCGGAGCCCGGCGGGGCTTGCCGGGATATTCGGGACGGCCCTACGCTCGAACGGCACAAATCGGGTCCGTACGTTCCCATCGGCCGGGAGGTCCGCCATCATCCGAGTCCTGCTGACCGCCTTCGAACCGTTCGGCCGCGATCCCCTGAACTCGTCCCTGGAGGCGGGCCGGCTGGTCGCCGCCGCTCCGCCGGCCGGAGTGGCCCTGGAGTTCGCCGAACTCCCCTGGGTGTTCGGCGACTCGATCACCGCACTGCACCGGGCGGTGGCCCGCTTCGAACCCGACCTGGTCATCGCCACGGGCCAGGGCGGCAACCGCCCGGACCTCACGGTCGAGCGGGTGGCGGTCAACCTCGACGACGCCGTCCGGGGACCGGACCGGAAGGGCAACCAGCCGGTCGACCAGCCGGTCGTCCCGGACGGCCCGGCCGCGTACTTCTCCACCCTGCCCGTGAAGGCCTGCGTGGAGGCGGTCCAGCAGGCCGGGATCCCGGCCACCCTCTCGCACACCGCCGGCACCCTCCTCTGCAACCACGTCTTCTACGGGCTGGCGCACCTGATCGCCACCGAACGCCCAACGCTGCGTGGCGGGTTCGCGCGCCTGCCCTACCTGCCGAGCCAGGCGTCCGGCCAGGAGAAGAGCGCCTCGATGTCGGCGGAGACGGCGGCCGAGGGGGTGCGCATCCTGATCCGCAGCGCCGTGGCCACCCTCCACCCGCCGCCCGTCGGCACGGTGGCCGCACCGCGCCGGCGGAGCTGGCTGTCCCGCCGGGGCGGCTGACTGCCGGCGGGCATCGTTCCGCGGCAAGCCCGGAAACGCGAATAACCCCCATCCGGAATCCGGATGGGGGTTATTCAGAAGAATTGTTCGGCGGCGTCCTACTCTCCCACAGGGTCCCCCCTGCAGTACCATCGGCGCTGTGAGGCTTAGCTTCCGGGTTCGGAATGT
>NZ_JBICZE010000010.1:0-357927 GCF_043201735.1 Kitasatospora sp. NPDC048286
ACGCTGTTGAGTTCTCAAGGAACGGACGCTTCCTTCGGACCGCCTTCCAGCGGACCCTCCGGGCTTCGTTCTTTCGTGTTTCCAGCTTATCAGATATTTTCCGCTCCGTTTTCCGGAGTTTCATTCATCTGATTTCCCGTAACTGGCCGGGATCGCTTTCGCGACGTCCACCACACTAACGCATTTCGAGTGTCACTCGAAATTCACACTCGCTCCGGTTGGCGGGAACGCCAACAAACCCATTTTCATGGGGATCAGAGTGAGAGTGGGTCTTGCTGAGTGGGATGGCCGCTCCAGCGACTCGTTCAACACTAGGCCACCTGGACGGCATCGTCAAACGCCGAGGGCCGGATCTGTCCAGATCCGGCCCTCGAGGCTCGAAGCCGCAGCTCAGAGCAGGTGTGTTTCAGCCATGGCCAGGCCTCAGCCGGCGGCGACCAGCTCCGCCGCCGCCAGGTTCCGCTTGCCGCGCCGCAGCACGAGCCAGCGGCCGTGCAGCAGGTCGGCCTCGGTCGGCACGGCCTCCTCGTCCGTCACCTTGACGTTGTTGAGGTAGGCACCGCCCTCCTTGATCGTCCGGCGGGCGGCCGAGCGGCTCGGCGACAGGCCGACGGCGACCAGCAGGTCGACCACCGTCTGGAGCTCGGACACCTCGGCCTTCGGGACCTCGGCCAGGGCGGCTGCCAGGGTCGGGGCCTCCAGGTCCGCCAGGTCGCCCTGGCCGAACAGCGCCTTGGACGCGGCGACCGCGCGCTCGTACTGCTCCGCGCCGTGCACCAGCGTGGTGAGCTCCTCGGCGAGGGCGCGCTGGGCGAGGCGGGCGGCGGGGCGCTCGGTGGTCTCGCGCTCCAGCTCCTCGATCTCCTCCTTCGAGCGGAAGCTGAAGATCCGCAGGAAGTTGGGGATGTCCCGGTCGTCCGCGTTCAGCCAGAACTGGTAGAAGGCGTACGGGGTGGTCAGCTCGGGGTCGAGCCAGACGGTGCCGGACTCGGTCTTGCCGAACTTGGTGCCGTCGGCCTTGACGATCAGCGGCGTGGCCAGCGCGTGGACGGACTTGCCGTCGGCCTTGCGGATCAGGTCCGTGCCGGCGGTCAGGTTGCCCCACTGGTCACTGCCGCCGGTCTGAAGGGCGCAGCCGTAGCGGCGGTTCAGCTCCAGGTAGTCCATGCCCTGGAGGATCTGGTAGCTGAACTCGGTGTAGCTGATGCCCGCGTCGGAGTTGAGCCGTCGGGCGACGGCCTCCTTCGCGATCATGTTGTTGACCCGGAAGTACTTGCCCACGTCACGCAGCAGGCTGATCGCCGACATCCCGGACGTCCACTCCAGGTTGTTGACCATGCGCGCCGCGTACGGGCCCTCGAAGTCGAGGAAGCGCGAGATCTGGCCGCGCAGGCGCTCGACCCAGCCGGCCACCGTCTCGGGGTCGTTGAGCACGCGCTCGGCGGTGGGCTTCGGGTCGCCGATCAGGCCCGTGGCACCGCCGACCAGTCCGAGCGGGAGGTTCCCCGCCTGCTGGATGCGGCGCATGGTGAGGATCTGCACCAGGTTGCCGAGGTGCAGGCTGGGGGCCGTCGGGTCGAAGCCGCAATAGAACGTGACCGGGCCGTCCGCGAACGCCTTGCGCAGTGCGTCCTCGTCAGTGGAAAGGGCGATCAGCCCACGCCACTGCAGCTCGTCGACGATGTCCGTCACGGTCACGCTTCTCCTTCGATCGGGCGTCCGCCCGGTGCCGGCCCGATTCGGTCGGGCCCCGGGTCGGTACGACTCCAGCCTGATAGAGCCTACGCGGTTCCGGCCAGCGAGTTTTCCCCGAGGCACCCCACCGGGTCGGAGGGTCCCCTCTCCCGGGCCCCTCCCCGATACCGGAAATTCCGTTGTTCGACGGCTACGGGCCCATTCAGAGTGGTTCCACCGCCGTGCGGCGGCAGTGACGTGTGTGGAGACGGTCGTGCCGCCGTGGCACGCCCGCGGGAAGGGTGTGCCGAGTGCGCAACACGCTGGTTCTGAACGCGAGCTACGAGCCCCTGACGACGGTGTCGCTCCAGCGCGCCGTCGTCCTGGTGCTCCAGGACAAGGCGGTGGTGGAGCAGGCGCATCCGCTGCGCTCGATCCGGGGGACGGGCGTGGCCGTCCCGGTGCCACGGGTGATCAGACTGCAACGGTACGTACGGGTGCCGTTCCGACAACAGGCTCCGTGGTCGAGGCGGGGCGTCCTGGCCCGAGACCAGCACCTGTGCGCGTACTGCGGCCGGCGGGCCACCACGGTGGACCACCTCCAGCCGAAGTCGCGCGGTGGTGCCGACAGCTGGATGAACACCGTCGCCGCGTGCGCGGAGGACAACCAGCTCAAGGCGGACCGCACGCCGGAGCAGGCCGGGATGAAGCTGCTGCGCCGCCCGTTCGTGCCGACGCCGCAGGCGAGTCTCATGCTCGCGCTCGGTCTGCGCAGCTCGGAGGTCCGGGACCTCGCCGACTGGCTGCCTGTCGTACCGGGCCGGCCCGTCTCGGCGGCGTGAGGCGGTTTCCGGGCGCGGGAGCGTTCTCGGCACTCTCGGCGCTGTCGACGCTCTCGGTCCGAGGACACTCCCGGCGTCCGGGCACCGGCGGGTGACCGTGGGATGGCATGGGCGGAGGGGGAAGGGCGGAGGGCCTCAGTCCTTCGCCTGGTACCCCGCCGCCGTGCCGTAGTTGGTCGAGTGCTCGGGCACCACGACCACCTGCCCACCGCCGATCAGCACCCGTCCGGAGATCAGGAGCGAACCGGTACCGGCCGGGAAGTTGCCGCCGGTCGCCTCCTGGCCGCCCGCCAGCGGGAACCTGCTGAGGCGGGCGGGCTGGTCCCGTCGTTCATCGGCGGCGAGCACCAGCGATCCGCCGTCGATGCCCACGGCCCGGGCGGCGCCCTTGGCGGCGGTGGGCACCTTCCAGCGCTGCTTGCCGGTGTCCAGGTCGTAGCCGACGGCGGCCACCTGTCCGCCGCCGTTCGGAGGGGCCAGGGTGGTGACCATCGTGCGGCCCTCGAAGTACACGCCGGGAGTGGCCGAAAACGTACCGTGGGCGACGTCCAGCCGACCGCCGTCGACGGCCACCGGAATCTCGGCGGCCGGGTCGCCGCCCGCACCCCAGGCGAACAGCCGGTCCGCCTCGGGCTTCTCGCCGGTGGTGAGGACCACGGACGGCTCGGCGGACAGCACGGTCACCGTCTTCGGCTGGTTGTTCAGGCCCCGCCACCAGGCGACCTTGCCGTCCGCGGTGTTCAGCGCGACGGCCTGGTCGGCGGGGGTCGAATCGGCGCAGGAGGAGGCGACGAGCACGGTCTTGCCGCTGACGCCGCCGGAGAGGGTGCAGAACTTGCCCTGGCCGGTGTACTGCCAGACGTCCTTCCCGTCGGCGGACTCCCAGGCCAACGCCCGGTCGTCACCGACGGCAACCACCTTGTCCTCGGTGACGCCGACCCGGGCCGAGTACGCGCCCTTGGCGTCCGAGAGAGTCTTGGTCCAGGCGGTCTTGCCGGTCTTGGTGTCCACCGCGGTCACCAGCGTGCAGGGGCTCTTCGGATCGGCCTGCGGACGGAACAGCACCGCGCCCAGACCCGCCTGGTTCACCCCCGCCGACAGCCCGCACGGAACGGCCCCGGCGGCCGGCGGCTCCACCGACCAGGTCGGCTTGCCACCCGCCCGGTCGTACGCGTGCACCCCGGAGCCGTCGGCCCGGACCACCAGGTCGGCCAGCAGCCAGCTGCCGATCAGCGTGTCGTCGCCCCCGGACGAACCGGCCGCGGCGGGCTGCGCGGCCCACGCCCGGGCGTGCGCCACCGCGAAACCCGGCTCACCGCCGCTGCTCGCCGCCGCGCTGCCACCGCCCTCGGCGCCAACCGTCAACCCGGCGGCCACCAGCACCCCCAGCGCGGCCACACCGGCGCCGGTCCGCACCAGCAGGGCCTTGCGGCTGGGCACGTGCTCCCCGGTCAGCACCGCGCCGGCGGCCTTCCGGGCCTTGGCGGAGAGCGAGGAGCCGGAGCCCGCGCCGGAACCGGCTCCGCCGCCGGCGCCTCGACGGGCAGCGGCCCTCGACGGTGCGGCGGTCTCGGCCTGGCGCTCGGGGGCCTGTTCCCGAGAGGTCCCCGCAGGCTGCTCGGGGCCGGGCTCGGGTTCCGGCTCGACCTCTTCGATGTGCACGTAGCCGTCCGGCGAGTACTCCGCCCCCGCCGGGACGTACAGCCCCTCTGCGGCGGCGGGCTGCTGCGGCGTGGCGTACGGCGCGTAGGACTGGTGCTGCTGTGTGTGGTCCGGGTGCTGCGGATGCGGCTGGTACTGCTCCTGGCCGTCGTACCGGCCCTGGACGTAGCCGCCCTCGACATAGCCGGTCGGACCGAAGCCGGACTGGTCGTACCCACTCTGGTGGTACCCGCTCTGGTGGTACCCGCTCTGGTCATAGCCGGCGTGCCCGTAGCCGCCCTGGCCAAACTGCTGCTGCGGATGCTGTTGCTGCTGCCCGTACTCGGCTGAGCCGTAGCCCGGCTGCGGCTGCCACTGCGGCGGCTGCTGAGGTGCCTGTTGCTGCTCGGAGTACCCGCCGTACGCGTCGTTCTGCCAGTCCTGGTGGCCCTGGGGCGGCCACGGCTGCCGGGGGTGGGCGTCTCCGAAGGGCTCCTGCGCCATCCGTTCCCGTCCCTCCGAGCCGTCCGCCTGCCGATGCGGCAGTCAGCATCTCACGCCCGCCCGGAGGCGCCGCCCGGGCCCTCGGCCCTCGGCCGTACAGTCCCGGGCTTCGCGGTCGTTCTGCGTCAGGCCGCCGACTCGGCGCGCAGGGCCTCGTCGATCCGGGCGGCGAGGGAGAAGTCCAGCCCGGTGAGGCCGCTGGCGCTGTGGGTGGACAGGACGAAGCGCAGCGTGCGCCAGCGGACGTCGATGTCGGGGTGGTGGTCGAGCGCCTCGGCCTGCTCGGCGACGGCAACGACCACCCGGATCGCCGCCGGGAAGTCCGGGGCGTCGGCGGTGCGGAAGATGCTGTCGCCCTCCCGCGTCCACTGGGGCAGCGCCACCAGGGCCGCCGTGATCTCGTCCTCGTTCAGCCGTGCCCTGTTGCTCATCGCCGCGCTCCTGGTGGGTCGTCGGTCCGGTGTCGAGATTCCGGAGTGCCGGGACTCCGGGCTACCGGAATGTCCGGGGTTCCGGTGTCAGGCGGCCTTCCGCCGCGGACGGGCCACCAGCTCGCCACCACAGTTGGGGCAGCTGTCGGCCATGGCCTCGGTGCAGTCCGGGCAGAAGGTGCACTCGTAGGAACATATCGAGGCAAGGCCGTCCGCGGTCAGCGACACCGCGCAGCGCTCGCAGCTCTCACGCATCTCCAGGGCCACGGCGTACTCCTCCGTTTTGCACACGATGTGACAGTCGTTCAACTCAACAGAAGCTTGGCGACGGCCACGAGACCGACCACCACGATGACACCGCGCAGCGCGGTCGGGGGGAGGCGGCGGCCCACCTTGGCACCGAGCAGGCCACCGACCAGCGAGCCCGCCGCAATCAGACCGGCGGCGGCCCAGTTCACGGTCGAGGTGAAGAGGAAGAAGAGCGCGGCGACCGCGTTCACGATCATCGCCAGGGCGTTCTTCACCGCGTTGATCCGCTGGAGGTCCTCCTGGAGCAGCATCCCCATCAGTGCCATCAGCAGCACGCCCTGCGCGGCGCCGAAGTAGCCGCCGTAGATGCCGGTCAGGAACACCCCGATCAGCAGCACCGGGCTGCCGTCCGGATCGCCACCGGGTCGGCGGCGGGCCGCGACGGCCTTGGCCACCCGCGGCTGGATCACCACCAGAACGAGCGCGAGCAGGATCAGCACCGGGACGATCGTGTCGAAGGCCCCGCTCGGCAACTTGATCAGCAGCAGCGCCCCGAGCAGCCCGCCGAGCAGTGAGGCGGTGCCCATGCGCAGCACCCGGCGGCCCTGGCCCACCAGTTCACGGCGGTACCCGATCACGCCGCTGAGCGAGCCGGGGACCAGGCCGAATGAGTTGGAGACGTTGGCGGTGACGGGCGGGATGCCGACGGCGAGCAGGACCGGGAAGGTGATCAGCGTGCCGGAACCGACGATGACGTTGATCATCCCAGCGCCGACGCCGGCCGCCAGGACGGCGATCGACTCCCAGAGCGTCATGGGTCACCTCTCCTCTCGGTCCTGTCCGAGGGGATCATGCCGGACGGCCTCGCGCGCCGACCAGACCCGCCCACGATTCGGGACGCACGCCACACACCCCGGGACGTACGCGCCGGCCTCGCGAAAGGCCGAGGGCCCGCCACCTCTCGGCAGCGGGCCCTCGCCAGTACATGGGGTTCGACCGATCACTCCGGGTCGATCTTCGGGTACTCCCGAGCCGGGTCCACCCGGGGACGGGCGGCGCCCTTCTCGGTGTCCACGGGCCGCGGGCCGGCCGCCGGGTCCAGCGGAACCTGGGTGGCCGCCGGGGCGGTCTGCGGGATGCTGGGTGCCGCGACCGCGCCGCCGTTCATTCCGCCGTTGCCGGTCAGGCCAGTGAAGGCGCCGCCGAGGCCCTTGAGCGCGTCGCCGACCTCGCTGGGGATGATCCAGAGCTTGTTGGAGTCGCCCTTGGCCAGCTCGGGCAGGGTCTGGAGGTACTGGTAGGCGAGCAGCTTCTGGTCGGCGTCGCCGTCGTGGATGGCTTCGAAGACGGTCCGGATCGCGGCCGCCTCACCGTCCGCGCGCAGGACCGCGGCCTGCGCCTCACCCTCGGCCTTGAGGACCTCGGCCTGCTTCTCACCCTCGGCCTTGAGGATCTGGGCCTGGCGCTGGCCTTCGGCGGTGAGGATCGCGGCGCGCTTGTCCCGGTCGGCGCGCATCTGCTTCTCCATCGAGTCCTGGATGGAGGTCGGCGGCTCGATCGCCTTCAGCTCGACACGGTTGACCCGGATGCCCCACTTGCCGGTGGCCTCGTCCAGGACGCCGCGCAGGCCGGCGTTGATGACCTCGCGCGAGGTGAGGGTGGACTCCAGGTCCATCGAGCCGATGATGTTGCGCAGCGTGGTGACGGTCAGCTGCTCGATGGCCTGGATGTAGCTGGCGACCTCGTACGTCGCGGCGCGGGGGTCGGTCACCTGGTAGTAGATGACGGTGTCGATGTTGACGACCAGGTTGTCCTGGGTGATCACCGGCTGCGGCGGGAACGGCACGACCTGCTCGCGCAGGTCGATGCGGTTGCGGACGCGGTCGATGAACGGGACGACGATGTTCAGCCCAGCGTTGAGCGTCCGGGTGTAGCGGCCGAAGCGCTCCACGATCGCGGCGCTGGCCTGCGGGATGACCTGGATCGTCTTGATCAGCGCGATGAAGGCCACCACGACCAGGACGACCAAAACGATAAGGACGGGTTCCACGGACTCTCCCCTAGACGACCAGGGCGGTCGCGCCCTGGATTTCGACGACGTCGACCTGCTGCCCCGGCTGGTACACCTGGCCCGGGTGGAGCGCACGGGCCGACCAGATCTCGCCTCTCAGCTTGATCCGCCCGCCCTCCCCGTCGACGGTTTCCGCGACGACCGCGGTGGCGCCCTGGAGCGCCTCGATGCCCATCTTGACCTGCGGGCCCTTTCGAAGCTGCCGGTAGGCGATCGGGCGGACGAAGACCACCAGAGCGACCGAGACGACGACGAAGGTCACGGTCTCCAGGACCACTCCCCCGCCCAACGCGGCCACGCCGGCGGCGGCCAGCGCCCCGACCGCGAACATGGCGAACTCCGGCATCGCGGTAAGCACCAGCGGTATGCCGAGCCCTGCGGCGGCCAGGAGCCACCAGATCCAGCTGTCCACACGTCCATCCTAGGGAGCGAAGGCCTTCGAAGCGGACAGTTCCCGCAGGTCGAGGGGCGGAAACCGGTCGCACGTGCGACCGGTTCCGACGGCCTTCCGGATGAACGAACGGACAGGGCCTCAGCCCAGCGGCAGACCCTGGGCCGACCAGCGGTCTCCGTGCCGCTCCAGGGTGAGCGGCAGGCCGAAGCACTTGGAGAGGTTGCGGGCGGTCAGCTCGGTGTCGATCGGCCCAGCCGTGAGCACCTTCCCCTGACGGATCATCAGGACATGGGTGAAGCCCGGCGCGATCTCCTCGACGTGGTGGGTGACCATCGCCATCGCCGGGGCGAACTCGTCCTGGGCGAGCGCGCCCAGCCGGCGGACCAGGTCCTCACGGCCACCGAGGTCCAGGCCGGCGGCGGGCTCGTCGAGCAGCAACAGCTCGGGGTCGGTCATCAGGGCGCGGGCGATCAGGGTGCGCTTGCGCTCTCCCTCGGAGAGGGTGCCGAACTTGCGGTCCGTGAGGTTGGCCATGCCAAGGCGGTCGAGCAGGGCAAGGGCGCGGGCCTCGTCCGACTGCTCGTAGGTCTCCTGCCAGGTGACCGTCATGCCGTACGCGGCGGTGAGGACGGTCTGGAGCACGGTCTGCTCGGCGGGCAGCTTGTCGAACATGGCGGCGCCGGCCAGGCCGATCCGGGAGCGCAGCTCGAAGACGTCGATCTCGCCGAGCTTCTCACCCAGCACCGTGACCTTGCCCGAGGTCGGGAACAGGTACGAGGACGCGATCTGCAACAGCGTGGTCTTGCCGGCGCCGTTCGGGCCCAGGATGACCCAACGCTCGCCCTCGGAGATGGACCACGAGACCTGGTCGACCAGCGCGCGCCCCTCCCGGACCACGGATACGTCCACCAGCTCCAGCACGTCGCTCATGCCTACGCCTTCCCCAAAAAACAAGATTCTCGGCCGTCGGTGCGGGCGGCGAGCCTACTCCGGCAGCCGGTGGGCACGGGGTGGGTGCGCCGCACACGCATGGGCAAACCTACGCCACGCGGATGACCGCCGATTCCGTAGGCTGGCCGGATGCTCGCGACACCTGCCGACAATCCGTACGAAGAGCCCCGTTCGGGGCGGCTCACCGCATGGGGCAACGCCCTGCTGGCTGGTCTGGTTCCTCCGGACGACGCCGCCACGGCAGTCCTGGGCGCAGACGAGATCCATCGGGTCACCGGGCTTCCCGGCGACGAACCTGGCGAGCAGCACGGCCTGACCTGGGCGCTGGGCCGACTGCGAGTGCTCGGTGTGAAGGGCCTTCGTCTCGCGCTGCCCTCAGCCGGGCATCCGCTCGGGCTGACCGGCCCGAGGGCCTTCAACGAGCAGGCCATGAGTGCGGGTGAGGCCGTCCTGGCTGTGGGCGCACCGCTCGGGCTGGTGCCGGAGGTGGAGGTGTACGGTCCGGCCGGCGACCGCTCGGCCACCGTGCTGTGGCGCTGTTCCGAGGTCAATGACGCACCTCCGGCGGACGTGCCGTCGCTCCACGAAGCCGAGCGTGAACTCGCAGACGGGCTGCGGGAGGCTACCGTCATGCTCGCTCGCCTCGACGTGGCCGGGGCCGGGCCTGAGGCCCTGCGCGCCCTCGATGCGTACCGCCGGCGTGGCCACAGCGAGCTGCTCGCCCCTGGCTACCCGTCCCGGGCCGTCCGCGTCCTGGAGTCGGCCCGCCAGGTGTCCGCCCTGCTCGCCATCGCCTCCGGCGGCCACGGCGCTGCCGTCAGCGCCTCGGAGATGGCGGCCCGCCAATCCGTGCTGGCCCCGCTGCGGCGCACCGCCCGGCGCGCCCAGGTGGCCGCCTACAACGCCCTCATCGACGAGCGAGACGACCGCTGAGAGGCGGTGGGGCCCGGAGCCGGCGGCGGCGAGCGCGATCACCTCGGCGCGCTCGTATCTGCCGTCGGGCCCGATAACCAGGTCTCCCTGTGTCGTAGCGGCCGCCAGCCTTCGCCGGGACCACCCCAGGATCTCGGCCGCCTCCTCCTCCGAGAAGCTCGCCGCAAGCCGCCGCTCCAGCACCTCGACCGCGGCTCTCGCCGTGTCCGCAGCCTTGCGCATGCGCTCCATGACGGCCTGCTCCACCGCGGCATACGGGACTGCGGCCAAGGTCTCCCGGCTGTAAGTCGGCCAACCCCGGTATCCGCCACAGGGTCGCAGCTCCCCTGCGGCGGCAAGGCGTCTGACGTCCTCGGCGATCACCAGCAGACCGGTGGTGTGCCTCAGCACCGTGGCCGCCTTGGCCGCTCCCACCGGCGGCACGGCGCCCAACGCGAGGACGATCTCCTCGGCACGAGCCTCGAGCTGCACCTTGACGAGGGCCGACCAGGTGCCGTTGTCGAGGTCCGGTTCGGGGATCAGTTCGCGTTCCCGTGCCAGGTCGAACTGCCAGCGCCGCATCCGGAGCCGGCGCCTCAGCAGCTCCGGCCCGTACGCCTGCCGGTCGCGGATTGCCGCCCGGGTCGACCGCGCCCGGCGCTCGGTGGCTTCCGCTGCGCCGATATCCGGCTCCATGTCCTGACACCCCGACAAGAGGGGTTCGTCCGGCCCCCGCCCCTGGCTTCCGCGCTCGGAAGTCAGGGGAGGCCCAGAGCTGGACGGGATGGACGCGCCAGACAGGCGGCACGTCAACTCGAACTCATGGGCCAGCAGGGCAGTCCCGCAATCACTGCGCATCGCGTTCATCCGGCCCTCCATCGGAATCGGTGTCGGCATTCAGGCTGGCACAGCCGAATGACCACACGTCACCAAAATTCGGACCATCCCTGCCGAAAGGCATATGCCGGACCACCGTTTGACACCAGTTCTGGCCGAAACCCTGCCGATCGACACAGCGCCCGCATTAACTCCACGCGCCCCCGGCGCGCTACCCCTCGCGGGTCTCGCCATGGCGAACGGCCCAGAGTGCCGCCTGAGTACGGTCGGCCAGGTCCAACTTCATGAGGATGTTGGACACATGGGTCTTCACCGTCTTCTCCGAGAGGTGCAGGCTGCGGGCGATCTCCCGGTTGGAGCGGCCGTCGGCGATGTGACTCAGTACCTCGCGCTCGCGCTCCGTGAGCGTGCCTCCGCGCCCCTGCGGAGCACGAGGGCCGTCGTCGGAAAGCAGGGCCTCGGCCAGTTCGGGCTGGAGCAGGACGTGACCGGCGTGCACAGATCGGATCGCCCCGGCCAGTGCCTCCGGATCCACGTCCTTGTAGACGTACCCGGCCGCGCCGGCCCGCAGCGCGGGAACCATCGTGCGGTGCTCGGTGAAGCTGGTGACGATAAGGATCCGGGCCCGGCTGCCTTCCCCCTTGAGCGTGCGCAGCGCCTCGATGCCGTCGACGCCGGGCATCTTGAGGTCCATCAGGACCACGTCAGGATCGAGTTCACGGGCCCGCTCGATGCCCTCCGCCCCATCGGCGGCCTCCCCGACCACCTCGATGTCGTCCTGGACCTCCAGGAACGTACGCAGCCCGCGCCGAACCACCTGGTGGTCGTCGACCAACAGGACACGGATCGACGGTGTGCTCTCAGGCACCGGGGACCTCCATCTCGACTAGCGTCCCCCGGCCGGGGGCCGACTCCAGGGTTAGCGTGCCGCCGACGGCGGACGCTCGGTCGCGCATCGAGGCCAGGCCGAGGTGGCGGCCGGCTCGACGGACTGACTCTGGATCGAAGCCGCGCCCGTCGTCGTGCACCCGCAGCACCGCACCGCGCGCCGGCGTCCCGGTCAGGGTGACGGTGACGGTCCGGGCTCCCGAGTGACGTAGCGCGTTGTGCAGCGCCTCCTGGGCGACTCTCAGCAGCGCGGCCTCCTGGGCCGGCGGCAGCGCCCGGACACCGTCGGCGGTGAAGGTGACATCGGCGGTGTGCGCCCGGTCGAGCACCTGCACCTGCGAGGCGAGAGTCGCGCTGAGCCCGTCCTCCTCCAGCGCGGCGGGGCGCAGCTCCACGACGACGGCGCGCAGTTCGTCGGCCGCCTCGGCGGCCAGCCGGGCGACCTCGGCGAGCTCGGCACGCGCCCGGGCCGGGTCGCGGTCGACGAGCTTGGCGGCCGCCTTGGCCGTGAGCCGCAGCGAGAAGAGCTTCTGCGAGACGGCGTCGTGCAGGTCGTGGGCGATCCGGGCCCGCTCGCCGGCCAGCGTGAGCTCGCGGCTGCGCTCGTACAGCCGGGCGTTGGACAGGGCCAGGGCGGCGTGCGCGGCGAGGATCCGCAGCAGCTCCTCGTCGTGGTCGGTGAAGAGGCCGCCGCCGCGCTTGTTGGCGAGGAAGATGACGCCCATCACCTGCGGCTCGTCCTCGGCCGCGTCGGTGTCCAGGATCGGCATGCCCAGGAAGGCGTCCATGTCGGGGTGGGCCGCTGGCCAACCTTCGAAGGCGGGTGCCTTGCGGACGTCCACGAGCCGCGTGGGACCGGCCTCGTGCAGCATCGCGGCGAGCACCCCGTGCTGCCGGGGCAGCGGGCCGATCGCCCGCCACTGCTCGTCGGTGACACCGTCGACCACGAACTGGGCGAAGCCCCCGTGGTCGTCGGGCACACCCAGGGCCGCGTACTCGGCGCCGAGCAGCCCGCGGGCAGAAGCGGTGATGCGGCGCAGCACCTCGCGGACCTCCAGGTGCCGGCTCATGGCGAGCAGTGCCTGGCTGACGGTCTCGATCCCGGACAGGCACGGTTCGCAGGCAAGCAGCGGGCCGCGGTGGGCCCGGTGGTCTCCGGTGATGCTGGGCATATCGCCAAACTACCGCCGTCGCGACGAGCGCCGCGTCCGTCCGCGGCCGCCCCGGGCCCAGGTCCGGGGACCTAGGCCACAGGGCCCGCCCGGAGTCCTGGGGAGACCACTCGGAGCCCCGAGGGACCTTCCGGAACACGGAACCGAACACGCCCGGAACACGAAAGGGGCGGCCCTCCCCACTGGGAGAGCCGCCCCTCGGCCTGTCGTCGAGAAGGGTCAGCCCTTCTGCATGACCTCAGGCTCGTGCCGGCGCTGGAGCCGGGTCACGATGACGCCGATGACGATCGAGATGGCGATCAGCACACCCGCGTCGATCGCCCACTGGGCGACGCTGTGCTTCCAGAGCGGGTCGTAGTTGGGGTTCTGGAAGTCCTTGTTCCACGGGCCCATGAGCACGGAGAGGTCGAGCGTGGTGGACACGACGCCGGTGCCCCAGCGGGCCGGCATCAGCCAGGCGACCTGCTCCAGTCCTGGCTTGCTGAAGATCTGGAAGAGGCAGCCGGTGAAGACGACCTGCACGATGGCGAACATGACCAGCAGCGGCATGGTCTTCTCGGCGGTCTTCACCAGCGCGGAGATCATCAGGCCGAACATCATCGCGGCGAAGCTCAGCAGGATCATGCCGATGGTCATTTCGATGATCGGCAGGTTCTTGACGATCAGGCCGTGCTCGGGGAGCTTGCGCGGCAGGAAGCCGACGGCGGAGATGATGGCGCCCTGGATCACGCTGAAGAACCCCAGCACGATGATCTTGGACATCATGTACGCCGAGCGGGAGAGCCCGGTGGCTCGTTCTCGCTCGTAGATCGCCCGCTCCTTGATCAACTCGCGGACGGAGTTGGCCGCTCCGGAGAAACAGGCTCCGATCGCCAGGATCAGCATGATCGTCGCGGCGCCGCTGTTGAGGTGGAGCTGCGTCTTGGGATTGGGCGCGAGCCCCGGTTCGTTCGGGATCAGCACGCTGACCGCGCCGATGACGGCGGGCAGCAGCACGGACAGCGCGAGGAAGCCGCGGTCCGAGGCGAGCACCGACATGTAGCGGCGCATCAACGTCCACAGCTGCGAGCCCCAGCTCTGCGGCTTCGGTGGCCTGACGGCCTCCTGGGCGACCTGGACGTGCTGCACCTCACCCGCCTCCGCGGTGGGCGCGGAGTACTGCTGGTAGTGCACCGAGCCGCGGTAGCGGCCGGCCCAGTCGTGGTCCGGGTAGTTCTCGAAGGCCTGGAAGACGTCCGCCCAGGTCTCGTACCCGAAGAAGTGCAGCGCCTCGTCCGGCGGGCCGAAGTAGGCCACCGAACCGCCCGGCGCCATCACCAGCAGCCGGTCGCACAGCGCCAGCTCGGCCACCGAGTGGGTGACGACCAGGATGGTGCGGCCGTCGTCGGCGAGGCCGCGCAGCATCTGCATGACCTCGCGGTCCATGCCCGGGTCGAGGCCCGAGGTGGGCTCGTCCAGGAAGATCAGCGAGGGCTTGGTGAGCAGCTCCAGGGCGACCGAGACGCGCTTCTGCTGGCCGCCGGAGAGCGCGGTGATCTTGTTGTCGGCACGCTTGTCCAGGCGCAGCTCGTACAGCACCTCGTCGATCCGGGCGTCTCGCTCGCGGGCCTCGGTGTCGCCGGGGAAGCGCAGCCGGGCCGCGTACTTGAGGCCCTTGCGGACGGTGAGCTCGCGGTGCAGGATCTCGGACTGCGGCACCAGGCCGATGCGCGAGCGCAGCTCGGCGAACTGCTTGTAGAGGTTGCGGCCGTCGTACAGGACCTCGCCGCGGTCGGCCGGGCGATAGCCGGTGAGGGCGCGCAGCAGCGTGGACTTGCCGGAGCCGGACGGGCCGATGACGGCGACCAGCGACTTCTCCGGGACGCCGAAGCTGACGTCGTTGAGCAGGATCTTCTTGGTGCCCTTGTGCTCGACCTCGACGGTCAGGTGACGGGCGGAGAAGGAGACCGCACCGGTGTCGACGAACTCCTGCAGCTGGTCGCCGACCAGGACGAAGCTGGAGTGGCCGACGGTCAGCCGGTCCTGCGGGCCCATCAGCTGACGCTGCACCCGCTGGCCGTTGAGGAAGATGCCGTTGTGGCTGCCGAGGTCGACGATCTCGTAGCGGCCGTCCGGGAGCTGGCGCAGCTCGGCGTGGTGGCGGGAGACCTGGAGGTCGGACACCACGACGTCGTTGTCGAGCGCACGGCCGATCCGGACGGTACGCATCGCCGACGTCAGGTTGCGGATGATGGTCGGCTGCGGCCCGCCGTCGTGCTGCGGCGGGGCCGGAAAGCCCTGCTGGGGGAAGCCACCGTGCTGGGGCTGGGACTGCTGCGGGGCCGGCTGGGCCTGCGGCGGCGCGTACTGCTGCTGCGGGAACGCCGGCTGGGCCTGCGGCTGCCCCTGCCAGGCCTGCTGCTGCGGCTGCTGGTACGGGTCGTGCTGCGGCCAGCCCTGCTGCGGGGCGGGCTGCTGGGGCGTGGGCACCGGGCCACGGCTGGTGGCGGCCTCGTGCACCGGGGCGGCCTGCGGCGCCGGGGCCTGCGGAGCCACGGCGTGCGCGGGTGCGGAGAAGCCGAGCCGGGGGCCGTTCTCCGGGTTGCCCAGGTTGACCACGGCACCGGGGAACAGCTGGGCCTGCATGGTGCGGGCGCCGGCCACGTACGTTCCGTTGGTGCTGCCGTGGTCGTCCAGCTGCCAACCGCTGCCGTTGAAGCTGATGGTCCCGTGCTGCCAGGAGACCCTGGCATCGTCGAACGTGAAGTCCGACTGCGGGTTGCGCCCGATGGTGTAGGACCGCCCGGGCTCCAGAGTCCGCTGCTGTCCGTTGATCTCGATGACGAGTTGCGGCACTGCTCGCCTGCCCCGCTCTCTCGGTTCCCCCGAATTGTGGCCCCCGGCCGGGGCTGCGATGTTCCTGTGACTGACGGGGGGAATCATTCCAGCCTGCCGACCACCGGTGAAAGTCAGCCCTGGCGACTGTGACCAGGCTGCTACCGAGCCCTGACCCGCGTCGTCCCGCGAGGTGGGACGGGTGCTCCCGGGCCCTCGGCCGCCCGGTAGCGTGGAAGGCACCATGAACGCATCGCCCCTGGCCGCTGAGCCCCTCCCCGCCGCCCAGCACCGGACCGCGGACGAGCGCACCCTGCTCGTCAAGGTGTTCGGCAAGGACCGCCCCGGCATCACCGCCGGCCTCTTCGCGACGCTGGCCGGCTTCGGCGTCGACGTCATCGACATCGAGCAGGTCGTCACCCGTGGCCGCATCACGCTGTGCGCCCTGGTCACCCCGCCTCCCACACCCGGTGCCGAGGGTGGACTGCGGGCCACCGTCCACCGCTGGGCCGACGAGCAGAAGCTCCAGGCCGAGATCCTCTCCGGCATCGGTGACAACCGGCCGCGCCGTGAGGGCCGTTCGCACGTCACGGTGCTCGGCAACCCGCTGACCGCCGCCGCCGTCTCCGCGCTCACCTCCCGGATCACCGCCTCGGGCGGCAACATCGACCGTGTCTTCCGGCTCGCCAAGTACCCGGTGACGGCGGTCGAGCTGGCCGTCTCCGGCGTGGCCACCGACGAGCTGCGGGCCGCCCTGGCCCAGGAGGCCGCCACCCAGCGGGTGGACGTCGCGGTGGTCGCCGCCGGGCTGGAGCGCCGGGCCAAGCGCCTGGTGGTCATGGACGTCGACTCGACGCTCATCCAGGACGAGGTGATCGAACTGTTCGCCGCCCACGCGGGCTGCGAGGAGGAGGTCGCCGAGGTGACGGCAGCGGCGATGCGCGGCGAGCTGGACTTCGCCGAGTCGCTGCGGGCCCGCGTGGCACTGCTGGCGGGGCTGGACGCCTCGGTGACCGAGAAGGTCCGTGCCGAGGTCCGCTTCACGCCGGGCGCGCGCACTCTGATCCGTACGCTGCAGCGCCTCGGCTACCAGGTCGCGGTGGTGTCCGGTGGCTTCACCCAGGTCACCGACCACCTGGTGGAGCAGCTGGGACTGGACTTCGCGGCCGCGAACACCCTGGAGGTGGTGGACGGCAGGTTCACCGGCCGGGTGGTCGGCGAGATCGTGGACCGGGCGGGCAAGGCCCGCTGGCTGGCCCGCTTCGCCGAGCAGGCGAAGGTGCCGCTGGAGCAGACGGTGGCGATCGGCGACGGCGCCAACGACCTGGACATGCTGAACGCGGCCGGCCTCGGGGTGGCGTTCAACGCCAAGCCGGTGGTGCGCGAGGCCGCCGACACCGCGGTGAACGTGCCGTTCCTGGACACCGTGCTGTACCTGCTGGGCATCACCCGCGAGGAGGTCGAGGCGGCCGACGCGCTGCACGGCACCCCGCCCGAGTAGGCGCGGACCCGGCGACGGCCGATGGAGTGAGGCCCGCCGAGGAGCGCCTGCGTTCTGCGTCCCGCAGCCGCGGACACACGAGGGGCGCGTGGATCAATCCGCGCGCCCCTCACGTACGTTCCGGGGTCAGTCCTGCGGCGTGTGGTACGAGACCAGCTCGGCCACGCCCGGCTCGACGCCCTTCCAGGAGCCGCTGAAGCTGAGCACCGCGATCGCCGCCGTCGGGAAGCCCCCGAGCCGCAGCCGCTCCAGCGCGTCCCGGTCGCCCGCGTCCCCGGCCAGCACCTGGGTCAGGCCCAGCACTCCCGGGTTGTGGCCGACCAGCACCACGTCCGAGTACTCCTCCGGGGTCTCCTGGAGCACCGCGATGATCTCGCCGGGACTGGCCTCGTAGACCCGCTCCTCGTAGACGGTCTTGAGGGGCCGCTGCGGCAGCTCGTGTACGGCCAGCTTCCAGGTCTCGCGGGCGCGCAGTGCGGTGGAGCAGAGCACGTAGTCGGGGCTGATGCCGGAGTCCACCAGCCAGCGGCCGGCGTCCGGGGCCTGGTGACGGCCCCGGTCGGCCAGCGGCCGGTCGTGGTCGTCCACGCCGTTCGGCCAGTCGGCCTTGGCATGGCGGAGAACGATGATCCTGCGGGGCGTGTCGGCGCTCATACCCAGCAAGCTTGGCAGAAAAGCGGCCCGGCGGCGCGATGCTCCCGGATGCCGCCACTCCGAGGGACGACGAGTGTCATCATGCCCCGTTCACCGGGGCGTCGGATGGCGTACGGGCGTCCGTCAGCCCATCGTGGCCGCAACGGTGGCGATGATCGCCACCAGCACCACGATGGCGCCGAAGGCGAGGGCGATGCGGCCGAGCTGCTTGCGGCCGTCGGTGGGGTTGGGATCGAGAACGGGCATGTCCGAAAGTCTCCCATCCCGAACACGCCCGCCCCCCGCTGGCCCCTCCCCCTTGGCCGGGGCTTGACCTTCCCCGTCGGGCCCGGCCTTCACCGCCCCGTCCGACCGCCTCGCGGCCTCACGCGCCCCTCCGCGGCGTCACACGCCCCTCCACTGCCGCACGCGCCCTGCCGCGGCATCACGCGCTCCTCCGAGGCATCGCACGCCCTACCCGGGGGCGTCACGCCTTGGCCTGCTCCACCGGGTGCACCGCCTCGTCCTCGATGTGCCGGGCCCGCGCCGCGCGCAGGCCGAACAGCATCTGCGGCACCAGCAGCAGCGCCAGGAATCCCAGCGGCCAGTACCACTGGCCGGTGATGTCGTAGATCCGGCCGATCAGGATCAGGCCGGGAACGGAGATCAGGTAGCCGACGCCCTGGGCGAAGGCGGACAGCTGCGCCACCCCACCTGCCGTCCTGGCTCGCAGTCCGATCATCGTCAGCACCAGCGGGAAGGCGCAGTTGGACAGGCCCACCAGCACGGCCCAGACCCACGCCCCGCCGGCCGGGGCGAACGCCAACCCGGCGTACCCGACGATGCCGCAGGAGGCCAGCACGACCACGAACGGCCGCTGGTCGCCGCGGCGGGCGGCCAGGTTGGGCAGCACGAAGGAGACCGGCACGCCGATCACCATGGTGACCGCGAGCAGCACCCCGGACGTGCCCTTGTCGACGCCGGCGTCCTGGAAGATCTTCGGCAGCCAGCCCATCACCACGTACGCGCCGGTGGCCTGGAGGCCGAAAAAGCAGGCCAGCGCCCAGGCCGTACGGCTGCGGGTGATGGGCAGCCGGGCGAGGGCGGCGCCGCCGGCGTGCTCACCGCGCTCGCGCTTGGCGATCAGCACCGGCAGCCAGAGCACCAGGGCGAGCGCGCCCAGCGCTGCCCAGACGCCCAGTCCATGGCGCCAGTCACCGCCGAGCGCGTTGGTCAGCGGCACGCTGACCAACGCGGCCAGCGCGGTGCCGGCGGACAGCGCCATCGAGTACAGGCCGATCATCGGACCGACCTTCTCCGGGAAGTACCGCTTGATGACCACCGGCAGCAGCACGTTGGAGACCGCCACACCGGCCATGGCGAGCGCGGTGAGCAGCAGGAACACCGCCGTGCCGCCGGCGAAGGAGCGGGCCAGCACGCCCGCCGTGATCGCGCCCATCCCGGCAGTGACCACCGCGATCGGGCCGATCCGGCGGGCCGCGGCCGGTGCGGCGAACCCGAACAGCGCGAAGCACAGCGACGGGACGGCGGTGAGCAGTCCGGCGAGCGTCGGGTTCATCCCGAGGTCGTCGCGGACCTGGTCGAGCAGCGGCCCGAGGCTGGTGACCACGGGGCGCAGGTTGAAGGCGGCGGCGGCGATCGCGACGGCGAACAGCCAGCCCAGGTACTTGGCGGAGCCGGAGGTGGCGGACCGCTCGGCGGCCGGCGTCCGGCTCTCGGTCCGGGCGGAAGCGGTGGTGTCTGCTGCGGGCATGGAGAGCATCATAGAATGATGGGATGAATTGATGCACCTCGTTATTGGCATGATGTGCCGACCGTTCATCCGCCGGCCATCTCCCACCCAGGCCCCACCGAGCCGTAGTCGCAAGGAGTCCCCGTGGCGCTGTCCTCGCCGAGGCGCACCCCGCTGTCCGACCAGGTGATCGCACAGCTGCGTGCCCAGATCACTTCCGGGGAGTGGCCGGTCGGCTCCCGCATCCCCACCGAGGCCGCCCTGGTCGAACAACTCGGTGTCGCCCGCAACACCGTCCGCGAGGCCGTCCGCGCCCTCGCCCACAACGGGCTGCTCGACATCAGACAGGGCTCCGGAACGTACGTCCTCGCCACCAGCGAGCTGGCCGGCGTGATGCACCGCCGCTTCGCCGACGCCGACCAGGACCAGGTCGCGGAGCTGCGGGCGGCCCTGGAGACCTCGGCCGCGGCCCTCGCCGCCCGCCGCCGCACCGCGCGCGACCTGGAGCTGCTGGACGGCGCGATGGCCCGCCGGGAGGCCGCCTGGCTCTCCGGCGACGCCGAGGACTTTGTCCAGGCCGACGCCGCCTTCCACCAGGCTGTGGTGGAGGCCGCCCACAACGACGTCCTGCTCGCCGTCTACGCCGACCTCGGCGAGGCCACCCGCGAACTCCTGCGGCACGACATCGGCCCCGAGCTGATCCCCGAGCGCTACATCGGCCACCAGGCCATCCTGGAGGCCATCAGGGACGGCGACGCCCAGCGCGCGTCCGTCGAGGCCGGCCGCGCCGCCCCCGGCCCCTGCGCCACCATCGAGGCCTGACCGCCCGCACGCCGGCCTTCGACGTCACCCCGGCCCCCGACCCCGGCTGCCCCACCCCTCAGCCCTCAGCTCAGCCCTCAGCCAGAACCACCCCGCGGGCCCCACCGAACGAGAGCAAGAACGAGAGATCGAGAACAAGACGCCGCTGCCCGGCACCCCCACGAGGGGCGCCGGGCAGCGGCGTACGCGCGGAGCGTCAGGCGCCGATGGCGTGCAGACCGCCGTCGACGTGGATGATCTCGCCGGTGGTCTTCGGGAACCAGTCCGACAGCAGCGCAACGATGCCGCGGCCGGCCGGCTCCGGGTCGCTCAGGTCCCACTTCAGCGGGGAGCGGTGGTTCCAGGTGTCGGCCAGGTCGCCGAAGCCCGGGATGGACTTGGCGGCCATCGAGCCGATCGGGCCGGCCGAGATCAGGTTGCAGCGGATGTCCCGCTCGCCCAGGTAGCGCGCCAGGTAGCGGTTGGTCGACTCCAGGGCGGCCTTGGCCGGGCCCATCCAGTCGTACTGCGGCCAGGCGAACTGCGCGTCGAAGGTCAGGCCGACCACCGAGCCGCCGTCCTGCATCAGCGGCAGCAGCGCCGTGGTCAGCGACTTCAGCGAGTACGCCGAGACGTTCATCGCGGTGGCCACGGACTCCCACGGGGTGTCCAGGAAGTTGCCGCCCAGCGCGTCCTGCGGGGCGAAGCCGATCGAGTGGACGATGCCGTCCAGGGTCGGCAGGTGCTCGCGGACCTGGTCGGCGATGCCGGCCAGCTGCTCCGGGTTCGAGACGTCCAGCTCCAGCACCTTGACCGGGTTCGGCAGCTTCTTGGCGATCCGCTCGGTCAGGCTCGGGCGGGGGAAGGCGGTGAGGATGATCTCCGCGCCCTGCTCCTGCGCGAGCTTGGCGGTGTGGAAGGCGATGGAGGACTCCATCAGCACACCGGTGATCAGGATCCGCTTGCCCTCGAGGATTCCACTCATGATCAGTGACCCATGCCCAATCCGCCGTCGACGGGAATGACGGCTCCAGTGATGTACGCGGCCTCGTCCGACCCGAGGAACCGCACGGTGGAGGCGACCTCGGCGGGCGCCGCGTAGCGGCCCAGCGGCACGCCCGAGACGATCTCCGCGCGGCGCTCGTCACTGAGCACGGCGGTCATGTCGGTGTCGACGAAGCCGGGGGCGACCACGTTGACGGTGATGTTGCGCGGGCCGAGCTCGCGCGCCAGCGACCGGGCGAAACCGACCAGGCCGGCCTTGGAGGCGGCGTAGTTGGCCTGGCCCGGGGAGCCGGACAGGCCCACCACGGACGAGATGAGCACGACACGGCCCTTCTTGGCACGCATCATCAGCTTGGACGCGCGCTTGACCACCCGGAAGGTGCCGGTCAGGTTGGTGTCCACGACGGAGGTGAAGTCCTCCTCCGACATGCGCAGCAGCAGGGTGTCGTTGGTGATCCCCGCGTTGGCGACCAGCACCTCGACCGCGCCGTGCTTCTGCTCGATCTCGGTGAAGGCGGCGTCGACCTGCGCGGCGTCCGTGATGTCGCAGCGGACCGCGAGGACGTCGTACTTGGCCAGCGCCTCGGGCACCTCACCCGAGCGGCTGGTGATGGCCACCTTGTCGCCCGCCTCGGCGAAGGCCTGGGCGATCGCGAGGCCGATGCCCCGGTTTCCTCCGGTGACGAGAACCGAGCGGCTCAACGATCCACCTCTCTCCGTGTGTGAGCGCGTACGTCGGAATGCGCACGCAATGTGACGCTATCGGGCGGTCGGCGGCGGCGGCGCATCGGTCTCCCACAGCGCGACCCCGGCGGATCTGTCGCAATCCGACAATCCGCACCCGCCCGCGCCGCCCCGGCGACGGACATCGCCCAGGCCCGGGCGCTGCCCGGATCGGGGCGACTGTACGGGAACAACACGGGCGGGCGCACCCGTTGCCCCCGTGGTGCGGGCCGGCCCGGGACCTGCCGTACCGATCCCCGACCATCCCGGTGAGCGACGAAGGCAGAGCGGATGACCAAGGCACGGCCCGGGAGCACCCACCGACGCGGACGACTGCTGGCCCTCACCGCCTTGGCGGCCGGCCTGGGGGCGGCCGCCTGGTCTCTGCGCGACCTCCCGGCGGCGTTCGGGCGGCGGCCGGACGGCGAGCGCGAGGAGCGGGTGCGCAACTCCCCGCAGTACCGCGACGGCGTCTTCCACAACGCGCCCTCCGCGCTCGCCCGCACCGCCGGCGCCCCCGGCTTCGACGGCGCCACCGCCCGCCGGATGCTGTTCGAGCGGGCCGGCCGTGTCCCCTCGCGTCCGGTTCCGACGGTCCGCCCCGCCGTCCCGGCCGGGCCGGCCGCCGAGGGCGTGGAGGTCACCTGGTACGGGCACGCCTCCGCGCTGGTGGAGATCGAGGGCTTCCGGGTGCTGTTCGACCCGATCTGGAGCGACCGCTGCTCCCCCGCCGCGCACGTCGGCCCCAAGCGGCTGCACCCGGTGCCGGTCGAGCTGGAGGAGCTGCCGCAGGTCGACGCGGTGCTGATCTCGCACGACCACTACGACCACCTGGACATGGCGACGGTCAAGCGCCTGGTGCGCAGCCAGTCCGCGCCGTTCGCGGTGCCGCTCGGCATCGGCGCCCACCTGCGCCGCTGGGGCGTCCCCGAGCACCGGATCATCGAACTGGACTGGGACGAGACCTGCACCCTGGGCGATCTGGTGCTCACCCTCACCGCGGCGCACCACTTCTCCGGCCGCGGGCTGACCCGCAACACCACCCTGTGGGGTTCCTGGGTGGTCGCCGGCCCGAACCGCAAGGTCTTCTACACCGGCGACTCCGGCTACTTCGAGGGCTACGCCCGGATCGGCGCGCAGCACGGCCCGTTCGACGCCGCGCTGGTCCAGATCGGCGCCTACGACGCGGCCTGGGCGGACATCCACATGACCCCGGAGGACGCCGTCCTCGCGCACCGGGACCTGGCCGCCGGCCTGCTGGTGCCCGTCCACTGGTGCACCTTCAACCTGGGCCTGCACCCGTGGTCCGAGCCGGTCGAGCGGCTGGTGAAGGCCGCCAAGGAGCAGGCCGTCCCGCTGGCCGTCCCGCGGCCCGGCGAGCGGGTCGACGTCGACAACCCGCCGGAGCTGGACGGCTGGTGGGAGAACGTCGGCTGACGGCCCGCACCCACCGGCCGGGGGCACCGGCCCCGCTGGTCGGACGAGGCCGGCTGCCGGACGGCCCCACCGACCATCCGGGCACCACCGGCCGGACGGCCCCGCCGGTCGGACGGTGCCGGTTTCGGACGGCACCGTCCGAAACCGCGGCGCAGCGGCCGTAATGCGCTGGCCGGAAACCGGGTGGACGGGAAATGATGCGGTGCGGGCGCCCCTGTGGCGCCGCACCGCCACCCTCCGCGACCTGGGAGCCCGATTGCCTCCGATCCCTCCGGCCGATCGCTCCGGCGCCCCGCACGGGCGCGCCGTCGATCCGCTGTTCCTCGCCCTGCCGCTGCGGCCCCTCGCCGACGCCGCCCTCACCCGGGCCCGCGGACTGGGCGTGAGCCACGCCGACTTCCGGCTGGAGCGGATCCGCAGCGCCTCCTGGCGGCTGCGTGACGCGCGTCCCGCCGGCACCTCCGACAGCGTGCAGCTCGGTTACGCCGTCCGGGTGCTGCTGGACGGCGCCTGGGGCTTCGCCGCCGGTGTCGACCTGACCCCCGACGCGGCGGCCCGGGTCGCCGAGCAGGCCGTCGCGGTGGCCCGCCTGTCCGGCGGGATCAGCCGGGCGGCCGGCACCGCCGAGCGGGTCGAGCTGGCCGACGAGCCGGTGTACCGCGACGTCACCTGGGTCTCCGCGTACGAGGTCAATCCCTTCGAGGTGCCGGACGCCGAGAAGACGGCGCTGCTCGCCGAGCGCAGTTCCCGGCTGCTGGCGGCCGAGGGCGTCTCGCACGTCCAGGCGGCCCTGCGCACCGTCCAGGAGAACAAGTTCTACGCGGACACCGCCGGAACGGTGACGACCCAGCAGCGGATCCGGGTGTACTCGGACCTGGAGGCCACCTCGGTCGACGAGCGCACCGGCGCCTTCGACTCGATGCAGACGCTCGCCCCGCCGGTCGGCCGCGGCTACGAGTACGTCACGGGCACCGGCTGGGACTGGGACGCCGAGCTCGCAAAACTGCCCGTCCTGCTGGGCGAGAAGATGCGGGCCCCGAGCGTCGAGGCGGGCCGCTACGACCTGGTCGTCGACCCGACCAACCTCTGGCTGACCATCCACGAGTCGATCGGCCACGCCACCGAGCTGGACCGCGCGCTCGGGTACGAGGCCGCCTACGCCGGCACCTCCTTCGCCACCTTCGACCAGCTCGGCTCGCTGAAGTACGGCTCCGAGCTGATGCACGTCACCGGCGACCGCACCGCCGAGCACGGCCTGTCCACCATCGGCTACGACGACGAGGGCGTGGCCACCCAGTCCTGGGACCTGGTCAAGGACGGCGTCCTGGTCGGCTACCAGCTGGACCGCGGCATCGCCAGGCTGAAGGGCTTCGAGCGCTCCAACGGCTGCGCGTTCGCCGACTCCCCTTCGCACGTCCCGGTGCAGCGGATGGCCAACGTGTCGCTGCAGCCCGCCGCCGACGGCCCGGACACCGAGGGCCTGTTCGCCCAGGTCGAGAACGGCCTCTACATCGTCGGCGACCGTTCGTGGTCGATCGACCAGCAGAGGTACAACTTCCAGTTCACCGGGCAGCGCGCCTACGCGATCAAGGACGGCGAGCTCGCCGGCCAGGTCAAGGACTTCGCCTACCAGGCCACCACCACCGACTTCTGGGGCTCGATGGCGGCGGTCGGCGGCCCGCAGACCTACCTCCTCGGCGGTGCCTTCAACTGCGGCAAGGCGCAGCCCGGTCAGATCGCGGCGGTCAGCCACGGCTGCCCGTCGGCGCTGTTCCGCAACGTCAACGTGCTCAACACCCAGCAGGAGGCGGGTCACTGATGACCGCGAAGCAGCCCCACGAACTCGTCGAGCTGGCGCTCGGCCTCTCCCGCGCCGACGGCTGCGTGGTGATCGCCGACGAGGAGTCCACCGCCAACCTGCGCTGGGCCGGCAACGCGCTGACCACCAACGGCGTCACCCGCGGCCGCCGCCTCACCGTGATCGCCACCGTGGCGGGCGCCGAGGGCACCGCCTCCGGCGTGGTCTCCCGCGAGGCCGTCACCGCGGAGGAGGTGGAGGGCCTGGTGCGGGCCGCCGAGGAGGCCGCCCGCGCGGCCGGACCGGCCGAGGACGCCCAGCCGCTGATCGCCGACCAGCCCTCCTCGCCGGACTTCACGGAGCCGCCGGCGCTCACCTCCATCGAGGTGTTCGACGCCTTCGGCCCGGCCCTCGGCGAGGCCTTCGCCCGCGCCGCCGCCCAGGGCGAACTGCTGTACGGCTTCGCCCGGCACGAGATGACCTCCAGCTACCTGGGCAGCTCCACCGGTCTGCGGCTGCGCCACGACCAGCCCACCGGCATGGTCGAGATCAACGCCAAGACCGCCGACCTCTCCGGCTCGGCCTGGGTGGGCGCCGCCACCCGGGACTTCGCCGACATCGACCTCACCGCCCTGCACACCGAGCTGACCAGGCGGCTCGGCTGGGGTGCCCGCAAGGTGGACCTGCCGGCCGGCCGGTACGAGACGCTGCTGCCGCCCTCGGCCGTCGCCGACCTGCTGGTCGTCCTCAACTGGAACGCCGGCGGCCGGGACGCCCAGGAGGGCCGGACGGTCTTCTCCAAGCCCGGCGGCGGCACCCGGCTCGGCGACAAGCTCAGCTCCCTGCCGCTGACGCTGCGCTCGGACCCGCGCGAGCCCGGCCTGGAGGCCGCGCCGTTCGTACTGACCCACTCCACCGGCGGGGACTTCTCGGTCTTCGACAACGGCCAGCCGATCGCCGCCACCGAGTGGATCCGCGACGGCGTGCTGAACGACCTGATCACCAGTCGCCACGCGGCCGCCCTCACCGGCCTGCCGCTGCGCCCGGCGATCGACAACCTGGTGCTGGAGACGGCCGACCAGGAGTCGGCGCCGACGCTGGACGAGATGATCGCCCGCACCGAGCGCGGCCTGCTGCTCACCTGCCTCTGGTACATCCGCGAGGTGGACCCGGCGACGCTGCTGCTCACCGGCCTCACCCGGGACGGCGTCTACCTGGTGGAGAACGGCGAGGTCGTCGGCGAGGTCAACAACTTCCGGTTCAACGAGTCCCCGGTGGACCTGCTGGACCGGATCACCGAGGTGGGCCGCACCGAACGCTGCCTGCCCCGCGAGTGGAGCGACGTCGTCACCCGCACCGCGATGCCACCCGTGCGTGTCACGGACTTCAACATGAGTTCGGTCAGCCAGGCCTCTTAGCCACTGACCTACGGGGGATACGAGAGACATGATGGACGAGAAGCGCCTGGTCAGGTCGAGCAAGATGCTGTCGCGCATCCTGCGGCACGAGCCCGGGCTGGTGGGGATCACGCTGGACGGGGCCGGCTGGGTCCGGGTCGACGAGCTGCTCACCGCACTCGCGGCCCGGGGCAGGCCGCTCACCCGGGCCGAGCTGGACCACGTCGTGGCGACCAACAACAAGCGCCGCTTCGGCTACTCGCCGGACGGTCTCTCGATCCGCGCCAACCAGGGCCACACGGTGGCGGTCGACCTCGGTCTGGCCGCCGCGGTTCCGCCGCCCGTGCTCTACCACGGCACCGCCGACCGGCACCTGGCGGCGATCTTCCACGAGGGGCTGCGCCCGATGGCCCGCCAGGACGTCCACCTCTCGGCGGACACCGAGACGGCGACCAGGGTCGGCGCCCGGCACGGCCGTCCGGTGGTGCTGACCGTGAACGCGGCGGCGATGACGGCGGCCGGCCACGAGTTCCGGCTCAGCGAGAACGGCGTCTGGCTCACCGACGCCGTGCCCCCGCAGTACCTCTCCCGGCGCTCGTAGCCGACCGGGCCGCGCCGCCTCGCCGGCGCCCCGACCGAAGGGCCTGTCCGCTCCGCCGGACAGGCCCTTCGCGTACCCGACCGGGTGGGTCCGGCCCACCCGGTCTCGTCGCCGCCCGTGCCCGGGCGTACCGTGAGGAGGCCGCGCGGCCAGGCGCGCGGGTGCGTGACGAGGGCGGTAGGACACATGGGTAAGAGCGCCGACGACGGGCAGGTCTTCCGGATCACCGGGGCGCGCAGCAGCCTCACCGAGGACGTCCGGGGACGCCAGCGCCGCTACGTCATCTCGATGCTGGTCCGTACGGCCTGCGTGCTGCTCGCCGTGGTGCTGTGGGACGTCCAGCGGATCCTGGCGTTCGCCGCGCTGGCGGGCGCCGTGCTGCTGCCGTACTTCGCGGTGCTGATCGCCAACGCGGGCCGGGAGCGGGCCCCTGGGCTGCCGAGCACCTTCGACATCCCGCTCGACACCCCGCTGATGCTCGGCCCCGGTGGGAGAGGTGGGACGGGTGGGATGGGTGGAGCAACTGCGAAGGCCGGTACAGGAGAGGCAAAGGCCGCTCCCACCGATCCTTCACAGGACGTGGACTGACCGTCCGTTTCATGCTGCTTCACCCCCGTCCGGCCCGGAGAAAGCTCAAAAGAAGCTCAGATTAATCATGCAAGACCTCCCCATCCACGGGTCTTCGCGTGACATACTGCGTACGCGCTCCGCATCCCCCGTCGGAGCGACGGACCGACGCCGGGCGGCTCCCCCCGTGGCTGCCCGGCGTCGCCATGCCCGGACGGATCCGCTCGGCCCGGGCGGGCGTGACAGACTGGCGGCGCAGACGTACCCGCCAATCGTTGAGGACGGCCCGATGGAAACCCCGCAGACGCCGATCTGCTCCGCCAAGGGCTGCCGGGCGGACGCCGGCTGGGTGCTGGTGTGGAACAACCCCAAGCTGCACACCCCGGACCGCCGCAAGACCTGGCTCGCCTGTGACGAGCACCGCGAGCACCTGTCCCAGTTCCTCGGGGTGCGCGGCTTCCTCAAGGAGGTCGTCGCCTTCGCCGAGTGGACCCCCGAGGCCTCCGAGAGCACCGCGAGCACCGAGGGTTCCGGGAAGCCGGCCTAGCCGCCGATCGCGGACATCGGCCGCTCGGGCTGGAGGAACTCCGGGTCGTCGATCCCGGCCCCGGCCTTCTTGCCCCACATCGCCGCCCGCCACAGCGCGGCCAGTTCGGCGTCGTCCGCGCCCGAGCGCAGCGCGGTGCGCAGGTCGGTCTCGCCGGTCGCGAACAGGCAGTTGCGCACCTGGCCGTCGGCGGTCAGCCGGGTTCGGTCGCAGGCCCGGCAGAACGGCCGGGTGACCGAGGCGATCACGCCCACCCGGCCCGGGCCGCCGTCCACCAGCCAGCGCTCGGCGGGTGCCGCGCCCCGGCGGGCGGACGGCTCGGGGGTGAGTGTGAAGCGGGCCCGCAGCAGGTCCAGGATCTCCGTCGCGGTGACCATCGACGCGCGGTCCCAGCCGTGCTGGGCGTCCAGTGGCATCTGCTCGATGAAGCGCAGCTCGTAGCCCCGCTCCAGGCACCAGGCCAGCAGGTCGGCCGCCTCGTGGTCGTTGACCCCGCGCATCAGCACCGCGTTGAGCTTCACCGGCGCCAGCCCGGCGGCCTCGGCGGCGGCCAGCCCGTCCAGCACGTCCTGGTGACGGTGCCGGCGGGTGAGGGTGTGGAACACCTCGGGGTCGAGGGTGTCCAGCGAGACGTTGACCCGGTCGAGGCCGGCCTCGCGCAGCGCCGTCGCGGTGCGGGCCAGCCCGATGCCGTTGGTGGTCAGCGAGAGTTCCGGGCGCGGCTTCAGCTCCGAGCAGGCGGCGACGACGGCGACCAGCCCGGGGCGCAGCAGCGGCTCGCCGCCGGTGAAGCGGACCTCGCGCACGCCCAGGTCGCGCACGGCGACGGTGACCAGCCGGACGATCTCCTCGTCGGTCAGCAGGTCCGGCTTGCCCAGCCACTGCAGGCCCTCCTCCGGCATGCAGTAGGTGCAGCGGAGGTTGCACCGGTCCGTGAGGGAGACCCGCAGGTCGACGGCCTGGCGTCCGAAGGTGTCGAGCAGCACGTGCGTCCTTCCCCGAGATGCGGCCGGCCCGGCCACCGTCACGGCGGGCCGGGCCAGCATAGTCATCGCGGGACGATCAGTGGGCGCCCAGCCCGGTCAGTGAGCGGACCTCCAGTTCAGCGTACTTCGCCGGATCGGGGCGTTCCGTGGACAGCAGCGTGCCGAGCCAGCCGGCCAGGAAGCCGACCGGGATGGAGACCAGGCCGGGGTTCTCGAGCGGGAACCAGTGGAAGTCGGAGTGCGGGAAGAGCGAGGTCTTCGCGCCGGAGACCACCGGGGAGAAGACCACCAGCACCACCGAGGTGACCAGGCCGGCGTAGACCGAGCTGACGGCGCCGACGGTGGTGAACCGCTTCCAGAACAGCGAGTAGAGCAGGGTGGGCAGGTTCGCCGAGGCGGCGACCGCGAAGGCCAGGGCGACGAGGGCGGCAGTGTTGAGCTTGTCCGCGAAGAGGCTGAGCACGATCGCCACCGCGCCGATCGCGACCGCGGCCCACTTCGCCGACAGCACCTCCTCCCGCTCGCTCGCCTTCCCGCGCCGGATCACGTTGGCGTAGAGGTCGTGGGCGAAGGAGGCCGAGGAGGCGAGCGTGAGCCCGGCGACGACGGCCAGGATGGTGGCGAAGGCGACGGCCGAGATCACCGCGAGGAGGATCGCGCCACCGGTGGTCCCGACGCCTCCGCCGAGCGCCTCGGCCAGTTGCGGGGCCGCGGTGTTGCCCGCCGCGTTGGCCGCCTTGATCGCCTTGGAGCCGACCAGCGCGGCCGCGCCGAAGCCGAGCGCCAGGGTCATCAGGTAGAAGACGCCGATGATGCCGATCGCCCAGAACACCGACTTCCGGGCCGCCTTGGCGGTGGGCACGGTGTAGAAGCGGACCAGGATGTGCGGCAGGCCGGCGGTGCCGAGCACCAGCGCGATGCCCAGGCTGATGAAGTCGAGCTTGGCGGTGCCGGTGCCGTACTTCTGCCCCGGTTGGAGGAAGGCCTCGCCCTTGCCGCTCGCGCTCGCCGCCGCGCCGAGCAGTTCGGAGGGGTTGAACTGGTACTTGGCCAGCACCAGGACGGTCATCAGCGCGGCGCCGGCGATCAGCAGCACCGCCTTGACGATCTGCACCCAGGTGGTGCCCTTCATCCCTCCTATCACCACATAGACGATCATCAGCGCGCCGACCCCGACGATGGTCCAGCGCTTGGCGGCACTCCCCTCGGCCCCCAGCAGCAGGGCCACCAGGGTGCCGGCGCCGACCATCTGGGCGAGCAGGTAGAAGATCGACACCACGATGGTGGAGACGCCCGCCGCGGTGCGCACCGGGCGCTGGCGCATCCGGAACGCGAGCACGTCCGCCATCGTGAAGCGGCCGGAGTTGCGCAGCGGTTCGGCGATCAGCAGCAGGGCGACCAGCCAGGCGACCAGGAAGCCGATCGAGTAGAGGAAGCCGTCGTAGCCGCTGAGCGCGATGGTCCCGGCGATGCCGAGGAAGGAGGCGGCGGACATGTAGTCGCCGGAGATGGCCAGGCCGTTCTGGAAGCCGGTGAAGCCGCGGCCGCCCGCGTAGAAGTCGGAGGCGCTCCTGGTCTGCCGCCCGGCCCAGACGGTGATGCCGAGGGTGGCCAGGACGAACACGCCGAACAGGGCCATCGTCAGGCCGCGGTGCTCGGTGGCGGAGCTGGCGAGCAGAGTCATTCGACGGACTCCCGGGGGGCGTGGACGACGGCGCCGTGCGCCTCGCGGATCGCCGCGGCGGCGGGGTCGATCCGCCGGTCCGCGTAGCGGGCGTACCAGGCGGCGATGGCGAAGGTGGTCGCGAACTGCAGCAGCCCGAGCACCAGGGCCACGTTGACGTGCCCGAGGACCTTGGTGCGCATCAGTCCCGGGGCGTAGCAGGAGAGCAGGACGTAGAGCAGGTACCAGAGCACGAAGCCGATGGTGACCGGGAAGGCAAAGCTCCGGAACGAGCGCCGCAGGGTGCGGAACTCCTCGCTTTCGTCGATGACTTGGGCTTCCGTGGCGGCGGTGGTGGTGAGCGGCGGCGAATCCACGCTGTCTCCTCACTCCTTCGGCGTATGTGTCACACGGGGGAACGGTCGAGCGTGAGGGGCGTCACAGGTCTGGTGCGCGCCGCGCAATGCTAGGAGCGTCCTGCCCACCCCGGAAGGGGTTGACCGCGATCAGTCGACCGTTCACCCCCTCGCACCATCCGATTGGCCGAAAAACAGCCCATCCCAGCGATGCCACACCCCTCCAGCCCCACCCGGAACACGGCACCGGCCCGTACCGCACCCCATACGGGGCGGCACGGGCCGGTGCCGGGAGGCCGAGGACTCAGAACGCGATCCGCACCTTCAGGGCCGAACGGTCGTCCATCGCGCGGTAGCCGTCCGGAACGCCGTCCAGGCCGACGGTGCGGTCGAAGACCAGCCCCGGCTCGATGGCGCCCGAGAGCACGTCCGGCAGCAGTTCGGGGATGTACGCGCGGGCCGGCGCGACTCCGCCGTTCAGCGAAACGTTTCGGCCGAACATCTGACCGATGTCGACGCCCGCGCTGCCACCGTGCGGCACCCCGACGTAGCCCACCGCGCCGCCGTCCCGGGCGATCGAGACGGCCGTCCGCATCGACTCCTCGGTACCGACCGCCTCCAGGACGGCGTGCGCGCCCTGACCGCCGGTCAGCTCCTTCACCGCCTCGACCGCGGCCTCGCCGCGCTCCGCCACCACGTCCGTCGCGCCGAAACGGCGGGCCAGCTCGGTACGGGCCGTGTGCCGGCCCAGCGCGATGATCCGGCCCGCGCCCAGCCGGTGCGCCGCCAGGACGCCGCACAGGCCCACCGCACCGTCGCCGACCACCGCGACCGTCGCGCCGGGGCGCACCCGCGCCGAGACCGCCGCGTGGTGCCCGGTCGACATCACGTCGGACAGCGCCAGCAGCCCGGGCAGCAGCTTCTCGTCGCCCGCCGCCTCCTTCGGCAGCTTCACCAGCGTCCCGTCCGCGAACGGCACCCGCACCGCCTCGCCCTGGCCGCCGTCCGAACCGACCTGCCCCCAGAACCCGCCGTGCGGGCAGGAGGTCTGGAGGCCTTCGAGACAGAAGTCACACGTCCCGTCCGACCAGACGAACGGCGCCACCACCAGGTCGCCCTTGGCGAAGCCGCGCACCTCGGCGCCGGCCTCCTCGACCACCCCGAGGAACTCGTGCCCGATCCGCTGCCCGGCCACCCGGTGCGCCACCCCGCGGTAGGCCCACAGATCGCTGCCGCAGATACAGGCGTTCACCACCCGGAGCACCACGTCCGTCGGGTGCTGGATCACCGGGTCCGGGACTTCCTCGATCCGGATGTCGTTGGGGCCGTGAATCACGGTGGCACGCATGCGCTGTTCCTTAGCTGAATGGTTTCGACCAGGTGTACGACATCCCCCGCGACCACTCTATTCCGGCCGGTCCATCGGATCATTCCGGCCGGAACCCCCGCCCGGCCCCTTATCCTGTTGGACCATGCAACCGATCCAGCCCGAGACGTACGGAGTGCCGCGGACCGCGCCGGTCCCCGCGCAGCGCTCCGCCGACCCCTCCCGGGGCTTCGCGGTCGTCGACGTCGAGACCACCGGTCTCGGCCGCTCCGACCGCGTCATCTCGGCGGGCGTCTACCAGCTGGACCCGGACGGCGACGTCGTCGACCACTGGTACACCCTGGTCAACCCCGGACGGGACCCGGGCCCGGTCTGGATCCACGGCCTCACCGCCGAACTGCTCGCGACCGCCCCGACCTTCCCGCAGATCGCCGACGAGTTCGCCGCGCGTCTGCGCAACCGCGTCCTGGTCGCGCACAACGCGCTCTTCGACTGGAACATGATCTCCCGCGAGTTCTCCCGGGCCGGCCTGCGCGCCCCGGTCGAGCAGCGGCTGTGCACCATGGTCCTCTCCCGCGACCTGCGGCTGCCGCTGCCCAACGGCAAGCTGTCCTCGCTCGCCGCCCACTTCGGCGTCCGGCAGCGCCACGCCCACAACGCCCTGGACGACGCCCGGGTGCTCGCCGAGGCCTTCCGCCCCAGTCTGCACCTCGCCCGTGACGGCGGCGTGCCGCTGCCGCTGCAGAACTGCGTCGCGGTCACCGACCTCGGCGAGGAGGAGCCCGCCAGCCCGGGCCGCGCCGGCTGGACCGGCGCCACGTACCGCCAGGCCAAGAAGCGCCCGCCCTGCCCGTACCCCAACCCGGGGCGCTGGGAGGACGGCAAGCCGCTGGTCCAGGGCATGCGGGTGGCCATCACCGGTGACACCGCCACCGACCGCGAGATCCTGGAGGACCGCGCGGTCGAGGCCGGACTGCACATCGCGACCTCCGTGAGCCGCCTCACCAGCCTGCTGGTCACCAACGAACCGGACGGCTGGAGCGGCAAGGCCCGCAAGGCCCGCGAGGTCGGCACCCCCGTCGTCGGCGAGGACGCCTTCCTCCAGCTGCTGCGCGAGGTCGCCCCGCACCCCGGTGCGTGAGCCGGTTGTGAGGTCGGCGTACCGTTCCCATGTGTACCGTTTTCTGCTGACCCGACAGTGGCTGATCACCATGCTGATCGCGCTGCTGCTGATCCCCGCGACGATCAAGCTGGGCTTCTGGCAGCTGCACCGCCACGAGGCGCGGGTGGCCCGGAACGAGCTGATCGGCCAGGCCCTCACGGCCGCGCCGGTCCCCTTCGACACCCTGTCGCCGACCCCCGGCTTCGCGGTCCCCAAGGACCTCACCTGGCGCGCGGCGACCGCCACCGGTCAGTACGACCCTGCACACGAGTTCGTGGTCCGCAAGCGGACCGACTCCAGCGGGACCATCGGCTACTTCGTCGTGACCCCGTTCCAGCTCGCCGACGGCAAGGGCACCGTCCTGGTCAACCGCGGCTGGGTCGCCTCCGGCGACGGGGCCACCGAGTACCCCCCCGTCCCGGCCGCCCCCGCCGGCGAGGTCTCCCTCACCGGCCGCCTGCGCGCCGAGGAGACGTACGGCGCCAGCGGCATCAAGGACCGCACCGGCCTGCCGGACCGCCAGTTCAACCTGATCAACACCGACGAGCAGGCCAAGCGGACCGGCGTCCCCCTCCTCGGCGGCTACCTCGAACTCACCGGCACCACCCCGGCCCCGGCCGACCAGCCCCAGCTGATCCCCGAGCCCAACCACTCCGACATCGGCCCGCACATGGCCTACGCGATCCAGTGGTGGCTGTTCACCGCGATGATCCCGGTCGGCGTCTGGGTCCTCGCCCGCCGCGAGGCCAAGGACCGCGCCAAGCAGGCCGCCGAAGCCGAGGTCCCGCTCGAGGCCGTCCCCGCCTAGAGCACGTCGTCCAGCTCCCGCAGCAACCGCGCCTTCGCCCGCGCCCCCACCACCGACCGCACCGGCTGCCCGCCCCGGAACACCATCAGCGTCGGCATCGACAGCACCCCGTACGCCGCCTGCGTCCGCGGGTTGCGGTCCACGTCCACGCTCACCACCCGCAACCGGTGCGCCTCCTCCCGCGCGATGTCCGCCAGCACCGGCGCCATCATCCGGCACGGCGGACACCAGTCCGCCGTGAAGTCCACCAGCACCGGTCCCTCGGCCGCCAGCACCTCCGCGGCGAACGTGTCGTCCGTCACCGCCGGCACACCCGTGATCTCCACCATCGTCTACTCCTTCACCAGTTCACAGAGAGGCGACTCCCGGACGGCGGCCAGCTCGTCCCGTGCCCGCACGGCCCGATCGAACTGCCCCGCCATCTGCGCCCGCACCTCCTGGAGCCGGGCGATGCACTCGTCCAGCTCCCCCAACTTCCGCCGGTACACCTCCAGAGAGGCCGGACACGAGTCCCCCTCCGGGTGCCCCGCCCGCAGACACTCCACGAACGGCCTGGTCTCCTCCAGCCCGAACCCGAAGTCCTGCAACATCCGGATCTCCCGCAGCAACCGCAGATCCCCCTCGTCGTACGCCCGGTACCCGTTGCCCGCCCGCCGGGCCGGCAACAACCCCAACTGCTCGTAGTACCGCAACGCCCGCGTGGTCGTCCCCGCCCGCTCCGCCAACTCCCCGATCCGCACGCCGAACCACTCCTCCCGCACTTCCGGCAACGACCGTAAACCTTCCCCCCGACGTCAACGCCAGCCCTGCCCCGGCTCCCGATCACCCTCACCCAGCCCCACGGGGCGGCGGCCTCCCCCACCCCGGGGCCGCCCCCGGCCCCAACCATCCCGAGAGCCCACCCCCCGAACCCCAACCCCCACCGGGCACTATGTCCCCATGGATCTCGGACTGAAAGACAAGGCCTACATCGTCACCGGCGCCACCCGAGGCCTCGGCCTCGCCGGCGCCCGCGAACTCGCCGCCGACGGCGCCCGCGTGCTCATCAGCGGTCGCACCCAGCAGGCCGTCGACACCGCCGTCGCCGAACTCGGGACCCTCGGCACCGCCCGGGGCCTCGTCGCCGACAACGCCGACCCCGACACCCCCGAGCGCCTCATCTCCGAGGCCCGGCACCACTTCGGCCGTCTCGACGGCATCCTGATCAGCGTCGGCGGCCCCCAGGCGGGCCCCGTCGAGACCACCCCCGAGGACGCCTGGCGCGCCGCCTTCGAGTCCGTCTTCCTCGGTGCCCTCCGGCTCGCCCGCGCCACCGCCGCCGCGCTCCCCGAGGGCGGTGTGATCGCCTTCGTGCTCTCCAGCTCGGTCCGCCAGCCGATCCCGGGCCTCGGCATCTCCAATGGCCTGCGCCCGGGCCTCGCCATGGCCGCCAAGTCCCTCGCCGACGAGCTCGGCCCCCGCGGCATCCGTGTGCTCGGCCTGCTCCCGGGCCGGATCGACACCGACCGGGTCCGCGAGCTCGACGGCCTCACCCCCGACCCCGAGGCCGCTCGCGCCAAGGCCGCCGCCACCATCCCGCTGGGCCGGTACGGCGCCCCCGAGGAGTTCGGCAAGGTCGCCGCCTTCCTGCTCTCCCCCGCCGCCTCCTACCTGACCGGCCTCATGGTCCCCGTCGACGGCGGCGCCCTCCGCACCCTCTGACGCCCTCGCAACTCTCAATCACTCATTCCTGACCAATCGATCCCGACCAATCCGTCCCCACTACTCCACCCTCGACTGCCTGCGCCCCCGCCGGCCCCGCCGCCCCCACCCGTGCCGCGGCTCGACGGGGGCCGCCTGCAGGACCCGGATGCGCAGATCGGCCGGCAACTCCGCCAGCCGCAGGCTCCCGCACGCATCCGCCCGGGGCCCGTCCTCGAAGTGCTCCACCAGCGCGGCCGGATCCCCGCCCGGCCGCAACCGCACCGCGCCTCGCAACCGCGGATGCCTCGGTGCCCGCACCAGCCGCACCCCGGCCCGCTCGACCTCCGGCAGCACCGCCGTCCCGTTCTCCAGCGCCTCTTCCAGCGCCCGCGCACCGACCCGCAGTCGGAGCCCGCTCACGCCCGGCGTCGGCACCGCGATGCTCGGCAGCCCGCTGCGCCGCAGCTGCGCGACCAGCCACCACGCCATCCCGGCCACCAGCACGGTCAACCCGCCGATCACCGTCGGCCACCACCACGCCGACGCCACCCACTGCCCCCGCGAACGCGCGCTCACCACCGGCTGGTCGGGCGAGGTGAGCGGCCACCAGTCCGGCGGATGTACGCCCAGCCGCCGGTACAGATCGAGCCCGCCCGCCAACACCAGCACCCCGATGCCCAACAGCACCGCACCCACCAGCCCCAGCAGCACCCGGTTGACGACCGTCCTCCTCACCCCGTCACCCCCTCACCACCACCCGCGCCGCCACCCGTCCCCGCACTCGCCCCAGCCCCCGCGCCGCCACCCGTCCCCGCACCGGTCCCCGCGCCGAAGTCCTCCCCCACCGCGCCGGCGGCCCCTCGTGCCATCCGCACGTCCAACCGCAACGGCCGCCCCAGCCCCACCCGCTCCAGCTCGTCCCGCAGCTGCCGCTGCACCAACGCCGGATCCGCCACCCCCGCCAGCGAGATCCGGACCCGCCGCCGACCGACCCGGATCCGCAGGTGGTCGATCCCGTCCAGGCCCGCCGCCCGGTCCGCCAACAGGTGTCCGACCCCGGCCCGGTCGATGGCCGCCGACGTCCCCCCGTACGGACGCAGCACGAGCCACCGCCGCAGCCCGGGCGCGACGGCCAGCCACAGCAACCACCCGCCGAGCGCGGTCGCCACTCCGGCCCCCACCAGCACTCCCAGGTCGTCGAGGTGGCGTGTCGCCAGCTCGTCCGCGATCTGTGCCCGCCACCGTCGCGCCGGCTGCCCCACCCGCACCGCGATCACGTCGTACAGCAGCGCCCCCGCCACCACCAGCACCCCGGTCGCCACCAGCGCCGCCGCGGCCGTACGCGGAGCCCGCAGCCGTCTCACCCTCCACGGCCGGGCTTCCGGCGCCGCCCCTTCCACGCCCGCCGTCGCGGAATCCTCCGCGTTCACGCTCACGAGGCGCCTCCCGTCACCAACTTCTCGACCACGACGACCACTTCCGACACCCTCGTCCCGGTCAGCCCCACCACCCGCTCGGCGATCCGCTGCCGCACCGCCCCGGCCAGCGCCGCGATGTCCGAGGGGAACGGCAGCTCGAGCTCCACCCGGACCATCACCGTGCTGCCCGGTACGGTCACCGAGACATGCGGCGGCGCCCCCTTCGCCCGCCCGGCGGGCCAGGCATCGGCGAGCACCTCCCGGGCGGCCCGGGCCGCGATCCGGGCGTACACCCGGTCGGCGACCCGGAGCCGCCCCCGACGGCCCGGCACGGACCCCACGGCGGAACCCGACCCGGGGACCGCCGAGGAATCCGAACCGGAGCCCGAACGGGAAGAGAGCGCAACCCGCCCCGGACCGGACGCAACGCCCGACATCAGTGACGCCGGTCGCGGCCGCGGAGCAGGTCCCCGAGCTCGCCCAGCTCGATGTCTCCCTCCAGCAGGCGCCCGACCACGAAGCCGACCAGCCCGAGCGCGCCCACCAGCAGGAAGGCCGCGAATCCGCCGAAGTACCCGGCGAAGCCGAGGGCCATACCCGCCGCCAGGCCGACGATGGCCAGGTTCATCCGCTACTCCCTCGTCTCCAGCTACCTCGTCCGGTCCTGATCCGACTCGCCGCCGACAACCCGACCCCGCCCCGCCCCGCCCCGCCCCGCCGCCGAACGCGCTACTTGAGCTTCGGCCGCTGTCCGGGCGCCGTCTCCGGCACCTCTTCCTCCTCGAACTCCGGTTCGTCCGGGAGGTGGACGTCGTTGACCGCGATGTTGACCTCGACGACCTCCAGGCCGGTCATCCGTTCGACCGCGTTGATGATGTTCTCCCGCACCTGGCGGGCGAGTTCGGGAATGACCACGCCGTACTCGACCACCAGGGCGATGTCGATCGCGGTCTGCTTCTCGCCGACCTCGGCCTTGATGCCCCGCCCGACGCTGGGCTTGCCGCCGGGCACCCGGTCCCGCATCGCGCCGAAGGTACGGGCGAGCCCGGAGCCGAGCGCGTGGATCCCGGCGACCTCACGGGCTGCCATCCCGGCGATCTTCTCCACCACGCCGACGGCCAGCGCGGTGCGGCCGCGCTCGCCGACCGGCTTGGCACCGCCGCCGGTCCCCGGCGGCGGGCCGGCGCTGCCGCCGGTGTGCTTGTGCATGGTCGCGGGCGTCGGAGTGTCAGGCATGGCGCTTCTCCCGTCGTGCGGCTCCAGCTATATCGCAAGCCTCCCCAACTCTGGCATTTCGCCACGAACCCCGCCCGCCGAGCGCCGCCGGCCGGCTCCCCGCACGGAAGCTCCCGCCCCCGAACGGGGAAAGGGCCCGGCCCCGGGAGGATCTCCCGGGGCCGGGCCCTGCGTCGTCACCGCGCGGTCAGTCGCCGATCCCGGCGAGTTCCCGCAGTCGGCGGGCCTGCGCCGCCCGTTCAGCCGAACGCTGCTCGTCGAAGGAGCGCCCGGCGGCCCCCTGCAGCAGGGCCTTGGTCTCGATCACGGCCCCGCGCGGAGCGGCCAGCAGGGCCGCCGCGAGGTCGCGAGCGGCGGCGTCCAGTTCCTCGCCCGGCACCGTCAGGTTGGCCAGCCCGATCGCGGCAGCCTCCTCGGCACCCACCCAGCGGCCGGTCGCACAGATCTCCAGTGCCCGCGCGTAGCCGACGAGGTCGGTGAGCGGCTTGGTGCCGGCCAGGTCCGGGACGAGGCCCAGCGAGGTCTCCTTCATCGCGAACCGGACGTCCTCGGCGACCACCCGCAGGTCGCAGCCGAGGGCCAGCTGGAAGCCCGCACCGACGGCGTGGCCCTGGACCGCCGCGATGGAGATCAGGTCCGGGCGGCGCCACCAGGTGAAGGCCTCCTGGTAGGTGGCGATGGCGTCGTCCAGCTCCTGGTCGCTGGAGGCGGCGAGCTGGAGGAAGGTGGGCTCGCCCGGGATGCCCTCGGGGGTGAACATGGCCCGGTCCAGCCCGGCGGAGAAGGAGACACCCTCCGCGCGCAGCAGCACCACCCGGACGCTGCCGGGCAGCTCGCGGCCGGCCGCGGTGAGGGCGCGCCAGAGCGCGGGCGACTGGGCGTTGCGCCGCTTGGGCAGGCACAGGGTGACGACGGCGAGTTCACCGTCGATCTCCAGGCGGACGCCGTCGCGCTCCCAGCTCGGGGCCTGCGGGTCGGTGGCGGGAGCGGTCATGCGGGAACCTCCGGTGGCGAGGGACTTGGCTACCGGAGAGTAACAAAACTGGAGACGCGAGGGCAGGGGCCCCGACCCGAAAAGATCGACGGGGCCCACAGCGCTCGACGAAACGCGAAAGCGGAGCAGAGCGAAGCGCGAAAGGAAAACGAACGGACGTGAAGAACGGGGGGCGGACGACACCCCGGACATGACGATCGGCGGCCGGTCCACACGACCCGAGGGCGGACGCCCAGCTGGTGGTCAGCTGTCGTCTCCTCGGCCGGCGCCCTGCCGCCGCGTCATCCAGCCGGTGGCTGACTAACCGTCAGGACCCGGCCCCGGCGGTCGCCTTGTTCTTGCCCCGCGTGGCACCGCCGCGACCCCGGAGAATGACTCCGGATTCGCTCAGCATCCGGTGCACGAAGCCGTACGAACGACCGGTCTCCTCCGCGAGAGCGCGAATGCTCGCCCCGGAGTCGTACTTCTTCTTGAGATCGGCCGCGAGCTTCTCACGCGCGGCACCGGTCACCCGGCTGCCCTTTTTCAGAGTCTCGGCCACCCGTGCCTCCTCGTAGCGTTGCTCGGTCAGATTCCCATGATCACCCATCCATCGCGTCCTGGCCACCCATTCGACAAGGTCGATGTCGGAAATGCGTGGTCCTACGGTGGTGATCCGAGCGCATCAGGGCGCTCACACAGAGTGCACGCCCCCGGGTGGAAGTCGCCGTTCGCCGAGAAATAGCTGATCAGCAGCGTCGGCCCGACCACGATCGAGTGGCGGGCCGACGGAAAGTCCTTAAACGGAATCCGGGTCTACTTCATTCCCGGACACGCCGAAAGGACTAGATATTCTCATCCGAAAAGCGGATCTCGCGTCTACTTCCGGTCAGGCCAAGGAGACCAGATCGGCGTAGGACGGGTTCCAGAGATCCTCCACGCCGTCCGGCAGCAGGATGATCCGCTCCGGGTCGAGCGCCTCGACCGCGCCCTCGTCGTGAGTGACCAGGACGACCGCCCCGGAGAACTCGCGCAGCGCGCCCAGGATCTCCTCGCGGCTGGCCGGGTCGAGGTTGTTGGTGGGCTCGTCGAGCAGCAGCACGTTGGCGGAGGAGACCACCAGGGTGGCCAGCGCCAGACGGGTCTTCTCACCACCGGAGAGCACCCCGGCCGGCTTGTCGACGTCGTCGCCGGAGAACAGGAAGGAGCCGAGGATCTTGCGGATCTGCACCAGGTCGGTGTCCGGCGCGGCCGAGCGCATGTTCTCCAGCACGCTGCGGTCCGGGTCGAGCGTCTCGTGCTCCTGGGCGTAGTAGCCGATCTTCAGGCCGTGGCCCGGGATCACCTCGCCGGTGTCCGGCTGCTCCACCCCGGCCAGCATCCGCAGCAGGGTGGTCTTGCCGGCACCGTTGAAGCCGAGCACGACGACCCGCGAACCGCGGTCGATCGCCAGGTCGACGTCGGTGAAGATCTCCAGCGAGCCATAGGACTTGGACAGGCCGCTGGCGGTCAGCGGGGTCTTGCCGCACGGGGCCGGCTCCGGGAAGCGCAGCTTGGCGACCTTGTCGCTCTGGCGCACCTGCTCCAGACCGGAGAGCAGCTTGTCGGCGCGGCGGGCCATGTTCTGCGCGGCCACCGTCTTGGTCGCCTTGGCACGCATCTTGTCGGCCTGGGCGTTGAGGGTCGCGGCCTTCTTCTCGGCGTTGGCCCGCTCGCGCTTGCGGCGCTTCTCGTCGTCCTCGCGCTGCTGCTGGTACTGCTTCCAGCCCATGTTGTAGACGTCGATGCAGGAGCGGTTGGCGTCCAGGTAGAACACCTTGTTGACGACCGTCTCGACCAGGTCGACGTCGTGCGAGATGACGATGAAGCCGCCCTTGTACGTCTTCAGGAAGTCCCGCAGCCAGACGATCGAGTCGGCGTCCAGGTGGTTGGTGGGCTCGTCGAGCAGCAGCACGTCGGAGTCCGAGAAGAGGATCCGGGCCAGCTCGACGCGGCGGCGCTGACCGCCGGAGAGGGTGTGCAGCGGCTGGCCGAGGATGCGGTCCGGCAGGCCCAGCGCGGCGGCGATGGTGGCGGCCTCGGCCTCGGCGGCGTACCCGCCCTTGGTAAGGAACTCGGTCTCCAGCCGGGCGTACTTCTTCATCGCGTTGTCCTGGGTGGCGCCCTTGCCGTTGGCCATCCGGTCCTCGTTCTCGCGCATCTTCTTCAGCACGGTGTCGAGGCCGCGGGCGGACAGGATGCGGTCCTTGGCGAGCACGTCCAGGTCACCGGTGCGCGGGTCCTGCGGGAGGTAGCCGACCTCGCCCGACCGGGTGACGGTGCCGGCGGCGGGCAGGCCCTCGCCGGCCAGCACCTTGGTGAGCGTGGTCTTGCCGGCGCCGTTGCGGCCGACCAGGCCGATCCGGTCGCCGGCGGCGACCTTGAAACTCGCGGACTCGATCAGGATCCGGGCACCGGCACGCAGTTCGAGGGCGTTGGCGGAAATCATGGCTGAGGACTACTCCTGGGACGTGGGCGGGCGGCCGGGTGCGACGGACCCGGGGCCGGGTTGGCGTGAGGGGGACTTCAACGGCGGTCGGCGCGGCCCTCGTGGCGCCGCCACCCGCTATTGCCCGGAGAAGATAGCCATGGCGGCAAGTCTACCGGGCCCCGTGTGTCGCCTCCGGAGTAGTACCGGCCTGGGGTATCCACCGGGCACCGGGGGCCCACCGGTCCCGGCCGAGGGCCGCCCGGACCGAGACCATCACCTCGGACCGAAGCCTCGCCTCGGACCGTAGCCGTCGCCCCGGGCCGAAGCCTCGCCCCGGGCCGGAGGCCGCCGTCCGCGGGCCGACCCGGTTGCCGCGACCGGAGACGACCGCGGCCGCGACTACTGCGGCTGTCCGGCCGGCTGGTCCCCGGTAGGCGCCGCGGAGTCCGGCGTCGGGGCGTCCGGGGCGGTGCCGGCGGCCGCCGGGTCGCCCGCGGCCGGGAGGAGCGCCGACGGGTCCGCCGCACAGCCGCCCTGAGGACGGACCGCGGCGAACGGCGCGTCCACGCTGCCGCAGGGCGTCTCGGGCGCCGCCGCCTTGGTGTCGAACACCTTGGGCGGGACGATCGGGCCGTCGGTGATCTCCACCCGGCTGCGGTCCAGCACCTTGACCATGGCGTTCGGGCCGGTGCTCGTCGCCCAGCCGTTGCTGTCCAGCCGGTAGCCGGTGATGCCGCCGGACACGGCCTGCCCGCTGCTGTTGGTGCAGGTGCGTGGGATGAGTACGGCGTAGTCGGTGTGGACGGCGCGCAGCGGGTCGTAGACGCAGCCGCCGGAGGGCTTGTCGTTGTAGCGCAGGTCGCCGTCGGCGTCGCGCAGGCCCATGGTCAGGTTCGGCGTGACCAGGGCCAGCCAGGGCGAGCCGTCCCGCTGGACGGTGTGCAGCGCGCCCGCGGCCCGCTGCATGGCGAGCGCCTTGCGCTGGGCGTCGGTCCGCTTGTCGGCGCCGGGTTCGCCGTCGCCGTGCAGCCAGTCGGCCAGGCCGGGCACCGCGCGGTGCCAGCGGACCTCGTGGTCGCCGGGCCGCACCGAGGTCACCATGCCGTCGTCCCAGACCACGATGGCGTTGTCGCCGGCCATCGCCAGGTAGAGCGCCTCGGCGCCCTCCCGGCGGTAGGACCAGGCCTGCTCGCCGGTCTGCTTGTGGAAGGCCTCCAGGCCCGGGCCCACCCGCAGGTCGAGGTCGGCCGAGCTGAGCGACTCGGAGTTGACCGGCGTCGCCCCCGCGTCACCCGGTCCCGCCACCCGGTCGCCGAACGGCACCGGCTTGTTCGCGTGTGCCGCCGCTCCGGCCGCAAGGACCAGCACCACCGCCGAGGCAGGCAGGATCGAGCGGGGGGTCAGTACACGCAGCGGCTTCCAGGACACGGCCGGAGCGTACCTTTCACCGGGCACGCGAGTCAGCCCGGTTCTGCCGCCGACACCTCCCGCCCGGCGTCCGCCCGGCCCCGCGCGCCCTCCCCGCACGTCCGCCCGCCCACCTGCGCCGTCGGGGCCTCGGCCGCTCCGGCGGGCGCGCCGGAGCGGGCCGCAGCGGCCCGGCGGGACCGTTACAGAGCTGATACACGACCGCCGGTCGTCGGCCGCCGTGGCAGCCGACGTTCGATCGGCGCCCACTTTGGGGTGACATTCGGCCCCTTCGTCCCTCTTCGGGCCTACTGTCAGCGAGCGGGGCGCCACGGTCCGTCCACGCCGTGACCGTGGCTCCCCGCCCACGAGACTCCCGAGGAGAGCACCATGCGAATCGGCCGCCTGACGCTGGCCGCCGCCACCCTGCTGCTGATGGCCACGGCCAGCGTCCCGGCCGGGACGCCGTTCAGCCAGACCGAACGGCACACCCTCTCCTCGGACGCCATCGAGCCGCGCGGTCCGGCCCCGCGCCCGCCGGTCCAGCGGCCGAGCCACGAGCCGCCGTTCGGCGCGTTCGTCGGCTCCTGGGACGACTACATCCCGCAGATCGGCCGGTACGCGCAGTGGCTCGGCGACGCGAACATCCAGGTCGGCCACACCTACCTGGCGGGCAACGGCTGGAGCGACATCGAGGGCGAGCCGATGGTGCTCGGCCTCTGGTCGCAGTGGCGGCAGGCCGACTCTTCGCGGCTGCTGGTGCTCGGTGTGCCGATGCTGGTGCCCAGCGAGGCGAAGGTGTCGGACGACGAGGTCGCCGAACTGCTCGCCCAGGGGGCGCGCGGGGACTTCGACGGGCACTTCCTCAAGCTCGCGCGCCGACTGGTCGCGTTGGGCAGTGCGGACACCGTGCTCACGCTCGGCTGGGAGATGAACGGCACCACCTACACCCACCGCTGCAAGCCCGACCCGTCGGCGTGGAAGACGTACTGGCGGCGGATCGTCGAGGTGATGCGCTCGGTGCCCGGGCAGCGCTTCCGCTTCGACTTCGCCCCCAGCCGCGGCCTGGACGCCATCCCCTGGACCAAGTGCTACCCCGGCGACGACGTGGTCGACATCATCGGCATGGACAACTACGACCAGCCCGCCGGCGGCACCTTCGACGACTACGTGCGCGAGCCGTACGGCCTCCAGGACCAGGTGGAGTTCGCCGCCAAACGCGGCAAGCCGGTCTCGTACCCGGAGTGGGGGCTGTTCCGCAACGGCGACAACCCCGAGTTCGTGCAGCGGATGGTCGACTGGATCCGCACCCACGACACCGCCTACCAGACCGTCACCGACTACTGTCCGCACGGCTTCTTCCAGTGCGAGCGCAATCCGCGCTCGACGGCGACGTTCAAGGAGTTGATGGCCGGGTCGAAGGGGGCGCCCTCGCCGGCGCCCGCCGCGGCGGCCCCCGGCGTGCCCGCGGCGCCGGGCCCGGCCGGCCCCGTGGACTCGCCGGCCGCGCCCGGGGGCCGCGCCGCGCCGAGTGCGACGCCGCACCCGGCGGCCCGTCCGACGACCGCCAAGGCGACGGCCGTTCCGACGGGCACGAAGCACGCCCGGCACTGAGCGGTCAGCTGCGGCGGCGGGCCAGCAGCGCCTCCTTGAGCCGGGGGAAGCGGGTGTGCAGCTGGTGCGCCGCCACCTGCCGGGCGAGCACCGCCCCGGCCCGGAGGGCGGCCGCCGGTGCCGCCCCGGCCGGGCCGAGCAACAGCCGGTGGTTGGACAGCTGGTCCGGCCGCCAGCGCTGCTTGTACGGTTCCTGCCCGCGCAGCAGGCCGAGCACCGGGACGCCCGCGCCGACGGTCTCGTCCAGGGCCGCGCTGAACAGCAGCCCGGCGATGTCAAGGCGCTCGCGCAGCACCGGGTGGGCGCCGTACATGTACAGCCCCCCGAAGGACGGGCAGAGCAGCAGCAGGTTCACCGCGACCAGCTGGCCGTCCAGGTGGAACTGGTGGACGACGGCCCTGCCCGCGGCGACCAGTCCGGTGGTGGACTCGGTCAGGTGCCGGGCGAACCGGTCGGTACGGTGCTCCGGCGTGACGCCGCGCGCCTGCCACTGCAGGAAGTGCAGCCGCAGCAGCCCGTCCAGCGCCTGCGGCACCTCGGCCACCGGGGTCGTACGGACCTTCACGCCGGCCTCGGCGATCTTGCGGAGCTTCACCCGGCTGCGCTGGGCGGTCTTGCCGGGCACCCGTTTGAGCAGCCGGTCCATCGGGACGGCCGGCAGGTACTGGCAGAGCGAGTCGCGGTAGCGGCGGCGGCTGCCGCGCCAGTGCCCGTACACCCGGTGCACCGCCGCGTCGGGATGCACCTCGCGCAGCTCCAGCCAGTGCCACGGGCGGGTGAGCGGGAGGACGGCGGCGAGTTCGGCGGCGGCCCGGTCGGCGTACTCGTCGTCGAGCAGGACGTCGGTGTAGTCGGCCAGCCCGGCACCGAGACCGGTCAGGCCGCCGAACGGTCCGCCGCGGCGGACGAAGGCGCCCGCGCCGACCAGCCGGCCGTCGCGGCGGACCAGCACCAGGAGCAGGCCGCCGGGGCGGCCGTAGTGGCGCCACCAGGAGCGCTGCCAGTCGGCGGCCTGGAAGAAGGTGGCGGTCCGGGAGCGGGCGGCCAGGTCGTCCCACTCCTCGGCGAGGACGTCCAGGGCGTCGTCCTCGCGGCGCAGCTCGGTGGTCCAGGCCGGCGCCGTCGCCTGGGCGGGCAGGCTGCTTCCGCGGGTGCGGGTGCTCACCGGCCGCTCCCGGCCGGGGCCTTCTTCCGGGCGGGGGTCTGGTTCCCGGTGGCCGGGGCCTGCTCCTCGGCGGCGGCGGGGGCCTGCTCCTCGGCCGGGGGCTGCTCCATCGCGGGCTGCTCCGCCGCCGCGGGCTCGGTGCCGGCCTGCTTGTCGGCCTTGCCGTCGACCTTGCCGTCGGTCTTCTTCTCGGCCTTCGGGCTCTCCTTCTTCACACTCGTGGTCCTGGCGCTCTCCTTCTTCGGGCTCGCGGCCTTCGCCCCTCCGGCCTCGGGAGCGGCGACAGCCCCGGGCTCGGTCTCGGCCGGCTCCTCGCGACGCGGGCGCGGCTGCGTCGGGACCGCCACCGACACGGCGGCGGCGGGGACAGCGACGGCGGGGGCGGGGGCAGGGACCTCCGGTGCCCGTGCGGCCCGCGGCGCTTCGGGGCTCGCGTCGGCCTCGGGCGTTCCCGCGCCGCCCCGGCGGCGGGTCATCATCACCAGCGCGCCCAGCAGCAGCCCGGCCGAGCCGCCGACCGCGACGTCCAGCTTCCCGGAGGGCGTGGTCGGCTTGTCCGGCGCGGCGGCCGGGGCCAGCGTCACCAGCCGGACGTTGGTGTCCTTGCTGCTGGTGTTGGCGAAGGCGACCAGCGAGCGGGCCACCGCGTCGGCGGTCCCGGCCGCGTCCTGGGGGCGCCGCCCGGTCCCGGTGATCTCGATCATCGGGGCGTCCGGCGAGGTCGTCCCGTGCACCAGGGTCTCCAGCTCGGTCCGGGTGTGGCCGGTCTCGTCGGCCGCCACGGCGAGCACCTGCGGCTGGCCGGCCAGCCGGCCGTACGCCTGGGCGAAGTTGGTCGCGATCACGGCCTCCCCGGGGTTCTGCGCGACCACGAGGACGTAGGCGTTCGCGGCGTACGACGGGTGCGCGACGACGGCGTACCCGGCGCCGGCCGCGGCGCCCAGCGGAACCGCGAGCACCACCGGCCACCAGCGGCGGACCAGGCGGCGGGCGCTTCGGCGCGGTGTGGTCATAGGTGTTGCTCCTTGGGTCTGGTACGGCGGTTCCGGCGGTGGCGGGCGGTCAGACGCGGGCCAGCCGGTCGTAGAGGGCGCCCAGGTCGGAGGCGACCCGGGCGATGTCGTAGTGGCCGATGGCCGGGGGGTGGGGCAGCGGGTCGGCGATGTGCCCGCTGAGCGGCCGCAGGTCGCGCAGCGCGGCGGCGTAGGCGGCCGGCTCGGAGGGGATGCGGCGGGCCTGCGGGGCGGCGCTGGGCGGGAGTTCGTCGAGTGCCGGGCAGGCGCTGTGCCGCACCGGCAGCCCTGCCGCGAGGCCCTCCAGGACGCCGAGGCCGAAGGTCTCCGCGGTCGAGGGGGCGGCCAACACGTCCAGGGCGGCCAGCAGTTCGGGCACGTCGTCGCGCTCCCCGGCGAGCACCAGCCGGTCCCGCACGCCGGCCTCGTCGGCCCGGCGCTCCAGCGCGGCGCGCTCCGGGCCCTCGCCGACCAGCACCAGCCGGGTGGCCGGGTCGAGTTCGGCGAGCGCCTCGACCAGCACCTCGAAGCGCTTGCCCGGCACCAGCCGGCCCACCCCGCCGACCACCCAACTCCCGTGCGGCAGCCCGAGCTCGGCCCGCAGCCGGCGACGGACGGCGGCCCGATCGGCGGGTGGGAGGCGGTAGCGGGAGGCGTCGATGCCGTTCGGGATCAGCTCGATCCGGGCCGGCGGGACACCCCAGGAGCGCAGCGTCTGGGCGACCTGTCGGGAGACGGCGACGGTGGTGCTGCCGAGCCGTTCGGCCGCCAGGTAGAGGCCCTTGACGCCCCGGGTGACCGGGCGGCCCTCGATCACCCCGGCGTGCAGCGAGTGCTCGGTGGAGACCACCGCGCGCACCCCGGCCAGCCGGGCGGCCAGCCGGCCGTACAGCTGCGCCCGGTAGAGGTGGGTGTGCACCAGGTCGTAGCGGCCGGCCCGGACCAGCCGGACCAGCCGGGGCAGTGCGCGCAGGTCCCGGTTGCCGCGCATGCCGAGATGGTGGACGGTGACGCCGTCGGCGCGCAGCGCGGCGGCGACCGTACCGGGCTCGGTCAGGGCTAGCACCTCGCACTGCTGGTGCGCCGGCAGGTGCCGCAGCAGCAGGTGGAGTTGGCGCTCGGCACCGCCGGCGGCCAGTCCGGTGACGATGTGCAGCACCCTCATGGCCGGGGCTCCCGGCGGGCGTGGCGCAGTTCGGTGACGGCGTCGCGCAGCCGCTGCCGGCCCCTCTTGGCGCGCAGCCGCCAGGCGCCGTCGCGGGCGCCGACGTAGCAGCGGGGCAGGGCGAAACGGCCGGTGAGCGGGGAGTGCCCGATGGCGCAGGCGTAGTCGTACCCGGCGTCGCGCACGGCCAGGGCGGCGGGCAGGTCGACGGCGCCGTACGGGTAGCAGAAGCCGGTGACCGGTCCGCCGACGGCCTTCTCCAGCAGGCGCCGGCTCTCCCCGGCCTGGACGGCGAGGGCCTCGGCGGGCAGGCCGGGCAGCGCCTGGTGACCGAGGCCGTGCGAGCCGATCTCCCAGCCGGCGGCGGCGAGTTCGGTGACCTCCTGGACGGTGAGCAGCTGTTTGCGCGGGCCCTCGGTGTCCCAGTCGTTGTCCCGGCCGAGCAGGTCGGCGACCACGTACGCGGTGGCGGTGAAGCCGTACGCCTGGAGGATCGGCACCGCGTACCGGGCGAAGTCGGCGTAGCCGTCGTCGAAGGTCAGGCCGACCAGTCCGTCGTCCCGGCCGAGGGCCCGGGCCCGCATCAGCTCGCGGACACTGACGCCGCGCAGGCCGCGCCGGTGCAGCCAGGCGATCTGTTCGGCGAACCGCTCGGGACTGACGGTGAGCCGGTAGGGGTCCTCCTTCTCGACCGCCACCGAGTGGTACATCAGGATCCACGGCGAGGCGGAGCCATGGACCGGTGGTTCACCGATCGGGGGGCGGCTCCTGGGCAGTGGTGCCCAGTGCGGCGGGGCGCTGCTGACGCCCGCCCGGGCCGAACGGACGGCTCCCCGTTCATCGTCCATGGGGACGCTTCCCTTCTTCGGCGACGGTTGGCGGGGTCCGCCCGGGCCCCAGGGCCCGGGCGGCGGCGAGGACCGGGCCGCGCACCTCGCGGGCGCCGAGCCCGGTGCCGAGGGCGGCGAAGGCCAGCGCCACGGTGAGGCCTCCGAGGAGGGTCGAGAGCAGCGGGTCGGCGGCCAGGGCGGCGGCGGCGGTGCCGAGCACGGTGGCCCCGGCGGCGGCGGCCACCAGCCGGCCGTGTCCACCGAGCACCCGGTGCAGCCGCAGCGGGATGCCGCGCAGCACCAGGCCGTGCAGCAGCAGCGCGGCGGTGGTGGTGATGCCGGCCGCGTTGCCGGCGGCCAGCCCCAGGGCGCCGAAGCGGGGTGTGGCGAGCAGGCCGGTGGTGACGGTGACGCCGAGGCCGAGCAGCATGGCGGCGACCGGGTACCAGTCCAGGAGCCGGCCGCGCCCGTCCTCGGTGCCCGGGTCGTCGGCCCGGCGGACCACCGGGCGCAGCGAGAAGTACGGGCGGATCATCACACCGATCAGTGCCTGGGCGGGCAGGCCGAAGCTGTAGACCCGGATGACGTCCGCGGTGGCGGCCGTGTCGTGCGGGCCGAAGGCGCCGCGTTCGAACAGCAGCGAGACCACCGAGGGGGCGCAGGCCATCAGGAAGGCGGTGCCGAGCAGGACGACGGCCGCCGCCTGGCCGAGGTCCTTCTCCACCCGGTCGCGGGCGGCGGTGAGGTCCCCGGCGGCGAGGGCCCGGGCGACCAGCGGGAAGGTGACGGTGCAGATCAGGATGCCCGCCGTCATGGCGAGCTGGGAGACCTTGGCGGCGTAGTTGAGGTGCGAGATGGTGCCGGGCGGCAGGGCCGAGCCGAGGTAGCGCTCGACGAAGACCTGGGACTGGCGGGTGAGGGTGAAGGCGGCCACCGGCAGCAGGGCGAGCGGCATCAGCACCAGGGTGCGGCGCGAGCGGCGGCCGCGGCCGGTGCCGGGCGGGCCCTGGCGCAGTCGGCGCAGGAACGGGCCGACCAGCAGGCCGGCCATCAGCAGGCTGCCGGCCGCGACACCGAGGGCGGCGGAGCGCACCCCGAGGTGGGAGTGGAGGCAGAGCAGGACGGCGAGGATGCCGAGGTTGTGGGCGACGTAGATGCCGGCCGGGGCGGTGAAGCGGTGGTGGGCGCGCAGCGCGGCGGCCAGGTAGCCGGCCACCCCGAAGGGCAGCACGGTGATCGCGGTGATCCGGGTGCAGGTGACGGCCAGGCCGGGGTCGGTGAGGCCGGGGGCGAGCAGTGCGACCAGTTCCGGGGCGCCGAGCGCGGCGGCCAGGGCGAGGCCACCGAGCGCGAGCAGCAGCCAGGGCAGGGAGGCGCGGACGAGTTGGCGGACCGGGTCGGGGGCGTCCGGGTCCTCCTCGCGCAGCACCAGGGCGAGGGCGAAGGCGGGCACCATGAGGAAGGACATGGCGTCCTCGATCAGCAGCGGTGCGGCGGTCTCGGGGACGGTCCAGGCGACCAGGAAGGCGTCGGTGCCCTGGTTGGCGCCGAAGTAGCGGGCCAGCAGGAGGTCGCGCAGCAGGCCGAGGCCGGAGCCGGCGGCGCTGAGGACGGCGGTGATGCCGAAGGCCTTGGCGAGGAAGCCGCGCCGGGGGGCCGGGTGGGGCTCGGCGGCGGGGTCCTCGCCGGTGGCGCCGCGGGGGGCCGGGAGGGCGGCGGGGCCGACGGCGGCGGCCGGTTGGTCGGTGGTCACCGGGCCGCTCCGGCGGCGGGGTGGTCGGTGGCGGGGTGCTCGGCGGCGGGGAGCCCGGGGCGGTGGGTGGCCGCGTGGGCGGCGAGGCCGAGGACGACGGAGGTCAGCACGGTGGTGGTGCCGCCGATGTCGGAGTACAGGAAGTCGACCAGGACCCAGGTGAGCAGGGCGAGTGCGGCGAGCCCGGGGCCGTGGCGGTGGCGCAGGCAGCCGAGCAGCAGGGCGAGGAAGAGCGCGGCGTAGGCGGTGATGCCGATCAGGCCCTGCTCGCTGAGCACCAGGAAGTACATGTTGTGCGGGGAGAGCAGCGGTTCGCGCTGGAAGCCGATGGTGGCGTCGGCGGCGTCGCTGCCGGAGGACAGCCGCAACGGGGCGTGGCTGTCGCGCAGTTGCTGGAAGGCCTTGGGCCCGGCGCCGTGCACGGGGTGGTCCTGCCAGATCAGTCCGGCGGTGGACCACAGGTCGTACCGGTCGGAGACGGACTGGTCGGGGGCGGCCGAGACCGAACCGATCGAGCTGAGCCGCTGGGTGACGCCGGAGCCGCCGAGGCCGAGGCCGCCGACCAGGACGACGACGGCGGCCAGGCCGACGACGGCGCCGCGCACCAGCAGCCGGGCGTCGGCGCGCAGCAGCAGCACGGTGGCGGCGAGGCCGGTGGCGATCCAGCTGCCGCGACTGAAGGAGACGGCCAGCGGGAAGACGAGGAAGGCGGCGGCGGCGAACATCGCGCGGCGCAGGCGGGGGTTGCCGTCGGCGCGCGGCGCCGGGCTCCCGTCCTCCGCCCGGCGGGCGGGGGTGCGCCGCCCGGCCCCTGGTCCGCGCTCGGCGAGGGCCAGTGCGAGGGCGGCGAGCAGGCCGTAGCTGACCACGCTGGACATCGCCATGACGTCGAGTGCGCCGAAGGTGCCGACGGCCCGGATCGGCTGGCCGGTGTAGGAGGCGCCGGTGTGGGTGAGGTACTGCTTGGCGCCGACCGCGCCCTGGATCAGCGCGGCGAGCACGAAGGAGCCGAGGACCAGGCGCTGGTCGGTGCGGTCGCGCAGTGAGCAGAGGACGGCGACGGGGACCAGGACGAACACCTGGGTGAGCCGGACGAAGCCGGTGACGCCGGCGGCCGGGTCGATCGAACCGACGGTGGCGACGGCGGCCGCCACGACGATCCCGCCGAACAGCGCGCAGGTGGTGCGGCTGATCGCGGGCAGCCGTCCGCGCAGCAGGTCGAGCGCGGTGAGGGCGACCAGGGCCAGCGAGGCGAGGTCGGCGGCGGTGATGTGGACGGCGGCGGCGACGTCCTTCTGCCCGGTGGGCACGCAGACCAGCAGGACGGTGGCCGCGGCCAGCGGGCTGGTGCGCTCCGCGAGTACGGGCAGGGCCTTCCGTAAGACGGGGTGGGGGAAGGCGGGGAGGGTCAGGGCCACGCGGGGTCAGCTCCCGTCCGGGTGGAGCATCAGGGCCGTGGTGCGGCACAGGATCTTGACGTCCTGCCAGAGGCTCCAGCTCTCGATGTAGCGGTTGTCGAAGCGGGCCCGGTCCTCGATGGAGGTGTCCCCGCGCAGGCCGTTGACCTGGGCCAGGCCGGTGAGGCCGACCGGGACCCGGTGGCGGTCGGCGTACTCGGGGTAGGCCTGGCCGAACCTCATGACGAAGTACGGCCGTTCGGGGCGCGGGCCGACCAGGCTCATGTCGCCGCGCAGGACGTTCCACAGCTGGGGCAGCTCGTCCAGCGAGCTCTTGCGCAGCAGCCGGCCGACGGCGCCCATCCGGTGGTCCTGGGCGATGTTCCAGCGGGTGGCGGACTCGTGCTCGTTGCTCGGGCGCAGGGTGCGGAACTTGAGGAGGGTGAAGACCCGGCCGTCCAGGCCGGTGCGCTGCTGGCGGAAGAGCACGCCGGGGCCGGTGTCGAAGCGGACGGCGAGGGCGCAGAGCGCCAGGACGGGGGCGAGCAGCAGCAGGCCGACCGCGGCGGCGGTGAGGTCCAGGGTGCGCTTGGCGATCCAGCCGGGGCGGCGGCGCGCGGGGCGGCCGACCCGCAGGCAGGGGAAGCCCCACAGGTGGTCGCCGCCGGTGACCGGGGTGACGGGCAGCGAACCGTACTCGCGCAGGGCGGGCACCAGCCAGGCCTGGCAGCCGAGCCGTGTGGCCTCGCGCAGGGCGGCGGCGGTCTCGGCCTCGTCGGTGCCGCCGGCGGTGGCGATCACGTGCTGGACGCCGTGCCGGCGCACCTCGCGCTCCAGCGCCTCGCGGCCGCCGAGCACGGGCAGGTCGGTGTCGCCGGGCAGCAGCGGCGGGTCGGCGTCGAGGAAGCCGACCGGGCGCATCCCGTACTCGCCGTGCTCGCGCAGGACGGCGGCGACCCGGTGACCGAGCCGGCCGGCGCCGAGCACCAGGACGGGGCTGGGGCGGCTGCGGCGGATCCGCCGGGCCAGGTGGTAGAGGACGGCGCGGCCGGCGGCGGCGATCAGCAGCTGGGCGCCGAGCAGGAGGGTGAGCCGGGCCGGGCCGCAGTCGGGCCAGCGGCCACCGAGGCAGCCGGACAGGGTGACGGCGAGGGCGGTGGCGACCACGGCCCGGGCGGCCAGTGCGGGCAGTTCGTCCAGGACGGAGAGGGTGAGGCGGGAGCGGTAGAGGCCGCCGGTGAGGTTGAGCAGGAGCAGCAGGGGCAGGACGGCGGGGACGCCGAGCAGCGGGTCGAGCGGGCCGGCCGGGTCGATGACGCGACTGGCGATGCCGCCGGCGGAGCAGAGCGCGATGATGTCGGCCTGGACCAGGGCGAGCGACAGGGCCGGCCGGGATCGGACCGTGCCACGGGAACGGCGCGGCGAGGGGACCGCCCGGGGGTGTGCCGCTCCCGCCGGACGGTCGAGCAGCCCGGTGCCGGGCCGGCGGGGGCCGGACAGGGGTCCGGCGTATCGCGGCACACTGTCGTGGTCAATGGTCATCAGCGCACGATCTCCCCTGCTGTGTGCCCGGGGTGACGGTGCCCCGGCACCGGCTGGCGCGGGGCGGCCGTCCCGGCCCGGTGGGCGCGGTCCTGACAGCGCCTGCTGCCGCTGACGGCTTTCGGACGTCCGGTGGCGGGGCCGATCGCCGAGGGACCAATCACGAGGGAATCGGTCGCGCGGGGCTCTGCCGTGAATTCCCGGCATGAAATCTGAACGAAGCAGGCAAAATCCGACAATACAGAACCAGGCCGTACCGGGCGGAAGTTGACTTGCCGTTTCATTCCAGCCGCCCAGTAATAGGTATTTCGGATTTGACTCCTCGCCTCCATATCCGGTCGAGGGTGCGAATACGACAACGCCGGAAACGACGGGCATTCACGGCATGTGAAACGATCAGATCCGCTCTGGGACACGGGCCCGGCGCCGCCCCGACGCCGGACCGGCACCCAGCAGGTGGCGGTAGAGGACATCCACCTGTTCGACCACGGTGCGCACGTCGTGCCGGCCGGCCACGTGGTCGCGCAGCCGCGCACCGCGCCGCTCGCACTCGATCGGATCCGACAGCGCGTCCCCCATTCGGGTGGCGAGGGCCCGCACGTCCTCGGACGGGACCACCGCGTGCGCGAGCTCGGACGGCGGCAGGCACTCCCGGGCCCCGGACACGTCGGTCAGCAGCACCGGCCGGCCGGCCGCCATCGCCTCCAGCGGGGCCAGCGCCATCCCCTCCCAGCGCGAGGGCAGCACCACCAGATCGGCCGCCGCCAGCCACGGGCGGGGGTCCGGCACGTCCCCGACCAGCCGGACCCGGGCGGGCTCGGCGGTCCGCCTGACCAACTCCGCGACCCGCTGCTCCTCCGGCCCGCCGCCGACCAGTGCCAGCCGGGCCCGCGGCACCCGGCGCAGCACCTCCGGCCAGGCGGCCAGCAGCACGTCCTGACCCTTCTGCCGGCACAGCCGCCCCACGCACACCGCCAGCGGGGCGTCCAGGTCCAGGCCGAGCGCGATCCGGGCGGCGCGGCGGTCGGCGGGCACGAAGTGGCGCACGTCGACACCGTTGGGCACCACCGCCCAGTCGGCGTGCACCCCGGCCGCCACGCCGTCGGCCCGCTCCTGGACGCTGACGCACAGCAGCCGGTGCGACCAGCGGGCCGCGAAGCGCTCCCAGCGCAGGGTGGCGGCGGCGAGCGCGCCGTCGACGGCGGCGAAGGACCAGGCGTGCGGCTGGAAGACGGTCGGCACCGTGCCGCGCACCGCGAGCCGCCCGGCCAGTCCGGCCTTGGCGCTGTGCAGGTGGACCACGTCGGGCGCGGCCGCCCGGACGATCCGGCGCAGCCGCCAGGCCTCGGCGGCGGTGCCCGGGCCGGGCGAGCGCCGGGCGGGCCAGTCCTGGACCAGCGCGCCCACCGCGCCGGCCTCCTCGGCCAGCCGGCCGCCGCGCGGGCAGGCGACCATGACCCGGTGCCCGGCCTCCCGCTGACCCCGGACCAGATCGGCGACGACGCGGGCGACCCCGCCGTCCACCGGTTGCGAAATGTGAAGGATCGTCATATGCACGGCGGCGAGCCTAGGGTGGCTCCCCGGCGCCGGGCGGCCCTCGTCACCCGCAGGTGGTGGTTCGGCCACCCGTACGGCTTTCGGCTCGTACGGGAGACCGAACCGCTCGAATTCCCGGGCGATTCGAGCGGTTCGATGGATCTACGCGCGCGAATCGCGCGGTTGGCGATTCCGCGGCCTCGGCGGGCCGCGGATGATTCAGCGGGACGCCGCGGCCGCGGAGGCTTCAGCGGACCTCGGCGCCCCCAGTGGGCCGCGAGGGCCTCAGCGGACCTCGGCGGCGAGGTTGGCGAGCACCTGGTCGTGGATCCGGTTCAGGCCCTTCGGCGCGAAGGTGCGCTCGAAGAAGCCGCCGATGCCGGTCGCGCCCTGCCAGGTGGCGGTCACGGTGACCTTGGAGCGGCCCTCGCCGACGGCCGAGACGGTCCAGGTGATCACCATGCTGGAGTTGGCGTCCTTCTCCACCAGCTGGTCCGGCGCGGGCGCGGAGACGGTGAACAGGCAGTCGCGCACCCGCTTCTCGGTGGCCTGGAGCTTCCAGTGCACCTGGGTGCCGGCGCCGGTGCCGCCGACCCGCACCTCGTACTCGCTGTACTGCGCGGGCAGCAGCTTCGGGCGGGTCACCTGGTAGTCGGCCAACGCCTCGTACACCCGCTCGGGGGCCGCGTCGTAGACCCGCTCGGTGGTGGCCTGCACCTGTCCCATGACCTTGCTCTCCTCGTGTTGCGGGAACCGCTCTGTCCGGCAAGCCAATCACAGGCTCACGCCCGCGACGCGGCGGGATAGGGTGACCGGTGTGCTCGATCTGGTGACTGCTGTGCGCTACGTCGACCCGCTGCGGGCCGGTGGCTCCGTCCCCGGCGTGGTGGAGACCGACGACCTGGGAACGTACGTGGTCAAGTTCACCGGGGCCGCGCAGGGCCGCAAGGCGCTGATCGCCGAGGTGATCGTCGGCGAACTGGCGCGGCGGCTGGGCCTGCGGGTGCCGGAGCTGCGGCTGGTGGACTTCGATCCGGCCGTCGCCGCGGACGAGCCGGACACCGAGATCCAGGACATGCTCAAGGCCAGCGCGGGCCTCAACCTCGGGATGGACCTGCTGCCCGGCGCGCGGGACTTCCGGCCGGGGATGATCGCGGTGGACTCCGCCGAGGCCGGCCGGGTGGTCTGGCTGGACGCGCTGACCGGCAACGTCGACCGCACCGTCCACAACCCCAACCTGGTGGTCTGGCACGGACGGCTCTGGCTGATCGACAACGGCGCCGCGCTGATCTTCCACCACCGCTGGGCGGGGGCCGAGGCGGCGGTCGGCAAGCGGTACGACCTCAGCGCGCACGCGCTGGGCGGCTCGGCCCCGGACGTCCGGCTGGCCGACGAGGAGCTCGGGCCGCTGGTCACCGTGCCGCTGCTGGAGGAGGTCGTGGCGCTGGTCCCGGACGAGTGGCTGGCCGGCGAGCCCGGCTTCGACTCGGTGGACGCCGTCCGGCACGCCTACGTCACCCATCTGGCTGCCCGGGTGGTGCTCTCCGAGGAGTGGCTGCCGGAGGGCTTCGCCACGCCCGAGCAACTGCTCGAGGCGGAGCGGCGGCGGGCGGCCCGGACCAGGACGGGGCGGCCGGCCTGGCTGCAGGAGGTGCCGGACCTTCACGGCAAGCCGTCCGTGGAGACGGTCTGGGAGCACCACTTCGACGAGGCGTAGCCGGGCGCGGGACGGCCGGAGCGGCGCGGGCGGCCGACGCGGCCCGGGTGCGGGGCGACCCGGGTGCGGGGCGACCCGGGTGCGGCCGGAGCGTCGGTGATCGGATGCGACCGATCGGCGATCCTGTCCGGCCGGTTGGCGGTCGGGTGCGAGCGGCCGGCGCGGGAACGCGACCGGGGAGCGGGACCGTGTGGTCCCGCTCCCCGGCTCTACTGTTCGGAGTTGTCCGCGATCAGCATGTCAGCGCGTCAGCGCCACCACTGGACCGCCTTCTCGGCGTTGATCAGGCCCGCGCCGTAGAAGCCGTTGTCGTCCGCGCCGCCCTCGCAGGTGGCCTTCCAGGTGCCGGCGCCGCCCGGGTTGAACTCGCCGGTCGGGCACGGGACGGACTCGGCGTGGGTGGTCAGCAGCTCGGTCAGCTCGTCCGGGCTGGCCCACGGGAAGGTGCTGGCGAGCAGCGCGACCACGCCGGCGACGTGCGGGGTGGCCATCGAGGTGCCCTGCATGTAGCCGTACTTGCCACCGGGGATGGTGGACAGGATGCGGCCGTCCTTGTCCGGGGTGTTCGGGAACTGGAAGCGGCGGTCGCCACCCGGCGCGGTGACGGAGACGACGCCCTTGCCGTAGCTGGAGTAGTACGACTTGACGCCGTCGGAGCCCACCGCGGAGACGGCGATGACACCGGGCAGCTCGGTCGGCAGCGACAGGCAGTCGTTGGTGACCGGGCGGGAGCCGGGGGTGGTGTCGTCCGGGCTGGCCACGTCGACGGTCTTGTGCGCCAGGTCGATGTTCTCGTTGCCCGCGGCGGCGACGTTGAGGACGCCCTTGCGCTGCGAGAAGGCGACGGCCTTGCGGACGGCCTCGGAGATCGCGGCCTGGTCCTTGTCCGTCTTGCAGTTGAACATCCACGGGTCGACGAAGTAGCTGTTGTTCGTCACCTTGAAGCCGTGCTCGCCGGCCCAGACGAAGCCGCAGACCGCGTTCTCCGGGTAGATGAACCCGCCGTCGTCGACGACCTTGACGGCGGCCAGCTTCACGTTCGGCGCGACGCCGACGACGCCCTTGCCGTTCTTGGCGGCGGCGATGGTGCCGGCCACGTGGGTGCCGTGGTCGCTGGTGGTCGGCTGCCAGGCCTTCCAGTCGGTGTTCGTCTTGCCGTCGATGCAGGAGACCGACTGCGAGGCGTCCACGTTGGCGGCCAGGTCCTCGTGGGTGGCGTCGATGCCGGAGTCCAGCACGCCGACGGTGACGTTGCGGCTGCCCAGCGAGATCTTGTGGGCCTTGTCGGCACCGATCTGACGCATGTCCCACTGGTAGGCGTCGTAGGGCTCCTGGCCCGGGGCGGCCGCGGCGGCCGGCTCGGCGGCGACGTCGGCCTTGCCCTGGTCGGCGGCCTGGATGCCCTTGGTACGGCTGGCGCCGACCGAGTCGACGCCCTTGGCCAGGCGCAGCTTCTCGGCGAACTTGGTGTCGTTCGAGCGGGCGACGACGACGCCGACCTGCTCGTACGACTGGACCACGGTGCCGCCGAGGCCGGTGATGGCCTTCTCGACCTTCTGTACCTGGCCGTGGTTGGCCTTGGTGTTGACGACGTAGCTCATCAGCGGACCGGTCGTCGAGTCGGCCGTGGGGGCCGCGACGGCGGTGCCGGCCGGCAGCGCGAGGGCGCCGGCGGTGGCGAGCACGACGCCCACCGCCGCGTACCGGGTACGGCTGATCCGAGGAACACGCATGAGGGTTGGCCTCCCGAGTCGTCAGGCGGCAGCTGCGATGGGCAGGTGCGCTTGGGAATGACCGGGACGCTAATGAATATTTGGTTATAAGCGCAAGAGGTAGTCATCTAATCGTCACATCTTGACCAGGGACCGGGGTTAAGGGCACCCGGCGATCAACACAGGCAACAGAGGTCAAGAGTGTTAAAAAGTGATGGTTCGCCGACGTGCCGCCACACCCTCCGCGACCTCGGCCACCAGCACGGATCGCGCCCCTACAACGCGTACAACCGACGTGCGTTGCCGGACGCGACCGATCGCGCCAGCCGCTCGGCGTCGGCCGCGGAGCAGGCGCCGTCGGCCCGCCACTCCGCGAGCACCGCGGCTAGTCCGTACCGGAACTGACAGGTGCCCACCAAATAGAGCTCGGGCAGGCCGTACGCGTCGGTGGAGAACAGCAATTTTCCGAACGGGGCCAGCTCCAGCATCTCGCCCAGCACCGCGGCCACCCGCGGCCCGGTGTACGAGGCCGTCAGCCCGAGGTCGGTGTACACCGTCGGGAAGGCCTGGGCCAGCCAGGCGGCCTGCCGGTGGTACGGATACCCGTGCAGCAGCACCAGCGGAACGCCGCTGGGCTCGGCGGCCCGCACGAAGTCCGTCAGCAGCGACGGGTCGGCCCGGTGCAGGGTGAGGTCGGGATCGCCGAAGCCGGTGTGGAGTTGGAGCGGCAGGCCGAGCTCGGCGCAGACCTCCACCGCCGTCCAGAGCAGGTGGTGCAGCAGCACCCGGTCCGTCAGCCGGCCGCCCCCACCGCGCAGGTGGGCGCCGGCCGCGGCCACCACGGCCGCGGTGGCGGGGCGCTCGGCGGGGGCGGCCAGGCCATGCCGGTACGCGAGCACCGACTTGACCGCGACGGCCCCGGCGGCGGCCGACGCGAGCGCCCCCGCCACGGCCCGCGGCCAGTCCTCGGCACCGGCCGCCACCGTCTCGGCGACCGACTCCAGCCGGACCACCTCGCGCACCGACGCCCCGGTGGCCGCGGCGAGTTCGGGCAGCGGCAGCAGTGCGTGACCCGCCGCGGTGGCCAGCCCGGTGTCCACCAGGCAGGCGTCCAGCCCGGCCGCCGCGAGCAGCCGCCCGGTGGCCTCGGCCGCACCCAACTCCCGCCGCCGGGCCAGGTAGTCGGCGGCCGGGGCGTGCGCCGGCAGGCCGAGGGCGGGCGGGCACCAGCGTCGCACCGCGAGGCCCAGCGCGCTGTCGAAGGGCGAACAGCCGGGCGCGGGCGGGCGGTCCGACTCCGTGAGCAGCCCGGCCAGGGCGTCGTCGGTGAGCTCGGCCGCCACCACGCTGTGGCAGTGGTGGTCGACCAGCGCGGGCCCCTCCGGCCGGGGCACCGCTCAGTACCGCCAGCGGGTGGCCGCGACCAGCTCCTCCGGCGTGGCGGCCGCGTACTGCTCCCGCTCCGCCCGGCGCACCGCCAGCACGGCCTGGTAGAGCGGCTCGCCGAGCGCCTCGCGCAGCACCGCGGAGTGCTCGTAGGCGGCGATCGCCTCGGCTGGGCTCGTCGGCAGCCTCGGCACCATGCCGGGCTCGGCGGCCGCTGGGTCCCCGGTGAACTCCGGTGGCAGCGCGCGGCGCTGGTCCAGCCCGGCGAGGCCGGCCGCGATCACCCCGCCGACCGCCAGGTACGGGTTGGCGCTCGCGTCGAAGCACTTGACCTCGGCGTTCGCGGCGGCGGACCGCTCTCCGGCGGAGCCCGTCACCAGGCGCAGCGCGGCCTCCCGGTTCTCCAGGCCCCAGCACTGGTAGGCGCCGGCCCAGTGCGAGGGCACCAGCCGCAGGTACCCGGCGGGGCTGGAGCAGCCCAGCACCAGCAGTTCGGGCAGCGCGTCGAGCACCCCGGCGAGGAAGCCCTCGGCTTCGGCGGTCAGGCCGTGCGGGCCGGGGCCGCCGTGGCCGAGGTTGTGCCCGTCCCGCCAGAGGCTGACGTGCAGGTGCCCGCCGTTGCCGACGCCGCCGGTCTCGACCACCGGGGCGAAGGAGGCCCGCAGCCCGTGCCTGGCGGAGACGGCCCGGACGGTGTGCCGGACCAGGACGGAGGTGTCGGCGGCGGCGACCGGGTCCTCGGGGGCGACCGAGACCTCGAACTGGCCCGGGGCGTACTCGGGGTGGATCTGGAGGACGCTCAGCCCCTGCCGGCCGAGGGCGCGCAGCACGTCGCGCAGGTAGTCGGAGAGGTCGGTGAGGCGGTGCATCCCGTACGCCGGGCCGTGCGTCGGGTACTGCGGATCCTCATGCGGGGTGGCGGCCAGGGCGACCGTCCACTCCACCTCGATCCCCGCCTTGAGGCTCAGGCCGCGCGCGGCCGCCACGGCCCTGGCCCGACGGGCGAACAGCCGCTGGCAGCCGGGGTGCGGGGTGCCGGCCTGGGTGTACCTGTCCCCCGGGGCCCAGGCCCAGCCGGGCTGGGCGGCCAGCGGGACGATCCGGTCGAGGTCCGGGTAGAGCCTGAGGTCCCCGGTGGGGCCGCCGATGATCGCACTGGTGGTGATCGTGTCGTCGGCGAGGAACACGTCGAAGCAGGGCGCGGTGCCGACACCCCACTGCGCGGCGTGCACCAGGCCGCCAAGGGGCACGGCCTTGACCCGGGTGATGCCGGCGTTGTCCACCCAGGTGACGGCCACCGCCTCGACGGCGTCGGTGCGCAGCCGGTCGGCGGCCGCCTCGGCGCGCTCCGCCCGCTCGTCGCGCGGTGGCAGCGCGACGGCCGCCGCGGCGGCGGCAGCGAGCCGTTCGGCCGTGGCGGGCGGCTCGGCGGGACCGGGCGCGGTGGGGCCGGCGGCGGCGGTTCGGGTGGTCATGTCCTCATGCTGCCCCGCCGACCGGGGTCCGGTAACTCCCCTATCGGGTGGTCCCGTTGGCAGCCGTGTTCGCCCGTTCACCCGTTCGGGGCGAGCCTGGCGGCCGGCTCCCCCACGGCTCCGACGGGTTTCGCGACTCCGACGGGTTTTCCGCCCGCACCCTCTTCCTACTCGCGAGTAGCTTCGCTACAGTGGCCGGACACGCACCACCGCCGGGCTTCGGGAGCCGCACCGGCGGCAGGCCGCGGTCGCCGCTTCTCCGGCGCCCGCGCGGTGCGCTTCCACCGGCCGGTGCCGCGGACCGCGGCAGGCCGGGTTCTCCTCGTATTCAGAGCCGCTTCCTTCACCTTCGAGCGCCTGAGCACCACGGCACATCCGCAGTTCGGCCGGAGCGGACCGGCCGCTGCCCCGATGCGCCGACCCCCGTCATCTCCCCAGCCCCGCGCGTGGACCCTCCTCCGGCGGCGGCCGCCCCGGCGTACCGGCCCGGCGGCGTGCCCGCCGGAGCACGCGCGCGCCCTTCATGACTAGGAGTCAGGACAGATGGAGCGTCCCTTCCCCACTGTCGCCGTCGTCGGCCTCGGCACGATGGGTGCCGGCGTCGCGGTGGCGGTCGCCAAGAGCGGCCGCCGGGTGATCGGCATCGAGGCCACCGAGGACTCGGCCGCCCGGGCACTGGCCCGGATCGAGGAGGCCACCGCGCACGCGGTGGACCGGGAGCGGCTGACCGCCGAGGAGCGCGCCGGGCTGCTGGCCCGGATCTCGGTCGGCCACGAGCTGGCGGCCGCCGCCGGGGCGGACCTGGTGATCGAGGAGGTGCCCGAGCAGCTGGAGCTGAAGCGGGAGGTCTTCGCCGAGCTGGACCGGATCTGCCCCAAGGACACGGTCCTGGCCACCGGCACCACCGCGCTGTCGGTGACCAGGATCGCCGCGGCGACCGCCCGTCCGGAGCGGGTGCTCGGCCTGCACTTCTTCAACCCGGTGCACGGGATGAAGCTGGTCGAGGTGGTCCGCACGGTGCTGACCTCCCCGCGGACCGCCGAGGACGCCGCCGAGTTCGCCCGCGACCTCGGCAAGGAGCCGGTGGCGGCCGGCGACCGGGCCGGCTTCGTGGTGAACGGCCTGCTGTTCGCCTACCTGAACCAGGCCGCCGCGATGTTCGAGTCCAAGTACGCCTCGCGGGAGGACATCGACGCCGCGATGCGGCTCGGCTGCGGCCTGCCGATGGGCCCGCTGGCGCTGCTCGACCTGATCGGCATCGACACCGCGCGCACCGTGCTGGAGGCGATGTACGAGCAGTCCCGGGACCGTCTGCACGCGCCCGCCCCGATCCTCGGCCAGCTGGTCGCGGCCGGGCTGCTGGGCCGCAAGACCGGGCGCGGCTTCTACACCTACGAGGCGCCGGGCTCCTCCCGGGCGGTGGACGCGGCGACCGGGCCGGCCAGGCCCGGGGTGCCGGGGCGGCAGGTGCGCACCGTCGGCGTCTGCGGCTCGGGGACGATGGCCACCGGGATCGCCGAGGTGTTCGCCAAGGCCGGGCACCCGGTGCTGCTGGCGGCGCGCAGCCAGGAGAAGGCCGAGGCGGCCAAGGCGCAGCTGGCGAAGTCGCTGGAGCGTTCGGTGGCCAAGGGCCGGCTGTCGGCCGAGGCCCGGGACGCCGCGCTGGCGCTGGTCACCCCGGTCGGGCAGTACGCGGAGCTGGCCGAGGTGGACCTGGTGGTCGAGGCGGTCGCCGAGGACCTGGCGGTCAAGCGGGAGCTGTTCGCCACCCTGGACAAGATCGTCAGGCCGGGCGCGGTGCTCGCCACCACCACCTCCTCGCTGCCGGTGATCAGCTGCGCGACCGCCACCTCGCGGCCGCAGGACGTGATCGGCATGCACTTCTTCAACCCGGCCCCGGCGATGAAGCTGGTCGAGGTGGTCTCCACCGTGCTGACCGCGCCGGACGTCACCGCGACCGTGCTGGAGCTGACCGCCGAGGTCCGCAAGCACCCGGTGGAGTGCGGCGACCGGGCCGGCTTCATCGTCAACGCGCTGCTCTTCCCCTACCTGAACGACGCGGTGCGGATGCTCCAGGAGCACTACGCGACGGTGGACGACATCGACACCGCGATGAAGCTCGGCTGCGGCTACCCGATGGGCCCGTTCGAGCTGCTGGACGTGGTGGGCCTGGACGTCTCGCTGACCATCGAGCGGGTGCTGCACCAGGAGTTCCGCGAACCCGGCCTGGCCGCCGCGCCACTGCTGGAGCACCTGGTCGCGGCGGGCTGCCTGGGCCGCAAGACCGGCCGCGGCTTCCGCGACCACGCGCGCCGGTGACCACGCCGCAGGCCGGGGGCGGCCCGTACGAGACGCCGTACGGGGCCCCGCCGGCCGGACCGCTCGCCGCACAGCCGTACGGGGCGCAGCCGCACGGATCCGCGGCCGCCACGCCCTCCGCGGCGTCCGCGCGCCCCGGTTGGAGCCCCGGGACGGTGTCCTCGCGCTGGCCCCGCCCGGCCGTGACCGGCCCGGTCGCACCGGTGCGACGGGGAAGGGCCGCGGCCGCGCCGTCCGGGCCGTGTAGCGTTCCGGACATGGATCGGGTTCAGTCAACCTCCCCGCAGCACCCCACCGGGCCGCACGGCGGCACCGACCGGACCGCCCCCTCGACCGGGGGCACCGGACCGGAGGGCGGGCCGGGCAGCCGCCGGGCGGCGGCGCAGCGCCAGCAGATGCGCCAGGACCTGGCCACGGCGGCGATGGAGCTGTTCGCCTCGCAGGGCTACGAGGAGACCACGGTCGACCAGATCGCGGCCGCCGCCGGGGTGGCCCGGCGCACCTTCTTCCGGTATTTCCGGTCCAAGGAGGAGGCGATCTTCCCGGACCACGACGACACCCTGGTCCGGGTGGCCGACCTGCTGGCCAGCGCGGAGCCGGAGGAGCACCCGCTGGACGTGGTCTGCCGCGGCATCAAGGAGGTGCTGCGGATGTACGCCTCCACCCCGGGGGTGTCGGTGGCGCGGTACCAGCTGATCCGTCAGGTCCCGGCGCTGCGCGAGCGGGAGATCGCCGTGGTGGCCCGCTACGAGCGGCTGTTCACCCGCTACCTGCTGGGGCGCTTCGACACCGGCGAGTCCATCCCGTCCGGCTGGCAGCGGGGCGGCGAGGACGACTCGATGCTCGCCGAGGTCTCGGCGGCGGCGGTGGTCGCGGCGCACAACCACGTGCTGCGGCGCTGGCTGCGGGCCGGCGGCCGGGGCGACGTGGAGGCACAGCTGGACCACTCCTTCGAGGTGATCCGGCGGACCTTCTGGGCCTCCAGCGCACCGGGTGCCAGACGCCGGGGCTCGCTGGTGGCACCGGGTGCCAATGGGACCCCCGGGGACACCGGGGCACAGAGCGCACTGAGTGCCAGCCCCGGGGGTGAGGTACTCATCACAGTCGCCCGGACGGACGCTCCACTGGACGTCGTGGTGGACAGCATCCGAGCCGCGCTGAGTGGCGTCCAGGAGTCGTAGACGCGGTATTCACGCAGGTCAGAGCTTTACACCGGGCCCGCGCCGACCGATCGGCGCGGGCCCTTCGCATGCCCGCTCAACGCGCGTCACGCAGCCCCGAAGGCCGCCCGAATTCGTGACACCCGGTGTCTTTACGAGTGGCACAGGGTGCCACTACCTTGTTACTCACCAGTCGCGGCGCCGCGGCTCCCCACCTCGGCGCGCCGCCGTCCGGCGTTCCCACACCCCGGGAGCAGAGCCAGCACGGCCCGGTCCACCCGGGCGCCCAGCCTGACCCGCCCACCACCCACCTCAGCGAAGCCGGTGTCCGCTCCCGGCTCCCCCAGACGCCCTGTGCCCCTCACACAGGTACGCCTTCGGAGGCAGCCATGCAGGAAATCCTCGACGCGATCCTCAGCACCGACAGCACGTCGGCGGACTTCGCGGCGATCAAGCTCCCCGAGTCCTACCGAGCGGTGACGCTCCACAAGGACGAGGAGCAGATGTTCGCCGGCCTCGACAGCCGCGACAAGGACCCCCGCAAGTCCCTTCACCTCGACGAGGTGGCCCTGCCCGAGCTGGGCCCCGGCGAGGCCCTGGTCGCCGTCATGGCCAGCGCGGTGAACTACAACACCGTCTGGAGCTCGATCTTCGAACCGGTCTCCACCTTCGGTTTCCTGGAGCGCTACGGCCGGCTGTCGCCGCTGACGAAGCGCCACGACCTGCCGTACCACGTCGTCGGCTCCGACCTCGCCGGCGTGGTGCTGCGCACCGGTGCCGGGGTCAACGCCTGGAAGCCGGGCGACGAGGTCGTCGCGCACTGCCTCTCGGTCGAGCTGGAGTCCGCGGACGGCCACAACGACACGATGATGGACCCGGAACAGCGCATCTGGGGCTTCGAGACCAACTTCGGCGGCCTGGCCCAGCTGGCCCTGGTGAAGACCAACCAGCTGCTGCCCAAGCCCAAGCACCTCACCTGGGAGGAGGCCGCCTCCCCGGGCCTGGTCAACTCCACCGCCTACCGCCAGCTGGTCTCGCGCAACGGCGCCGGCATGAAGCAGGGCGACAACGTGCTGATCTGGGGCGCCAGCGGCGGCCTCGGCTCGTACGCCACCCAGTACGCGCTGGCCGGCGGCGCCACCCCGATCTGCGTGGTCTCCAGCGACCAGAAGGCCGAGATCTGCCGCGCCATGGGCGCCGAGGCGATCATCGACCGCTCCGCCGAGGGCTACCGGTTCTGGAAGGACGAGAACACCCAGGACCCGCGCGAGTGGAAGCGCCTGGGCGCGAAGATCCGCGAGTTCACCGGTGGCGAGGACGTGGACATCGTCTTCGAGCACCCGGGCCGGGAGACCTTCGGCGCCTCGGTGTACGTCACCCGCAAGGGTGGCACCATCGTCACCTGCGCCTCCACCTCCGGCTACATGCACCAGTACGACAACCGGTACCTGTGGATGTCGCTCAAGCGGATCGTCGGCTCGCACTTCGCCAACTACCGCGAGGCCTTCGAGGCCAACCGCCTGATCGCCAAGGGCAGGATCCACCCGACCCTCTCCAAGGTCTACTCCCTGGAGGAGACCGGCCAGGCCGCCCTTGACGTGCACCACAACAAGCACCAGGGCAAGGTCGGCGTGCTCTGTCTGTCCCCCGAGGAGGGCCTGGGCGTGACCGACCACGAGCTGCGGGAGAAGCACCTGCCCGCCATCAACCGCTTCAGGAACGTCTGATGACCGAACCTCAGAAGCGCGACCGCCCCTGGCTGATGCGCACCTACGCCGGCCACTCCACCGCGAGCGACTCCAACGCCCTCTACCGGCGGAACCTGGCGAAGGGCCAGACCGGCCTGTCCGTCGCCTTCGACCTGCCGACCCAGACCGGCTACGACTCCGACCACGTCCTCGCCCGCGGCGAGGTCGGCCGGGTCGGCGTCCCGGTGGGCCACGTCGGCGACATGCGCACCCTGTTCGACGGCATCCCGCTCGAACGGACCAACACGTCCATGACGATCAACGCCACCGCCATGTGGCTGCTGGCGCTCTACCAGGTGGTCGCCGAGGAGCAGGGCGCGGACACCGCCACGCTCACCGGCACCACCCAGAACGACATCGTCAAGGAGTACCTGTCGCGTGGGACGCACGTCTTCCCGCCCGGCCCGTCGGTGCGGCTGATCACCGACATGATCGCCTACACGGTCGGCAACATTCCCAAGTGGAACCCGATCAACATCTGCAGCTACCACCTGCAGGAGGCCGGCGCCACGCCCGTCCAGGAGATCGCCTACGCGATGTGCACCGCCATCTCGGTGCTCGACGCGGTGCGCGACTCCGGCCAGGTGCCGGCCGAGCGGATGGGCGAGGTGGTCGCCCGGATCTCCTTCTTCGTGAACGCCGGGGTGCGCTTCGTCGAGGAGATGTGCAAGATGCGCGCCTTCGCCCGGCTGTGGGAGAAGGTCACCCTGGAGCGCTACGGCGTCACCGACCCCAAGCAGCGCCGCTTCCGCTACGGCGTCCAGGTCAACTCGCTCGGCCTGACCGAGGCCCAGCCGGAGAACAACGTCCAGCGGATCGTCCTGGAGATGCTGGCCGTCACCCTCTCCAAGGACGCCCGCGCCCGGGCCGTCCAGCTGCCCGCCTGGAACGAGGCGCTCGGCCTGCCCAGGCCCTGGGACCAGCAGTGGTCGCTGCGCATCCAGCAGGTGCTGGCGTACGAGTCGGACCTCCTGGAGTACGGCGACATCTTCAACGGCTCCGAGGTGGTCGAGGCCAAGACCGAGGAGCTGCTGGCCGGCGCCGAGGCCGAGATCGCCAAGGTGCTGGAGATGGGCGGGGTGATCCCCGCCGTCGAGTCCGGCTACCTGAAGTCCAACCTGGTCGCCTCGCACGCCGCCCGCCGGGCCCGGATCGAGTCCGGCGAGGACAAGATCGTCGGGGTGAACTGCTTCGACACCACCGAGCCGAGCCCGCTCACCGCCGACCTCGACAGCGCGATCATGGTGGTCGACCCGGCCTCCGAGCAGTCCGTGCTCGCCGCCCTGGAGGCCTGGCGCGCCGAGCGCGACGAGGCCGCCGTCCAGGAGTCGCTGGCCGAGCTCAAGACCGTCGCCGCCACCGAGGCCAACCTGATGCCGGCCACGCTCGCCTGCGCCCGGGCCGGCGTCACCACCGGCGAGTGGGCCTTCGCCCTGCGCGAGGTGTTCGGCGAGTACCGCGCGCCCACCGGTGTCGGCGGCGCCCCCGTCGCGGTGGCCGCCGAACCGGGCGGCGAGCTGGAGCAGGTCCGCGCCGCGGTCGCCGCGACCGCCGAGGAGCTGGGCGCCGGCAAGCTGCGCCTGCTGGTCGGCAAGCCCGGCCTGGACGGGCACTCCAACGGCGCCGAGCAGATCGCCGTCCGGGCCCGCGACGCCGGGTTCGAGGTGGTCTACCAGGGCATCCGGCTGACCCCGGAGCAGATCGTCTCCGCCGCCGTCGCGGAGGACGTGCACTGCGTGGGCCTGTCCATCCTCTCCGGCGCGCACAGCGAGCTGGTGCCCGACGTGCTGACGCGGCTGCGCCGCGCCGGGGTGGAGGATGTCCCGGTGATCGTGGGTGGCATCATCCCGGCAGCGGACGGCGAGGCCCTCAAGGCCGCCGGCGTCGCCGCCGTGTTCACCCCGAAGGACTTCGGCATCACGACCATCATCGGCCGGATCGTGGACGAGATCCGGCTGGCCAACAAGCTCCAGCCGTGGACGCCCGCACCGACCGCGGCCACGAACTGACCAGCTGACCAGCTGACCACTGGGAAGGAACCCTCGATTCTTATGACTGCAGTCAACCGTCTGCGCCCGCGCCGCTCCTGCCTCGCGGTGCCCGGCAGCAACCCGCGCTTCCTGGAGAAGGCCCAGGGCCTGCCGGCCGACCAGGTCTTCCTCGACCTGGAGGACGCCTGCGCCCCGCTGGTCAAGGAGAGCGCGCGCCACAACATCGTCGACGCACTCAACAACGGCGACTGGGGCGGCAAGACCCGCGTCGTGCGGGTGAACGACTGGACCACGCACTGGACCTACCGCGACGTGATCACCGTCGTCGAGGGTGCCGGCACCAACCTCGACTGCATCATGCTGCCCAAGGTGCAGGACGCCGAGCAGGTCAAGGCGCTCGACCTGCTGCTCACCCAGATCGAGAAGACCATGGGCTTCGAGGTCGGCCGCATCGGCATCGAGGCGCAGATCGAGAACGCCAAGGGCCTGATCAACGTCGACGCCATCGCCGAGGCCTCGCCCCGGCTGGAGACCATCATCTTCGGCCCCGCCGACTTCATGGCCTCCATCAACATGAAGTCGCTGGTCGTCGGCGAGCAGCCGCCCGGCTACGGTGCCGACGCCTACCACTACATCCTGATGCGCATCCTGATGGCCGCCCGCGCCAACGACCTCCAGGCGATCGACGGCCCGTACCTCCAGATCCGCAACCAGGAGGGCTACCGCGAGGTCGCCCGCCGCTCGGCCGCCCTCGGCTTCGACGGCAAGTGGGTGCTCCACCCCGACCAGGTCTCCGCCGCGAACGAGATCTACTCGCCCGCCCAGGAGGACTACGACCACGCCGAGCTGATCCTCGACGCGTACGACTACTGCACCTCCGAGGCGGGCGGCGCCAAGGGCTCCGCGATGCTCGGCGACGAGATGATCGACGAGGCCAGCCGCAAGATGGCGCTCGTCATCGCCGGCAAGGGCCGGGCCGCGGGCATGCAGCGCACCACCAAGTTCGAGATCCCGGAAAGCTGAGGGCCCACGCCATGCAGTTCGGACGCACCTACGAGGAGTTCGAGGTCGGCGCGGTCTACAAGCACTGGCCCGGCAAGACGGTCACCGAGTACGACGACCACCTCTTCTGCCTGCTCACCATGAACCACCACCCGCTCCACATGGACACCAACTATGCGGAGAAGACGACGGACTTCGGCAAGAACGTCGTGGTGGGCAACTACATCTACTCGCTGCTGCTCGGCATGTCCGTCCCGGACGTCTCCGGCAAGGCGATCGCCAACCTGGAGATCGAGTCGCTGCGCCACGTCGCGCCGACCTTCCACGGCGACACCATCTACGGCGAGACCACCGTGCTCGACAAGTGGCCGTCCAAGTCCAAGGACGACCGCGGCATCGTGTACGTCGAGACCAAGGGGTACAAGCAGGACGGCACGGTCGTCTGCATCTTCCGCCGCAAGGTGATGGTGCCGACCGAGACGTACACCAAGGAGCGCGGCGGCGAGCAGCCCGGCCGTCCGACCCCGCTCGCCTGAGCCGCTCCCCCTTCCCAGGTCCACCTCTCCCCTTTATGTCCACCTCTCCCCTTTATAGGGAGCCCTCCTTCCGGGGCGGGCCCCCTCGAGAGACCCCGGACGGGCAGGCCGCCGTCATCGGCCGCGCCCCACCCGGTACGGGGGCCCTGCTGCCGCAGCCACGCCGGCAGGGCCCCCGCAATCCCCCCCCGGGGGGGATGCCCCGACTTTCCGCAGACCCTCAGACCTTTCGGAGCCGCACGATGGGACGCCTCGCACAGACCGACGGCCTCACCGAGATCCAGCGGGACATCCTCGCCACCGTGCGGGATTTCGTCGACAAGGAGATCATTCCGGTCGCGACCGAGCTGGAGCACAAGGACGAGTACCCGACCGCCATCGTCGAGGGGATGAAGCAGCTCGGCCTGTTCGGCCTCACCATCCCCGAGGAGTACGGCGGCCTCGGCGAGTCGCTGCTCACCTACGCCCTGGTGGTCGAGGAGATCGCCCGCGGCTGGATGTCCGTCTCCGGCATCGTGAACACCCACTTCATCGTGGCGCACATGATCAACGCCCACGGCACCCAGGAGCAGAAGGACTACTTCCTGCCGAAGATGGCGGCCGGCGAGATCCGCGGCGCCTTCTCGATGTCCGAGCCGGGCCTCGGCTCCGACGTTTCGGCCATCTCCACCAAGGGCGTCAAGGACGGGGGCTTCTACGTCCTCAACGGCCAGAAGATGTGGCTCACCAACGGCGGCACCTCCACCCTCGTCGCGGTCCTCTGCAAGACCGACGAGGGCGGCAACACCCCGTACAAGAACATGACCACCTTCCTGATCGAGAAGGAGGCCGGTTTCGGGCCGAACCCCAAGGTTCCCGGCCTGACCGTGCCCGGCAAGATCGAGAAGATGGGCTACAAGGGCGTCGACACCACCGAGCTGGTCCTCCAGGACGTCCGCATCCCGGCCGACCGCATCCTCGGCGGCGTCCCGGGCCGCGGCTTCTACCAGATGATGGACGGCGTCGAGGTCGGCCGCGTCAACGTCGCCGCCCGCGGCTGCGGCGTCGCCCGCCGCGCCTTCGAGCTCGGCATCTCCTACGCCCAGCAGCGCTCCACCTTCGGCAAGAAGATCGCCGAGCACCAGGCGATCCAGTTCAAGCTCGCCGAGATGGCCACCAAGGTCGAGGCCGCCCACCAGATGATGGTCATGGCCGCCCGGAAGAAGGACAGCGGCGAGCGCAACGACCTCGAGGCCGGCATGGCCAAGTACCTCGCCTCCGAGTACTGCAAGGAGGTCGTCGAGGACGCCTTCCGCATCCACGGCGGCTACGGCTTCTCCAAGGAGTACGAGATCGAGCGCCTCTACCGCGAGGCCCCGATGCTGCTCATCGGTGAAGGTACTGCGGAGATCCAGAAGATGATCGTCGGACGCCGGCTCCTCGAGGAGTACCGGATCGCCGACTGATCCCCGGGCCGCCGGTCGACGGACCACGTCGCCCGGGCGGCCCCTCGAACCGCCGGTCGACGGGCGTGCGGGCCCGTCCCGGCGGAGCGCCGTGCCCCGTCACGGGCCCGGCCTGGTCCGCCTGGGTCCGGCACGGCCCTCCCGAAGCGGCCGCAGGGCGTACAGCTGCAACGACACGCCCTGCGGCCGCTTCCGCACACCCGCTTCCGGCCGCTACGGCCGTTTCGCCCGGCGGGTTCCGTCGGCGTACCCGTTGAGACAAGAGTCACCAGCCCCGTCAGGTCCCTTGGGAACCGGACCGGGTCGGGCTACGGTCGTAGGAGTGGACGCGCACACGCGCCGCCACCGGACACATGAACGAGCAGGCGGGTTGCCCACCCACCGTGTGCTCCCGATAGCATCCACCGGGACAGCAAGCCGTCCCTCTATTACCGATCCCGCGGTGGCCCCCGTCCAGCGGCCATGATCCCCCGCGACAAAGGTCTTCGATGCCCATCAGCCCGTCCCCTCACACCTCCGTCACGGACCGCGATGCCCTCGCAGCCCCGACGGCCGGTCGGCGACCCCGCGTGACCATCGCGCGCGGAGCCACCCCCTGGTTCGTCCCCACCCTCGCCACGGCCGCCGTGACCACCGCCCTCACCCGGCGCAGCGGCAAGTGGGCCCTGGCGGCGGTACCCGCCTGCGCGCTCAGCGCGGGCATGCTGTGGTTCTTCCGCGACCCCGAGCGTGAGATCGGCACGGGCAGAGTGATCTCCCCCGCCGACGGCGTGGTGCAGAGCATCGACGCCTGGCCGGACGGTCGCACCCGGGTCGCGATCTTCATGAGCCCGCTGAACGTCCACGTCAACCGCGCGCCCCTGCCGGGCACGGTGACGTCGGTCGAGCACGTCGCGGGCGGCTTCGTCCCCGCGTTCAACAAGGACAGCGACCAGAACGAGCGGGTCGTCTGGCACTTCGACACCGAGCTCGGCGACATTGAGATGGTCCAGATCGCGGGGGCCGTGGCCCGCCGCATCGTGCCGTACGTGGACGCCGGAACCAAGGTCGAGCAGGGCGACCGGATCGGTCTGATCCGGTTCGGGTCCCGGGTCGACACCTACCTGCCGGCCGGCGTCGAGGTCGGCGTCGAGGTCGGCCAGAAGACCACAGCCGGGGTGACGCGCCTTGACCGTGACTGATCCTGAAACAATCGTCGGCCTGGACGACGAGGAGACGGCCCTGCGCCGCCGCCGCTGGGCGCGCGACCGCGAGCTGCGCGCCCCGCGCTCTCCTCAGCACCTGTCCACCGCCGACTTCCTGACCCTGGGGAACGCCGTCTGCGGCTTCCTGGCGATCTACTCGATCACCACCGGGGTCCTGGTCCCGCACATCACCAACCCGGACGCCGCTCCGGACCGGCACAGCGCCGCCACCGCGGTGACGCTGCTGCTGATCGGCTCGATGTGCGACCTCTTCGACGGCCTGGTGGCGCGCAAGCTGCGCTCCTCCGCCCTCGGAGCGGAACTGGACAACCTGGCGGACCTGATCAGCTTCGGCATCGCGCCGGCCTACTTCGTCGCGGTCTGGGGCATGGTCTCCCAGGGGTCCAACACCAAGCTGTCGGCGCTCATCGCGATCATGGTGCTGCTCGCGGTGGTCCTGCGGCTGGCCCGCTTCTCGGCCGTCAAGATGCGGCCAGGGGTGTTCCAGGGCATGCCCTGCCCGATGGGCGCAATGACGGTGATCGCCATCGTGCTGCTCGACCCGCCGTTCCTGCCCGGTCTGCTCGCCATCTTCGGCGCCGCCTACCTGATGGTCAGCCGGATCGAGTACCCGAAGCCGCAGGGGCTGCTGGCCACCGCCACGCTCTGCTGGATCGTGGTCTCCATCGGCTGCCTGGCCGCCTGGGCCACCGGGCTGCCCGGTGGCGACAACCTGATGCACGTCGGCGCGTTCGCCCAGATCACGCTCGCCGCGATGGCGCCGCTGCTGGTCATCCGCCGCAAGGTGGGGCAGAAGGTCGGCGACGTCCGCGCTCGGCGGGCTGAGTCTCGGATCGGCTGATTCCCCGCAAAAGTCATAAGAGTCAGGGCCCGGAACCTGTTGGTTCCGGGCCCTGACTCTTATGACTTTTCACGACACTCGACCGCCTCGGGTGCGGCCGCCCAAGACGCGGTCGGTGCCGACGACGACGTGAACGACGGAGGCTCGGTCGATGCTGACGACGGAGCCGCCGTCGCCGTGGACGACGAACTCCATCTCAAATGTCATAAAAATCAGGCGCCACCGGTGTGCACGCTGAACGCCGAACGACGGGCCGCCCGGGCCACGCCCGGGTCCGGGTGCACGCCCGAGACCGCCGTCAGCACCGAGGCCGCCCGCGGGTGCCCGGACTGCCGGGCCCGGGCGAACAGCCGCACCGGGTCGCCCGCCGAGGCGCCCTCGACGTGGCCCACCAGCAACTCGGTCTCCCCGTGGTCGAGCACCGCGGCCGCGGTGTCCACCCAGAGCCAGGCCGCGTCCTCCGCGCCCAGCACGTCCGCCGGGGAGACGCCCTCGTCCGCACGCTCCGCCAGCCACAGCAGCGCGTAGGGGCGCAGCACCGGCGCGTCCACGGCCGCGCGCACCGCCTGCTCGGCCGGCCCTCCGGCCACCCGCAGCGCCTCGAAGGCCAAGCCGCGCACCAGCGCGTCGTCGCCCCGGGCGGCCTCCAGCAGCTCGCCCACCGCGCGGTCCGCCGGACGGGCCGCGACCCAGGCGCGGAACTCGGCGCGGGCCGGGCCCGGCGAGTAGTCGGCGCAGGCGTTCAGCAGCTCGAAGGCGCTCTGCTCGATGTGCCCGGCCGCGGTCTGGGCAACCGTGCAGATCTCCTCCAGCTTGGCCCGCACCGCCCAGTGGCCGAGCGGCGACAGCTCCGCGGCATCGTTCCTGCGTACCAGGGCGCCGACCGCCGCCAGGCCGTCCAGCATCCAGTCCAGGACGGCGGCCACGTCCGAGGGCGCGGCCGGGGTGTCGATCTGCGGCGCGCGGCAGGTGCCGCGGACGGCGGAGACGGCCGAGGCCGCGTGCGGCACCGGCGACAGGCCCGGCCCGCCGAGCCCCGCGCCGACCCGGCGCTCGTCCAGCCCGCGGCGCAGCAGCTCCAGCAGCTCGCTCTCGGCGACCGGGCCGTCCACCAGGTGCAGGAAGGAGAGCAGCTGCGGAGCCTGGTCCACGGCCTGCCCGGCGAGTACGGCGAACACGCCGCGCAGCGCGGCGGGCGGCACCGGGGCGAGCAGGGTCCAGGCGTCGAACAGCGCCGACCAGCCACGCACCACGGCCTCGTCGTCGTGCTCCCAGGCGTGCAGGCGCCAGCCGGGGCCGGCTCCGCCGTCCCGGGCCTCGACCAGACCCACCAGCAGCGCCTGCCCCCATGCCTTGGCGGCGGCGCCGACCGTCATGGCCAGCGCCCGGCCCGCCGCACGGGCGTCCTCCGGGAGCAGCTCGCCACGCTTGTCGACCTCGGCCAGCTCGCCGGCCCAGCGGGCGACCCGGACGGCGTCCACCAGCATCCGGCGGGCCAGCGGCGCCAGCTCGGCGGGTGCCGGGAAGCCCTCCGGCACGGGAACCCGACCTCGCCCGGGAGCCGGAGCCGGCCCCCGTCGCCGGGGTACTCCGTTACGGGGGACACCCGCCCCGCCCGGCCTGCCACCGGCGGGCCGTTGGGCCGTTCCGGGGAGACGGGTCACCGTCGCACCGGTACCGATCGTCGGCGGGAGCGGGGCATCACGGTCGCGCGGGTTCCGAGACGTCACGTCGAGCAGTCTTCCCCTTGTACCGGCCTTCTGTCACATCCGGTTGTCCGTACGACCGGGCGAGCGGCGGTGGCACCTCCGCAAGATCGGGCAACAGCGGCAAACCGCCTGGCCGGAAACGTATGGCCTGCCCATGCCATCCCGGGCGCCCCGGTTGCCGGGAATACTCGACCGGTCACCGTGCGTACGGGTGGGGGGTAAGGGTCCGGGCCAACTATTGCCCCTGGCGACGCGCCGGATTTCGCACGGGCAATCCCCTCCCCCGGCTTCCGGCCGGGCTGTCCAGCCCGAATCCGGACGGATGGCGGGCGGGGGCGGGGGGATCGTGCTGCACGAGAAGTCGGACAGGCCGACTTCTCGTGCGCGCTCGACGTAATGGCAGGAACGTTCATTCGTGGACGGGGGGAAGCTGAGCGGAAAAACCGACGGGACCCGGCCGAACGCGCCCGCACGGAGAGGGGGGCTCACGCGGAACGGCTCGTACAGCAGCACTCGCACGGAAAGGCTCGCGCGGAAGGCGGCTAGAGCAACGGAGTGAGCCACCGGCGGAGCAGTTCGGTGTAGCGCTCGGGGGCGCTGTTCCAGAGGGTCGCGTGGTCGGCGCCGGGGAAGGCCTGGAGGCTGACCACGTCGCGGCGGGCGGCGGCCAGCTTCTCGGCGGCGCCGAAGGGGGCTATCCGGTCCTCGGGGCTGTGCAGGAGGAGGGTGGGCACCCGCAGGTCGGCGCCCTCGGCGATGCGGCCGAAGTCGGCGAGGTCGACGCCGGTCCGGCCCTCGGCGGCGAGGACGCCGAGGGCCGCCGCGACGCCCGGGAAGCCGGAGCGGGCGGCGTCCCGGCGGGCGGAGGCCGGGAGGTCGAGTACGGGTGAGTCGAGGACCAGGCCCCGGACGGCGTGCGACCAGGCGGAGCGGGCCGCCGTATGGAGGACCATGGTCGCGCCGAGGGACCAGCCGTAGAGGATCACCGTGCCGGCGCCGCTGTCCAGCGCCAGCCGTATCGCCGCCTCGACGTCGCGCCACTCGGTCTCGCCGAAGTGGCTGAGCCCGTCCGGGGAGGCGGGGGCGCCCCGGTCGCCGCGGTAGGTGACGGCGAGGGCGGGCAGGCCGAGCCGGTCGAGGACGGGGAGCACCGGGAGGGTCTGCCGACGGTCGGCCTCGGGACCGTGCACCAGGATCACCCAGGTGCCGCGTTTGCCGTCGAGCCGCCAGGCGGGAAGGGCGCCGAGCTCACCGTCGACGGCTATGTCGGCGAAGGCGAGGCCAAGCGCCTCGGTGGGGTCGCCGAGGTGGACCCGCGGGGTGAAGCGGACCTCGGTGCCGGGGGTGAGGGTGCCCCGGTCGGCGCGGACCTGCCGGCGGGTGACCTCCTGCTCGTCGCTGTGCAGGATCTCCTCGACGACCGCGTGCCCGCCGTCCGCCCACTCGACCGCCCAGCGGCCGGGGCGCAGGCTCCCGGGACCGCGGGTGAAGGTGATCCGGCCGGGGGCGAGGCCGCGGACCACGACCGGAGCGGACTCCTGAACGGTGGTCACCGGACGGACCATCCGCTCGGAGGCCCGACGGCCGATCACCAGCACGGCGGCCCCGACCGCGGCGGCCGCCACGACGGCTGCGGTTCCCCAACGCATTTCGCTCCCCGCTCTCCTGCCTCACGGCCCGGACGGTGTTCGGGCACCAGTTCACCGGCGCCCTGCCCGCCCGGCCACCGGACTGGGCCGTCCGGGTCACCCGGGCGGCGGCCCGGCCCTGCCGAGGAGCCGGCGGCCCTGGCGCTGCCGAGGTGGCGCCGGAGACGGGTGATGAGGACGGCGGGCCCGGGAAGGCGAAGGCCGAGAACGAGGGCAGCGGCAGGCCCCGTCCTCGGCCCGCCGCGCCGACCGGTCCCACGGGGCGTCAGCGGCGTCCGCGTGTGACCAACCCCTCCGTGACCTCGGTTGACTCCCGGTTCGGGCCCGTGATGGGATCCTGGGGCCAAACGGAGGCATGGAGAGGAAGCCGGTGGAAGTCCGGCGCGGTCCCGCCACTGTCACCGGGGAGCACGCTCGGAACATCGCCACGGCGGGCCGTCGACGGCCGCTGGAAGGCTCCGGGGGTGCGTTCGACCCGGAAGCCAGGAGACTCTCGCCGCCGTCACGTCGATCCAGGGCGCGGACCCTGAGTGAGGACACGCACGCGATGCAGGCTGCCCCGCCCTGCCCGACCCCGAGCTGCCCTCCGCCGTGCGACCGATGACCCGGCCCGCGCCTTCCCCTTCCGTGCGCCCGCTGACCCGCGCCGCCGCGTTCGCGCTCGGCGCCGTCGCGGGTTACGCCGCCGACGCCCGTTTCGCCGACCCCCGCCGGGGCCACCCGGTGGCCGTCTTCGGCAGCGCCGCGACCCGGCTGGAGCGGCGGCTGTGGCGCGACGGCCGAGCCGCCGGGGCCGGGTACACGGCGCTGTGCGTGGGCGCGGTCGCGGCGGGCGCGCTCGCCCTGGACCGTACGGTGGGCCGGCGCCCGCTGGGCCGGGCGGCGCTGGCGGCGGCCGCGACCTGGACGGTGCTCGGCGGCACCTCGCTGACCCGGGAGGCGCGCACCATCGGCCGCTCGCTGGCGGCGGGCGACCTCACGGCCGCCCGGGAACGGCTGCCGCACCTGTGCGGGCGGGATCCGAGCGCGCTGGACGGGCAGCAGATCGCCCGGGCGGTGGTCGAGTCGGTGGCGGAGAACACCGCCGACGCCGTGGTCAACGCGCTGACCTGGGGCGCTCTGGCCGGCACGCCCGGCCTGCTCGCCTTCCGCGCCGTGAACACCCTGGACGCCATGGTGGGCCACCGCTCGCCGCGCTACGCCCGGTTCGGCTGGGCCTCGGCCCGGCTGGACGATTTGGCGGGCTGGCCGGGCGCCCGGCTGACGGCGCTGCTGACGGTGGCCGCCGCGCCCGAGCCGCGAACGGCCTGGCGGGTCTGGCGGCGCGACGGCTCCGCGCACCCGAGCCCGAACGCGGGCCAGGCCGAGTCGGCGTTCGCCGGCGCGGTGGGCGTCCGGTTGGGCGGGACGCTGCGGTACGGCGAGCGCGTGGAGAACCGGCCGGTACTGGGCGCGGAGCTGCGGCCGGTGACGGTGGACGACATCGAGCGGGCCTGCGCGCTCTCCCGGCGGGTGGGCGCGCTGGCGCTGGGTACGACGGTCGCGGGGCACGTCCTGCTGCGGGTGCTGGCGAAACGGCTGCTGACGGAACGGGTGCCCGCGGAACGGGTGCCGGCGAAGCGACTGCTGCCGAGGATGAGGGGACGGGGATGAGCAACGCACTGCTGGTCGCGGGGACGACCTCGGACGCGGGCAAGAGCGTGGTGACGGCCGGGATCTGCCGTTGGCTCGCCCGCCAGGGCGTGCGGGTCGCGCCGTTCAAGGCGCAGAACATGTCGCTGAACTCCTTCGTCACCTCCGACGGCGCCGAGATCGGCCGCGCCCAGGCGATGCAGGCGCAGGCCGCCAGGGTGGAGCCGGAGGCGGCGATGAACCCGGTGCTGCTCAAGCCGGGCGCGGACGGCCGCAGCCAGGTGGTGCTGCTCGGCAGGCCGGTGGCCGAGGTGGGCGCGCTGGACTACCGCGAGCGCAAGCCCGTCCTGCTGGAGCGCTCCCTGGAGTGCCTGGCCGACCTGCGCCGCCGCTACGACGTGGTGGTCTGCGAGGGCGCGGGCTCGCCCGCCGAGATCAACCTGCGCGACCGCGACATCGCCAACATGGGCCTGGCCACGGCCGCCGCCCTGCCGGTGGTGGTGGTCGGGGACATCGACCGGGGCGGGGTCTTCGCGGCGATGTACGGGACGCTGGCGCTGCTGTCGGCGGAGGACCAGCGGCACGTGGCGGGCTGGTTCGTCAACAAGTTCCGCGGCGACGCGCGCCTGCTGGCACCCGGGCTGGACATGCTGCGCGAGCTGACCGGCCGTCCGGTGCTGGGCACGCTGCCGATGCTGCCCGGGCTCTGGCTGGACGCCGAGGACTCGCTGGACCTGTCCACGGTGGTGGACCGGGCGGACGGGCCCGGGCCGCTCGGCGCGGACGTGCTGCGGGTGGCCGTGGTGCGCTTCCCCCGGCTGTCCAACTTCACCGACGTGGACGCGCTCGCGCAGGAGCCGGGCGTGCTGGTGCGCTGGGCGACCAGGCCGGAGGAGCTGGCCGACGCCGACCTGGTGGTGCTGCCCGGCACCCGGGCCACCGTCGCGGACCTCGCCTGGCTGCGCGAGCGCGGCCTGGAGCCGGCCCTGCGGGCGCGGGCGGCGGCCGGCCTGCCGGTCCTCGGGGTCTGCGGCGGCTACCAGATGCTGGCGCACTCGATCGTGGACGAGGTCGAGTCGAAGGCGGGCGCCGTCGAGGGCCTCGGGCTGCTGCCGACGCACGTGCGGTTCGGCGCCGAGAAGGTGCTGGCCCGCCCGGTCGGCGAGGCGTACGGGCAGCGGGTCGAGGGCTACGAGATCCACCACGGAGTCGTGACGGTCGAGGGCGGGGACGCCTTCCTGGACGGCTGCCGGGTGGGCGCGGTCTGGGGCACGACCTGGCACGGCGCGCTGGAGAACGACGGATTCCGTCGCGAACTCCTGCGCGAGGTCGCCGAGTTGTCCGGGCGAGCGTTCGTCCCGGCGCCGGACACCTCCTTCGCCGCGGCGCGCGAGGCCCGGCTGGACCGGCTGGGCGACCTGATCGAGGAGCACGCGGACACCGACGCGCTGTGGAAGCTGATCGAGGGCGGGGTGCCGGCGGCCGGATCGCTGCCGTTCCTCCCGCCCGGGGCCCCTGGGAGTGACGCATGACCGACGTCCGCTATCCGTTCACCGCGATCGTCGGCATGGCCGACCTGCGGCTCGGGCTGCTGCTGAACGCGGTCTCCCCGGCCGTGGGCGGCGTGCTGGTGCGCGGCGAGAAGGGCACCGCGAAGTCGACCATGGTGCGCGCGCTGGCCGGCCTGCTGCCGTCCATCGCCACCGTGGACGACTGCCGCTTCGCCTGTGACCCGGCCGCACCCGACCCGCAGTGCCCGGACGGGCCGCACGCCGCTCCGTCCGCGTCCGAACGGCCTTCCCAGCTGGTCGAGTTGCCGGTAGGCGTGACCGAGGACCGGATCGTCGGCTCGCTGGACCTGGAGCGGGCGCTGGCCGAGGGCGTCAAGGCGTACGAGCCCGGGCTGCTCGCCAGGGCTCACCGCGGCGTGCTGTACATCGACGAGGTGAACCTGCTCCAGGACCACGTGGTGGACCTGCTGCTGGACGCCGCCGCGATGGGGCGCTCGTACGTCGAGCGCGAGGGCGTGTCGGTGCGGCACGCGGCCCGGTTCCTGCTGGTCGGCACCATGAACCCGGAGGAGGGCGAGCTGCGGCCGCAGCTGCTCGACCGGTTCGGCCTGACCGTCGAGATCGCCGCCACCCGGGACCCGGTCGAGCGTGTCGAGGTGGTCCGCCGCCGGCTCGCCTACGACGCGGACCCGGCAGGCTTCGCCGCCCGGTTCGCCACGGAGGAGCGGGCGCTCGCCGAACGCATCACCACGGCACAGGAGTTGTTGCCCGCGGTCGAGCTCACCGATGTGGCGCTGCGTCAGATCACCGCCGTGTGCGCCGCGTTCGAGGTGGACGGACTGCGCGCGGACATCGTGATGGCCCGCACCGCCGTCGCGCTGGCCGCCTGGGACGGGCGCACCGAGGTGCTGGAGGAGGACGTCCGACGGGCCGCCCGGCTGGCGCTGCCGCACCGGCGCCGCCGCAACCCCTTCGACGCGCCGGGGCTGGACGAGGAGCAGCTGGACCGCACCCTGGAGGAGCACTCCCGGCAGGACGACCCGGAGCCCGAGGGCGACGGGCCCGGCCCGGACGGCGACGGCGACGGCGGGCCGGACGGGGGGCCGGAGGACGGCGGCCCCGACGGCGGACCCGACGGCGGCGGCCCTGACGGCGGCGGCGCACCCGAGCCGTCCGACGGCGACCCCGAGGCGTCCGCGCCCGAAGCGTCCGCTCCCGAGGCGCCCGCCACCGAGGGCGCCGACGCGCCCGCGCAGCCGCCCGTACCGGCCCAACACCCGACCCCCGCACGGGAGTCGGCGCCGGTCGCAGCCGGGGACCCGTACCGGACCAGGCTCTTCACCGTCAAGGGCACCGGGCACGGCGCCCAGGGCCGCCGCTCCCCCGCCGAGACCACCGGCGGGCACAACATCCGCGCCCGCCGCCCGCAGGGCGCGCTCGCCCGGCTGCACCTGACCGCGACCCTCCAGGCCGCCGCGCCGCACCAGGCGGCGCGCGGGCGCAGCGGGCGGGCGCTGCTGCTGCGCAAGGACGACTTCCGCGAACAGGTGCGCCAGGGGCGGGAGTCCAACCTGGTGCTGTTCGTGGTGGACGCCTCCGGCTCGATGGCCGCCCGGCAGCGGATGACCGCCGTCAAGGGCGCGGTGCTGTCGCTGCTGATGGACGCCTACCAGCGCCGCGACAAGATCGGCATGATCACCTTCCGGGGTGCGGGCGCCGAGTTGGCGCTGCCGCCCACCTCCTCGGTGGAGGTCGGCGCGGCCCGGCTGGAGTCGCTGCCCACCGGCGGACGGACCCCGCTGGCCGCCGGCCTGCTGCGGGCGCACGAGGTGCTGCGGGTGGAGCGGCTGCGCGATCCGGACCGGCGCCCGCTGCTGGTCGTGGTGACCGACGGCCGGGCCACCGGCGGGCGGGACGCGCTGGCGCAGTCCCAGCGCGCGGCCGCGCTGTTCGCGGCGCAGGGCACGGCGAGCGTGGTGCTGGACTGCGAGTCCGGCCCGGTCCGCCTGGGCCTGGCCCGTACCCTGGCCGGGCTGCTCGGCGGCACCGCCGTCAGCCTGGACGAACTGCGCCCCGAGGGCGTCGCCTCGCTCGTCCGCGAGAACCGCTCCACGAGCCGACCCACGAGCCGGTCCGAGAACCGTTCCACGAACCACTCCGCGAACCGCTCCGCGAACCGCGCGACCACCACGATGCGAAAGGCGGCCTGAGCCGACATGCCCAAGGGTGTCCCCGAGAGCGTCCCCGACGACGGCCTGACGACGCGCCAGCGCCGCACCCAGCCGATCACCGCCGTGCACACCGGCCCGGGCAAGGGCAAGTCCACGGCCGCGTTCGGCATGGCACTGCGGGCCTGGAACCAGGGCTGGTCGGTCGGGGTGTTCCAGTTCGTGAAGTCCGCCAAGTGGAAGGTCGGCGAGGAGAACGCGCTGCGCGTGCTCGGCGCCTCCGGCGAGGGCGGCACCGTCGACTGGCACAAGATGGGCTCCGGCTGGTCCTGGATCCAGCGCTCCGCCGAGCAGGAGATGTCCAGCGAGGAGGCGGCCAAGGAGGGCTGGGAGCAGGTCAAGCGGGACCTCGCGGCCGAGACCTACCGCTTCTATGTGCTGGACGAGTTCACCTACCCGATGCACTGGGGGTGGATCGACCCGGAGGAGGTGGTGTCCGTGCTCGAGAACCGCCCGGGCAGCCAGCACGTCGTCATCACCGGCCGGTACGCGCCCGAGGCGCTGACCGGATTCGCCGACCTGGTCACCGAGATGACCAAGGTCAAGCACCCCATGGACGCCGGCCGCAAGGGCCAGCGCGGCATCGAGTGGTAGACCGTTGAACACCGCCCCCCGCACCGTTCCCCGCCTCGTGGTCGCCGCGCCCTCCTCGGGCGCCGGCAAGACCACCGTCGCCACCGGCCTGATCGCGGCACTCGCCGCGCGCGGGCTGGCGGTGTCGCCGCACAAGGTCGGCCCCGACTACATCGACCCGGGCTACCACGCGCTCGCCGCCGGACGCCCGGGCCGCAACCTGGACGCCTTCCTGTGCGGGCCGGAGCGGATCGCGCCGCTGTTCCTGCACGGCGCGGCGGGGGCGGACGTCGCGGTGGTCGAGGGGGTCATGGGCCTGTTCGACGGGGCCTCCGGGCGCGGCGAGCTGGCGTCGACGGCGCACGTCGCCAAGCTGCTGCGGGCACCGGTGGTGCTGGTGGTCGACGGCTCCTCGCAGTCCCGCTCGGTGGCCGCGCTGGTGCACGGCTTCGCCTCCTGGGACCCGCAGGTGCGGCTCGCCGGGGTGATCCTCAACCGGGTCGCCTCCGACCGGCACGAGCAACTCCTGCGCGAGGCGCTGGAGGAGGGCTCCGGCGTACCGGTGCTGGGCGCGTTGCGCCGCTCGGCGGCGGTCGCCACGCCGTCCCGCCACCTCGGACTGATCCCCGCGGTGGAACGCTCGGCCGAGGCCCTCAAGGCGGTCGCCGACATGGGTGAACTGGTGGCCTCCTCGGTCGACTTGGACGCCCTGCTCGAACTCGCCCGGACCGCACCGGACTTGGATGCCGAGCCGTGGGACCCGTCGGCCGAGGTCGCCCCGGTGGCCGGCCGGCCGCGGATCGCGGTGGCGGGCGGCGCGGCCTTCTCCTTCTCGTACGCCGAGAACGCCGAACTGCTCGGCGCGGCGGGCGCGGAGGTGGTCCCGTTCGACCCGCTGCACGCCTCGGCCCTGCCCGAGGGGACGGCCGGCCTGGTGGTCGGCGGCGGCTTCCCGGAGCTGTACGTCCGCGAGCTGAGCGGCAACGCCCCGCTGCGCGACGCCATCGCCGCGTTCGCCGCCGCGGGCGGGCCGATCGCCGCCGAGTGCGCCGGACTGCTCTACCTGGGGCGGGAGTTGGACGGCCTGCCGATGTGCGGCGTACTGGCCGCCGACGCCCGGATGACCGAACGGCTCACCCTCGGTTACCGGGAGGCGGTCGCCCTGCACGACTCCCCCCTCGCCCCGGCCGGCACCCGGGTGCGCGGCCACGAGTTCCACCGCACCGTCTGCGAGCCCGGCGCGGGCGAACTCCCCGCCTGGGGCTGGCGCCTGCCGACCGGCCCCCGCACCGAGGGCTTCGCCGGCGGCAACGTGCACGCCTCCTACCTGCACCTGCACTGGGCGGGCGCACCGGCGCTGGCGTCCTCCTTCACGGCCGCGGCGGCGGCCTTCGCGGCGGGGGCCGCTACGGCGGGTGCCACCTTCGGCGGATAACGCCGCGGCGGGTGCGCCCCCGGCGGATAACGCCGCGACACCGTGCCTGTCCGGGCCTAGGCTGCGCGCATGCATGTGATCGTCCTCAACGGCGGGTCCAGTTCCGGCAAGTCGAGCATCGCGCGGTGTCTGCAGGAGCTGCTGCCGGAGCCCTGGCTGCACCTCGGAGCGGACACCATGGTCGAGGCACTGCCACCCTCGCTGCGCAGCGGCGGCGAGGGGATCGGCGGGCTGGAGGGCGGGGACGGGACGGTCGAGGTCGGACCGGCGTTCGCCGCGCTGGACGCCGCCTGGACGGTCGGGGTGGCGGCGATGGCCCGGGCCGGGGCCCGGATCGTGGTGGACGAGGTGTTCCTCGGCGGCGCGGCTTCACAGGCCCGCTGGCGGGCGGCGCTGAAGGGCCTGGACGTGCTCTGGGTCGGGGTGCGCTGCGATCCCGCGGTGGCGGCGCGGCGGGAGGCCGCACGCGGCGACCGGGTGGCCGGGATGGCCGCCGCGCAGGCAAAGGCGGTGCACCTGGGGGTCGCGTACGACCTGGTGGTGGACAGCTCTCGGGCGGCCGCGGCGGACTGTGCCCGGGCCGTGGCGGCACGGGTGGCGGCCGCCGGCTCGTCGGACGCGCCGGCGGACGGGCGGCGGGCCGGCACCCCCGCGTAGGGCCGCGGGCTACTCCCGGTCGAGCAGCGCGGAGAGGTAGGACGCCGCCTCGTCGCGCAGTTCCTCCGGCGACGGGACGTGCCAGTGCCCGCTGCCCGCCGTCGCGTTGAACAGGACGCCGTCGCACCAGCGGATCAGGCGCCGGGCGTCCGCCGTCGGGTCGGCCGAGCCGCTCCGGGCGAGCAGCGCGGCGGCGATGTCGGCGAAGCGCCCGCCCAGCCGGTCGTAGACGGCGCGCAGTTCGGGCCGCCGGGTGGCCTCCAGGGCGAGTTCCAGGCGGGCCAGGGTGAGCCGGCGGCCGGTGGTGAGCGCCTGGTGCAGCAGGTCGGCGCCGACCCGGACGAGGAGGTCCCGCGCGGAGGCGGGGGTGGGCGACGCCGCGGCGGAGGGCTCCACGATGAGGACCGGGTGGTCCTCGGTCTCCCGCTCGACGATCCGGGTGAGCGCGAGCTCCAGCAGGGCGGCCCTGGTCCGGGCGAGGTTGGAGGTCGAGCCTGAGGGCAGTCCGGCCTCCTCGTCCACGGCGCGGTGGGTCAGCCCGCGCAGGCCGCGTTCGGCGATCAGGGTGATGGCGGCGTCGGCGATCAGAGTGGGGCGCGGGGGCGTCATGGGTCCGATCATGGCCTCTCTCCTCGGACGATCCCAAACCACTACAGCAGTAGTTCCCGGTGGACTACATCTGTAGTACGGTACTGGCAGACGCACACTACGGACGTAGTGCGAGGAGAGGAGCCCTCCCATGGGCAGCCCACAGGCCAGTCGGCAGGCGATCGTCATCGGCGGCGGCATCGGCGGTCTCGCCGCCGCCCTCGCCCTCCACCGCCGGGGCGTCCCGGTCCGCGTCCACGAGCGCGCCGACTCCCTCGAACCCGTCGGCGCCGGGCTCGCCCTGGCCCCCAACGCCCTGCGCTCCCTCGACCGGCTCGGTGTCGGCGAGCGCCTGCGCGCCCTCGCCACCCCGCACCCCGCCATCGGGCTGCGCCACCCCTCCGGCCGCTGGCTGGCCCGCACCAGCACCACGGCGTTCGAGGCCTACTTCGGCGACACCATCGCCGCCGTCGCCCGCGCCGACGTCATCGACGCCCTGGTCGACGCGCTCCCGGAGGGCACCGTCCGCACCGGCTCGCCCGCCACCCTCGTCACCCCCGGCGGCCCCACGGAGCCCGCCGTCGTCCGCACCACCGACGGGGAGGAGACGGCCGACCTGGTCGTCGCCGCCGACGGCATCCGCTCCGCGACCCGGAGCCGGCTCTTCCCCCGACACCCCGGGCCCCGCTACAGCGGCTTCACCACCTGGCGCACCGTCGTCACCCCCGACCGCCGCCCGGCCGCCGCCGGCGAGGTGTGGGGCCGCGGGTGCCTCGCCGGGATCGTCCCGCTCGCCGACGGGCGGGTCTACGTCTACGGCGCCGCCCTCGCCCCGGCCGGCGAGCGGGCCGCCGACGGGGACGAGCGGGCCGAACTCCTGCGCCGGTACGGCGACTGGTGCGCCCCGGTGCCGCAGCTGTTCGCGCTGGCCGAGCCCGAGCGCGTCCTGCGCCACGACGTCTGGGACCTCGCCGACCCGCTGCCCGCCCACCACCACGGCCGGGTCGCCCTCCTCGGCGACGCCGCCCACGCGATGTGCCCCTTCCAGGGCCAGGGCGCCTGCCAGGCCATCGAGGACGCCGTCGTCCTCGCCTCCCTGCTCACCCCCGGTGCCGACCCGGCCGCCGCCCTGTCCGCCTACACCGCCGCCCGGCTCCCCCGCACCACCGCCGTGGTGGCCGGCTCCCGCCGCATCGGCGACCTCGTCGCCCTCCGCTCCCCCGCGGCCACCGGCCTGCGCACCGCCGCCCTCACCCTCGCCGGCCTCCTCCCCGCCCGCGCCCTGCTGAGCCGCTCGGCCCCGACGTACGGCTGGCAGCCGCCGGCCCTGGGCGAGACGGGGTGAGGGGGGCGGGCCGTCCCGGACCTGAGGAGCGTGCACACCACGGGCGTGCGGCGTCGGGGCCGGGTTCGGAGGCTACGCGTCGGTGTCCTTCGGGTGCCGGGGCGAGGCGTAGACGAGGTGGACGGTGCGGGCCGCCTCGTCCACGACATACCGCACCCGGCCACCGGCGGTCACCTCGTACTCCCACTGCGGCAGCTCGGCACCCCCGAAGGCCCGGGTCGCCAGGCGCCCCCGAAGCCGGTGCTGACGGTCGGGGTCCCGCCCCGACAACGGGTTCGCCCGGAGCGCCTCGAAGCAGCGACGGGTATTGCCGGGCGCTTCGGCACACAGGTCGCCCCAACCCTTGGCAGCCTCGCTCGTGCCGAACCGAAGGCGCCACTCACCGCCGACGGGTGGCGGCGGAACGTCGTCGCCACGCTTGGGGCTCACGGCTCGATCACCTCGCCGTGATCGTCGCCGGGCAGGGGCCCAGTGAGCTCAGCCGTCAGTTCCGGATCCGCGAGGACTCTGGCCGTGGCACGCCATTCGGCTATCACCCGGTGCAGACCGGCATGCACGTCCAGCTCGACGACGTCACGGGTCACGTCGACGAGGTCGACGACGAACTCGCGAACCTCCTCGGCTGACAGGTGCCTGGTCCAGGGGAAGACCGCAGGAAGCGCCAGCAGCACGGCCCGCGCGCCTTCGTCGCTGCTGATCAGCGCGGCGAACAGGCGCGCCGTGACATCCGCGGTCTCCTCGCGCTGACGGTCATGGCGCGCGGTGGTGAGGTACAGGTCCTCGCCGTCCCGCCGCGTGACGTGCACGCGCTGGGCCCGCTCCACAGTGTCCGCGACACGCTTGGAGTTCTTCGACAGCTCTGAGAACGCCACGGTGACAGTCGACATGGCTCGACGGTAGTTCGGAACACATTCCGAAGTCAATCGCGACGGGGTCACCAGGCCGCGCGTGTCGGTGGGTGTTGCGATGATGCGTGCCATGGGTGACTCCGGCCGACGGGCCATTGCCGAGTACTGGGACGCGGCCGCCGCGGCCTTCGACCAGGAGCCCGACCACGGGTTGCGGGCGGGGCCGGTACGGGCGGCGTGGGTGCGGCGGGTGCGGGGGTGGGTGCCGGGTGGGCCGGCGGACGTGCTGGACGTCGGGTGCGGCACCGGGTCGCTGGCGCTGCTGCTCGCGGCGGACGGGCACCGGGTCACGGGGGTGGACCTGGCGCCGCGGATGGTCGGGCGGGCCAGGGCGAAGCTGGTCGCGGCGGGGCTGACGGCGCGTTTCCTGGTGGGCGACGCGGGCGCGCCGCCGCTCCGGGACGGAAGCTTCGACGTCCTGCTGTCGCGCCACCTGCTCTGGACGCTCCCCGAGCCCGAGCGGGCGTTGCGCGCCTGGGTGCGACTGCTGCGGCCCGGCGGCCGGCTGGTCCTGGTCGAGGGCCGCTGGCGCGAGGCCGGGCGGGCCGCCGACGTCCCGCCGCCGTACCCGGCCGGTGCGGGGCGGCTGCCGTGGGGCGGCGGGGTCGGGGCGGAGGAACTCGCCGCGGCCGTCCGGCCGTTGGTGTCCGAGCTGCGGGTCGAGCCGCTCGCCGGGGAGGCCGCGCTGTGGGGTGGCCCGGTGGACGACGAGCGGTACGCGCTGGTCGCGCGACGTTGAGCGGCCTGCGGGGCGTCCGCGTCAGGCGCGCCTGCCGAAGGTGCCGTTGAGCGGGTCGGACCGGTGGCAGGCGGCGCAGCGCAGCCGGGTGTAGATCGCCACCGCGCCCATGAAGACGTCCTCGCGTCCGTCGGCCGGGGACGCGGAGGAGGCCGGTTCCCCGCAGTCCAGGCAGACGCGGCGCGGCCGGGCGGCGATCGAGCAGGCGCGGCAGACCAGGTGGGTCGGGTGTTCCGCGTGCACGACGACGGGCTGCGGGCCGCCGTACAGCAGGTGGTCGCACCACGTGCAGGACTCGTCCCGCTGCGACGCCAGCATCCGGGCCCGGGTCTCCTGCTGCCACTTCGCGGCCTTCTGCACCGGGACCCTGACCGGCGGCCCCCACCCGGAGGCGGTGAGCCACTGGGCGCCCTCGGCCCCGGCGGCCCGCAGCTGGTCGTCGACGGCGATGTCCCTGGGGGTCTTCTTCTTCATCGGGGCCTCTCCTCCGGTGGGCTTCCGCAGGGGATAACGCGGTCGGGACGCGCCTGGACACGCCGCCCGGCGCGCGGCCCCGTCGGTGCGGCCCGTTTGTGCAGCCCCGGCGGCCCAGGCGGGGCCGACTCGGACGGCCCGATCCGGACAGCGGCCCGACTGGGACGGCGGCCCGATTCAGAGGAGCGGCTCGGTGTCCCCGTGGGCGATGAGGAGCTTGCGCAGCAGGGTGTCGAGCCGGGTGCGCTCCTCCGCGTCGAGGGCGGAGAGGATGCGCTCCTCGTTGTCGACGTGGCCGGCCAGGGCGCCGTCGATCAGCTCCTTGCCCGCCGGGGTGAGGCGGACCAGGACGGCGCGGCGGTCGCTCGGGCAGGGGTTGCGTTCGACCAGGCCCTTGGCGGACAGCCGATCGACGCGGTTGGTGATGGCCCCGGAGGTGACCATCGCGGACTTGAGCAGCGCGCGGGCGTTGAGCTCGTACGGCTCGCCGGAGCGGCGCAGGGTGGCCAGCACGTCGAACTCGGAGGAGTCCAGGCCGCAGACGGTGAAGTACTCGCGCAGGGCGTTGTCGACCCGGACGTTGAGCCGTCGCAGCCGGCCGATCAGGGCCATCGGCCCGGCGTCCAGATCGGGGCGGGCCCGGGCCCACTGCTCGACGATGTCGTCCACGGTGTCGCGCTGCTGCATGTCCGCCGCCCTCCCGGAGCCGTCTGTCCGCGACCGCCCGAGGCCGTCCGGACCCGTCTGTCCAACCTGGATATCTTAACATTCACATACTTGACGTTCACCGATCCCAGGCGTAGAAAGTATCTCAACGTTCAGATAATCAACGTTCAGGGGAAGCCATGGCCGTCATGGACCGCAAGCGCGCGGGGATCGCCGTCACCGCCGCACTCGCCCCGGCCGCGTGGGGCACCACCTACCTCGTCACCACCCAGCTGCTGCCCGAGGGCCGCCCGCTGCTGCTCGCCGCACTCCGCGCGCTCCCTGCCGGGCTGCTCCTGCTGCTGATCGGCCGCCGACTTCCCAAGGGGCGCTGGTGGGGGCGCGCGGCCGTACTCGGGATGCTCAACATCGGGCTGTTCTTCCCGCTGATGTTCGTCGGCGCCTACCGCCTGCCCGGCGGCGTCGCCGCCACCATCGGGGCGATCCAGCCGCTGCTCGTCGCCGGGTTCTCGATCGGCGTGCTGCGGGTGCGGCCCGGACGGCGGGCGGTGGTCGCCGGACTGGTCGGGGTCGGCGGAGTGGCCCTGCTGGTGCTCAAGAGCGGCGCCCGGCTGGACGGCGTCGGCATCGCCGCGATGGTCGCCGGCATCTCGCTGATGGCCATGGGTACCGTCCTGACCCGCCGCTGGGGCCGCCCCGAGGGCGCCACCCTGCTCGACCTCACCGCCTGGCAGCTCCTGGCCGGCTCGGTCTTCCTCGTCCCGCTCGCCGCCCTGGTCGAGGGCGCGCCGCCCGCGCTGAGCGCCGCCAACCTGGCCGGCTTCGCCTACCTCGGCCTGTTCGGCACCGCACTCGGCTACTTCCTCTGGTTCCGCGGCATCGAGCACCTCGGCGCCGGCCCGGCCTCCTTCCTCGGCCTGATCAACCCGGTCGTCGCCACCCTCGGCGGCCTCCTCGTCCTCGGCCAGACCCTCACCCCCTGGCAGCTCCTCGGCCTCCTCCTCGCCCTCGCCGCCATGCTCGTCGGCCAGGCCCCCGCCCGCCGCACGCCGGCCCCGACGCCCGCTCCCGCTCCCACGCCCCCCTCGGTACCTCTTGCCCCCACACCCCACCCCACACCGGCCACCACCCGCTGACCACGCCACTCCGAACGCCTGCCGGGTGCCCACCCGCAGGCGTTCGACCGTTCCCGGCTTCTCGGCCCCGCCCGGTCTCCACATCGAGGGCGTATGGCGCCGCCACGCGGGTAGGGGGCCGTTGACCCGACCCAACCAGAGCGGGAGAAAAGGGGATTGCCCGATGGCCGATTCCGACGGATTGCGTTCCGCGATCGCCGCACAGGTCGAAGGATTCGCAACGGCCGGCGGTGCAGGCGTGCGCAGCGTCCTGGTCAAGACGCTCGACGGCCCCCGACTCACCGTCGCCCACCGTGCGGACCAGGTGCTCCCCTCGGCGAGCCTGGCCAAGATGATCCTCGGGGTCGCCCTCTTCGACTCGGCCGAACGCGGCGAGCTCGACCCCGACGAACGCGTCCGGGTCGGAACCCTCCCGAGCACGATGTACCCGAGCGTGCTCCAGGCCCTCGATCCCGACTCGACCGTCACCGTACGGGAGTTGTGCGGGTTCGCCTTGGTGACCAGCGACAATCCGGCAGCCGAACACGTGCGCACCGTTCTGGGCCAGGAGCGGATCGACGCCACGGTCAAGGCTGTCGGGCTGCACAGCACGTCCTTCCCCGCCGGGTTCTCCGAACGGGAACTCGGTCCGCTCGGCCGGGCCAACGTCACCACGGCCGAGGACATGCTGCGGCTGGTCGAGCACATCGACCGGACGCCGCACCTGGAGCCGGTCCGGCGCTACCTGGTCAACTACCTGCGAAACGACCGGATTCCGTCCCGGCTGGACGACGATGTCCCGGTCCGGCACAAGACCGGGAGCCTGCGCGGCATCGTGAACGACGCGGGCATCGTCCTGCATCCCGCGAACCGCATCGCCATGGTCTTTCTGACCGAGGGACAGACGGATAACGTTCGTACGGCACAGGAGATCGGGGAGGTCTCCGAACGGATCGTCCGGATCATCGCAGAGGGGTCGGCGCTCTGACGCGGCCCGCGGGGGTGGCGTGTGGCCGTGTCTCGTGAACGACAACTGCGCAAGATCCTCGCGCTGGTCAACACCCTCGCACTGATGGTGGGGCTGGTGTGCGTCGTGACTGCGGCACTGATAACCCACCAGCAGGTCCTCGCCACCGTCCTCAGCCTCATCGGCGGCGCCTTCGTGTCGGCGGCGGCCGTCACCCTGGCGATCGGATCCCTCACCGTACGGGAAACCACGGAGCAGGTGGACAGCGCCGTACTCCGCGGTATGCAGGACGTCCTCGGCCCGGTGCGCGACCCGCTCTTCGCCGGAGCGCTGTCCGCCTACCGCTACGACTGTCTGCTCTCGCCCGCACCGGGCGGTGACGCCCACCCCGATTACCTCTACCAGAGCTTCCGGATCTCCTACCGGATCGACGCCCTGCCCGGGACGGTGACGATCGCCTGCCTCGCCTCCAACGACGACGCAGGCCTGGACGGCTTCACCGGGCCCGAGTGCCTGCTCCGCTGGATGATCGACGACAATCTGGATCCCGACGACCCCGAAGTCTTCACGGTCGGCGCGGTCCGGGTCGACAACCGGGACCTGGACCGCGCGTCCGCCACGCACGAGGACATCGTCGGCGGGCGCGCCAGGATCGAACACTTCTCGGTACCGCGCGAGGCCCAGAGCACCGCGGGCCATCTGGTGGAGCTGAGCGTCACAGCCCGCAAGTTCGTGGGCAACGACCGACGGATCCGCATCCAGGCCCAGGTGTTCCGCCATGTCACCGATGCCGAGTACCGGCTCACCGTCGACCCGGCACTCCGGCCGACCCGCCTGAGCGTGAACGCGTCGGAGATCAGCGCGCTCGGCGCCGCCCATGGCGCCAGCGTCCGGGCCACCTTTCCCGCGCCGTTCAACAACACTGCCGGACTGATCCAACTCCCGTTCCCGCTCCAGCCGGGCAGCGTCATGGCCTTCACCATCGACCGGGACGTGGCCTGACCCACCCCGGCGGGGGGTCAGCCGGTGGCGCGGATGTAGATGTCGGCGGCGCCGGGCAGGCCGCCGGGGATGGTGGCGACGTAGATGCGGCGGGCGGTGGGGGTGCGGGTGGGGACGGCGGTGGGGCTGGGGGTGGGGGTGGGGGTCCAGGTCGGGGTGGGGGTCGGGATCGGGGCCGGGTCGTCGGAGGTGGGCTCGTCGGGGGTGGGCTCGTCGGGGGCCGGGGTGGCGGCGGGGGCGACGGCCGGGGTCGGGTCGGCGGCGGGGTCCGCGGGGGCGGCGAGAGGGTCCGCCCGGTTTCCCGCGGTGCCGGCGGTGCCACCCGGGCTGCCGGGGTCGGCCTCCGGCGACGGGCCCTCGGTGGCTGTGGAGGCGGAGGCGGACGGCGTGGCGGCGGGCAGCAGCGGGGAGGCGGGGAGTTCCGGGGCCTCGGCCGGTTCGTCGCCGCCGAGGGCGGCGACCAGGTCGGCCGGGAGCCGCGAGGCCGGGCCGGGTGAGGGGAGGTCGTAGGCGCTGAGGAAGTCGCCGAGGCCGGGGGCCCTGCCACCGCCGAGGCGGTAGTGCAGGTAGGCGACCGGGGCGCCGTCGGAGGTGTGGGTGTAGACGGCGCCGACCGGGACGTAGAAGCGGCCGACCCCGGGGTGCTGGGACGGGTGGAGGCCGGCCAGGCGTTCGGCGCGGTCGCGGTCGGTCTCGCGGCCGGCGCTGCCGGCGGTGAGCGCGTTGACGCCGCGCACCACGAGGGCGGCGGCGACGGACACGCAGAGCACCAGCCCGACGGCGACGGTGCGCCGTAGGACCGGGCGGCCGTGCAGGGCGGGCCAGGAGTCGGTCACCATGCGCTCGGGTGGGATGCCGTCCACGGTTGTCTCGCTCCCCCGTTCGATCAGAACGCTCGATCAGGACGTCTGATCAGGGCATTCGTTCAATATGCCCGATCAGGGACGTCACACTCTGCTCGACGTGGGACCGTAGCCGAGAGTTCCTCAGCCCAGGTAGGCGGGGGCGACCGCGGCCTTGGTGACCGGCTGCGCGCTGCCCGAACCGTCCGCCGGGACGGTCCACAGATCGGCACCGTAGTCGCCGGGCAGCGCGTAGACCAGAGTGCCGTCGCCGGACCAGAGCGCCTGGTCGTCGATGTTGCGCTGCTCGGCGGTGGCGGTCTCGGTCATCGTGGCGAGGTCGAGCACGTACAGCCGCCACGGGGAGTCGGCGGGCAGGCCGGGGACGCGCTTCTTGTACGCGACGCGGGTGCCGTCCGGGGAGAGCGAGGGGCACTCGACGTTGTCGTGCAGGGCGGTGAGGGTGCGGGCGGCGAGGTCGCCGCGGACGAGGTGGGTCCGCCCGGCGCTGGCGAGGGTGGCGTAGAAGGTGTTGTCGTCGGCGAAGGTGACGCCCCAGATGTTGACGTCGTGCGCCTGGTACGGGTGGCCGTCCAGGACGACGGCGAAGTCCTCCAGGTTCTCCCGCAGGTTCCAGTCCCGGACGTCCACGATCGAGGTGCGGGTGGAGAAGTCGCTGCCCGCGTACGAGTCGCCGCTGACGAAGACCGTCCACGCGGCGAGGTGCCCGGACGGCGAGACCCGGGAGCGGGTGGGGATGCCGGCCGCCGGGAACGAGCGGAGCTCGCGCAGGTGGTCGTCCAGGACGACGGCGCGGTAGCTGTCCTCCAGCGCGCCGCGCTGTGCCTGGAGGCAGATTCCGGTGCCGGCGGCGGCGTGGAAGCGCAGGCACTGGACGCCGGAGGCGGTGCGCGGTCCGTCCGGGTGGTCGGCGGCGACGGTGGTGATCTCGTCCCGGTGCGGGCCCCAGGCCATGTTGCGGAACAACAGCTGTCGTCCGCCGCTCTGCACCTGTAGTGACACCGGCCCCGACTCGACGGACGGCCCACCGGGCTGGGCCTGGTCCCGGCGGGCGGTGCGGCCGGCGGCGTTCAGGACGGCCCCGGTGCCGACCGCGCCGAGCAGGACGACGGCGACCAGCAGGATGATCACCCTGGTCCGGTTCCGCAGGTTCATCGGGTCTCCTCCTGGGTCGTCTCCGACGGCTTCGCGGCGACGGCGGGCTCGGGCTGCCCGCCGACGGATTCGGGCTCGCCGCCGCCCGGTCCGGACGGGCCCGGGGCCACCGGTCCGGACGGGCCCTGATCCACGGCGCCGGACGGGCCCGGGGCCACGGCGCCGGACGGGCACAGCACCGCCGCCGCGCCGAGCACGCACAGCGCCAGCGCCCCCGCCGACCAGCCCAGCGCGGCCGGGCCGCCGACGGCGCCCCACAGCGCGCCGAACAGCAGCGAGCAGGCGAACCGGGCCAGCGCCTGCCCGGTGCCGACCAGGGCGAGCCCGGCACCGCGCTGCTCGGCGGGTACCGCGTCGGCGGCCGCGGCGGCGAGCACGCCGTCGGTGGCCGCGTAGAAGGTGCCGTGCAGCACCAGTACGCAGAGCACCGCCGGCAGCCCGCGCAGCGGCGAGAGCAGCAGCCCGTACGCGAGCAGCAGCACCCCGTGCCCGGCCAGGAAGAGCCGGTGGCGGCCGATCCGGTCGGCGAGCGCGCCGAGCGGGACGGCGAGCAGCAGGAAGGCGGCGGCGGTACCCAGCGGCAGCAGCGGGAACAGGGAGACGGGCAGGTCGAGGCGGCGCTGGACGAGCAGGTAGAGGAAGGAGTCGCTGACGGTGGTGAGGCCGAGCAGGACGGCGCAGAACGTCAGCCTGCGCAGCCCCGGCAGCCGCAGCAGGGCGAGGCCGGCGCGCAGCGAGGGTGTGGAAGTCGACAAGTCGTCACCCCGCTGCCGGTTCGGCACGAACAGCAGCAGGATCAGCACGCCGAGCGCCGCGACGCACGAGCTGACGGTGAACACCGCGTCGTAGCCGTGCCGCTCCCCGCCGTCGGCGAGCAGCGGCCCGCCGGCCAGCCGCAGCACCAGGAAGGCGGTGAGCGGGCCGAGCAGGGCGCCGGCCGTGTCCATCGCCCGGTGCACGCCGAACGCCCGGCCACGGTGCGCCGGTTCGGTGGCGAGTGAGATCATCGCGTCCCGCGGCGCGGTGCGCAGACCCTTGCCGGTGCGGTCGACGGCGATCACGGCGCCGATCAGCGGCACGGTGTGGACGAACAGCAGCAGGGGCCGGCACAGCGCGGACAGCCCGTACCCGACGGCGGCGACGGCCTTGTGGCGGGCGGCGCCGTCGCGGCCGCGGCGGTCGGAGAGGTGGCCGCCGACCAGCCGGACGAGGGCGCTGAAGCCGTTCTGGATGCCGTCGAGCAGGCCGAAGCCGAGCGGGGAGAGGCCGAGGCCGGTGAGCAGGTAGAGGGGGAGGACGGCGGTGACCATCTCGGAGGAGATGTCGGTGACCAGGCTGACCGTGCCGAGGGCGATGACCGCCCCGGGCACGGCGCGCAGGCCGGTACCCCGCCGCACCGGGCCGGCGGCCGGGGAGGCGGCCGGGGAGGCGGAGGCGGCCGGCGCGGCCTGCGTGGCCGGCCCGCCGGGGGCCTTCGAGCTGCGGGAGTCCGCGACGTACACGGGCGTCAGTTCCAGATTCCGGTGATGTCGGCGGCGCCGGCGGAGTTGCCCGCGTGGGCGTTGACCCCGGCCAGGTCCTCCAGGGTGTGCAGCACGTCGTAGTGGTTGTAGGTGGTGGCGGTGCTGCTGCCGGGTGCGACGTGGGCGCCGTAGACCAGGGTCGGGATGCGGTTGCCGGACAGCTTGTCGTCCTCGTCGAAGGTGAGCAGCAGCAGGCTGTTGTGGCTCTTCGCCCACTGCGCGTACCCGTCGAGGTTGGTCCGGAGCCAGGAGTCGCCGGTGCCGACGGAGCAGTCGTGCATGTCGTCGCAGAGGTCCGGGACGACGAAGGAGACCTTCGGTAGGGTGCTGTAGTCGCTCGGGAAGGCGTCCATGCCGTACGCGCTGGAGGTGGGCACGTTGCCGAAGCCGAACCACGGGTTGTGCTTCTGGGCGTAGTCGCCGCTGCTGCAGTCGGTGGCGCCGGGGGCGGGCAGGCCCTCGTTGTAGCTGGCCCAGGTCTGGCCGGCGCCGATCAGCTCGGAGGCGAGGTTGGGCTCCCGCAGGGCGCCGACGTCCACGCAGCCGTCGTCCACGATGCCCTGGGAACTGCCGGAGAACAGCATGTAGTAGTTGGGCTGGCTGGGGTGGGTGAGCGCGTAGGAGTTGGTCAGCGTCGCGCCGCCGGCCACCAGGGTGTTGTTGATGTACGGGGCCTTGGAGCTGCCGATCACCTGCGTGTAGGCGTGGTTCTCCAGCACGACGACGACCACGTGGTCCGGCGCGGGCAGCCCGGCGGCGGCGTCGGCGGCCGCACTGCCGCCGGCGGCCCACAGGCCGAGCGAGCCGGCGACCAGGCCGAGGCCGGCGGCCAGCGCGGTGAGCGGGCGGCGGCGGAGGGGGCGCGGGAGGGCGCCGGGGACGCCGGGGACGGGAGTTCCGGGGGTGCGCAGTCGTGCGAAGGCCATGAGGTCCTCCGGAGGTCGGGGCTTCCCGGGCGGGAGCGCCGAGAACAGTACGAGCGCCGCAGTGTCGTGTACCCCACAACACAAGTGAAGAACAGACGAACAGCTGCCGCGCGGCGGCCCCGGGGCGGACCGGCGGCGGCAGGCACGGCGTCGGGCACGGCGCCCGGCACAGCGCCGGACCTGGCGTCCGACGTCACACCCGCCACGATTGACCCGTTCCGGCCGGGCGTGGTGGGATCACCGGAGTTCGGGACGAAGGGGTGCGGCACGTGAGCGGACCGGTCGCCGTCGTCCCGCGCACCCTGGTGGTCGGGATCGGCGCGAGCAGCGGCGCCGAGCGGACCGAGGTGCTGCGACTGTTGACGGACACCCTCCGGGAGGCCGGGCTGGACCGCTCCGCGGTGGCCCGGCTGGCGACCGTGACGGGCAGGGCGGACCACCCGGCGGTGCGCTGGACAGCCGACCGCCTCGGCGGGGTGCCGGTGGACGAGCACCCGCCCGAGGCCCTGGCGGGCGTGCCGGTGCCGAACCCCTCCGCCACGGTCGGTACGGCCGTCGGCACCGCGAGCGTGGCCGAGGCGGCGGCGCTGGCGAGCGCTCCGGGCGGCCGGCTCCTGGTCACCAAGCGGAAGTCGGCACGGGCCACGGTCGCGATCGCCCGGGCCGCGGCACCGGACGGGCCCGCCGCGCCGGTCGCGCAGGTCGCACCGCCCGTCACGCCGCCCGCCGCACCTCCCGGCCCGTACGAGCCCCACCCCGCGCCACCCCGCACGACGAGCCCCACCCGCACCACCGGCACCACCCCGCAAGGAGACCCCCCGTGACCACCCCCGAACCCGACCTGCGCCACCACGGCGACGCCGAGGTGCGCGCCGACGGGCTCGGCCTGGTCGACCTCGCCGTCAACGTCCGCACCGGCACTCCCCCGACCTGGCTGCGCGAGCACCTCGCGGCCACCCTCGGCGACCTCGCCGCCTACCCCGACCAGAGCAGCGCGCGCACCGCGGTGGCCGCCCGGCACGCCCGCCCGGTCGAGGAGGTGCTGCTCACCGCGGGGGCCGCGGAGGCCTTCGTCCTGCTGGCCAGAACTCTGACGCCAAGTCACATCACCGTGGTCCACCCGCAGTTCACCGAGCCGGAGGCGGCGCTACGGGACGCCGGACACCGGGTGCACCGGGTGCTGCTCTCCCCCGAGGACGGTTTCCGGCTGGGCACCGTCCCCGAGGAGGCGGACCTGGTCGTTCTCGGCAACCCGACCAACCCGACCTCCGTACTGCACCCCGCCGAGGCCGTCGCCGCGCTGGCCCGGCCGGGGCGCACCCTGGTGGTGGACGAGGCGTTCATGGACACCGTCCCGGGCGAGCGGGAGTCCCTCGCCTCCGTCCGGGACCTGCCCGGCCGGGTCGTCGTGCTGCGCAGCCTCACCAAGACCTGGGGCCTGGCCGGACTGCGGATCGGCTATGTGCTCGGGCCCGCGCCACTGATCGCCGACCTCGCCGCCGCCCAGCCGCTCTGGCCGGTGTCCACCCCGGCGCTGGCCGCCGCCGAGGTGTGCAGCGGCCCGGCGGCGCTCGCCGAGGCGGACCGGGCGGCGGCCGAACTGGCGCTCCGGCGCGACCACTTGGTGAAGGGCCTGGCCGCCTTCCGCTCGGTGCGGCTGTACGGCGAACCGGCCGCCTCCTTCGTCCTGGTGCGACTGCCGGAGGCGGCCGCCGTCCGGCAGCGGCTGCGCGAGCACGGTTTCGCCGTCCGGCGCGGGGACACCTTCCCGGGGCTGGGCGAGGAGTGGCTGCGGATCGCCGTCCGGGACGAGGCGACCACCGACCGCTTCCTCAACGCCCTTGAGGCCGTGCTCCGTTCGGCCTGACCGCCAGAGGGGACGGCCGAACAGGAACCCCTACCGGAGCCCGAGCGCCTCCGCCGCCAGGGCGGTGCCCCGCACCCGCGCCGCGATCTTGGCGAAGGCGGTCTCACGCGCGGTGGAGGTGTCGTCGGCGAACGGCGAGAACCCGCAGTCGTCGGTGGTGCCGAGCTGGTCGACCGGGATGTGCCGGGCCGCGGCCAGCACGCGGTCGCGCACCTCCTCCGGGGTCTCCACCCTGGGGTCGATCGGGTCGGTCACCCCGACGAACACCCGGATCCCGGGGCGGAGTTGCTCCGCGATGACGGCGAGAACGCGGTCGGGATCGGCCTCGCTCGCCAGCTGCACGTAGAAGTTGCCGACCTTCAGCCGGAAGAGCTTCGGCAGCAGCTCGGCGTAGTCGACGTCCAGGCTGTGGGTGGAGTCCTGGTCCCCGCCCGGGCAGGTGTGCACGCCGAGGCGGGCCCGCTCCTCCTCGGTGAACCGGTCGAGCACCCGGTTGTTGAGGGCCACGAAGTCGTCCAGCAGACCGCCCGACGGGTCCAGCTTGAGCGACAACCGCCCCTCGGTGAAGTCGAGTTGGACGACGTGGGCGCCCGCGTCCAGGCAGCCCCTGATGTCGGCCTCGGCCTCGTCGGCCAGGTCCTTCAGGAAGTCCTCGCGCGAGTAGCCGTCGATGCCGTCGGCCGGGTAGAGCAGACTGAGCGCCGAGGGCGCGATGACGGCCTGCTTGACGGGCTGCGAGGTGTGGCGGAGGGCCTCGCGCAGGTAGCTCTCGGCGCGGACCCGGTACCGGAAGGGCCCGGCGGTCAGCCGCGGCAGCTGCCGGGTGTGCCCGTCGGCGAAGGGGATGACGGCGCCGTTCCCGTCGAGGGCGGTCAGCCCGGTGAGGGGGTACGTGACGAAGCTCGGCTTCGCCTGCTCGCCGTCCACCAGGACGGGGCAGCCGAGTTCCGCCAGCCTGGCCAGGGTGTCGGCGGTGGCCTCGTCCTGCAGCTTCTTCAGGTCGGCTTCGGACAGGCGCCCTTCGGCGTACTCGGCCAGGGCGTTCAGCAGGGTGTTCGGCCGCGGGATGCTGCCGATGGGCTCCGTGGAAATGGTCATGATGGGACGTTAGAAAGCGCGGCGCGACGTGCACAACGGGGCGCACGGCGCACTTCACCGGATCATTCACGCCCCGCGCGCCCCACCCCCCATGGTTCACGCCCCCGGAACAGCGCGACCCTCCGCCCACTCCCGCAGCCTGGCGAAGTCGTCGGCCAGCAGGCCGATCCGGGGGTTGACGTGCAGGGCGAGCGCCGGACCCGGGTGGTGGGCGGCGATCCACTCCTCGTCCTGCGGGCCGAGCTCGTCGTCCACCCAGACGAACGGGCGCCCGGCGGCCCAGGCGACCACGTCCCTGGTCTTCCAGTGCAGCCCGCCCGGATCCGTACCGAACAGGTCGGACCAGCGGATGTACGGGAGTTCGGGCAGGCCGATGTGCGGGCCTATGTGGGTGTTCGCCTCACCCATCCACCCGGTGGCCCACACCAGTTCGTACGGCAGCGCCAGCAGCTCCTCGCCGTGCGAGGGGTTGAGCCAGACCCGCAGCGGCTTGACCCGGACGGCCGGCGGCTTGGCGTGCTTGGCGCGCGTCGCCTGCCGGGCCTGGACCGCCGCCAGGTACTCCTGCTTCGCCACCCACCAGGAGGGGCGCAGGCGGTGGGTGGCGTAGCCCTCGGGCCTCCGCTTCGGCGCGGCATAGGGGTTGAGCGGTCCGTCCACGTCGAGGAGGAGCAGGGGCTGCTGGGTCATGCCATGAATTCTCGATCCGGCAGGGGCGCTTGACCAGCGATTTGCCGGTCACGATCGGGTTCCCGCACCAGGAGTCGCGGGCGGCTCCAGAGGTTGCGGGCGGCGAGCAGCGGGAGCACGCCCTCACCGAACCAGTACGCCTCCTCCAGGTGCGGCATCCCGCTCAGCACGAACTCGTCGATACCCAGGCCGTGGTACTCGCAGATCAGGTCCGCGACCTCGCGATGGCTGCCCACCAGCGCCGTCCCCGCGCCGCCGCGCAGCAGCCCGATGCCGGCCCACAGACCGGGGTGCACCTCCAGCCGCTGCGCCGAGCCGCCGTGCAGCGCGAGCATCCGCCGCTGCCCCTCCGACTCGCTCTCGGCGAGCGCCCGTTGGGTCTCCCGCACCCGGCGCGGGTCCATCGCGGCGAGCAGCCGTTCGGTCTCCGCCCAGGCCTGCGCGGCGGTGTCCCGGGTGATCACGTGCAGCCGGATGCCGAACCGGACGGTCCGGCCGCGGGCGGCGGCCAGTTCGCGGATCCAGCGGATCTTCTCGCGGACCTGGGTGGGCGGTTCGCCCCAGGTCAGGTAGACGTCCGCGGACCGGGCCGCGACCTCGCCGGCGGCCGGGGAGGAGCCGCCGAAGTACACCGCCGGCACCGGGTCCGGCAGCCGGTTCAGCCGCGCCGCCTCGACCCGCAGGTGGGGGCCGTGGTGGTCGACCGTCTCCCCCGCCCAGAGCCGCCGGGTGACGTCCAGGAACTCCCCGGTCCTGGCGTACCGGGCGTCCTTGTCCAGGAAGTCCCCGTAGGCACGCTGCTCGGCGGACTCCCCGCCGGTCACCACGTTGAGCAACAGCCGCCCGCCGGTGTGCCGTTGGTAGGTCGCGGCCATCTGCGCGGCCAGCGTCGGGCTGATCTGCCCGGGCCGGAAGGCCACCAGGTACTTCAGCCGCTCGGTCACCTGGCTCAGCATCGCGGTGGTCAGCCAGGCGTCCTCGCACCAGGCCCCGGTCGGCGTCAGCACCCCCTCGAAGCCCAACTGCTCGGCGCTGCGGGCGATCTGGCCGAGGTAGCCGATGCTCGGCGGCCGGTCCGACCCGGCCGCGCCGGGCGTGGAGCCGTGCCCGCCGCCGACGATCAGCCGACTGTCGCCGTTGGTGGGGAGGAACCAGTGGAAGGTGAGAGCCATGGACGGACACACTCCTGGGGCCGGTACTGCCTGAGGTCGGTTGACGGAACCCACCGACCACGACACCCGTCCGCCCACACCCGCCCCAGATCCACGTGCAGCCTGCGCACGAGGAGGGGCCGGTCCGAAGCAGTCACGGCCCGATTCTCCGCGAACTCCCCCACCCGATCAAGGCCCACCGTCCGCCCCCGGCACCACCACCCGATCAAGGCCCACCGTCCGCCCCCGGCACCACCACCCGTCCCGAGGGCCACGCACGCGACGGAACGCCCGCAGGCCCCCTCCTGCACCGGGAGGGGGCCTGCGGGGTGTGGTGCGGGTGCCCGGGTGGGGCGGGTGGATCAGACCTGGCCGGCCTTCTCCAGGGCCTCGCAGCAGGTGTTGATCAGGAGGCGGGTGACGACGTAGGGGTCGACGTTCGCGTTCGGGCGGCGGTCCTCGATGTAGCCCTTCTTGTCCACCTCGACCTGCCACGGGATGCGCACCGAGGCGCCGCGGTCGGAGACGCCGTAGCTGTAGACGTTCCACGGGGCGGTCTCGTGCTTGCCGGTGAGGCGGGACTGGATGTCGTCACCGTACTGGTTGACGTGCTCCAGCACCTTCTCCTGGGAGGCGCCGAGCGACTCGCAGGCGGTGATGATGGCGTCGTAGCCCTCACGCATCGCCTTGGTGGAGAAGTTGGTGTGGGCACCCGCGCCGTTCCAGTCACCGCGGGCCGGCTTGGCGTCCAGGGTGGCGTCGATGCCGAACTCCTCGGCGGTGCGGTAGAGCAGGTAGCGGGCGATCCACATGTCGTCCGAGGCAGTCAGCGCGTCGACCGGGCCGATCTGGAACTCCCACTGGCCGGGCATGACCTCGGCGTTGATGCCGCAGATGGCCAGGCCGGCGTCGATGCAGCGGTCCAGGTGCAGCTCGACGATCTCGCGGCCGAAGACCTCCTCGGCGCCGACGCCGCAGTAGTAGCCGCCCTGCGGGGCCGGGTAGCCACCCTCCGGGAAGCCGAGCGGGCGGGAGCCCTTGAAGAAGGTGTACTCCTGCTCGATGCCGAAGATCGACTCCTGCGCGGCGTACTTCTCGGCGACCTCGCGCAGCAGGGCGCGGGTGTTGGAGACGTGCGGGGTGCCGTCCGTCTCCAGGACCTCGCAGAGGACCAGGATGTGGTCGCCGCCGCGGATCGGGTCCGGCGTCACGCGCACCGGGTCCAGCACGCGGTCCGAGGCGTGGCCCTCGGCCTGGCTGGTCGAGGAACCGTCGAAGCCCCAGGTGGGGATCTTGTCGGCGTTGGGCAGGACGCGAGTCTTGGAACGGAGCTTCGCGGTCGGCTTGGTGCCGTCGATCCAGATGTACTCGGCCTTGATTGCCACGTCGTGTCCCTCGCATTGCTGGGTGGTGGGTGCCCGCGTAGCGTTGCAAGCCGCCGTTTCCCGGTTGTTCCTCTCGTGTAACGCGCATGTGAACCAACCGTCCGCATTGACACCGTCACGGTGCGGGAGTGCCGCGGGCGGCACTCCCGCCGTTCCGGGTGCCGTCGGTGACGGCACCTGCGTGGTCGGTGACGACGGATGCGGTCGTGGGCGACCGCCGTCGTCAGTGACGGCGGGCGTGCGCGGCGCGGCGGCGCCGGGTGGCCCACAGCGCGGCCGCCCCGCCCGCGACCAGGGCGGCGGCCCCCGCGGCGAGCGGGCCGGTGGCGCTGCTGCCGCCGGTGGCGGCCAGCCTCTCCGCCTTCTCCGTCTTCTCGACCGCGGCCTGCGGGACGGCGGTGCGGGAGGCGGTGGTGTCGGCGACCGGCTGGGCGGCGGGCGCGCCGGTGGACGCGCCGCCGCCGGTGGCCTGGCCGGAGGGTACGGCCGGAGTGGTCTGGCCGGACGGAGTGGCCTGGCCGGACGGAGTGGCCTGGCCGGCCGCCGGCGAGGAGGGCTTCTCGCAGCTCACCGAGGCGACGGTGACCTTCCCGGTGACCTTGGCGACGTTCAGGTTGAGCGGGTTCACCTCCACCTGCACCTCCAGCGCGGAGGCGGCGGCGGTGGTCGTCGTCACGGTCTTCTTGGAGAACTCCACCGAGACGCTGCCGATCAGCGGCACGTCCACCTTGGTCGGCCCGTAGAGGCCGACGGTGACCGGCTTGCCGAGCACGCTGAGCCTGACCGGCGCGACCACGTCGGCGGTGGGCTGCCCGTCCACTGGACAGGTCGCCTCGGCGCTCATCGCCTCCAGGCCGAGCAGCGCGGTGACGGGCAGGCCGGGGGCGTGCACGTCGGCGTTGACCAGCTTGACGGAGGCGCTGGCGCCCTTGGCGTCGACCCTGGTCACCGACTTGCCGATGTCGGCCTTGACCAGCTCGACCGGGCCTGCCTGGTCGACCCCGGCCACGGTGGCCGTCAGGACCGACCCTCCCCCAGCCTCCGGCTGGGGGGACCCCCCTCGCTGGGCCGGCGACTCCACCTTGTTCAGCGCGATGTTCACCGGGATGTCCACGGCCTTGTTCAACAGGCTGACGTCCAGGTCGAGTTCGGCGGTGACGGCGCGCGCCTTGCCGGGCGACGGGGCGGGCTCGGCCGCCCGGACGGGCCCGGCGGTGAGCAGCGTGCTCGCCACCACGGCGGTGGCCGCGGCGGCGGAAACGATTCGGCGAGAAGACATGGCGATACCCCCACACAGATGAAACGATGAGCCGCCAGTCTTCTCGAACAATCCGTCACATGAGTAACACAGAAAGTCATTTCACTCGTTGGAGTGAGATTGGCGTTCTGCGCTGACTCGACTCTGCTAGGGCCGGTCCGCTACGGCCGGTCTGCTACGGCAGCCGCCAGTCCACCGGCTGAGCCCCCTGCCGCACCAGCAGCTCGTTGGCCCGGCTGAACGGCCGCGAGCCGAAGAAGCCGCGGTCGGCCGACATCGGGCTGGGGTGGACCGACTCCACCGACGGGACGTTGCCCAGCAGCGGGCGCAGGTTGCGGGCGTCGCTCCCCCAGAGGATCGCCACCAGCGGGCCGCCGCGCGCCACCAGCGCCCGGATCGCCTGCTCGGTGACGGCCTCCCAGCCCTTGCCGCGGTGCTGGCCGCTCTTGCGCGGCTGGACGGTGAGCACCCGGTTGAGCAGCAGCACGCCCTGCCGCGTCCACGGGGTGAGGTCCCCGTTGGTGGGCTGCGGCAGCCCCAGGTCGGTGCCGTACTCCCGGTAGATGTTGATCAGGCTCGCCGGGATCGGCCGCACCTCCGGCGCCACCGAGAAGCTCAGCCCGACGGCGTGGCCGGGGGTCGGGTACGGGTCCTGCCCGACGATCAGCACCCGCACGTCGGCGAAGGGCTGCTGGAAGGCCCGCAGCACGTTCGGGCCGGAGGGCAGGTAGGTGCGGCCTGCGGCCAGTTCGGCGCGCAGGAAGTCGCCCATCTCGGCGACCCGTCCGGCGACGGGTTCCAGGGCGGTGGCCCAGCCGGGCTCGACGATCTCGTTCAGTGGACGCGGTGCCATGGTCGCCACCCTATCGGCCTACACCGACAGGGCTTTCAGCGGATGATCATGCGATCGAAGGGCCGCCTTGGAAGGCCGGCGCGACGGCCCGGACCGGGCCGCACGACGGTACGGACCGGCCCGCACGACGATACGGACGGGCCCGCGCAACGGTACGTACCAGCCCGCACGACCGTCCCGCCGGGCCCTCGCAGCAGCCTCGCGCGACTACCCGACCGGCCGTCCCCGCAGCACCACCAGCCGCGGGGCCGCGAGCACCCGGACGTCCGCCCGCGGGTCCTGCGCGTACACCACGAAGTCCGCCGGCGCGCCCTCCTCCAGCCCGGGCCGCCCCAGCCACTCGCGCGCGCCCCAGCTCGCCGCCGACAGCGCCTCGGCCGGGCTCAGCCCCGCCTTCACCAGCTCCGCCACCTCGTCCGCGACCAGCCCGTGCGCCAGCGAGCCGCCCGCGTCCGTCCCGACGAACACCGGGATGCCCGCGTCGTGCGCGGCGCCGACGGTGTCGTACCGGCGCTCGTGCAGCCGCCGCATGTGCGCCGCCCAGGCCGGGAACTTGGCCTCGCCGCCGGCCGCGAGGCCCGGGAAGGTGGCGATGTTGACCAGGGTCGGCACGATCGCCACCCCGCGCTCGGCGAAGACCGGGATCAGCTCCTCGGTCAGCCCGGTGGCGTGCTCGACGCAGTCGATCCCGGCCGCCAGCAGGTCCGGCAGCGACTCGGCGGAGAAGCAGTGCGCGGTGACCCGGGCGCCCTCCTGGTGCGCCGCCGCGATCGCCTCGGCCAGCGCGTCGCCGGGCCAGCAGGCGGCGAGGTCGCCGCGCTCGCGGTCGATCCAGTCGCCGACCAGCTTCACCCAGCCGTCCCCGCGGCGGGCCTCGGCCCGGACGTAGGCGGCCAGGTCGCCGGGCTCGATCTCGTGCGCGTAGTTGCGGATGTAGCGGCGGGTGCGGGCGATGTGCCGGCCGGCCCGGATGATCCGGGGCAGGTCCTCGCGCTCGTCGATCCACCGGGTGTCGGCGGCCGAGCCGGCGTCGCGGATCAGCAGGGTACCGGCGTCCCGGTCGGTGAGCGCCTGCTTCTCGCTGGTCTCGGCGTCCACCGCGCCGTGCGCGTCCAGCCCGACGTGGCAGTGCGCGTCCACCAGGCCGGGCAGCACCCAGCCGGTCACCGTCCGCACGTCCTCGGCGGTCGGCGGGCGGGTGAGGCTCACCCGGCCGTCCACCACCCAGAGTTCGTCCCGGACGTCCTCGGGGCCGACCAGCACCCGACCCCGCACGTGCAGCACCGCGCCATCACTCATGGCCGCACTCTACCGACGGGCGGGTTCCGTGTAAGCAGTCATGATGCGGCAGACTCGTTTCCGCACCCCACCCCCGCGAAAGGCGAAAAAGACGTGAGCCCCTTCCTCGACCTGCCCCCGCTCAGCGCCGCCGGGTTCGCGGCGATCGAGGACCAGGTGGCCGCGCTGCTGCACACCGAGGCCGACGTGATCGTCACCCAGGGCGAGGCGCTCCTCCCCCTGGAGGCCGCGATCCGCGGCGCCGCGCACCCCGGCTCGACCGCCCTCAACATCGTCACCGGCCCGTACGGGCAGACCTTCGGCAACTGGCTGCGCTCCTGCGGCGCGAAGGTCGTCGACCTGGCCGTGCCCTTCGACAGCGCGGTGAGCGCCGAGCAGGTGGCCGCGGCCCTGGAGGCCCACCCGGAGATCGACTTCGTCTCCCTGGTGCACGCCGAGGCCGCCACCGGCAACACCAACCCGGTCGCCGGGATCGGCGCCGTGGTCCGCGAGCACGGCGCGCTGCTGATGCTCGACGCGGTGGCCTCCGTCGCCGCCGAGCCGCTGCTCACCGACGAGTGGGGCGTCGACCTGTGCGTCATCGGCGGCCAGAAGGCGATGGGCGGCCCGGCCGGGGTCTCCGCCGTGTCCGTCTCCGAGCGCGCCTGGGAGCGGATCGCCGCCAACCCGGCCGCCCCGCGCCGCTCCTACCTGTCGCTGCTCGACTGGAAGGAGCGCTGGACGGACGCCGGCCGCGCCGTCCTGCCGCACGCCCCGGCCCAGCTGGAGATGCTCGCGCTCGGCGCCTGCCTGGACCGGATCGCCGCCGACGGCCTGCCCGCCGTGATCGCCCGCCACCGCGCCGCCTCCGCCGCCACCCGGGCCGGCGTCCGCGCGCTCGGCACGCTGGCCCCGTACGTCGTCGAGGACGCCCACGCGGCCCCGGTCGCCACCACCCTGCGCACCCAGGACGGCGTCGACGCGACGGCCCTCGCCGCCCGCCTCGACCCGGCCCTGCCCGTCCAGCCGGGCGGCGGCGCGCTGGCCGGCTCGATGCTGCGGGTCAACCACTACGGGCAGGCGGCCGCCCTGGACACCGTCCGGGCCTGCCTGTCGGCCCTCGCGGACGCGACGGACGCCGACCCGGCGCCCGCCCTGGCCGCCGCCGAGGCCGCCTGGAACGTGACCGTCCGGGCCTGACCCGGTACGGCCGAGGCCCCCGGAGGACGTCCTCCGGGGGCCTCGGCCGTCTGTCGCGCGCTCCGGTGCCCGTGTGCCTCGGTGCCCGCGCGCTCCGGTGCCCGCGGCCGCCTCTCGCGGACCTCAGTGCCCGTTGGTGTCCACCACCTCGACGCCCCGGATGTTCCGCTCGATCTCCTCCGCCGGCAGCGCGATCGCCAGCGCCCAGTAGTAGACGACCAGCGAGAACACCACCACCACGACGATGTCCCACCACAGCGGCAGGTTCCCCCGCGAGCCCACGCCGAAGGTGCCCTGCCAGGAGATCAGGCCCATGCCGACCAGGTAGACCGGCAGCCACTGACCGGCCCGGAAGTCCATCCGGGGCGCGTTCGGCAGCCCCTTCGAGCGCGCGTACCAGGAGTACCCGCCGAGCAGCACGTAGCCGATCACGATCGCCAGACCGAGGCGCCACAGGGTGTCCCAGCCGGACCAGTAGATGACCAGGCCGGCCACCACGAAGGCCAGCGGCGAGACCACCGCGCCGCCGGGCAGGTGGTACGAGCGCTCCATCTCGGGCAGCCGCTTGCGCAGCACCCCGAAGGCCAGCGGAGCGCCCGCGTACATCAGCACCACCGCCGAGGTGATGAACCCGACCAGCCGCTGCCAGCTCGGGAAGGGCAGGAAGCAGACCACCCCGGCCACCCAGGCGATCAGCAGGCCGAGCCAGGGCACCGCGCGCTTGTCGGTGGACTGCAGCACCTGCGGCGCGTAGCCGTTGCGGCTCAGGCCGTAGGTGACCCGGGAGCTGGAGGTGATGTAGACGAGCCCGGTGCCGGCCGGCGAGATGACCGCGTCGATGAACAGCACGGTGGCCAGCCAGCCCAGCCCGATCAGGGTCGCCAGGCCGGCGAACGGTCCGCTGATCCCGGGGTAGTCGAGCGTGCTCCAGCCGTGGGCGAAGGTCTCCGGCGGCAGCGCGCCGATGAACACCACCTGGAGCATCACGTAGACGACCGTGCCGATCACCACCGAGCCGAGCACCGCGCGCGGGATGTCCCGGCGCGGGTTGCGGCTCTCCCCCGCCCACTGGATGGCCTGCTCGAAGCCGAGCAGCGCGAAGATCACCCCGCTGCTGCTGATCGCCGTGAGCACGCCCTTGGCACCGTCCGGCGCGAAGCCGTGGACGTCGAAGTTGGAGCCGTGGAACTCGCTGATGCCGAGCGCGAAGATGGTCAGCACCGGGATGGCGACCTTCCAGACGGTGGCCGCGCTGTTGGTGTGGGCGAGCAGCCGCACGCCGAGGAAGTTGACCGCGACGAAGACCCCGAGCAGGACGGCCGCGACGACGAACCCCCAGCCGGTCAGCGTCAGGTTCTTGTTCAGCAGGCCGTCCGCCCAGCTCCAGTGCTGGGCGTAGTTGATCATCGCCTGCACCTCGATCGGTGCGATGGTGGAGGCCTGGAGCCAGGTGAACCAGCCGAAGGACATCCCGGCGAACCCGCCGAAGGCGTAGTGCGGGTAGCGCGCCGTACCGCCCGCCACCGGGAACAGCCCGCCCAGCTCGGCGTGCACCATCGCCAGCAGGACGATCGCGACCGCGCCGATGCCCCAGGACAGCAGCGCCGCGGGCCCGGCCGCCACCGCCGCCTTCTGCGCCCCGAACAGCCAGCCGGAGCCGATGATCGCCCCGACCGAGGCCCAGAGCAGTCCGATGACGCCGACCTCACGCCGCAGTGCGGTGTGCCCCGAGCCGGGCGGGTTGGAGGAGGAATGGGCCATGGCCGATCGCCTCTCGAAGCAGGAGGAATTCCTCCGACAGTCCCCACCCGCCCGCCCCGAAACGCCCCGCGCCCCGCACCCCTCACTCGAACAGCCCTCCGGAACCACTCGCCGGACCACCCGCCACCGCACCTGCCGACGCACCTGGCGACATGCTCGCCGCGCCGACCTCCGGCACAGTTCCCGCATCGTTCACCTGCCCGGCACGTGGACCTCACCGGAGGCAGGCAGGCTCCCGGACAGGGCGTGAAGTTGGCTATACAACTTCACGCGACCAGACCCCCGACACGACTGCCCCGACACGACAGCCGTAGTGCGCCGAGGAGAAGACCGATGACCGAACTGCCGCCGTACTGGCTGCGCGACAACTGCCCGTGCGCCGAGTGCCGGGACCCGCGCAACGGGCAGAAGCTGTTCCAGATCGACGACCTGCCCGAGGGCCTCGCCGTCGCCGGGAGCACCGAGGCCGACGGGCACCTGGAGGTGCTCTGGTCGGACGGGCACCGCTCCCGCTACCCGCTGGAGTGGCTGGACCGGGCCGACGAGGGCGACGGGCGCACCGAGCGGGGCAAGCGGCTCTGGACGGCGGCGGACTTCGCGCCCGGCATCCCGCGGGCGCGCTGGGAGGACTACCTGGCCGACCCGGCCGAGCAGGCCGCGGTGCTGGCCGCCGTACGGGACAGCGGCTTCGCCGTGCTGCGCGGGGTGCCGGCCGTCGAGCGGCAGGTGCTGCGGGTGGCGGAGAGCTTCGGGTACGTCCGGGTCACCAACTACGGGGAGCTGTTCGACGTCCGGGTCGAGCCGGACCCCAACAACCTGGCCTTCACCAGCGTCGCCATCGCCCCACACACCGACAACCCGTACCGGGACCCGGTGCCCACCCTCCAGCTGCTGCACTGCCTGGAGAACTCGGCGACCGGCGGCGACTCCGGACTGGTGGACGGCTTCAAGGCCGCGGCGATCCTCCGGGAGGAGGCGCCGGACGCGTTCGAGGTCCTCACCCGCACGCCCGTCCCGTTCGTCTTCCGCGACCGCCGCACCGAACTGCGCGCCGACCGCCCGCTGATCGGCGTGGACCCGCGGGGCCGGATCCGCGAGGTCAGGTTCAACAACCGCTCGATCGGCACCGTCCGGGCCGACGACCCGAAGGACCTGGACGCCTTCTACGCCGCCTACCGCCGCTTCGCCGCGATCACCCTGCGCCCCGAGCTCCAGCTGACCTTCCGCCTCGGCCCCGGCGACTGCCTGGTCTTCGACAACACCCGTCTGATGCACGCCCGGACGGCCTTCCAGCAGGACGGCCACCGCCACCTCCAGGGCTGCTACGCCGACCTCGACTCGCTGAACAGCACCCTCGCCGTGCTGCACCGCCGCGCCGCCGCGCTGGACGCGATCGCCGCGCTGTTCGCGGGCGAGGGCGCCGGGGAGTACCTGGGCGAGGAGGTCACCATGGCCGAGCACATGCTCCAGGCCGCCGCTGCCGCCGAGGCCGCCGGGGCGCCGGAGCACCTGGTCGCCGCCGCGCTGCTGCACGACATCGGACACTTCCACGGTGCCCTGCACGGGCGGGACCTGATGGAGGGTCAGGACAACCGGCACAGCGACTCCGGGGCCGACTGGCTGGCCCGCTGGTTCGGCCCGGAGGTCACCGAGCCGGTCCGGCTGCACGTGGCCGCCAAGCGCTACCTGTGCGCGGTCGAGCCCGGCTACCGGGAGCAGCTCTCCGAGGCCTCCGAGTACACGCTGAGCGTGCAGGGCGGCCCGATGGACGAGCGCCAGGCCGCCGCCTTCGCCGAACTCCCGGGCGCCCGGGACGCGGTGGCGGTGCGGCGCTGGGACGAGCAGGCGAAGGTGGCCGGCGCCCCGACGCCGGGCTTCGAGCACTACCGCCCGCTGCTCGCCGCGCTCATGCGGTGAGGACGCCCGGACGCCGAGGTCGCCACGACCTCCGCCCGCCGAGACACCCGCGCGGCACGCGCGAGGAGCTCAGTCCAGCTCCCGCGCGTGCCGCGAAAGCGCCGACGTGGCCAGGGAGTTGTGCACGCTGAACGCCACCGTCCCGGGCAGGTAGCGGTCCTGGGACCACTCCACCGGCGTGCCCGTCGGGTCGGTCGTGCGGCGCCGCTCGCGCAGCAGCGGGCCGCCCCGGCGGCAGCCGAGCAGCCGGGCGTCCTCGGCGTTGGCCGGGACGACGTCGATGGTGTGGTCGGCGTCGGTGAACAGGATGCCGTGCTCGCGCAGCACTTCGGTGTGCGAGACCACGTCCGGCGGCAGTTCGGCGACGATCTCGCCGACCCGCGGCGGGTAGACGGTGCGCTCGACCATCACGGGCGTGCCGGAGAGCGTCCGCAGCCGGACGATGACGTACACCTCGGCGCCCGGCTCCAGCCGCAGTTGCTCGCGCTCGGCGGCGTCGGCCGGGCGGCGCACCAGCGAGTCCAGGATGCCGCCGGGCTCCTCGCCCATCGAGTACGCCCAGTGCGTGAAGCTGAGCAGTTCGGAGAAGCTCTGCACCCGGGCGCCGCCGAGGACCACCCGGCGGGTGCCGCGGCGGGAGGTGACCAGTCCGTCGGAGCGCAGCACGGCGAGCGCCTGGCGGACGGTGCCGCGGGAGACGCCGTACTGCTCGGCCAGCGCGCCCTCGGCGGGCAGCCGGCCGGCCTCGCCGAACGCGCCGGTGGTGATCGCCTCGCGCAGGTCGGCGGCCACCTTCCGGTACAGCGCGCCGGGGCGCTCGGCCGGGGGCTCGCCGGCGGTCGGGCGCCCCCCGGCAGCCGAGCGCTCCCCGCCGGCCGAGTGGTCCCCGGCGGCCGGGTGCCCCTCGGTCTCGGGGCGCTGGGGCTCAGTTGCCACGTCAGTCAATGTCCCTCCTGGGGCGGTGTCCTGCGCAGCCGTACCGGCGCGGACAGCCCGACCTTATCCCGCTGCGCCTTCGAAGCATCGCACCGAACGGTTCACGCTCCGATGGCCGGATTCCACCGTTCCCGCAGCCGACCCCGGTTCTGGCCCGTCCGTTCACCTTCCCGTCACCGGGCTCCGGCGTACTTACTGCTGTCAGCGAAGTTGGCTAGTCAACTCGGACGACGTCGATCGATCGCCCACCCGGCCGGTCCGCCGCCCTTCGCGAGACGCAAGCCCGCGGAACCCCCCGCGAACGCCCCTCGCAGTACGCCCCCTTAACAGGAGACTTCCCCGTGACCGTGCACCGCGCCCGCGCCGCCGCCTTCGCGGCCGTACTGACCGCCGCCGCGCTCTCCCTCACCGCCTGCGGCTCCGCCGGTTCGAGCGCCAAGTCCGGCGACGCCGCCAAGGGCGGTGCCAAGGACGCCAAGACGGCCACCTCGGTCGCCGACTTCGGCGGCATGGACGGCCTGGTCGCCGCCGCCAAGAAGGAGGGCAAGCTCCACGTCATCACGCTGCCCCGGGACTGGGCCAACTACGGCAAGATCATCGACAGCTTCAAGGCCAAGTACGGCCTCGAGGTCGAGGAGGAGAACCCGGACGGCTCCAGCCAGGACGAGATCAACGCGATCAACTCCCGCAAGGGCCAGGACCGCGCCCCCGACGTGGTCGACCTGGGCAGCGCCTTCGCCCTCCAGGCGGTCAAGGACGGCATCCTCGCCCCCTACAAGGTGTCCACCTTCGACAAGGTGCCGGACACCATGAAGGACGCGAACGGCGCCGCCGTCAACGACTACGGCGGCTACGTCTCCATCGGCTGCGACGCCAAGAAGATCGCCGTCTGCCCGACGACCTTCGCCGACCTGCTCAAGCCGGAGTACAAGGGCCAGGTCGCCCTCAACGGCAACCCGACCAAGTCCGGCTCCGCCTTCGGCGGCGTCTACGCGGCCGCGCTCGCCAACGGCGGCTCGCTGGACAACATCCAGCCCGGCATCGACTTCTTCGGCAAGCTGAAGCAGTCCGGCAACTTCAACCCGGTCGAGTCGACCCCGGCCACCATCGAGAAGGGCGAGACCCCGATCTCGATCGACTGGTCCTACCTGAACGCCGGCTACACCGACGAGTTCAAGGACAAGGGCGTCGACTGGAAGGTCTCCATCCCGGTCGACGGCTCCTACGCCCAGTTCTACAACCAGGCCGTCAACAAGTGGGCCCCGCACCCGGCGGCCGCCCGCCTGTGGCAGGAGTACCTGTTCAGCGCCGAGGGCCAGAACCTCTTCCTCGGCGGCTACGCCACCCCGTCGACCTTCGAGGCCCTGAAGAAGGACGGCACCCTGGACGCCGCCGCGGCCGCCAAGCTGCCGACGGTCGAGAAGCCGTTCACCACCTTCCCGACCGTCGACCAGATCAACGCGGCCAAGAAGATCGTCACCGAGAACTGGACCAAGGCCATCGCGGGCTGACACCCCGGCCACGTACCGTAATTCGGGCTGAGAAAAGGCACTCATGACCACGGCTCCCACCCCGGTGCCGACCACCCCCGCCGCCACCTCCCCCGGTGGCGGCGCGGGGGCGTCCGCCACCGCCACGACGTCCTCCCCCACCATCACCGCCCCCGCCCCGCGGCGCCGGCCGCTCGCCCGCCTCGGCGGAGCGTCCTGGCTGGCCGCCGTGCCGCTGCTGCTGTTCTTCCTGATCGGCTTCGGACTTCCCACCGTCGCCATCGTGATCGGCGCGTTCACCACCTCCAGCGACGCGGAGACCGGTGCGGGGCAGTTCACCTTCGACAACCTGACGGCCTCCGTCCAGGGCGGCTACCAGACGGCCATGCTGAGCAGCCTCAAGCTCTCCGCGCTGACCGCGCTGCTCGCCACCGCGCTCGGACTGCCGCTCGCCCAGGCCGTCGTCACCTCCCGGCGCGGCTGGCTGCGCCAGGCGGTGCTCACCGCCTCCGGTGTGCTCGCCAACTTCGGCGGCCTGCCGCTCGCCTTCGCCTTCGTCGCCACCCTCGGCAACGCCGGCGAGATCACCAAGCTGCTGCACCTCACCGACCACGGCTGGTCGCTGTACTCCTTCACCGGCCTGACGGTCGTGTACCTGTACTTCCTGATCCCGCTGATGGTGCTCACCATCACCCCGGCCCTGGACGGCCTGCGGACCCAGTGGCGCGAGGCCGCCCAGAACAACCGCGCCACCGGCCTGCAGTACTGGATCCACGTCGCCCTGCCGATCCTGGCCCCCTCCCTGCTCGGCGGCTTCGTGCTGCTCTTCGGCAGCGCCTTCGCCGCCTACGCGACGGCCGCCGCCATGGTCGGCGCGACCGTCCCGCTGGTCAGCCGCTCGATCGCGGACGCGCTCTCCGGCAACGTGCTGGTCGGCCAGGGCAACCTCGCCCTCGCCCTCAGCCTCAACATGATCGTCGTGGCCGTCCTGGTGATGGCCGTGTACCTCCCCCTCCAGCGCCGGAGCGCCCGATGGCTCAGCTGACCACCCCCGCCCGCCCCGGCCGACGCACCGTGCGCTGGTGGCGCGGCGCCGTGCTGGCGCTCGCCGGCGTCTACTTCGTCGTCCCGCTCGCGGCGTCCTTCTGGTTCTCCATCGACGACCCCAAGGGCATCTCCTTCGAGGCCTACACCGGGCTGCTCTCCGCCCCCGGCTTCCTGGACAGCCTCTGGCTGACCCTCGGCCTGGCCGTGGTCACCGTCGTGGTGCTGCTGCTCCTGCTCGTCCCGGCGCTGATCTCCGTGCGGCTCGGCTCGCCGAAGCTGCGCCCGGTCATCGACGTGCTCTGCACCCTGCCGCTGGTCGTCCCGCCGGTCGCGCTGACCGCCGGCCTGATCGGCGTGCTCCGCTGGGGCCCGGACTACCTGATGGACACCCCGTTCTTCCAGACCTTCGTGTTCATCCAGGACCCGGACTTCCCGCTGGTGCTGGTCATCGCGTACGTGCTGATGGCCCTGCCGCTCGCCTACCGCGCCCTGGACGCCGGCCTGCGCTCGATGGACGTGCGCACGCTGGTCGAGGCCGCCCGCAACTGCGGCGCGAGCTGGCCGCGCGCGGTGTTCACGGTCGTCCTGCCCAACCTGCGCGGCGCCCTGCTGAACGCCTCCTTCCTCACCCTGGCCCTGGTCCTCGGCGAGTTCACCACCGCGTCGATCCTCGGCTTCCAGCCCTTCCCTGTCTGGATCTACTCGGTCGGCAACAGCCAGGCCCACATGTCGGTCGCGGTCTCCATCCTGAGCCTGCTGCTCACCTGGCTGCTGCTGCTCCTGCTGGCCACCGCCGGGCGCGAGCGCCACGCCAAGACCGCCACCTCCTGAAACCCCCCCCGGAGTCACCAGTCATGACCACGGCCACCGCCATCGCCAACGGCGTCTCGCTCTCCCCCGGCAGCGCCACCGTCGAATTCCGCTCCCTGCGCCGCGCGTTCGGCACCACCACCGCCCTCGACGGCCTGGACCTGACCGTCCACCCGGGCGAGCTGCTCGCCCTGCTCGGCCCGTCCGGCTGCGGCAAGACCACCGCGCTGCGCATCCTCGCCGGCTTCGAGCAGCACGACTCCGGCGAGGTGCTGGTCGACGGCCGGGACATCACCGCGATCCCCGCGCACAAGCGCGACGCGGGCATGGTGTTCCAGTCCTACAGCCTCTTCCCGCACCTGACCGCGCTGGACAACGTCGCCTTCGGGCTGCGGATGCGCGGCACCGGCAAGGCCGAGCGCCGCAAGCGGGCCCAGGAACTGCTGGAGCTGGTCGGCCTGCCGCACCGCGCCGACCACTACCCGCACCAGATGTCCGGCGGCCAGCAGCAGCGCATCGCGCTCGCCCGCGCGCTCGCCCTCCAGCCGCGCGTCCTGCTGCTGGACGAGCCGCTGTCCGCGCTGGACGCCAAGGTCCGCCTCCAGCTGCGCGAGGAGATCCGCCGCCTCCAGCAGGAGCTGGGCATCACCACCCTGTTCGTCACCCACGACCAGGAGGAGGCCCTGTCGATGGCCGACCGGGTCGCGGTGCTGCGCGCCGGGAAGCTGGAGCAGTGCGCCACCCCGTCCGAGCTGTACGGCCGGCCGGCCACCGCCTTCGTCGCCGAGTTCGTCGGCACCATGAGCCGCATCCCGTGCACCCGCACCTCGGACGGCGTCGAGGTGCTCGGCCGCCGCCACGCGGTGGACGGCGAGATCCCGGCCGACGGGGAGCTCCAGGTGCTGGTCCGCCCGGAGAACGTCACCCTGACCCCGGCCGAGGACGGCCCCGCGCTGGTGGTCACCGCCTCCTTCCTGGGCGCCGTCACCCGGCTCACCGTCCGCCTGGACGACGGCACCGAGGTCAAGGCCGACCTGCCCACCGAGGCCGCCGCCGCGCTGCCGGCCGGTGCGCGGGCCGCGCTCACCCTGCCGGAGCGCCCGGTCCTGGTGGACCGCCGCGCGGCCTGAGAGCCTCGTACCTCCCCGCTCCGCCCGACGGAGCACCGCCGAACCACCGAAGAGCCACCCGAAGGTACCGCCATGCCTGACTCCGCCATGCCCGGATCCCCCGCCCTGGCCGATTCCCCCGCCCTGCCCGCCGCCGTCCTGTTCGACATGGACGGCACCCTGGTCGACACCGAGCAACTGTGGTGGCAGGCCGCCGCCGAGCTCGCCGACGAGCTGCACCGCCCGCTCACCGACCAGGACGCCCCCGAGGTGCTCGGCCAGGCCGTCGAGCACACCGCCGCCCACCTGCACAGGGTCAGCGGCACCGCCCTCGGCGTGGCCGAACTCGCCGCCCGGCTGGACGAGTCCTTCGCCGCCAAGGTCGCCGCCGAGACGGTGCCGCGCCCCGGCGCGCTCGCCCTGCTGGCCGCGCTGCGCGACGCCCGGGTGCCCACCGCGCTGGTCTCCGCCTCCCCCCGCGGGGTGGTGGACCTGGTGCTGTCCGCCATCGGCCGGGACTGGTTCGCCGTCACCCTGGCCGCCGGGGAGACGGCGCGCACCAAGCCCGCGCCCGACCCGTACCTCGCCGCCGCCGAGCGGCTGGGCCTGGACCCGGCCGACTGCCTCGCCGTCGAGGACACCCCGACCGGGGTCGCCTCCGCCACCGCGGCCGGCTGCGCGGTGCTCGCCGTGCCGTCCACCGCGGTGCCGATGCCGCAGGGCGAGCGGATCACCCTGCTCGCCAGCCTGGAGCAGGCCGACCTCGCCCTGCTCGGGAAGCTCGCCGGAGCCGGCGCGGTTCGACCCTGACATGCCCTATCTCCTGCTCGCCCTCGCCATCGCCAGCGAGGTCTGCGCCACCAGCTGCCTCAAGCTCACCGAGGGGTTCACCCGGCTCTGGCCGAGCCTCGGCGTCGGCATCGGCTACGCACTCTCCTTCCTGCTGCTCGGCCGCGCGCTCAAGCACATACCGGTCTCGGTCGCCTACGCGGTCTGGTCCGGGGCCGGCACCGCGGCGGTCGCCGGGATAGGCGTGGTCGCCTTCGGCGAGTCGCTCGGGCGGCTCCAGTGGCTGGGCATCGCGCTGGTGATCGTCGGGGTGGTGGTGCTCAACCTCAAGGGCGGCCACTCCTGACCGTCCCCGAGCACCACTGACGGTTCCTGACGGACCGTCAATTCCACCCAAGCCTTTCAACTCGCCTGTCGGGGCGGGAAGTCGGACGCGCCGACCTCCCGCCCCGAGGGCTTCGCTACGGTGTCCCCATGACGGACCCCCGGCCCCACCACTACCGCTTCGTCCACCGCGAGCTCGCCCGCCAGGTGCTGGAGTTCGGCCCGCGCGTGGCCACCCCGACCCCGGACGGCGGCAGCCTGCTGCCCGTCGTCACCCAGATCTGGGACGACCTCGGCGCGTCCCTGTCGCCCGAGGACCGCCTGCCCGGCCACGGCCTCGACTGCCGCCACCTGTCGGTCGACGGCCACCACATGCTGCTGGTCACCCTGCCCACCCCGGTCGGCGCCACCGAGGCCCACTTCGTCGCCGCCGTCCAGCCCAAGGGCGCCAGGGCCGTACGCTACGTGACCCTCGAGCACGCGCTCAGCCCCCTCGACGGCAGCCCCGGCACCGTCCTCGGCGAGTGGACCGCCGAGAGCCACCTCAACCACGGCTCCGGGCCCTCCCCCGTCGCCGAGTTGTTCGTGGCGGCCGTGGTGCAGCTCGTCGGCCAGAAGAAGCGCGGCTTCTGGCGCCGCTGAGCCCCCGTCGCGGATGTCCGCCCCAGGGCCGGGCCGCCGGCGTCAAGAAGGCGTCGACGGCCCGTAAAAGTCCCGTGATGACGGCCCCCGGTGCCGGTTCCCGCGATCACCGGCGCGTCCCCGAGGACTATGCTCGCCCGGTTCGACAAGCGACGCATCGGGGGGCGACAGTGTCCGACTTCAAGGTCAGTACCGAATTCCTCGCCAAGTTGGCCCAGGACCTCAGAGGCTGCGGCGACGAACTGGAGCAGGGGCTCAAGGCGTTCGAGGCGGCCGGCCACACCGGCACCGGCTACGACTTCCTGGACGACGCCTGCGGCCACTTCAAGGACAAGTGGCAGTTCGGTCTGAAGAAGGTCCGCGAGTGCGTCAAGGTCCTGGACGAGGGCCTCGCGCAGGTGCAGAAGAACTACGACGGCACCGAGCAGAGCATCGTCAAGGTCCTCGCCCCGGCGGGGCAGTCGTGAGCGCCCCCGCGCCGGTGGCGCCCGACTGGTCCGGTCTCGGCTTCGACCCCACCCCCGGCGACTCCGGCGCCGTCACCGCGCTCAGCAACGGCCTGCGCCGGGTGGGCCAGCACCTGAGCGGCGTGCACACCACGCTCGCCCAGCTCTCCGCCGACCAGGGCGAGTGGACGGGCGAGGCCGCCAAGCAGTTCGCCCAGCAGTTCGGCAAGCTGCCCGGCTACCTCCAGGACGCCTCCGAGTCGATCACCGCCGCCTACACGGCGCTCGACGTCTGGTACAAGGCGCTGACCGAACACCAGCCCAGGGCGGCCGAGTTGGCCGCCTCCGCGGTCGCCGCCAAGAAGAAGAAGGACGAGGCGGACCGCACCCACAGCGCCGCGGCCACCGCCCCCGACCTCCAGCTGGCCGGGCGGTACTTCCCCGACGACGCGAGCCTCGCCGCCGCCGAGCAGCGCTACAACACGGCGAAGGGCCACCTGGACTCGGCCGCCGAGCTGCTCACCAGCGCCACCAACGAGCTGGCCGGCCTGCAGAAGCAGGCCCACGAGCTGGCCGGCACCCACGAGGCGGACGCCAGGAAGACCGCCGAGGCCGTCCGCAAGGCCGCCGACAGCAAGGCCCCGCCGGAGCCGGGCTGGCTCAGCAAGGTCGGCGACTGGTTCGGCAAGCACGGCGGGGACCTGTTGACGGTCGCCTCGGGCATCTGCGGCGTCACGGCCATCTTCTGCCCCGCGTTCGCGCTGCCCGCCATCCTGCTGAGCGCCGCCGCGGCGGGCTGGCACGCGCAGCAGTACGGCATCAAGGGACTGCTGCCGACCAGCATGGCGAACCTCGGCAACGACCTCACCCTGGCCGGCGACCTTCTCGGGGCGCTCCCCGGAGGTGCCCTCGTCAAGGGCGGGGTCACCGCGTTCCGGGGTGCCCGCGCCGCCGAGGGCGGGGTCAAGGCCGTGAGCGCCACGGCCAAGGAGGTCCGCACCGCCGCCCGGGCGATCGACCCGGCCAACCCGGTCTTCACCAACCTGGTCGAGAAGCCCGCCGTCAAGCTCGGGCTCTCCAAGGCCGCCGCGATGAACGTCTCCGACGGCGTGCAGGCGACCGGCGGGCTCGCGCTGACGGCCCCCACCGCGATAGGCCTCACCACGGACGACCCGAGCCCGGGACTGGGCGCCGCGATCAACTACACCACGGGCGGCGGCACCGCGCTCAACGGTGCCGGAGGCGTCATCGGCGGCAGCGGCAAGGGCCGCATCCTGCCCGCGCTGCTCGGCGGCGGCAGCGCGATCGTCACCGGAGTCTGGGGAGTGGGACATGACTGACACGACCGCCCCGTCCCTCTGGCTGTCCCTGCCCGAGGGCTTCACCGACATCGACCTCGCCGAGGACCCGGGCGACCGGATGTGCCGGATCGTGGACGGACTCGACGCGCTCACCGACGCCGGTCCGGAGCAGAAGCTCGGCATCGCCGTCTCCGCCGAGCTCGCCCTCCAGGCGCAGCTGCGCGAGGGCGCGGTCCACATCTCCAACTGCCTGGTGCAGACCGAGGAGGGCGCGATCGTCCAGGGCGTGTTCAGCCTGTTCCTGCGCGAGCAGGAGCAGGGCGCCCCGGGCGGCTACCCCCAGCGCGCCGCCCGGGAGCTCGCGGCCGCCTGGCCGGACGCCGACGTCGCCGTCCTCGACTTCCCGCTCGGCCGGGCCGCCGTGACCGTCCGCGACCTGTCCGTCCCCGTGCCCGGGACGGCCTACGGCCTGCCGGAATCGGGCGTCGCCCGGGTCCGCCAGCTGGAGGCCCTGTTCGCGCACCCGTGGAGCCCCCACGTGCTCGCCGTCGTCTTCACCACCCAGCACCCGGACTACTGGGACGGCTGGTCGGTCCTGGTGGGCGCCGCCATCGGCGGGATCTCCTTCCACCCACCACGCGACGACACCCGCGACGCCCTGCCGCCCGAGCGGCAGGACAACATCCGGAAGGCCTTCGGATGACACTCGACCAGTCGGCCGAGGAGGGGCGCAGCGGGCTCCGCCGGTTCGGCGGGGCCCTGGGCCTCGTCGCCGTCACCACCGCCGTGCTCCTCGGCGTCATGGCGTTGAACGTCTACGTCAACGCGTACCTCGCCGCTGTGGTGGGGCTCGTCTACCCGCTGGTCGTGCTGTACGCGTTCGCCGTGCGCCGCGACGCCGACAGCAACCCCCGGTTCCGGAAGAACATGGTCGCCTGGGGACTGGGCATCTCCGCCGTCGGCTTCGTCGCGTACCTGGCGGGCGCCGAGGCCTGGGCGAACCTGATCCTCGGCTCGGGGCGGACGGTGCAGGCCGTGGTGACCGACTCGGAGGTGACCAACGTGCTGCACGACTCCGGTCGGGCGTACAGCCTGGTCGCGTCGGGGTCGGCCGACGCGGTGCCGGGCGGCCCCCTCAAGGAGGACTCCCACCGGTTCAAGCGCGGTGACGTGGTCACCGTCCGGATGGACCCGGCCGGGCGGGTCGCCCCCAAGCTCCCCGGCGAGGCCGACTCCCCCGGCTACCTGCTGCTGTTCCTCGGCTGCAACGTCCTGATCGACGGCACCGTGCTCTGGTCCGTGCGCAGGCCCGGGGCGTCGTTGGCCTGAGCCGACCGCTCACCACCCCTGCCGCCCGTCCCGGCGGACCGCGGCGGGCGGGCGTCGCACGCTTTCGTCACGACACCCGCCCGCCGCGGGAACGCCCGGTCAGCCCAGCAGCGCGGGCAGTTCGGCGATCGAGCCGAGGACGTGGGTCGCGCCGTCGGCCCGCAGGCGGGCCTCGTCGTGGGCGCCGGTGAGGACGCCGGCGACGACCGGGGCGCCGGCCCGGGTGCCGGTCAGCATGTCGTAGCCGGTGTCGCCGGCGACGGCGATCTGGCGGACCGAGTCGGTGCCGGTGCGCAGCAGCGCGGTGAGCACCATGTCGGGGTACGGGCGGCCGCGGCCGGCGTCGGCCGGGCAGAGCGTCAGGTCGGCGACGGACTGCCAGCCGAGGGCGCCCAGGATGCGGTCCTGGGTGGTCCGGGAGAAGCCGGTGGTGAGGACCACCTTGCGGCCCTGGCCGCGCAGTTCGGCGATGGCCTCGGCGGCGCCGGGCAGCGGGGCGCAGTGGCCGGCGTCGACCAGGTCGTCGTAGGCGGCCTCGAAGGCGGTGTTGGCCAGCCGGGCCTTCTCCTCCTCGCCGAACAGGTGGCGGAAGACGGAGATCTTGGACTCGCCCATGGTGGCCCGGACGTGTGCCAGCATCGGGTCGAACTCCGGGCTGCCGGCCTCGACGCCGAGCTTCGCGGCGGCCGCGGTGAAGGCCTGCTCGACCAGGCCGTCGTCGGCCACGGTGGTGCCGGCCATGTCGAGGACGACCAGGCGGATGTCGTTGGTCATGACAGCGTTCCTTACAGGTTGGCGAGTTCGGCGGTGGTCTCGGCGATGGCGGGCGAGCAGGTCATGCCGCGGCCGCCGGGGCCGGTGACCAGCCAGACGCCGTCGCGCACGCGCTCGCGGTGGACCACCCGGCTGGAGTCGACGCACTGGGCGTACACCCCGGCCCAGCGGCGGCGGATCCGCGGCATCGGACGGCCGAGCAGCTCCTCGACGACGCCGACCAGGTGGTCGTACGGGTCCTCGACGACGTCGAAGCCGAACGGCTGGTCGTACTCGTGGGTGTCGCCGATGGTCAGGCCGCCGTCGCGGCGCTGGACCATCAGCAGCTGCATCTTGTGCTCGGCGGCGACCGGCGGCTGCGGCTGGGTCTCGCGCAGCCGGTCCAGGGCGGTGCCGGCGAAGGCGGGGTAGTAGCGGAAACTGTCGCCGTCGGCGACGGAGGTGGTCAGGGTCTCGCCGAGCGGGTCGGTCTGCATCATCTGGAGCCGCACCCGGCGGACCGGCAGGGCGGGGGCGAGTTCGCGGACCAGGCCGCCGAGCCAGGCGCCGGTGCAGAGGATCACCAGGTCGCCGGTGTGGACGTCGCCGTGGTCGTCGCGGACGGCGTTCTCGCCGACCACCTCGCGCACCTCGCGTCCGGGCAGGAAGGTGTACCGGCCGGTGGACTCCAGGTACCCGCGCAGCGCGCGCTGGGCGGTGCGGGGCTCGACGGCGGCGTCGCGCTCGCACCACAGGGCGCCGAGCAGCTTGCCGCGCAGGGCCGGGTTGACGGCGCGGGTCTCGTCCGGGTCGAGCAGCTTGTAGCCGCGGGCGGCGGCGTCCGGCAGGGTCAGGGCCTGCTCGGCGACGGCGAGTTCGGCCTCGGTGCGGATGGCCGTGAGCGAGCCGTTGGCCCGGAAGCCGAGGTCGGGGACGCGGGAGCCGATGGACTCCCACAGTTCGCGGGCCCGCAGCGCGGTGTCCAGCTCCTCGCCCTGTGCCCGGCCGCTGACCCAGACCAGGCCGAAGTTGCGCACCGAGGCACCGCGCGCCTCGGTCTCGCGCTCCAGGTGGATGACCTCGTGGCCGCGCTCGACGGCCTGCCAGGCGTGCATGCTGCCGAGCACGCCTGCTCCTACGACGATGACTCTCATGCGTCCAGGCTGGTGCGCCCAGGTGTCCCAGGGGCGTCGACCCGCCGTCCCGCAGATGAACCACCTGGGAAGTTGTACAGACAACCCGCGCTGGGTCGGTGGGAGCTACGACCGCACCACCCGCGCCCGGACACGAATGAGCCGGGCGGGCCCCCCGGAGGAGGCTCCACGCCCGGCTCACCTGCCCCACCCGTCGTCCGAGGCCGGACAAGGGGCGAGAAAGAACTACGGAACGGCGGCGGCCCGGCGGCCGACCACGGCCCGGATCACCCGGATCAGCGCCCCTGCGCCCGGTACCCGGAGTAGCCGCGGGCGACCACCGGCAGCTCCCCCGCGCCGAGCAGCGGGCGCAGCGCGCCCGCCCGCATCCGGTCCACCAGCGGCCCGCAGCGTCCGGCGAGCGGCGCCAGCAGCACCGCGACCAGCAGCCCGACCAGCGCGCCGACCGCCACGTCGTGCGGATAGTGCACGCCGACCCAGACCCGGGAGGCGGCCATCAGCACCGCGAACAGGCCGGCCACCCAGCCGAGCCGCCGGTTGACGAACCAGAGCGAGGCCGCGGCGGCGAAGGCGATCACCGAGTGGTTGCTCGGGAAGGACCAGTCCCCGGTGCCCGGGCAGGTCTCCAGCGCGACGCTGCCGGGGATCTGCGCGCACGGCCGGAGTTCCTCGACCGCGCCCTTGAACACCGAGTTGACGCCGTACGCGACGACCACGATCAGCGGCGAGGCGAGCACCCTGGCCATCACGGCCGAGTCCGCGCCGCGCGCCCGCCACCAGGCGTAGACCATGAAGACCGCGAACAGTCCGAGGCCGAGCGCCGACCAGACCTTGATCAGCTCGTCCAGCCAGTGCGGCGCCGACTGCGCCCAGCCGTTGACCCGGCTGTACAGGCCGCCGTCGATTCCGCTGCCGTCGTACACGGCGAGCGCCCGGGAGGACATCACGCGTCACCTCCGTGACGTCGCGCCTTACGGGCGCGGAACAGTTCGAGAACAATGGGGAGCACGGAGACAACTACTACCAGACCGATGATCGGCAGCAGGTACTGGTCGATACCGGGGATGGACGAGCCCAGCCCGTAGCCGGCGAACACCACGCCGACCGTCCAGATCGCGCCGCCGGCCACCTGCCAGAAGGTGAACGAGCGGACCGGCACCTCGAGTACGCCGCAGAGCGGATTCAGCACCGTACGGACCACCGGGATGAACCGGGCGAGCACGATCGCCTTGCCGTGGCCGTACTTGGCCAGCAGCTCTTCGGCCCGCGCCACGCCCTCCAGCAGGCTCCTGCGCCTGGTCCTGGCGAGCAGCGCCCGGCCGCCGCGCCGGCCGATCAGGTAGCCGACCTGCGCCCCGCCGAGCGCGCCGACCAGGGCGGCGGGCAGCACCTGCCACAGCTCCAGCTGCGGCCCCTGGGTGGCGCCGGGCACGCAGAGCAGTCCGGCGGTGAACAGCAGCGAGTCGCCCGGCAGGAAGAAGCCCACCAGCAGGCCGGTCTCGGCGAACAGCACCACGGCGATGCCGAGCGCGCCGAAGGCGGCGAGAAGTGAGGACGCGTCCAGCGGGTTCACCGCGAGGTGAACGGCCGGATCGGCGAGGAACTGGAGCAAGGCCGACGGACCTCCCGTACGTTGGAGGGCGGTTCGCACCGGAACCCGCCCTGATCGTCTACAGTCGCGTAGACGGTCTACATGACTGTAGACGAAACTTGGAGGAAGCGCCGCCATGCCCGACGTACCGTCCGCCCGCCGGCCCGCCGGGGAGCTGGAGGCCGAGGTGCTGGCCGCCCTCTGGTCCACCCGGCAGCCGATGACGCCGCAGGACGTCCAGGCCGCGCTCGGCGGGGACCTCGCCCGCACCACCGTCGCGACGATCCTGGCCCGGCTGTTCGACAAGGGGACGGTCGAGCGCACCCGGGCCGGCCGCGCCTACGCCTACGTTCCGACCGTCCAGGACACCGCGGGGCTCGCCGCCCGCCGGATGCACACCGAGCTCGGCCGCGAGGCCGACCGCTCCACCGTACTGGCCCGCTTCGTCTCCGACCTCTCCGCCGAGGACGAGCAGCTGCTGCGCGACCTGCTCGGCGACGGCGCCCCGGACGCCCCGGAGGCGGATCCGACGGGGCCGGGCGCACCGGGAGCGGCCGGCCGATGATGCTCGCCGTCTGGGTCCCGCTGCTGCTGCCCTTCCTGGCCGCCCCGCTGGCCCGCCGCCTCGCCGAGGCGCTGCCGCCGCGGGCCGCCGCCTGGATGCTGGCCGGCAGCGCCGCCGTCCTGGCCGGCGGCACCCTCTGCTCGCTCGGCCTGCTGGCCGTCGACGGGCTGCTCCAGCTCCCACCGGTCGCCGCCCTCGGCCACCTCTCACTGCCCTGGCTCACCGCGGCCTCGCCCGACGCGCCGTTCGCGGCCGTGCTGGCCGCCCTGGCGCTCCTCGCGCTCGGCGCGCTGGCGGTGCGCACCGCACGCCGGCAACTGCGGGAGCTGCGCATCGCCAGGGCCGCGCTCCCGGCCCACGACGCGCCCCGCACGGAACCCTCCGGCGGCACCGACGGCAGCCTCGCCGACCGCGCCGGCGCCGTGGGTGTCGGGGGTGCCCTCGGTGCCGTGGGTTCCGCGGCTGCCGACGATCACCGTACGGACCGGACCGGCGCCCACCACCCGCTCCGCGAGCGCTCCTCCGTCCAGCATCCGGACATGCGCCCCCCACACGCCTCCGTGCGCCGGTCACGCCTCCCGGCCTGGCCGGCCGCCCTGCCACGGCCCGCCGCACTGCTCCGGACGGCCACCCGCCTGCGGCCCGCCGCACTGTTCCGGACCGCCGACCACCCGCTCACCGTCCTGGACGACGAGTGCGCCGACGCCTTCGCCCTGCCCGGCCGCCTGGGCCGCCCCGGCCGACCGGGCGAGCCCGGCCGGATCGTGGTCACCTCCGGCATGCTGCGCGCCCTCAGCGCCCCCGAGCGCTCCGCCCTGCTCGCCCACGAACGGGCCCACCTGACCGCCCGCCACCACGTCTTCCTCGCCCTCGCCGAGCACGCCGCCGGCATCCACCCGGCCCTGCGCCCGCTGCGCGCACCCCTCGGGTACCACCTGGAGCGCTGGGCCGACGAGGTGGCCGCGGCCCGGGTCGGCGACCGCGCGGTGACCGCCCGCGCGGTCGGCCGGGCCGCCCTGGCCGCGAGCCGTTCCCCCTGGCCGGGCCGCCCCCGGCTGGTCGCCGCCGCCCACTCGGGACCGGTCCCGCGCCGGGTCGCCGCCCTGCTCCAGCCCCGCCCGGCCGGCGCCCCCGGCACCTGGCTGCGGGCCGCCGCCGTGGCCCTGGCCGCCTGCCTGGTGCTGAGCACCGGCGCCACCCTGGAGGCCACCGCCGACCTGCACCACACCGTGGAGGCGGCCCAGCAGGGCACCGGCGCGCGGCACTGATCCCGCCCGGCCCCCGGGCCCCGCCGCCGAACGCCCGCCGGGCGCCGCCGGGGCCCGGGGGCCGGCCACGGTTCCGTACCGCCCGGTAGGCGGAGTTGCCGGACCCCGTCCCCAGCGGCCCACCGCCCCCGTACGCTTTCGTCAGCGCGTCGGCCCCGGCGCGTCCTCGAACGGTGGCGAGGAGCGAAGCGCGTGCGGCAGACCGGACGGCAGTCCCGACGACCAGAGCGCCGCACCCCGCCGACCACGACGGAACTGGCCAAGGTCCACGACCGCACCCTCGCCGACGCCGCCGCCCGGGAACTGGCCGCCCCCGCCCTCACCGCGCAGCCCGCGGGCCCGGGCCTGCTCGAACCCCGGCCCGAGATCGGCGACTCCTGGGCCCGGCTGCGACGCCTCGGCCTCGACCCCGACAGCGGCGCCGCCGCCGTCCTGCTCGGCCCCGGCGAGATAGAACAGCGCCGCCGCACCAGCGGGCTCGACACCGTCCTGCCGGTGCTGCGCGAGACCCTGCTGGAGGTGGGCGGCGCGGCCCCGCTGCTGGTGGCCGTCGCCGACGCCGAGGGCCACGTGCTCTGGCAGGAGGGCGAGCGCGGCCTGCGCCGCAGCGCCGACCGGATCGGCTTCATCACCGGCGCCCGCTGGACCGAGGAGCGCGTCGGCACCAACGGCATCGCGGCCGCCCTGCGCATCCGGCGCCCGACGCACGTCCACTCCGCCGAGCACTACCTGCGCAGCCACCACGCCTGGACCTGCGTCGCCGCGCCGCTGCGCGACCCCGGCACCGGGCAGCTGGTCGGCGCCGTCAACCTGAGCGTCCCGGCGCACAGCGTCCGCCCGTACCTGCTCCAGCTCACCGCCACCGCCGCCCGGCTCGCCGAGACCGAGCTGCGCGCCCGACGGCTGGAGGCGCTGCACGAGCTGCGCGCCCTGGCCGCCCCGCTGCTCGCCCGGGTCGGCGGCCCGGCGCTGGTGGTGGACGCGGCCGGCTGGACCGCCGCCGCGGCCGGGCTGCCGCCGGTCGGCCGGCTGCGGGTGCCCAGCGGGGGCTGGACCCCGGCCGCCGTGCACTGGGTGCCGGGCCTGGGCGAGTGCGTGCTGGAGCCGCTCGCCGACGGCTGGCTGGTGCGCCCGGTGCGGTCACCCGAGGACGGCGGCTCCGGCGCGGTGACCGCCGAACAGGCCGAGGGTGCCCACCTCCGGCTCGACCTGCGGCGCCCGGACCGCCCGGAACTGTCCGTCCGGAGCGCGGCCGACAGCTGGTCGCACCCGCTCAGCCCGCGCCACGCCGAACTGCTGCTCCTGCTCGCCACCGGACGCGAGGGCAGCACCGCCGCCCAGCTCGCGGAGGCGCTGTTCGACGACGCCCGCCGGACGGTGACGGTCCGCGCCGAGCTGTCCCGGCTGCGCCGCTACCTGGGCGGGCTGCTGGCCCACCGGCCGTACCGGTTCGCGGAGTCGGTGCTGGTCACCGTGGACGGGCCGGACGACCCGTACGACCTGCTGCCCGCCTCCTCGGCCCCGGCCGTCCGGCGGCTGCGGGCCGCGCTGGCCGCGGGGACGGCCCGGCTGCCCGGTACGCCGTCCCTCCCGCCGCCGCGCGCCGCCGGTCCGGCGGGGCGTCGCTGACGCCGCGGCACCGGCCTCGGTCGGCCTCAGCCGTCCGCGAGCAGGGCGGCCAGGTCGGCGTCGGTGGGGCCGCAGACCCGCTCCTGACGCTCGGAGACCAGCGCGTAGGTGCGGTCCAGCCAGGCCTGCACCCGGGGCCTGGGAGCCTCCAGCAGCGCGCTGCCGTGCGGGGACTCGAGCGCCAGGTGCAGCGTCGCCCCGTGGCACGGGCAGTACGCCGGCCACAGCTTGACGTCGCCCTGACCGCTCAGCGCGCGCAGGCCGTCGCGCAGCAGTTCGCGGGAGAACACCCAGTCGGCCTCGTCGGGCCGCCCCAGGTGGAAGGTCAGCAGCACCTCGTACGGGCGCGCGGCGTCGAACCGGAACCGGGTGAGCACCTCGCCGACCACCTCCTCGCCCAGCGAGATTCGCAGGATCAGCACCTCCTCCTCCACCGCCGCCGGAGCGGCGGTGGAGCCGTCCCCATCGCCGCCCGTGGGGGTGGCGGCGAGGGGTGCACTGGAGGCTGCGGACAGCGGGTCGGGCGGCATGACGGTCTCTCCGGGGCGGCTTGGGATGCCCTCAGCGTGCGTCACACCCGGCGCACCGGGCAAGGGTTGCAAGGGGGTTGCAACGCCCCCCGTCCGGCGCGGCCACCCCTTACCGCGCTTGTCGGACGGAGTGTCAACTTCCGCGTATCGAACGGGTGTCCACGAAGTGGATGGGAACCGACCGGGGTGCGGTCGCCCGCTGGTACGCTCTCCCCCTCCCCGCGCGGGCCCGCGCGGAACCGGTCCTCGGCGGCCGGAGCCGGGCCCGGCGGCGACGCGTGGGAGAATACGGCGACGCGACGGCGGCTTCGGGGAGGGAGGGGTCCGGTGGCTGTGCGCGAGGACACCGCGCGAGACGTGCAGCACGAGCCCGCACGGCACGGCCGGCACGGGCGGCCGCGCCCGTTCGGCGGGCTGTTCCGACTGCCCACCCTGCGCTTCTCCGGCGCCGCGATGGCGATGTCCACCGTGGTCGGCATCAGCATCGCCACCACCCTGCTGCTGAACGAGCAGCAGGGGATCGGCCGCCGGGCCGGCGTCGCCCGGGTCGGCACCACCCCGCCGCCCACGCCGGGCACCACCGACCAGACCGAGGCGGCCTCCGCGCAGACCCCGACCGACGGCCCGTCACCCGGCTCCTCCTCCGGCCGCCCCGTCGGCGGCCGGCCCTCACCGAACCCCTCCTCGCGCCTCTCGGCGCACCCCACGGGGCCCGCGCCGGTCGCCGCCTCCCCGTCCGTGCCCCACGGCGGGAGCCCCGGCGCGCCCCAGACCGGCGGCCAGGCCTCGGCCGGGCAGGACGCGCCGGCCTCCGGCACCCAGCTCGCCGGCACCGAGGCCCGCGTCCAGGCCGACCCCTCGCCCTCCCCTTCCCTCTCCGTCCCCCCGGTCCCGAACGCCAAGCAGCCCGGCTACGCCCCGGGTCCGGCTCCCGCCCCGGGCGCCGGGCAGCCCGACCAGGGCGCGGCCGCCACCGGCCCGGCGCCGAACCTCCCCGGGCTGCGGCCGACCGCGCCCACCCGCCCCGTGCCGCCGCCGCTCGCTCCCCTCCCGGCCGCCGGGGAGGCCCCGGCCGACACGGTCGACGGCAACGGCAACGGCCCGGCCGGCCCCCGGCCCTCCGCGGACACCGACCAGGCGCTGACCGGCGCCGCCCGGCTCTCCCCGCTCGGCCGCGACGGCCTGCGCCACCGGCTCACCCTCGCGGTGGCCGAGCCGGTCACCGCGTTCCAGGCCGAGTTCCGGCTCGCCCCGGGCGAGTCGGCCCCCGGCAACGGCACCGCCTGGACCGACCTGCCGGGCGCCGTGGTGACCGCCCAGCAGGAGCGCGGCACCCTCGTCTACCGCTTCACCACCCCGCCGGGCACCGACGTCCGGCCCGGCACCTACACCTTCGGCGTCCTCGGTGCCCGGCCGGCCGCCGACCCGTCCGCCGGGGTGCGCAGGGCGGCCCCGGTGGAGGGCTGGAGCGTCTCCGCCTTCGCGCTCGACCACCCCCGCGCGGTGGCCGCGCTCGGCACCTTCGGCCCGGTGCAGCCGCTGCCCGCACCGGCCTCCGGGACGACCCCCGGGGCGGGTACCGGGGTGGCCACCGCCCCTGCCGCCACGGCACGCTGACCTGCCGAAGGCCGCCCCGTAACGGTCGTTCGACGATCCGGCAGCAGGCCGTTCCGGACGGGCGCATCCCCGTACCCCCGTTCGTTACTGTGGGCAGCACCCGGCCCGGCGCCCCCGACGGCCCCGGCCGGGCCGCCGATCCGCACCCGAGGAGGAGTCCGTGTCCACCGTCCTGACCCAAGGCGGCAACGCACCGCTGACCGCCGCGCGAGTGACCGTCGAGGTCACCGCGCCCAAGGCGCTGGACGTCTCCGGCCTGCTGCTGACCGATGCCGGAAAGGTCCGCTCGGACGACGACTTCGTCTTCTTCAACGCCCCGAACGGCCCCGGCGTCAGCCACCGCCCGGCCACCGCCGGCTCCCCCGACGCGATCACCGTCGACACCCGGGCCGTCCCGGCCGGCATCACCAAGATCGTGGTGACCGCGAGCCCCGCCGACCAGGTCTCCACCTTCGCCGGGATGGAGCCCACCGCCACCGTCCGCGACGCCGACACCGGCGAGGCGCTGGTCACCTTCACCCCGCCCCGGCTGGGCCTGGAGACCGCGCTCATCGTGGTCGAGGTCTACCTGCGGGGCGGCGTCTGGAAGGTGCGCGCGGTCGGCCAGGGCTACGCCGACGGCCTGGCGGGCATCGCGACCGACTTCGGCGTCACCGTCGAGGACTCCCCGGCTCCGGCCCCGGCCCCGGCCCCGGTTTCGGCCCCGGCGCCCGCCACCCCGGCCCCGGCGCCCGCCGCTCCGGTCGCGCCTCCGGTCTCGGTGGACCGGACCGTCCAGCTCCCGGCCCCGCCGGCCGCCCCGCCGATGCCGCCCGTACCGCCGACCGCCCCGGTCGACCCGCGGATCGCACTCGCCACCGGCCAGACCGCCGCTCCGGCTCCGGCTCCGGCTCCGGCTCCGGCTCCGGCCAAGATCACCCTGGACAAGGGCCGGGTCAACCTGGTCAAGGGCAGCTCGGTCTCCCTGGTCAAGAACGGCCGCCCGTTCCTCTCCTCCGTCCGGATGGCGCTCGGCTGGAAGTCCGCCGCCCGCGGCCGCGCCGTCGACCTGGATGCCTCCTGCCTCGCCTTCGACGCCCGGCACAAGCGGCTGGAGACGGCCTGGTTCATGAAGCTGAACATCTTCAACGGCGCGATCTCCCACTCCGGCGACAACCTGGTCGGCGGCGAGGGCGGCGACGACGAGGTGATCACCGTCCACCTGGAGGGCCTGCCGGCCGAGGTCCACGGGCTGGTCTTCGTGGTGAACTCCTTCTCCGGGCAGAAGTTCACCGACGTGCGCGACGCCTACTGCCGGCTGCTGGACGCCCGCACGGAGGAGGAGCTGGTCCGCTTCGACCTCACCCACTCCGAGCCCCACACCGGTGTGATGATGTGCAAGCTGGTCCGCCGCCCTGGCGGTGAGTGGGAGATGACGGCGCTCGGCGAGTACGTCGACGGCAAGACCGCGCGGGCGATGATCGAGCCCGCCGCCGCGGCGCTCTGACCCCCGGCGTCACCGCGACGCCCGCGGATTCACCCCTCTGAGGCATCAAGTCGTCCACACGGCGACTCGATTGACTCTCAGGGGGGTGAACCGCACTCTCCCCCGCACCCCGAGGAGGAGAGCCGTGCCAAGCTTCCTGTCCCGCCTCGCCGTCGCCGGCACCGCCACCGTGCTCGCCGCCGGGCTGACCACCCCGACCACCGCCCAGGCCGCCGCCCGGCCGGGCGACCGCGCCGCCGCACTGCGGTGGACGGCCCTCGGCGACTCCTACACCGCCGGGGTCATCGAGGCCACCGGCGACGAGACGGACCCGCGCGACGGCTGCGCCCGTACCGTCGAGTCCCACCCCGAGATCGTCCGCCGCGACCTGGGCTCCCTGGTCGACCTGCGCAACGTCAGCTGCAGCGGCGCCACCACCGACGGTGTCGACGCGACCGCCCAGGCCCCGCTCGGCCGCCCGCTCCCGCCGCTCGGCACCGACCCGAACGGCCCCTACCCGGCCGTCCCGCCGCAGATCGACGCCGTCGACGCGGCCACCGACCTGGTCACCGTCGGGGTCGGCGGCAACGACCTCGGCTTCGCCGAGATCCTCAAGAGCTGCATCGAACTCGGCGCCGTCCGGCTCGGCCAGGGCACCCCCTGCAAGGACAAGTTCGACGCGAGCCTGCCCGACCGCTTCGACCGGCTGCGGAACGGCTACGACCGGATGCTGACCGCGCTGCACGCCAAGGCGCCGTCCGCCAAGGTCCTCGCCGTCGGCTACCCGCACCTCGTCCCCGAGAACGCCGCGCTCTGCCAGTACGGCAACCTCCTGCAGTTCGGCACCTTCACCGCCGGCGACCTCGGCTGGGCCCGCACCGCGCTCCTGGAGCCGCTCAACGCGCTGATCGCCGGGAGCGCCGCCGCCCACGGCGACACCTTCGTGGACCTCTACCCCGCCAGCGCCGGCCACAGCGTCTGCGACGCCGACCACTGGCTGGACGGCGTGCTGACCAGCGTCCTCCCCCTCGAGTACGCCGTGGTGCACCCCAACGCGACCGGCCAGGCGCACACCGCCGCCCTGGTCGAGAAGGCCGTCCTCGGTGGCTGACCCGGCCGGAAAACCGTTCGCCCGCCCGCCCGTCGGGGGCCATCCTGGTCCGATGCCCATCGAGATCCGCGAGGCCGCCCCCGAGGACTGGCCGGCCGTCTGGCCGTTCTTCCACACCGTCATCGCCGCCGGCGAGACGTTCCCCTACCCGCTGGACATGGACTCCGAGCTGGGCCGGGAGTGGTGGATGCTCACCGCCCCGAACCGCACCGTGGTCGCGGTGGACGAGGACGGGCGCGTCCTCGGCACCGCCAACATGAACCGCAACCGCCCCGGCAACGGCTCGCACGTCGCCAGCGCGAGCTACCTGGTCGACCCGGCCCACCACGGCAGGGGGATCGGGCGGGCGCTGGTCGAGTACTCCCTCGACTGGGCCCGCCGGAGCGGCTTCCGCGCCATGCAGTTCAACGCGGTCGTCGCCAACAACCACCACGCCGTGCGGCTCTACGAGTCACTCGGCTTCACGATCGTCGGCACCGTCCCCGAGGCCTTCCACCACCCGGTGGACGGCTACGTCGGCCTGCACGTCATGCACCGGCCGCTGTAGGGCCCGTCACTCCTCGATCGCCCCGCCGACCCGCCGCAGGTGCCGGCGGAAGCTGTACGCCGGGTCGGCGGCGCGCCGCTCCAGGTACTCGTCGAAGCCGGTCTGCCGGCGCAGCGTGTCCCCGGAGACGATCCGCGCGGCCTGCTCGCGCTCGGTCCGGGCGATCGCGCCGGCCGTCTCCAGCACCTGCGCGACCCGGTCGGCGGGCACGAACAGCACCCCGTCCGGGTCGGCGAACACCACGTCCTCGGCGCTCACCGGGTGCGGCCCGAACTTCGCCGTCAGCAGCGCCTGCGGCTCCCGGGCGTCCAGCCGCACCGGGCCCAGCGGCAGCGCCCCGTAACTGAACACGGGCAGCCCGATCTCCCGCAGCTCGGCGGTGTCCCGGTGCAGCCCCCACACCACGATCCCGGCCACCCCGGAGGCCCGCGCCTCCAGCACCGCGAGGTCCCCGATGCAGGCCTCGTCGGTGCGCCCGCCGTTGTCGACCACCAGCACGTCCCCGTCCCGGGCCGACCCGTACGCCTCCAGGAACACGTCCACGCTCCCGTAGTGCCGCACCGGCAGCGCCCGCCCCGCCACCCGGGCCCCGGCCACCACCGGCGCCACCCCGGCCGGAGCCACCCGCAGCCCCACTCCGAGCCGCACACAGGCGTCCGCCACCAACGGCGTGGACAGCTCCGCGAAAGCCTTCAGCATCCCCAACTCCTCCGCTCGAAAAGCCAGTTCACCAGCAGGGGAATCCTAGGCGAGACGTCAAACTCACACCATCGAGCGAAACTCCGCCGCATACGGCGCGGCCCGGCCGGGCCGCGAATAGCGTGACGGCCATCTGAAGGAGGAGCATCATGAGTGCTGTGGCGCATGAGCAACCGATCACGGGCTCCCCATCGCAGGCCGACATCCTGCTGGAGAGCTTCCTGAGCCTGCACTCCCCCGAAGGCTTCCGAGCCGAGCTCATCGAGGGAGAGATCATCGTGGCACCACCGCCGGACGGCGATCACGAGGACCACATCAACCACCTGCTCAAGCAGGTGATCAGGCTTTCCAAGACCGACATGAGCGTCTCCGGCGGCAAGGGCCTGCGCCTCGTGAGCGGAGGTCTCTGTCCGAAGAACCACGTCATCCCCGACGCCACGTTCGCCCCCGAGGAGCTCCGTCTCTTCCGCGGCGCACCGTCCTGGATGGAACCGGACGGCGTCGCCATGGTGGCGGAGGTGACGTCCGCCAAGCCGGATCTGGACCGGATCACCAAGCGGCACTGCTACGCCCGGGCCGGCATCCCGCTCTACCTCCTCATCGACCGGGAGAAGTCCCAGGTCAGCCTCTTCGCCAAACCGCACCGCGAGGAGTACACGGAGGTCCACCTGGCCGCCTTCGGCGAACCGCTCGCCCTCCCCGCGCCGTTCGGGTTCGACCTCGACACCAAACCCTTCCTCTGACGCGGACGGCCCGCACCCCCCGTCAGGGGTGCGGGCCGTGGCCTGGGACGCCGGAGGTCAGCCGCGGGTGGCCATGGCGCGCAGGAAGAAGGTCAGGTTGGCGGGGCGCTCCGCGAGGCGGCGCATGAAGTAGCCGTACCACTCCTGGCCGTACGGGAGGTAGACGCGCATCGTGTTGCCCTCGCCGGCGAGGCGCAGCTGCTCCTCGGGGCGGATGCCGAACAGCATCTGGTACTCGAAGGAGTCCCGCTTGCGGCCGTTCCACTGGGCCAGCTGGCCGGCGATCTTGATCATGTTGGGGTCGTGCGAGGCGATCATCGGGTAGCCCTCGCCCGCCATCAGGACCTTCAGGGCGCGGACGTACGCGAGGTCGACCTCGTGCTTGCCCTGGAAGGCGACCGACTCGGGCTCCTTGTAGGCGCCCTTGCACAGGCGCACGCGGGAGCCGGCGCCGGAGAAGTCACGGCAGTCGGCCTCGGTGCGGCGCAGGTAGGCCTGGAGCACGACGCCCAGCCAGGGGAAGTCCGCCCGCAGCTCGCGCGCGATGGCGAGGGTGGAGTCGGTGGTGGTGTGGTCCTCCATGTCGAGGGTCACCGTGGTGCCCGCGTCGGCGGCGGCCTCGCAGATGCGGCGGGCGTTCTCCAGCGCGATCTTCTCGCCGTCCACCGGGAGGAACTGGCCGACGGCCGACAGCTTGACCGACACCTCGGCGCCGGCCGCGAGGCCGGTCTCCTTGAGGGCCTTGAGCAGGTGCTCGTAGGCGACGGCGGTGTCGGCGGCCTGGGCGGCGTCCTTGGTGTCCTCGCCGAGGTGGTCCAGGGTGACCTTGCGGCCGGTGGCGATCAGGTCGTCGGTGGCGGTGACCGCGTCGTCGAGGACGTCGCCGGCGACGAAGCGCTCGACTATCGCGTGGGTCGGGGGGAACTTCTCGACCACGGTGCGGACCTGCGGGGACCGGGAGGCCGCGAGAAGGGCGGAACGGAGCATCGTGACTCCTGGTGCTGGTGTTTCCAAGGGTGGCAGAAGGGCCGGGACGGCGGCATCCGGGGCGCCGCGCGCAGCGCGTCCCAAGAAGGGTGGCGGCGGGCGACGGGTGGGAGGGGCCGCCGCCCCGGCGGGCGACGCCCGGCTGCGGGACCGGGCGTCGCGGGTGACCGGTGGCTACTGGGCGAGCCGTGCGATCGGTGGTGCGGGGCTGGTCAGCCCATGTGCGGGTAGCGGTAGTCCGTCGGCGGGACGAAGGTCTCCTTGACCGAGCGGGTGGAGGTCCAGCGCGCCAGGTTCTGCTTGGCGCCCGCCTTGTCGTTGGTGCCGGAGGCCCGGCCGCCGCCGAAGGGCTGCTGGCCGACGACGGCGCCGGTCGGCTTGTCGTTGATGTAGAAGTTGCCGGCCGCGAAGCGCAGCTTGTGCATCGCGTCCTGGGCCGCGGCGCGGTCCTGGGAGATGATCGAGCCGGTCAGGCCGTACGGCGACACCGACTCCATCTGGGCCAGCATCTCCTCGTACTTCTCGTCCTCGTAGACGTACACGGCGAGGATCGGGCCGAAGTACTCGTCCTTGAAGTACTCGCTCGACGGGTCCTGGCAGACCAGGACGGTCGGGCGGACGAAGTAGCCCACCGAGTCGTCGTAGGTGCCGCCGGCGAGGACCTCGACCTGCGGGTCGGCCTGGGCGCGGTCGATGGCGGCCTTGTTCTTGGCGAAGGAGCGCTCGTCGATGACGGCCGACATGAAGTTGGCCAGGTCGCTGACGTCGCCCATGGTGAGGCCGTCGACCTCGGCGGCGAACTCGTCCTTGAGGCCGGCCCAGATCGACGCCGGGACGTAGGCCCGCGACAGCGCCGAGCACTTCTGGCCCTGGAACTCGAAGGCGCCGCGGGTCATCGCGGTCTTCAGGACCTTCGGGTCGGCGGACGGGTGGGCGACCAGGAAGTCCTTGCCGCCGGTCTCGCCGACGATCCGCGGGTAGGTGCGGTAGCCGGCGATGTTGTTGCCGACCTCGCGCCACAGGTGCTGGAAGGTGGCGGTGGAGCCGGTGAAGTGGATGCCGGCGAGCGCCGGGTGCTTGAGCGCGACCTCGGAGACGGCCAGGCCGTCGCCGGTCACCATGTTGATGACGCCCTTGGGCAGGCCGGCCTCCTCCAGCAGCTGCATCAGCAGGTGCGCGGAGAACTGCTGGGTCGGGGACGGCTTCCACAGCACCACGTTGCCCATCAGCGCGGGCGCGGTCGGCAGGTTGCCGGCGATCGCGGTGAAGTTGAACGGGGTGATCGCGTAGACGAAGCCCTCCAGCGGGCGGTGGTCGCTGCGGTTCCACACGCCGTCCGAGGAGATCGGCTGCTCGGCCATGATCTGGCGGGCGAAGTGCACGTTGAAGCGCAGGAAGTCGACCAGCTCGCAGGGGGTGTCGATCTCGGCCTGCTGGGCGGTCTTGGACTGGCCGAGCATGGTGGCGGCGGCCAGGGTCTCGCGCCAGGGGCCGGCCAGCAGGTCGGCGGCCTTGAGGAAGATCGCGGCGCGGGAGTCGAAGGAGAGCGCCTGCCAGGCCGGAGCGGCGGCCAGGGCAGTGTCGATGGCGTCCTGCGCGTCGGCCTGGGTGGCGTTGCGCAGGGTGCCGAGCCGAGCCGCGTGGTTGTGCGGCTGGACGACGTGGATCTCGGTGCCGCCGCCCATCCGGCGCTCACCGTTGATCGTCATGGTCAGCTGGACCGGCTCCTGGCCGCCCAGCTCCTTCAGCTTGGCCTCCAGCCGGGCCCGTTCCGGGCTCCCGGGGGCGTAGCTGTGGACCGGCTCGTTCACCGGCGCGGGGACCTGGGTCACAGCGTCCATAGAGCGCACGCTCTCCTTCGTTCAGTGCGGGGGATCGGCCGGCGCGGGTTGCACACCGACCACAGCACGAACGCTATTCCTGGCCACCGGGCCACATGATTGGCCGGGCGGCTAAATTCCCCCGTACGGCGTTGTCCGGACCGACGAATCGGGTCACGCCGCGGTCACGAACCGCCCTCGGCCGCCCCACTGTTCACACCCCCTCGCACCACCCCGGCCCACCTCGCGCCCCCGGGCTCACGCCCCCGGCTCGCCCGACCGGCTCACGCTCCGGCGCCGGCCTTCTGGGCGTTCACCACCTCGCCCCGGCCGCGACCGCCTCCACCACCGGCCGCCTGGCTCCCCGAGCTGCGCGACGAGGTTCTCGGTGTAGCGCCGCTCGGCGTCCGGCAGCGCGAGGGCACAGTCGTCCTCGATGTCGAAACTCTGTCCGTCCGGCTAAAATCGACCACAAAACGTTGTCCGAGCGGATGAAGGAGGACCGACGTGACCACCTCCGGCCTGCCGCTCCGTCAACTCCTGATGTCCCTCGGCGAACCGCTGGTCGAGCTGCAGGCCGCCCCACAGGGGCTGGACGTCCCGGTGCGCGACGTCGCCATCCTCGACCCGGAGGACCCCCCGACCGCCGCCCCCGGCGAACTCGTGCTCGCGATCGGCGCCCGCGGCCGCGCCGCCCTGCCCGCCCTGCGCGCGGCCGGCCGGTCCGGGGCCGCCGCCGTCGCGGTCAAACTGGACGGCCCCGGCCAGGCCGACGCGCTGCGCGAGGCCGCCACCGACGCGGGCGTCGCCCTGCTCTCGGTGCGCCGGGAGACGCGCTGGGAACACCTCGACTCGCTGGCCCGGGCGATCATCGCCGGCCCGGACGCCCCGGACGCCGCCGGCGCCCCCGAGCCCAACGCGGGCGACCTCTTCTCCCTCGCCCAGACCGTCGCCGTGCTCACCAACGGCATCGTCTCGATCGAGGACACCTCGAGCCGGGTGCTGGCCTACTCCCGCTCCTCGGACTCCGACGAGGTCGACGACCTGCGCCGGCTGTCCATCCTCGGCTGGCAGGGCCCCGAGCCGTACCTGTCCAAGCTCCGCGAGTGGGGCATCTTCCAGCACCTGCGCAGCTCGGACACCCCGATCGCGGTCGAGCCGCACCCCGAGCTGGGCCTGCGCCGCCGCCTCGCGGTCGGCATCCGGGCCGGGGCGCAGCCGCTCGGCACCATCTGGGTCCAGGAGGGCTCCCGGTCGCTGGCCCCGCTGGCCGAGCAGGCCCTGGTCGGCGCCGCCCGGGTCGCGGCCGCCCAGCTGGTGCGCCGCCGCCGGGAGCTGTCCGCCGACGTCCGGCTCACCCAGACCCTGCTGACCGGTCTGCTGGAGGGTTCCACCGGCCCCCAGTCGCTCGCCACCCACCTCGGGCTGGACCTGCGCCGCCCGGCCACCGTGCTGGCCTACAGCGCGCACACCACCGACGCGCTGCACCGCTCCGACGTCACCGGCCTGATCTCGGTGCACACCGCCGCCCGGCACCGCGCCGCGCTGCTCGCCCCGATCGACTCCCGGGTGTACGTGCTGCTGCCCGAGCTGCCCCCCGGGCTGCCGATGACCACCGTGCGCGACTGGGCCTCCGAGGTAGTGACCGCCGCCCGTGAACACCTGGGGGTCCCGCTGCGCGCCGCGATCGGCTCGACCGTCGACGGCCTGGCCCAGGTCCCCGACTCCCGGGCCCAGGCGGACCGCATCCTCGACGCGATGGGCCGCGGCGGAGTGGACCTCGACGTCGCGGCGCTGATCGACGTCCAGGCGGAGGTGCTGGTCAGCGAGATGCTCGCGCTGCTCCAGGAGCGCACCGGCCTGCGCGACCCACGACTGACCGCGCTCACCGAGTACGACCGCCGGCACGGCACCCGGCTCGCCGAGTCCGTACTGGCCTGGCTGGACGCGCTCGGCGAGGTGCGGGTGGCCGCGGACGCCCTGCACATCCACCCCAACACCCTGCGTTACCGGGTGCGCCGCGCCGAACAGTTGACCGGCATCGACCTCGCCCAGCCGCAGCAGCGCCTGCTGGCGATGCTGCAACTGCGACTGCCCGCGGACGAGTAGTCCGCGGGCAGTCCACCGGTCAGCCGGTTCCGTCGGTCACACCTGACCGCTCATCACTCGCCGTAGCCCTGGCCGCGCTTGTGCTCGTTCAGCCGGCGCCACGGGCCGCTGACGGCCAGCTGGATGCCCGGGGTCTGGATGTTGGCGAACAGGGTCTTGCCGTCGTCCGAGAAGGTCACCCCGGTGAACTCGCTGAACTCGGGCTTCTCGGCGGTGCCGATGTTCAGCTCGTTGCGGGCGATCGGGAAGACCAGGCCGTCCTCGGTGGCGCCGAACAGGTGCGAGACGCCCTCGCCGTCCTCGGCGATCACGATGCCGCCGTACGGCGAGACGGTGATGTTGTCCGGGCCGTCGAAGTTGTCGTGGTCGCCCCAGACATCGCTGTTGACGCCCAGCAGCACCTTCAGGGTGATGGTGCGGCGGTTCGGGTTGTAGAACCAGACCTGGCCGTCGTGCTGGAGCGGGCTCTCCGAGCGGGCGAAGCTGGAGACGAAGTAGAAGCCGCCGTCACCCCACCACATGCCCTCCAGCTTGCGGGCGCGGGTGACCTCGCCCTCCTTGAACTGCTTGCGCACCGAGACGGTCTTGGCGTCGCGGTCCTGGACCTTGACCCAGTCCACGCCGTAGGTGGTGCCGACCTTGGTGGCGCGGGAGAGGTCGTCGATGAACTTGCCCTGCGCGTCGAAGACCTTGAAGGCCTCCAGCACACCGGCGTCGTCGGCGAGCTTGCGCAGCTTGTAGCGGCCGTGCTTGAAGTCGGCCGGCGGGGTCCAGCGGAACAGCAGGCCGTTCGGGTTCGAGGCGTCCTCGGTCAGGTAGACGTGGCCCTTCTTCGGGTCCACCACGACGGCCTCGTGCGCGTAGCGGCCGAAGGCCTTCACCGGCTGCGGGTCACGGTTGTAGTCGTCGTCGAACGGGTCGACCTCGAAGATGTACCCGTGGTCCTTGGTGAAGCCGTTCTTGCCGGCCTTGTCCTCGGTCTCCTCGCCGGACAGCCAGGTGCCCCACGGGGTCACGCCACCGGCGCAGTTGGTGGCGGTGCCGGCGATGCCGACCCACTGCTCGACCGAGCCGTCCCGCTTGGCGTGCACGACGGTGCAGCCGCCTGCCGCGCCCGGGTCGTAGACGTGGCCCTCGATCAGCGGCACCGGGTGCGGCCAGTTGGCGCGGGCACCGGCCAGCTCGTGGTTGACGACCATCAGGTTGCCGCCGTGCTCGTCCTCGAAGGCGGAGGTGCCGTCGTGGTTGCTCGGGGTGAACTCGCCGGTGCGCAGCTTGGTGACGCCGGCCCGGTTGAGGACCTTGTACGAGAAGCCCTTCGGCAGGGAGAGCAGGCCGGCCGGGTCCTGGACCAGCGGACCGTAGCCGACGGCGGTGCCGGCGGCCGAGTTGGTCCCGGCGGCCGCGGCGACCGGCGCCTCGCCGCCGACCGGCGCGGCGATCGCGCCCGGGGCGCTGGCCAGCGCCTCGGCGCTGCCGGCGATCAGCACGCCGGCCCCGACGAGGGTGGAACGGTTGACGAAGTCCCGGCGGGACAGCGACATGGCAGCAACTCCTGAGGATGAGCGGGGGCGTCGGTGCGGGATGCCGACGCCCAGCAGGCTCCGCCGGACGGGTGAACCCGACATGACGCCCACCTCACAGCCAGGCGGCCATTTGCCGACCGATGACTGTCACATGACCTCGGCTTTACACATGTCCCCGTCAGACAGTCAGACAGTCAGACCCGGAACGCCGCGGACCCACCCGGCCACACCCGCCCGACACCCCGTCAGCGCCGCGCCGTCCGCCACTGCTCCCAGGCCGACAGCCACAGCTGCTCGGCCAGCCGCTGCTCCTCCCAGACCCCCGCCCCGCCGCCGCCCGGCCGCTCCCGCCACAGCTGCGCCCACGCCCGCTGCGCCGGCAGGCTCGCCACCTCGCTCGCGAACACCGTGTACCGGACGACCTCCTCGACGGCCGCCTCGCCCTCCGCCGTGCCGACGAGCCAATGCGTCTGCTGGGAAAGCCGGTTGAGGTGGTTCACCATCGAGGTCACCGCCGCCGCGGCCTCCTCCCGGGTCTCGGTGGCCAGCCGCATCTGCTGGCGCACCGCCGCCTCCCAGCGCACCGCGCCGACCTCCCCGCGCAGCCCGCGCGGCAGCCTCGGCGTGCGCCCGACCCGCACCTGCGCCTCGATCGCGGCGGACTCGGCGACACTCTGCTCGATCAGCGCCCGGTGCGCCTCCATCCCGACCACCGGCGGCAGTTCGCGCTCCTCGACCGGAACGTGGCGGGCCCGCCGGGCGGCCAGGTCGCGCAGCAGCTCGGTGCGGCCGCGCAGGCAGCGCTCGAAGTCGCCGATCGACCCGAGCTCCAACGCCCCGGGGGCCACCCCGCGCCCGCACACCGTGACGGTCAGCCCGCCGACCCGCAGCCGCCCCGCCCACACCGGCTCCGGCCCGGCCGCCGCCGGGGCGCCGGGCTCCGGCACCGGCCGGTCCTCGTGCACCTCCACCGCGCAGGGCTCGCCGTCCACCGTGATCCATGCGCGCAACGCCCGCACCCGGCCCGGACCGTCGCCCTCGTCGACACCCAACTGCTCGTAGACGCGGTCCCGTTCGTCCTCGACCAGGTCCTCCAGCTCGGGCAGCTGCTCACCCCGGTCGGCGCCGGGCCGGTAGGTGCGCACGGTCACGTACGGGCCGGCCGCCGAACGCCAGTCACCGCACTGGACCTCGACCCAGCACAGCTCGCCGCCGGAGGTCTCGAAGGCGGCCAGCGCCTCACCGGCCGACGTCCCACCCGTCGGTGTCCCGTCCGCCGGTGTCCTGTCCACCGGCGTCCCGCCGGCCGGTGTCCTGTCCACCGGCGTCCCGCCGGCCACGCCGTACACCGGGAAGTCGGCCGCCGCCAGGGTCCTGCGGGAGAACTCCTCCTGAACGGCGAACCGGTCGGCGTGCTGCTCCGCCGGCTGATCCCCGGGCTGATCCGCGGACCGCCCGGCCGACCGGTCCGGTGCCCGGCCCGCGGGCCCACCGGCGAAACGGTCCTCCCGGACCGGCCGGTCCGGAGCCGGGGCGGCCCCCGGGGAGCCGGTGTTCCGCTTCTGGTGCCCGCCGCCGCTCTCCCGCACCATCCTGTGTCGCACCCCCGAGTCCTCGCGCCCGCACCGCTGACGCCACCTTACGTGGCCGCAGCTGCCGGGTCATCAGCTCCGCCCCCGGGCCGGGGTGGTGGCCGTGTCAGGAGCCCCGTTGTCAGCCGCCCTCCCTAACCTGGGCGGCATGACAGCACAGAACGACGCAGCACAGGACCGGACCGGACAGGGCACCTTCCCCGCCCGGATCAGCATCGTCACCCTCGGGGTGACCGACCTCGACCGCAGCGCCCGCTTCTACGAGGCGCTCGGCTGGAAGCGCTCCGCCGCCTCCAGCCCGGAGATCGTGTGGTTCCGCACCGCCGACTCCGCGCTCGGCCTCTTCCCCACCGAGGAGCTGGCCGCCGACGCGGGCCTGCCCGTCACCGGCGAGCCCTCCTTCCGCGGCGTCACCCTCGCGGTGAACCTGGAGTCCCCCGCGCTGGTGGACGCCGCGCTGCGGACGGCGGTGGAGGCCGGCGCCGTGGTGGTCAAGCCGCCGGTCCCGACCGACTGGGGCGGCTACTCCGGCTACTTCGAGGACCCGGACGGCCACCTCTGGGAGCTGGCCCACAATCCGTTCTTCCCCTTCACCGAGGACGGCTCGCTGGACCTTCCCTGACCGGGGCCCTCGGAGCACACCGTGGGGCCCCGGCACCCGGAGCGCACCAGGAGGCGTCGGCTCCCGGAACACCCCGAGAAGCCCCGGCTACCGAAGCACACCGTGAGGCCTCAGTTCCTGGAGCGCGCCTTGAAGGCCGCCTTGCGCGCCTCCTTGGCCAGCGCCCGGTCCGGGTGCAGCTCCCCGATGGCCTCCAGGACGTCCGCCGTGTACGGGTGGTCGACCCGCCACAGCTCGCCGAACCACCCGGCCGGATCGCCGTTCACCGGCAGGTCGGTGATCAGTTCGCGCAGCAGCTCGGCGTCCCCGCCGTTGTCCAGCAGCTGGGCGGCGAAGGTGTCGACCACCGTCCACAGCGCCATCGCCCGGTCCGGCACCGGCACGTCCGTCGCCCCCTGCGCGGTCAGCCAGGCCCGTGCCGCACCGCCCAGCTCCGGGTCGTCCATGACCTCCCGGACGGCCGGCGCCGCGTCCGGCCCGAGCAGGTTGAGCGCCGAGACGCAGAGCATCCGGCGCAGCGGGCCGTAGCCGTCGGCGCCGCGCGCCGCCGCGAGCAGTTCGCGCGCCGCCGCCACCGGCTCGCGGTCGGCGGTCCACACCCGCAGCTCCTCCTCGGGGAGCACGTTGGCCGACTCGCACACCCCGCGCAGCAGCTCGGCCGCGTCCCCCTTGGCGAGGTCGCCGACCAGCGGCGCGTCGTAGCCGTCCTCCAGCAGCCACTGCCGGATGCCGTACTGGCCGAGCGGGGTCAGCCGGACCAGCCCGAACCGGGCCGACTCCTCCTCGTCCAGCGGCTCCTCGCCGACCACGGCGGGCTCCTCCCCGTCCTCCTCGTCGAACAGCTCGGGGTCGATCGGGCGGTACTCCAGCAGGCCGAGCTCGGCGAGGTCGCCCAGCATCGGGTCCAGCGCGACCATCACGTCGGTGATGTCACCGAGCAGCTCCTCGCTCGGCTCCTCGCCCTCCGGGACCACCAGCAGCGCGGCCAGCACGCCCAGCGGCACGGTCTCGTTGCCCGGCTCGGCGAAGGCGGTGGTCTCGTAGAGCACCTGCAGGGCCTCGTCCAGCAGTTCGGCGGCCTCGTCGCGGGCCTCCTCGACCTCGGAGAGCGCGTCCTCGTCCTCCTCGACCTCCCCGGCGGGCTCGGCGCCCTCGCCCGCCCCGCCGAGCCCGGTCGGCTCGCCCTCGGCCTCCTCCGGGACGGAGTCCGCCTCGACGGCCAGCTCCCGGACGATCCCGGCGGCGGTCAGCCACAGCTCCAGGACGGTCTCCGGGTCGCCCTGCTCGGCGGGCTCCAGGTCCGGGCCGGGGACGGCGACGTGCTCACCCTCCGCGGTCGTGCCGAGTTCCACCAGGTCCAGGTCGCAGGCCAGCGACCAGGCCCGCAGCGCCTCGACCTCGGCCTCCTCGGGCACCTCGCCCTCGGCCGGGGCCAGGCCCAGCAGCCGGGCCGCGGGCGCGCGGTCCTCCTCGACCAGGTCCCCGAACTCGTCCACCGCCCGGTGCGGGGCGGCCCAGCGGGCCAGCGCCAGCGCGTACCCGAACATCGGTACGGCCTTCGCCTGCTCGGCCAGTTCGCGCTCGGCGGGCAGCTTCACCGGCGGGACCAGGACGGCCGCGTCGTCCAGGTCCTCGTCGTCCAGCCCGTGCGCGGCGAACGCCCCGTAGAGGTCCTGCAGCTCCAGGTCGGCCGGCAGCACGGCCTCGGTGCTGCCCTCACCCGCCGGAGCCCCGGTGTTCTTGCGACGTCGTCCGGCCATCGTTGTGCGCTCTCCCTCAGCCAGCGGTCAGCCAAACAGCGCCGCGTACCGATCCACCACCTCAGCGTATAGGTCGGGCACCCCCGATGCCCGGCCGTGTGGGGCGCGTCCAGGGGCGCGCGCCGTGGGCGTACGCCTACCCTTTATCCTTCGGTCTGGTACCGCGCACACCCCGCGCGTGCCACCGGGGCAACGAAGCCCACCGCCCTCCGCCCGACCCCGGGCCGGAGGGGCCCTCTTCAGCTCACCTCGCCCCACCAGGGAGCCCTCACCCGCGGCCACCACCACAGCGCCTCCGGACGGGCGCGCCGGCACACCCCGCCGACCCCGGTGGTGCCCGGCCACAGGAGACCCCTGCCATGGCGGACCTCTCCCCCGCCGGCTCCGGCCTGCGCACCGCGCAGCTCGACGGACGCCGACTGTCGGAGGCCCTGCTTCCCCTGGAGCTCGCGCCTCGCGCCCAGCTCCAGCTCGCCACGATCAGCCGCTGGAACGCGCTGCGCGGCGTCCGCGTCGGCCTGGTGGCCGCCGCCCTGCTGCTGATGCTGATCGGCGCCAACCTCGCGACCCCGATCTACTCGCTGCTCCAGCAACGGCTGAACCTCACCGCGCTCGACACCACGGTCCTCTTCGCGGTCTACGTGTTCGCGCTGATCCCGGTGCTCGCCGTCGTCGGCCACTGGTCCGACCACCTCGGCCGACGCGCCCTGATCCTGCCCGCCGTCGCGCTGTCCGCCATGGGCGACGTCGTGTTCGCCACCGCCGGCAGCTTCTGGCAGCTCGCCGCCGGCCGCGCCGTCCAGGGCATCGCGGTCGGCCTGGCCACCGGCGCCGCCGGAGCCGCCCTCGGCGACCTGCTGCCCGACCGCCCGACCCTCGCCGCCAAGATCACCCTGGCCTGCTCGGCGGGCGGCGTCGCGCTCGGCCCGGTCGTCGGCGCCCTGCTGGCCGGCGGCTCCGACCCGCTGCTGACGCCCTTCCTGCTGCACGCCATCGCCCTGGTGGCGCTCTGCGTGCCGCTCGCCCTCCTCCACCCCCGGATGCCCGGCCGCAACCGCCCGCCGGCGTCGCCGCCCCGGATCACCACCCCGGCCCACCTGCGCCCGCAGCGCCTGCGCCTGCCGCGCACCGGCCGCCGGGAGTTCCTGCTCGCCGCCACGGCCGGATTCGTCTCCTACGCGGTCTTCGGCGTCTACCTCAGCCTCGCTCCGGCCTTCGCCGCCAACCTGCTGCACACCGACTCCAAGCTGGTCGGCGCGATCGTGGCCGCCCTCCTGCTCGGCTCCTCGGCCGCCACCCAGCTGGTCGTCCCGCCCACCTCGGACCGCGTGGTCACCGCCCTCGGCATGACCGGCCTGGCCACCGGCCTCGGCCTGGTCGTCGCCGCCGGGTACACCGGCACCCCCGCGCTCCTCTTCATCGGCAGCGTCCTCGGCGGCATCTCCCAGGGCGTGGCCTACCGCTCCCTGTTCACCGGCGCCGTCGCCGCGATGAACCCCGAACGCCGGGGCTCCGAGCTCAGCTCCCTCTGGGTCATCGTCTACCTCGGCAGCTCCGGCCCGATCATCGCCCTCGGCGCCCTGGTCCAGCGCTACGGCCTCCTCCCCGCCATCAGCGGCTTCACCGCCCTCGCCGCCGCCCTCTGCGCCGCCCTGGCCCTCGCCATCGCCCGCAAGCCCAAGCCGACGGCCTGACCCCACCCCACGAAAAACTGCCCGGGACTTCCGAAGAAGTCCCGGGCAGCGTCGTTCGTCCATCCGCGGCGCCCACCCATCCCCACTTCGCCCGCCGCCGGGTGAACACCCGCGCGCGATCTGCTTCGCTGAACAGGTTCACCGCCGTTCCCCACCATCCACCCCCCACCCGCCTACCGGCGGGTGCCCGCCCCGGGCCTGGCCGCGCGCCGCCCGGCCGGGCGGCGCGCGGCACAGAAGAAGCAGGGCGACTGACGGTCAAACATCCGCGTGTACTCCCAGACGCCGCCGACCCAGGCTCAGCGGATCGGGCGGATCATCGCGGTCAGCCGGGGCGAGTCCGGAGAGGGCTGTTGAGCGTTGAACGCCTGGTAGCCCCAGGTCTCGTAGAGCCGCTGGACTTTTCCGTCCCCGGCGAGCGGGTTGACCAGAAGGGTGACACGGCACTCAACGCGGCGGCGCAGCAGGCCGTCGTGGATCCGGCGGGCGGCCCCCGTGCCGCGCCAGCGGGTCCGGACGCCGATTTCCTTGATGGCCAGAGCCGGGGCCTCGGTGTAGCCGTCAGGAAGGGGCTCGGTCATCCGCTTCCAGTATCGGTCGCCCGCCTCGATCGTGTTGCCATAGGCGTAACCGACCGGTACCTCGCCGTCGTAGCCGAGGACGATCTCGAAGCCGGGCTCGGTGGCATGCCGGTCGAGGCGTTCGGCGAACACGTCGACGCGGTAGTTCGGCAGGTGCAGCAGGGGGGCCCGCACATCGGCGTACACGTCCAGCAGGTCCTGCCGGGCCTCGGGGGGCAGGGTGGTGTGGTGGCGGAGTTCAATGGTCACGCGGTGGTCCTCCAGCTGTTGTCGGCGTATGCCGTCCAGGTGCGGTCCGGGTCACTGCCGTCGGCCAGCTTGTGCAGCGAGGTGCCGAAGGCTGCCAACATGCGGGTGACGCGGGGGTGTGCGAAGTCCTCGGCCGGGACGGACATGGCGGTGACGACCGCGGGCTCAAGATCGCCCTGCCCCAGCTGGGCGCGGGCAAGCCGGACGGTGGTGATCGCTCGGGACCTCTGCATGGTGTCGCGCCGCTGGGCGATGCTGCGGTGCGCGTGCGCTTCCGCATCCTCCCAGTTCCCGGCCGCGAGGTGAGCGGCAAGGGCGAGCGAGTCGAGTTCGGACTGGTCGTAGAAGGCGGTGATCCACACCGGTCGGGAGACGTCGAGGTCGGCTCGATTGAGGGCGTCCTGTGCGTGTCCGATGGACCGGCGGACTGCGTTGGAGTCCCCGGTCAGGCCATGGATCGCCGCGTGGCGGGCGTGTCCGAGAGAGGCGAACAGCGGGTCGCGTCGGGCGATCGGTAGGCTGCGGGCGACCTCATTGGCGGCGAGCGCGTCGCCTGCCTGCCCGAGGTGCCGGTACAGGCTGCCCGCGTGGGACCAGATGCGGAACTGGATGCCGGAGTCGCCGGACATCGCAGCGAGGGTGGCAGCCTTTTGATGGTGCTCGAGGGCTGCGTCGAAGCGACGGCCATCGATCGCGGCCCACATCGCCGAGGACATGAACGATGCCGCGCACGCGTACAGCTGGGCACGAACCCGCTGGGTCGCGGTGCCGTTCTTCTGCAGGTCGAGGGCTTCATCGGCGAGCACGGTCGCCCTGGTCTCGATGCTGAGCCGACCGCCGTGGCGGTGGTCGCTGGCGATGACCTCGGCGAAGCGGGCCTGCAGTCTCCGCACGTCATCGACGCCGATCCGGCCACTCGATGCCACGGCAGGGGGGCTCGTGAGCACGGTCACGGCCGCACCTCCGGCCGCCGCTATGAAGTCGCGTCGCCTCACGTCGTCCTCCGGTGTGGTGCGGGCCCGCCCGGTCGGGACGAAGCCCAGGTCTTCGGGCGTACATGCGAATACTGCCCTGAGTGCGAGGCGGATCTTCAACGGCGGCCACCGGGTCGCACCGGTCAGCCAGTTGTGCACCGTGCGCTCTGACACGGAGCCGAGCTTCCCCGTGAGGGCCCTGATCTCGGCGTTCACTTCGCGCGCCAACTCGGCCTTGGTCATGCGGCGTTCGGACATCCGAAGGCGGAGCGGGACATTGGCCAACATGAGGTCAACGTAGTCGTGTTGTCACGTGCTGTGCATGGGGTCAGGTAATGGGACGGTCAAGTTTTCCGGCTGGAATGGGACCAGAGCCCCAGCAACTTTGCCTCACCGACCGGCCTGTGACTGTCGTTCACTGATTGCACACCGCCCGCCCCGTGCGGCCCCGGCGCAGGATCCCGCCCCGTGAACGGCCCTGCGCCGGCTCAGTCTCCACCCTTGGAGGAGCAGCATGTTGCACTCCCCGGCCCGGTATCGGCGCCGCATCGCCCGTCGTCCGAGAACGGTCGTTGTCCAGGCTGACTCTTTCTGCAACCTGGACTGCACCTACTGCTACCTGCCCGACCGCAAGCGGCGGGCACCGATGTCGGTCGCGATCGCCGAGGCGGTGGCCCGCTCCGTCGCCGAGTTCGCCGATACGACGTCACCGGAGCCGGTTGAGGTGGTCTGGCACGCCGGTGAGCCGCTGGCCGTCGGCCGCTCGCGACTCGCGGAGTTGTTGGCCCCGTTCGAGCCGTTGCGACAGGCTGGGTTGGTCGAGCACTCGGTGCAGACCAACGCCGTACTGATCACACCGGCCTGGTGCGACTTCCTCACCGCGTACGGGTTCCGCGTCGGGGTGAGCATCGACGGCCCTTCCGCCCTCAACCGTCGGCGCGTGGACTGGACCGGACGTCCTGCCTTCGAGCGGATCATGAAGGGCATCGGGTGTCTGCGCGAGTACGGCGTACGGTTCTCGGCGATCGCGGTCGTCACCGCGGAGAGCATCGACGCCCCGGAGGGCCTGCTCGACTTCGCGGCCGACCTCGGCTGCCACACGGTAGGTCTGAACATGGAGGAAAGGGAAGGCGTCAACACCGACCGGGCGGTCCCGACGCCCGAGCAGGCCCGCGAGTTCTGGCGCCGCACCATCGCCTGGTCACGTTGCAACCGCGACCTGACCATCCGCGAGATCGACCGACTCGGCGGCTATCTGCGGGATCTCCGCGACGGACACCGAACCGCCCGGGACCGTGTGTTGATCGACCCGATCCCGACCATCGCCTCCAACGGCGACGTCGTCCTACTGTCGCCCGAACTCGCCGGGATCACCGATCCGGCCTACGAGGACTTCCGGGCCGGCAACGTCCTGGAGCGGGGCATCGGCTCGATGCTGGACCACGCCCACCGCCTGCGCTATGTGCGCGAGTTCCTGACCGGCTTGGACGCGTGCGAGGCCACCTGCGACGTCTTCGACTTCTGCCGAGGGGCCCAGGCCGGCAATCGCTACTTCGAGAACAGCCGCCTGGACACCACGGAGACGAACTACTGCCGCGTGTCCCGACAGGCCCTGGTCACTGCCCTGTCCGATACCGTCCAAAAGGAGAAAGCCACATGACCCTGCTCGAACTGCTGGCCGCCAGCAACACCGCCGTCGTCGCCGACCTCACCGGCGTCGTCACCGTGACCGACCCCACCGCCGGGCCGTTCGACAACCGGCCCACCTGGGACAACAACGGACCGAAGTTCGACAACCGGCCCACCTGGGACAACTGGTCGAACAAGGGCAAGTAGCGCCACCCCCGAACCTCCCGGGCCCGCACCAGCGGTGCGGGCCCGGCCCGACCCTCGAGAGAGCGGAGCCCCTCATGGACAGCGTCACCTTCGGCCGTGTCACCGTGACCCTGCCCCACCTGAACGAGCCCGGCCTGTACCTGTCCAACGTCAGCACCCTCGACTCCGCCCGGGGCATCGTCCAGGACTTCCAGTACGGTGACGCCGACCTGCGGGACCTGGATCTGGCCGAGACCCGCCTCGTCACCGGCCGCGTCTCCAACCTGCGGGTCGACCGCATGCAGCTCGACCAAGTCCGCCTCGAATCCGTCGAGTTCGACACCTGCGACCTCGCCGCCGCCCGCATCACCGACAGCAAGCTCTCCCGGGTCGTCTTCCGCAACTGCAAGATCATGGGCGCCGGGCTCATCGGCGGGACCCTGGACAACGTCCTCTTCGACAACTGCAAGCTCGACTACGCGACCTTCGAGCGGATCCGCGCCACCGGCGCGGTCGTCTTCTCCAAGTGCGCGCTCACTGAGGCGTCGTTCACGGGTTGCGACCTCGGCGGCGCGGTCCTCGACACCTGCAACCTGCGGCTGACCGAGTTCGGCCGGGGCAAGTACCAGGGCCTCGACCTGCGGGGCAACGACCTCACCACGCTGCGGGGCGTCGCCAACCTCGGCAAGGTCCTCATCGACCGCACCCAGCAGGCCGAACTCGCCGAAGCCCTGGTCACCGAGCTGGACGTGACCTTCGCCGACAACCTCGACGACCGGTAGACCCAGCCCGGGAGGAATCCGCGTGACTCTCGCCATCGCCCACACCGATCCAGCCGCCCTCATCGCCAGGTGTGACAGCACCGGCGTCCGCACCGCTCGCGGCGAGCCCGACTACGAGGACGGGGCCGTTCTCCCGGCCGGCCCCTGGCAGCCCCTCACCGCCGTGCTGGCGGCAGGACTCCGCCCGACCGAGCGGAGCGTCGACAGCACGCTCGTGGAACTGGTGAAGCTGCCCGACGGCCCACCACCGGCCACCCTCGCCACCCTCGCCGAGCAACTCGGCGACCCCGACGCCGTCCACCTCGGCCAAGCCAGGAGCCCGGCCAAGGCCCTCACCACCACCCCGAATCACAAGGGCGGCCGCCGCATCGGCCTGCACATCGACAATTGGGACAGGCTCCAATACCAGGTCAAGCACACCGGTCGCCGACGCCTGTGCTTCAACCTCGGCCCCGGATCCCGCTACCTCCTGCTCGGCGGCCTCGACATCCGCGCCGTCTGCCGCGATCTCCACGCCGACCCCGAGGACCGCTATCCGCACACCGACGACCTGCGGGCCTACGCCGCCCTCGGGTTGCCCCTGCGCGTCTTCCGGCTGCGGATCGACCCCGGCGAGGGCTACATCGCCCCCACCGAACTACTGCCCCACGACGGCTCCACCGAGGACCAGCCCCAACCGTCCACCGCCGCGTTCTGGCTCGGCCACTGGCCACGCGGCGTCCTGGCCTCGCTGATCTGACACCGACCCGTGCGAGCGTTCCGCTGCCCGTGATGGTGGCAGCGCCGCGTCCGATCCCATTCACGTAGGAGAACTCCATGGCTGCTGCGCCACCGCAAAGCCCCCGTCCGATCACGCCTCGGCAGCCGACCGGCCCGACCTTCGACCAGGAGCTGTGCGGGCTCGTGCTCGACACCGCGCCCCGTCTGTTCGCCGTCGTCCAGGTGTACAGCGAGGGCCTCCCGGACGTCGACGGGTGGATCGTGGCCTGGGGGGTCGCCGACCACAGCGGGCGAGCGCACGTGATCAGCATCGACGGGCAGGCGCGCATGACCCTCACGTCTCCTGATCGGGCCTTGCGCCATTTCACCAGGCGACCGGGGATCACCGCACGGCTGGTCTGGCTCGCACAGCCGAGCGCAGCAGAAGTGGATCGGACCGAATCCGCCTGACCTTGACCTGCTGGCGCGAGCGGGCCGTGATGGAGGCGGCGGGTTCGAGTCTTGGGGGCGACCCAACCGGGTGGGCCCGCACTGGTCACGCACTGAATGTCGCGAACGTCTCACATTGCGTCAAGTGCCGTGGTACGTTCCGTAGTCCAACCAAAAACAGGGCGACCCCGGCGGTGCTGGAACACCCCGGGGTCCGGCACCAGGAGTCCAACCTCCCAATGCGCGTCCATCGTAGCGCCCACGTGCGCGACTTCACCGTGCTACCCAACCGCGTGCTGCAGTACCGGCGGCTCTCCTACACCGCCCGCGGCCTACTCGCGGACCTCCTCTCCCGCCCCGACGGCTGGCGTGAGGACGGCCGACACATGGCCGACACCAGCCCCCAAGGGCGCGGCGCCGTCCGCAAGGCCCTGAAGGAGCTGACCGAGGCGGGCTACTACCGCGTCGAGAAGATCCGCATGCCGGACGGCACGATCCGCACCGAGACCCACGTCTACGACACCCCGCAGCTCGCGCGGCCGAGTGCCACCCCTCCGGCGTCCGGTGGAGCGAGCACCGGTCGCGCAGTCGGCTCTGTAGTAAAGAACCGGCAGCAAGAACCCACCCTCCCACCACCTCCGGATTCCGAAGAGGTCCGCGAAGCGGTCGCCACCCTGTTCCGGGTGATCCGGCCCGAGCCGCGTCTGCGCCTCGGCGAGGCCGAGGCCCGGGAGTTGGCTCCCCTCGTCGCACAGTGGCTGCAGCGCGGCGCGACCCACGCCGACCTCGCCCACGCCCTGCTGCCGGGCCTGCCCGTCCCGATGCACTCGGCGGCCTCAGTGCTCCGCTACCGCCTGGAGCACAAGATGCCTCCCGCCCAGCCCACCACGCGGCCACCGGCCCGGTACGCCGAGTGCGCCACGTGCCACGACCCCGTGCCCCGACCGGGCATCTGCCGCCCGTGCGCCGGCCTGACGGCCCGAACCCCCACGGCCGGCCAGGGCGCGGACGTGGCGGCCGCAGGTGCCGCCCGAGTCCGAACCGCCCTGCGCTCCGCACTGGCCGGCAGTCGGCCCGCACAACTCGCCGCCTGAGACACGCTGTCCCCACCGGTCCGAAGGGGCTACACAATCAGCGCCGCGTGCCGCCCACCTCGGACCGCATGGTCACCGCCTCGGCATGACCGGCCTGGCCACCGGCCTCGGCCTGGTCGTCGCCGCCCGGTACACCGACCGGCACCCCCGCGCTCCTCTTCATCGGCAGCGTCGTTCGTCGTCCGGCGGATCTCAGACGCTTCAGGACTTCCAGGCCCCGGTCACGATCTCGACGCCGAACGGCTCCGGCAGCCGGACGGACTCGCCGAACTTCCACTCCCCGAGCACCTCGTACGTCCCCTCGCCCCGGTCCGGCTCCCCAAACAACGTGACACCGGACTGCCGCGGGTCCCGGTCCACCAACAGGTAGTACGGCACCCCGCCCCGGGCGTACCCGTTCCACTTGGTGGACCTGCCCGGCCTTCCGAACGCCGGGCGGCGGTCGTCACGGGCGTTGGACGAGGAGGTCACCTCGACCACGAGACCGATCTCGTGCGCGTGAAGGTGCAACACCTCTTCGGCACGCTTCGCCGCATCGGTGTCCCGGTCCACGATCACCATGTCGGGGATGTAGCCATCGCCGATCTCGACCAAGTCCAGGTTGACCGCCTGAACCGCCCTCCACCGGAATCCCGCATCAGCGAGCCGGGCGGCCAGGAACGCTTCCTGGATGTCCGAGAGAATCCCTCCATGGGCGTAGACCGGCGCCGGTGACACGACGAACTCCCCTCCGACGACCTCGACCCGCGTGCCGTCGTCGGGCAGTCGCAGGTGGTCGGCCAGCTCTCCGCGGACCCACATGGCGTACGCCGAGTCGGGCAACGTCCAGTGTCCGATCGCTTCCACAGCCATCACGTCGCTCCTTCCGAGGTCGCGGCACCAGCCTGGCCGCCTGGTCGCAGATATACCACTGCCGCGCAAACGTTTCCCTCGAAGGAGAGGTTTGCACAGCAGCAAGTTGACGGCATGGTCTGCGGACGATGGCGCGCGACTGACCGGGCCGGCGCATCAGGCTTCTCACGCCGGGTGGCGGCTGGAGCCATCCGGGTCGAGGCGGAGAACGACCTGCCGGTCCCAGCGCGTCCTTCATCACCGGTCAGTCGTTGCACGTCAACGGCGGCGGGCTCCTCCACTGACCCACCCCACACCACCGAGACCATCGCGACAGGAAGAGACCACCATGCAGCACCGCGTCCGCGCCATCCTCCTCACCCCGAACAACACCACGCTGCTGATCAAGCGCATCCGCCCCGGCATCGACCCGTACTGGGTGATCGTCGGCGGCAAGATCGAGCCGACCGATGCCAGCCCCGAAGAGGCCCTGCTGCGGGAGGTCCGCGAGGAAATCGCGGGCGAGGCGGAGATCGTCGGCCTCCTCCACACCATCGAGACGGACGACGAACGTCAGGACTTCTACCTCGCCACCATCGAGAAGTGGAGCTTCGAGAACCGCACCGGCCCCGAGTTCAGCCAAGAAGGCCGAGGCGAGTACATCCTCGAAGAGATTCCCCTCACCGCCGGATCCCTCGACACGATCAACCTGCTCCCCCAAGAGATCGATGCGGTCCTCCGCGAGGTGGTCGGACGAGGGAATCGGACCGGTGGCTTCATCAGTGCACCGACCTACTGCCCGGAGCCCTGAGCGGCTGTCGCCGCGCGCCGCCGGGCCGGGCGGCGCGCGGCGAAGGCAGGGGCGGGCACCCGCCGGCAGGCGGGTGGGGGGTGGACGGTGGGGAACGGCGGCGAACCCGCGCAGCAAAGGGGATGCCGCGCGGGTGTTCCCCGCGACGGGCGAAAGGGACCCGGACACACCACTGCCGCGCGACCCCGTGGGTGTCGCGCGGCAGCAGGTTGACGTCAGAAAGACCTCAGACGTTGAAGCCGAGCGCGCGGAGCTGCTCGCGGCCGTCGTCGGTGATCTTGTCGGGGCCCCACGGCGGCATCCAGACCCAGTTGATGCGCAGGTCCTGCACCAGGCCGTCGGTGGCGGTCTTGGCCTGGTCCTCGATGACGTCGGTCAGCGGGCAGGCCGCCGAGGTGAGCGTCATGTCGATGGTGGCCACGTCGGACTCGTCGATGTGGATGCCGTAGATCAGGCCCAGGTTGACGACGTCGATGCCCAGTTCGGGGTCGACGACGTCCATCAGGGCCTCGGTCAGGTCCTCGACCGAGACCGTGCCGGCGGTGGTGCCGACGATGACGCCGGGCTGCTGCTCCTCCGCAGCGGAGGCCTCGGTGCCGGCGGTGGTGGTGCTCTCGTCACTCATGGTCTTGTCCTCCTCTACGGGTTCAGTCGTTCACGGCGGGGTTCTGGGCGAGCGCCTGGGCGGTGGCGTCCTTCCAGGCCATCCAGCTGAGCAGGGCGCACTTGACCCGGGCCGGGTACTTGGAGACACCGGCGAACGCGACCGCGTCCTCCAGCACCTCCTCGTCGCCCTCGCCCTGCCCCTTGCTCTGCATCAGCTCCAGGAAGGCCTCCTGGACCGCCTGCGCCTCGCCCACGGTCTTGCCGACCACCAGGTCGTTGAGCACCGAGGCGCTCGCCTGGCTGATCGAACAGCCCTGCGACTCGTACGAGACGTCGGCCACGGTGGCGCCGTCGAGCTTCACCCGCAGGGTGATCTCGTCGCCGCACGTCGGGTTGACGTGGTGCACCTCGGCGTCACCGTCCCGCAGCCCCTTGCCGTGCGGGTTGCGGTAGTGGTCCAGGATGATGTCCTGGTACATCGAGTCGAGCTTCATGGTCGTCCTGCCCCGTCCCGTCAGCCGAAGAAGTTCCGGACGTGGTGCAGGCCGTCGATCAGCGCGTCGACCTCGCCCGGCGTCGAGTACAGATAGAACGACGCCCGCGTGGTCGCCGGAATTCCGTACCGCAGGCAGACCGGCCGCGCGCAGTGGTGGCCGACGCGCACGGCGATGCCCTGCTCGTCCAGCACCTGGCCCACGTCGTGCGGGTGGATGTCGCCGAGGGTGAAGGAGATCGCCGCGCCGCGGTCCACGGCCGTGCGCGGGCCGATGATCCGCAGCTCCGGGACCTCCAGCAGCCGCTCGACGGCGTACTCGGTGATCGCGTGCTCGTGCGCCGCGATCTTCTCCATGCCGATGTCCTGGAGGTAGTCGATGGCCGCGCCGAGTCCGACCGCCTGGGCGATCGGCGGGGTGCCGGCCTCGAACTTGTGGGGCGCCGGGGCGTAGGTGGACGAGCCCATGGTGACGGTCTCGATCATCTCGCCGCCGCCGAGGAACGGCGGGAGGTCCTCCAGCAGCTCGTGCCGGCCCCAGAGCACGCCGATGCCGGTCGGGGCCAGCATCTTGTGGCCGGTGAAGGCGACGAAGTCGGCCTCCAGCGCCTGGACGTCCAGCACCATGTGCGGCGCGGCCTGCGAGGCGTCGATGACGACCAGCGCGCCGACCGACTGGGCCTTGCGGACGATCGTCTCGACCGGGTTGACCGTGCCCAGCAGGTTGGAGACCAGGGTGAAGGAGACCACCTTGGTCTTCTCGGTGATCAGCTCGTCGATGTTGGACAGGTCGAGCCGGCCCTCGTCGGTCAGCCCGAACCACTTGAGCTTCGCACCGGTGCGCTGCGACAGCAGCTGCCACGGGACGATGTTGGAGTGGTGCTCCATCTCCGTGATGACGATCTCGGATTCGGCGTCCACCCGGTAGGGCTCGTCGGCCCAGCCGAGCATGTTGGCGACGAGGTTGAGCGACTCCGAGGCGTTCTTGGTGAAGATCACCTCGTTGCGGCTCGGCGCGTTGACGAACGCCGCGACCTTGTCCCGGGCGCCCTCGTACAGCGCCGTGGCCTCCTCGGCGAGCACGTGCACGCCGCGGTGGACGTTGGCGTTGTGCCGCTCGTAGTAGGCGGTCAGGGCTTCCAGCACCTGGCGCGGCTTCTGCGAGGTGGCCGCGTTGTCCAGGTAGACGAGCGGCTTGTCGTCGTGCAGCACCCGCTGGAGGACCGGGAAGTCCTTGCGGATGGCGTCGGTGTCGAGCAGTCCCGTGAACGGATGGGTCACTCGGACGCGCCCCCCTTCACATACGCCTCGTAGCCCTCTTCCTCCAGCTTGTCGGCCAGCTCGGCGCCGCCGGACTCGACGATGCGGCCGCCCGCGAAGACGTGGACGTGGTCGGGCTTGATGTACCGCAGGATGCGGGTGTAGTGGGTCACCAGCAGGGTGCCGACCTCGCCGGTCGAGCGGACCCGGTTGATGCCCTCGGAGACGATCCGCAGCGCGTCGACGTCCAGGCCGGAGTCGGTCTCGTCGAGGATCGCGATCTTCGGCTTGAGGAGCTCCAGCTGGAGGATCTCGTGGCGCTTCTTCTCACCGCCGGAGAAGCCCTCGTTGACGTTGCGCTCGGCGAAGGCCGGGTCCATCTGGAGGGCGGCCATCGCCTCCTTGACCTCCTTCACCCACAGCCGCAGCTTGGGGGCCTCGCCGCGGACGGCGGTGGCGGCGGTGCGCAGGAAGTTGCTGACCGAGACGCCGGGGACCTCGACCGGGTACTGCATGGCCAGGAAGACGCCGGCCTTGGCGCGCTCGTCGACGGACATCTCCAGGACGTCCTCGCCGTCCAGCAGCACCGAGCCGCCGGTGACGGTGTACTTGGGGTGGCCGGCCAGCGAGTAGGCCAGGGTGGACTTGCCGGAGCCGTTCGGGCCCATGATGGCGTGGGTCTCGCCCTGCTTGACGGTCAGGTCCACGCCCTTCAGGATCTCGCGCGGGCCGTTCTCGGCGTCCACGGAGACGTGCAGGTCGCGGATTTCAAGGGTTGCCATGTGTACTCAGGACTCCTGGTTGACGGAGACGAGCACATCGTCCCCTTCGATCTTTACGGGGTAGACAGCGACCGGCTTGGTGGCGGGCAGGCCGGAGGGCTTGCCGGTGCGCAGGTCGAAGCTGGAGCCGTGCAGCCAGCACTCGATCATGCAGTCCTCGACCTCGCCCTCGGAGAGCGAGACGTTCGCGTGCGAGCAGGTGTCGTTGATCGCGAACACCCCCTCGTCGGTGCGGACGACGGAGACCGGCACGCCGTTGAGGTCCACGCGCTTGGGAACGTCCTCCTGGAGGTCGCTCAGCGCGCAGGCACGGAGGAAGGTCATCGTGCTCAGACCGCCGATTCCAGCTCGGCGTCGATCTTCTCCATGAGCTGCTCCTGGACCTCGGCCACGCCGATCTGCTGGAGCAGCTCGGCGAAGAAGCCGCGGACCACCAGGCGGCGGGCCTCGTCGGCCGGGATGCCGCGGGCCATCAGGTAGAACAGCTGCTCGTCGTCGAAGCGGCCGGTCGCCGAGGCGTGGCCGGCGCCGACGATCTCGCCGGTCTCGATCTCCAGGTTCGGGATGGAGTCGACCCGGGCGCCGTCGGTGAGCACCAGGTTCCGGTTGAGCTCGTAGGTGTCGGTGCCGAGCGCGGCGGCGCGGATCAGCACGTCGCCGACCCAGACCGCGTGGGCGTCCTGGCCCTGGAGCGCGCCCTTGTACGCCACGTTCGACCGGCAGTGCGGCGTGTCGTGGTCGATGACCAGGCGGTGCTCCAGGTGCTGGCCGGCGTCGGCGAAGTACAGGCCGAACAGCTCGGCCTCGCCGCCGGGGCCGGCGTAGTTGACCCGCGGGTGCAGGCGGACCAGGTCGCCGCCGAAGGTGACGACCACGGACTTGAAGGTGGCGTCCCGGCCGACCAGCGCGTTGTGCTGGGCGACGTGGACGGCGTCGCGCTCCCAGTCCTGCACGGAGACGAAGGTGAGCTTGGCGCCCTCGCCGACCAGCAGCTCGACGTTGGCGGCCCGGGTGCCGGTGCCCTCGTGGTTGAGCACCACGACGGCCTCGGCGAACGGCTTGACGTCGATCACCACGTGGGCGAAGCGGACCCCGCCCTCGGCGTGCACGTCGATCTTGACCGGCTCGGTCAGCACCGCGTCCTTGGGGACGGTGACCACCAGGGCCTGCTCGAAGGCGCTGAACGCCTGAGCGGCGACCCGGTCGACCGGCGTGCCGGCCTTGCCCAGGCGGGCGTCGTCCCGGCCGACGGTCTCGGCGGTGACGCCGTCCGGCAGCGCGAGCTCGACCTTGTCCTCGCCCTTCTCCGCGGCGGCGGCGGTGCCGTCGTGCAGCCCGCCGAGGCGGTGCAGCGGGGTGAACCGCCAGTCCTCCTCGCGGCCGGTGGGCGCCGGGAAGTCGTTCACGTCGAAGGACGGCTTGACCGCGACGCGCGCGTCGATCGGCTGCTGGACCGCGGTGCGGCCGGTGCCGGGGCCGGCGAGCTGCGCGCCGGCGCCGGCGGTGCCGACCTCGATCGAACCGGCGGTGGTCGCCCCGGTGGTGTTCTGAACGTCAGCCATGGCTGTCGTGGTGCTCTCTTCCTCGAAAAGTCGGTGGGCGGTAGGCGGCCGGCAGGTCAGCCGACCGAGCCCTCCATCTGCAGCTCGATCAGCCGGTTGAGCTCCAGCGCGTACTCCATCGGCAGCTCGCGCGCGATCGGCTCGACGAAGCCGCGGACGATCATCGCCATCGCCTCGAACTCGGTCAGGCCGCGGCTCATCAGGTAGAAGAGCTGGTCCTCGCTGACCTTGGAGACGGTCGCCTCGTGGCCCATGGACACGTCGTCCTCGCGGACGTCCACGTACGGGTAGGTGTCCGAGCGGGAGATGGTGTCGACCAGCAGCGCGTCGCACAGCACGTTGGACTTGGCGCCGTGCGAGCCCTCGCCGATCTCGATCAGGCCGCGGTAGGAGGTCCGGCCGCCGCCGCGCGCCACCGACTTGGAGACGATGTTGGAGGAGGTGTTCGGCGCCATGTGCACCATCTTGGCGCCGGCGTCCTGGTGCTGGCCCTCGCCCGCGAAGGCGATCGACAGGGTCTCGCCCTTGGCGTGCTCGCCCATCAGGTAGACGGCCGGGTACTTCATGGTGACCTTGGAGCCGATGTTGCCGTCGATCCACTCCATGGTCGCGCCCTCGTACGCCACGGCGCGCTTGGTGACCAGGTTGTAGACGTTGTTCGACCAGTTCTGGATGGTCGTGTAGCGGCAGCGGCCGCCCTTCTTGACGATGATCTCCACGACCGCCGAGTGCAGCGAGTCGGAGGAGTAGATCGGGGCGGTGCAGCCCTCGACGTAGTGGACGTAGGCGTCCTCGTCGACGATGATCAGCGTCCGCTCGAACTGGCCCATGTTCTCGGTGTTGATCCGGAAGTAGGCCTGCAGCGGGATGTCCACGCGCACGCCCTTCGGCACGTAGATGAACGAGCCGCCGGACCACACCGCGGTGTTCAGCGCGGCGAACTTGTTGTCGCCGGCCGGGATCACGGTGCCGAAGTACTCCTTGAACAGCTCCGGGTGCTCGCGCAGCGCGGTGTCGGTGTCCAGGAAGATGACGCCCTGCTCCTCCAGGTCCTCGCGGATCTGGTGGTAGACGACCTCGGACTCGTACTGGGCGGCGACGCCGGCGACCAGGCGCTGCTTCTCCGCCTCCGGGATGCCGAGCTTGTCGTAGGTGGCCTTGATGTCCGCCGGCAGGTCCTCCCAGGACTCGGCCTGCTTCTCGGTGGAGCGGACGAAGTACTTGATGTTGTCGAAGTCGATGCCGGTGAGGTCGGAGCCCCAGGTCGGCATGGGCTTCTTGCCGAACAGCTTCAGGCCCTTGAGACGCAGGTTGAGCATCCACTCGGACTCGTTCTTCTTCGCGGAGATGTCGCGGACGACCTCCTCGCTGAGCCCGCGCTTGGCCGCGGCACCGGCGGTGTCCGGGTCGGCCCAGCCGTACTCGTAATTGCCCAGGCCGTCGAGCTCCGGGTGCGAAACGGTGTCAGTCATGCGAGCTTCCTAACGCGCGGACGCAGAATCTTCGGTGGACGTACCGGCAGTCGGCGCTGCATCGGAGCCGCGGCCCGAGGGCACCCGGGCGGACGACGATGCGGCACCGGATGCCGGCACATAGGTGGTGCAGACCCCGTCGCCGTGGGCGATCGTGGCCAGCCGTTGCACATGGGTGCCCAGGAGCCGGGAGAAGACCTCGGTCTCCGCCTCGCAGAGCTGCGGGAACTGCTCGGCGATGTGCGCGACCGGGCAGTGGTGCTGGCAGAGCTGGGCACCCGCCGGGGCCTGGGCCGCGGCCGACGGGACACGCCGCACCGTGGCAGCGTACCCGTCCGCGCTCAGCGCCTGGGCCAGCGCCTCGGTGCGCTCCCCGGCGGCGGCCAGACGCAGGGCCTCCAGGTACTTCTCGGCCTGCTTGCCGAAGCGGGCGCGGGCGAAGGCGGCGACCGCCTCCTCGCCCGCCTTGCCGCCGCCCACCGAGTCCGCGATCCAGCGCAGCGCGTCGGCGGCGAGCTGGTCGTACGCCTGGTAGAAGGCGTCCCGGCCGGCGTCGGTGAGCACGAAGACCTTGGCCGGGCGGCCCCGGCCGCGGCTTCCGTAGACCCGCTGTTCACGGGACTCGACCAGGCCGGTGGCGGCCAGCCCGTCGAGGTGGCGGCGGACGGCGGCGGCGGTGAGGCCGAGCCGGTTCGCCAGGTCGGCGGCGGAGGAGGGGCCGTGGTCCAGGATCGACCGCGCGACCCGGTCCCGGGTGGCCCGGTGGCCCTCCAGCAGCACCTCGGCCGCCGTCACGGGCACGTCACAGGAGGAGGCCGACTCGGCCTCCTGCTGCTGGGCGTGCTCGCGCATGTTTTTCACAACACCAGTGTTGCGTAATTCCTTCCGCCGGGACAAGCCGTGATCCATGCCTCACCGGTGTCATCGATCACGCAGGCAAGCCTTACCTGGCCTGGGAAAACGATCACCGAGCCGCCGGGCGGCCCGCGCGTCAGGCCCTCTTACACTCGCCGGTATGCACTCCGAACCCGCGGTCCAGATCGCCGGGCTGGTCAAACGCTACGACGACAAGCTCGCGGTGGACGGCCTCGACCTCACCATCCCGGCCGGCGCGATCACCGCCGTCCTCGGCCCCAACGGCGCCGGCAAGACCACCACCATCGAGACCTGCGAGGGCTACCGCCGCCCCGACGCCGGCACCGTCCGCGTCCTCGGCCTCGACCCGGTCACCCAGAACGCCGCGCTGCGGCCCCGGATCGGCGTCATGCTGCAGTCCGGCGGCGTGTACGCGGGCGCGCGCGCCGTCGAGATGCTGCGGCACACCGCCAAGCTGCACGCCCACCCGCTGGACGTGGACGCCCTGGTCGAGCGCCTCGGCCTCGGCTCCTGCGGCCGCACCACCTACCGGCGGCTGTCCGGCGGCCAGCAGCAGCGGCTCGCCCTGGCGATGGCCGTGGTCGGCCGCCCCGAGCTGGTCTTCCTGGACGAGCCCACCGCGGGCCTGGACCCGCAGGCCCGCCGGGCCACCTGGGACCTGGTGCGCGACCTGCGCCGGGACGGCGTCACCGTGGTCGTCACCACGCACCACATGGACGAGGCCGAGCAGCTCGCCGACCGGGTCGCCGTCGTCGACCGCGGCAAGGTCATCGCCGACGGCACCACCGAGGAGCTGTGCCGCGGCGGCGCCGAGAACGCGCTGCGCTTCGACGGCCCGCCCGGCCTCGACCTCGGCCCGCTGCTCAAGGAGCTGCCCGAGGGCGCCACCGCCACCGAGACCACCCCCGGCAGCTACCGGATCGAGGCGCCCGTCGACCCCCGGCTGGTGGCCACCGTCACCGGCTGGTGCGCGGCCTCCGGCATCCTGCCCGAACGGCTGTCCGTCCAGCGCCGCAGCCTGGAGGACGTCTTCCTCGACCTGACCGGACGGGAGCTGCGCTCGTGAGCGAACGAAGCGAGGGAACCATGGGCGCCGTCACGACGGACTACTCCCCCCAGCCGGGCCCCGCGCCCGTCGGCCGGATGCTGCTCGCCCAGACGGCGTTCGAGACCAGGATGCTGCTGCGCAACGGCGAGCAGCTGCTGCTCACCGTGGTCATCCCGACCGTGCTGCTGGTGCTGTTCTCCGCCGTGGACATCGTCGCGGTCGAGGGCCCCGGCAAGCGGGTCGACTTCCTGGCCCCCGGCCTGCTCGCACTGGCCGTGATGTCCACCGCCTTCACCGGCCAGGCCATCGCCACCGGCTTCGAGCGCCGCTACGGCGTGCTGAAGCGGCTCGGCGCGAGCCCGCTGCCGCGCTGGGCGCTGCTGACCGCCAAGACCGGCTGCGTCCTGGTGACGGAGGCGCTGCAGGTGGCGCTGCTGTCGGTGATCGCGCTGGCCCTCGGCTGGTCCCCGCACGGCGATCCGCTGACGGTCGCCGCGCTGCTGGTGCTCGGCACCGCCGCCTTCTCCGGCCTCGGCCTGCTGATGGCCGGCACCCTGAAGGCCGAGGCCACCCTGGCCGGCGCCAACCTGGTGTTCATCCTGCTGCTGCTCGCCGGCGGGGTGATCGTGCCGTTGAGCAGGTTCCCCGACGCCGTGCGGTCGGTGCTGGAGCTGCTGCCGATCTCGGCGCTCTCGGACGGCCTGCGGTCGGTGCTCCAGGACGGCGCCGGGGTGCCGTGGTCGGACCTCGGCATCCTGGCCGGCTGGTCGGTGCTCGGCCTGGCCGCCGCCGCCCGCTTCTTCCGCTGGGAGTGAGCCGGCACCCGACCGACGCGCGACGCCCCCGGCCTCACCCGGCCGGGGGCGTCGCGGCTTTTCGGCCTACGGAGCGTCAGCTCTCGTTGCCGCCACGGCGCTTGCGGGCGAGCAGGACGAGCGCGCCGCCGAGCAGCAGCACGCCGCCGCCGGCCGCCGCGATCATCGGGGTGGCGTCACTGCTACCGGTCTGGGCGAGCGCCGGCGCGCTGGTGGTGGGCGCCGGGACGGGGGTCCTGCTCGGGGTGGGCGTGGCCGACGGGCTCGGGCTGGCCGGGGGCGTGACCGGCGGGGTCGGGGTCACGGTCGGCGTGGGGGTCGGCGTCGGCGTGGGGGTGGGCGTGGGGGTCGGGGTGGGCGTGGGGGTCGGAGTCGGCGTGTGGCACGGCTCGATGGTCTTGGTCTCGTTGATGTTCCAGCCCTTCTCGTTCGGGTTCTCCGTGGTGGTGACCACCAGGTTCGCCTTGATCGGGGCATCGTGGTCCTTCACCGGGAAGGTGCCGTGGAACTCCTTCGGGAAGATCTTGCCGTCCAGGACCTTCTCACCGTCGATGGTGAGACTGACGGTGTTCTTCACGGTCTCGTTGCCGCTGTAGTTGATCAGATCGACCACGACCTTGTCGCAGGTCACCGTCCACGTCGGCACGTGTGCCGAGGCGTTGGACGCCAGCGCCAGTGGCAGTAGAAAACCGGCCGCAGCCGTCCCGGCGAGTGCCGTGGCGCCGATCGCGAAGTGCCGCTGCTGTCGCACCATTACCTTGTTCCCCTCCGAACGGTCCTGTGCAGCAGGCGTGTTGAGTGTTTCGCGGTGGCCCGCTACGACTGTCCGGGGGACTCTACCGGCACTTCCGCACCCTGCCACACCCCGCCGTACGACCGGATTTCGACTGTCCGTCCGTCTTCCGATGTGCACGACCAGCCCATCACAGCCGCCACCTCGCGGAACACGGATTCGGCAAAGCCGAATGAACTTGGTCACTTTCAAGACAGAACGGCGCCCCCGGTGATCGAGTCGAGTCACCGAGGGTGCCGTTTCGGTCAGTTGACGAACTCACGTCGGCCGGCTCGGCCGGTTTCAGGCCTTCCGGGCCGCCTTGCGCCGGGCGGCCACCACGATCGCCCCGCCGGCCGCGAGCACGACCGCACCGCCGACGGCCAGCGGCAGCACCGGACCGGAGCCGGTGTGCGCCAGGTCGCCGCCCGCGTCCGGCCGGGCGGACGGACTGCCCGAGGCCGCCGGAACGGCCGTCGAACCGCCGGCCGACGCACTGGCCGAGCCGCTCGCCCCGGGCGTGCCGGTCACCGGGGCGGACGGGCCGCCCGAGGGGCTCGCCGAACCGCTCGGGGAGCCCGACGCGCTCGGAGTGGCCGACGGCGAACCGCTCGGCACGGTCGGCGGCACCGTCGGCGTGCCGGACGGCGTCGGGACGGTGGTGCCCGGCAGGCAGCCGGTGAAGGGGTAGTGGTGCGTCTCGGCACCGGAGGTGCCGGTCAGCGAGGCGGCGATGACCGAACCGTTGATCGGCGCACCACCCGTCCCGGGCCCGCCGTTGACGCCCGGGGTGTTCAGCGAGACGGCGGCGTTGGGCGCCAGCACCGTCCCGGCCCAGGCGGCGTCGCCCTTCTTGGTCACCTTGGTCGCGGTCGGGAAGTTCCAGAGCAGCTTGGAGCGGATCGCCCCGCCCGACGCGCTCTGGCTCTTGTCGTCCAGCACGAAGGCCGACTTGCCCTGGTCCCAGAGGAGGAAACCGCTCGTCCCGGCCGCCGCCATGTCGTACGAACCGCCGGTCACGTTGATCACGGTCACCGCCCCGACCGGCACCTTGACGTACACCTCCTTGGCGCCCTGCAGCTTCGCCGCGTCGATGGTGAAGCTGTTGTACTTCGCGTCCCCGCCGGTGAACGTCAGCTTGGCGCCCTCGGCCTGGACGGTGGCGCCGGCGGTCTGCGGGACGGCGGCCAGCGAGGTGGAGGCGGCGCGCAGCTTGGCGAACTCGGCCTTGAAGTCGATCGGCGAGGGCCCCTGGGCGACGGTGCCCTGGTGGGCCTGGACCACCGAGCCGTCGGCCTTGGAGCCGTAGACGCCGTTGCCCTTCATGACCTGGGTGTTGTGGCCGGTGATCTTGCCCGCCACGACCAGGGCGTTCTTGCCCGGCAGGGCGTCGACCTCGGCCGGGGTGAGTTCCTGGCCGACCGAGAAGCCGCCGGTGAAGTCGGCGTTGCCGCCGACCGCGACCGCGCCCTCGGCGTCGGGGGTGTGGGTGTCGTTGCCCTCGATGAACTCGCCGTAGAGGTTGGCGACCCCGAGGCTGCGGCACTCCTGGTCGGCGCCGACGGCCTGGGCGGCCGGGGCGACGAGGCCGGCCAGTGCGAGGGAGCCACCGACGGCGAGCGCGGCGGCGGAAGTGGATATGCGCATGTACAGGATCTCCGCTTACGTGCGGGAGGAGTGGGGAATGGCCCGAAAAAGGTATGGACCAATCCGCACTCTTTCGGCCAAACGGGTGATTGGTCAAGACCAATTCACTCCTTGACCGAACCACCCTGGTTTGTCCGCGTGTCGCTCCCCCGCGTGTCGGCGGCCGCCCACCGCCGCACCGCCCGCACCCGGCCGCCACCACCGCCCGCGCCCCGCCCCAAGATCGCCTGTAAGGCCGCCTACGATTGACCCCGTGCCTAACCCCTTCTCCCTGCTCGCCGAGCGCTGGCAGCCATCCGCCGAGATGGTCCGGCGCGCCACGTTCGCCGCGCTGGTGATGAGCGTGGTGATCGTCGTCACCGGCGGCGCCGTCCGCCTCACCGCCTCCGGCCTCGGCTGTACGACCTGGCCCCGCTGCACCGACGAGAGCCTGACGCCCACCGCCGAGATGGGCTTCCACGGCGTCGTCGAGTTCACCAACCGGATGCTCACCTACGTGCTGAGCGCCGCCGTCGGCTGGGCGATCCTGGCCGCCCGCTGCCACCGGCCCTGGCGGCGCGGCATGACCAAGCTCGGCTGGGCGCAGTTCTGGCTGGTGATGAGCAACGCCGTGCTCGGCGGCATCACCGTGCTGACCGGCCTCAACCCGTACACCGTGGCGCTGCACATGATCGCCGCGATGGCCCTGGTCTGGGTCGCGCTGCTGATGTGGGAGCGGTCCAAGGAGGGCGACGGCCCGGCCAGGCTCTCGGTGGCCCGGCCGATCCACCAGCTCTCGTACGTCCTGGTCACCGTGATCGGCCTGCTCGTCGCGGCCGGCACCTTGGTGACCGGCGCCGGCCACCACCCGGGCACGCCCAAGGACAACAAGATCGTCCCGCGCATCCCGATCGACTACGACCGCCTCGCCCAGTTCCACGCGGACTTCGCGTTCGTCTCGGTCGGCCTGGCCATCGCGGTGATCTTCGTCTTCGCCGCCGTCAAGGCGCCGCAGCCCGCCCGCGCCCGGGCCAAGGAGCTGCTCGCCGTCCTGCTGCTGCAGGGCGTGCTCGGGTTCATCCAGTACTTCACCGACGCCCCCGAGCTGATGGTCGGCCTGCACATGCTGCTCGCCGCCCTCACCTGGATCGCCGCCCTGCGCGTCCCGCTCGCCCTGCGCGTCCGTGAGGACGTGGCGGCGGCCGACCAGCTGCCCGCCCAGGCCCCGCAGACCGCCTCGGTCTGACCTCGGCAACACACCGACGGCCCGGTTCCCCCGCACGGGGGAACCGGGCCGTCGCCGCGTACGGGGCCGGGCTCAGCCGCCGAGCTGGATGCCGGCCATCCGCTTCCACTCGTACTCGCCGGTCTTCACCTTGAGACCCAGCTCGCCCTCGAAGTTCTCGTGCAGGGTCAGCCCGGCCAGCTCCGCGGCCCGGCGGCCGACGGCGTAGCTGGGGGCCACCTGGTCGCCCCAGGCGCCGTCCGCGCCCACCACGACGATCCGGGTGGCCACGGCGCCGACGTACTCGACGACCGCGTCGGCGCTGCCCCCGTGCTCCCGGGCGAAGCTGGTCAGGTTCTTGGCGATGCGCTTGGCGCGGCGCTCGGTACGGGCGTCCGGCGCGGCGGCGGTGGCGGTCTCTGCGCTGCTCATGCGCCCGCCTCGCTTCGCTCGGCAGGGGCATTCGCCCATGCGCACCTCTTGATGACTCGCTCGCTTCGCTCGCTCATGCCCGCATGCTACCCACCGGTAGGCGACCTGGCGACGGGAGCGCCCTGTGCACCGGGCCACATACTGGAGGCGTGACGTTCACAGGCTGGCCGGCCGAGGCGCTCGACTTCTACGAGCACCTGGAGGCCGACAACTCGAAGACCTTCTGGCAGGCCCACCGGGAGCAGTACGAGGACGCCGTGCGGGCCCCGATGGAGTGGCTGCTCGCCGACCTGGAGCCCGAGTTCGGGCCGGGCAAGGTGTTCCGTCCCAACCGCGACATCCGGTTCAGCGCCGACAAGACCCCGTACAAGACCCACATCGGCGCGCACCTGGAGAGCGGCGGCTACATCCAGCTCTCCGCCGACGGCCTGGCCTGCGGCAACGGGATGTACCAGCTCGCCCCGGACCAGCTGGAGCGCTACCGCGCCGCCGTCGCCGAGGACGTGAGCGGCGCCGAGCTGGAACGGGTGATCGCCCGGGTGGAGCGGGCCGGCCCGCGGGTGCACGGCCGGGACAGCCTCAAGTCGGCCCCGCGCGGCTACCCCAGGGACCACCCCAGGATCGAGCTGCTGCGCCACAAGGGCCTGGTGGCCTGGCAGGACTGGGAGCCCTCGAAGTGGCTGGGCACCCGCGCCGCGTACACCCGGATCACCGGCTTCCTGCACGCCTCCCAGCCGCTGCGGGACTGGCTGGACGGCCACGTCGGCCCCTCCGAACTCCCGAGCCGCTGAACGCGAAGGAGCCCCGGTCCACCTGGACCGGGGCTCCTTCCTTGCCAGCCTTACTTCACGAACGGGTCGATCGCGCAGACCACCATCAGCAGCGACAGGTAGGTGATCGACCAGTGGAACAGCCGCATCTCCTTGAGCTTCGCGCCCACGATCCCGGCCTTGGCCCGCCCGTACAGCGCGTGCGCCTCGCGCAGCCAGGCCCCGCCCAGCAGCACCGCGGCGACCGGGTACAGCCAGCTCATGTGGCCCAGCGGCCAGAGCGCCAGCGAGACCGCCACCATGACCCAGGAGTAGACGACGACCTGCTTGCCGACCGCCACGTTGCCCTTGATGACCGGCAGCATCGGAACGCCGGCCCGCGCGTAGTCCTCGCGGACCTTCATCGACAGCACCCAGGTGTGCGGCGGCGTCCAGAAGAACACCACCAGGAAGAGCACCACCGCGGCCCAGGAGACCGAGTTGGTCACCGAGGACCAGCCGACCAGCACCGGCATGCAGCCGGCGATGCCGCCCCAGACGATGTTCTGCGAGGTGCGCCGCTTGAGCCCGAGCGTGTAGACGAACACGTAGAACAGCAGCGCGCCCAGCGCCAGCCAGGCGGACAGCCAGTTGACCCCGATGCCCAGCAGCAGGGTCGAGACCACCGCGAGCACCACGCCGAAGACCAGCGCCTCGCGCGGCGAGACCATCCCGGTGACGATCGGGCGCCGCTCGGTGCGCGACATGACCGCGTCGATGTCCCGGTCGATGTACATGTTGAGGGCGTTGGCGCCGCCCGCCGAGAGGTAGCCGCCGACGACGACCTTCAGCACCAGCAGCATGTTCGGCACGCCCTGCTGGGCCAGGAACATCACCGGCACGGTGCTCATCAGCAGCAGCTCGATGATCCGCGGCTTGGTCAGTGCGACGAACGCGCCGACACGGGCCCCGAAGGGCCGGCGCGCAGGAGTCGCCCCGGTGACCCCGGCGGGACGGGTTTCGACGGCGGTCACTAACACCCCAACTGAAGATGAATCTTCGCAGGCGTCCACAGGAACGAAGGGTCCCAAATCGTCCGCTCTGCGCGTACCACGACACCATAGACGCTCCATATATCGCATCCGGCTCCGGGGTCCCCCGGCGAGGCGGAACGCACACCCCCGGGTGAACCGCCCGGACGGGGCCGTCGGGGCCCTTCGGGGGCCTCTGCCGGGGCCCGCTCGCCCGTCCTGACCACCGGAGCGGCGCGGAGCCGCGAATCGGGAGAGTCTGGGACAAATCCAGTCCGACCGTCCCAGTGGGAATCTGCGTGCGGAATTGCCGGTTGTCCCAGCACGGAGGGTGAGCCGTGACCCGGACGGTAGGCTCGCACGCAGAAGCGGGATCTACCCTCCGTGACCGGCACCACCCAACGTCGGGACCACAGCGCCGTGGCCGACCCGGTCCCCATTCACGGGGTCACTCTTCACAACGGAAGGAGCCCTGAGACAGGGTGAGCACTGCGCCGACGAACGCATTCGAGTGGACCGATCTGGACGAGCGCACGGTCGACACCGCGCGGGTCCTGGCCATGGACGCTGTCCAGAAGGTCGGCAACGGACACCCCGGGACGGCCATGTCGCTGGCCCCGGCGGCGTACCTGATCTTCCAGCGGTTCCTGCGCCACGACCCGACCGACCCGTCCTGGGTCGGGCGCGACCGCTTCGTCCTCTCCCCCGGGCACACCAGCCTGACGCTCTACACCCAGCTCTACTTCTCCGGCTACGGCCTGGAGCTGGACGACCTCAAGGCCTTCCGCGTCGCGGGCAGCCGCACCCCCGGCCACCCCGAGCACGGCCACACGGCCGGCGTGGAGACCACCACCGGCCCGCTCGGCCAGGGCATCGCCAACGCGGTCGGCATGGCGATGGCCGCCCGCTACGAGCGCGGCCTGTTCGACCCCGAGGCCCCGGCCGGCGAGTCCCCGTTCGACCACACCATCTGGACCATCGTCTCCGACGGCGACCTGGAGGAGGGCATCTCCGCCGAGGCCTCGTCGCTGGCCGGCCACCAGAAGCTGGGCAACCTGGTCGCCCTCTACGACGACAACCACATCTCGATCGAGGGCGACACCGACACCGCCTTCTCCGAGGACGTCCTCAAGCGCTACGAGGCGTACGGCTGGCACGTCCAGCGGGTCACCCCGAAGGCCAACGGCGACATCGACGTGGCCGCCCTCGCCGAGGCGCTGGCCGCGGCCAGGGCCGAGACGTCCCGGCCCTCGATGATCGCGATGCGCACCATCATCGCCTGGCCGGCCCCGGACGCCCAGAACACCGCCAAGGCGCACGGCTCCGCGCTCGGCGCCGCCGAGATCGCCGCCACCAAGAAGGTCCTGGGCTTCGACCCGGAGAAGACCTTCGAGGTCAGCGACCAGGTCATCGGGCACGCCCGCCAGGTCATCAACCGCGGCAAGGCCGCCCGCGACCAGTGGCAGCAGGGCTTCGACGCCTGGCGCGCCGCCCACCCGCAGGCCGCCGCCAAGTTCGACCGGATCCAGGCCGGCGAGCTGCCCGAGGGCTGGAAGAAGACCGTCCCGTCCTTCCCGGCCGGCAAGGACGTCGCCACCCGCAAGGCCTCCGGCGACACCCTCAAGGCCCTCGGCGCGGTGATCCCGGAGCTGTGGGGCGGCTCGGCCGACCTCGCCGAGTCCAACCTCACCACCATCGACGAGGACAGCTCCTTCCTCCCCGAGGGCAACCCGCTGAAGTCGGCCAGCCCCTACGGCCGGACGATCCACTTCGGCATCCGCGAGCACGCCATGGGCTCGACCATGAACGGCATCGCCCTGCACGGGAAGACCCGCGTGTACGGCGGCACCTTCCTGGTCTTCGCCGACTACATGCGCCCGGCCGTCCGCCTGGCCGCGCTGATGAAGCTGCCGGTCACCTACGTCTGGACGCACGACTCGATCGGCCTCGGCGAGGACGGCCCGACCCACCAGCCGGTCGAGCACCTGGCCGCGCTGCGCGCCATCCCGGGCCTGGCCATGGTCCGCCCGGCCGACGCCAACGAGACCGCCGTCGCGTGGCGCACCGTCATCGAGCGGCAGACCAGCCACCCCGGCCCGGTCGGCCTGGCGCTGACCCGCCAGGGCGTGCCGACCTTCGACCGCGAGGTCTTCGGCTCCGCCGAGGGCACCGCGAAGGGCGGCTACATCCTGGCCGAGGCCTCCACCGGGGCCCCGCAGGTGATCCTGCTCGGCACCGGCTCCGAGGTCCAGCTGGCCGTCCAGGCCCGTGAGGTGCTGGAGGCCGAGGGCATCGCCACCCGGGTGGTCTCGCTGCCGTCCTTCGAGTGGTTCCAGGAGCAGGACCAGGCCTACCGTGACAGCGTGCTGCCGCCGTCGGTCAAGGCCCGGGTGTCGGTCGAGGCCGGCATCGCCCAGGGCTGGCGCGAGCTGGTCGGCGACCACGGCCGGATCGTGTCGCTGGAGCACTTCGGCGCCTCCGCCGACTACAAGGTGCTGTTCGAGGAGTTCGGCATCACCGCCGAGCGCGTGGTGGCCGAGGCCCACAACGCCCTGCGCTCCCTCGAGGCCGTCAGCCGCTAGCGGCTCCGGGCCGCGTGCCCGCCCGCACGCGGGCACGCGGCCCCCTCCGACCACCCCACGAAGCAAGAAGAACAAGGGACTGAAGCACCATGACTGACGCACTGAAGCGCCTCAGCGACGAAGGCGTTGCGATCTGGCTGGACGACCTCAGCCGCAAGCGGCTGAACTCCGGCAACCTGGCCGAACTGGTGCAGAACAAGCACGTGGTGGGCGTGACCACCAACCCGACCATCTTCCAGAAGGCCATCGCCGGCGCCGGCGACGACTCCTACGACGGCCAGCTGCGCGACCTCGCCGTCCGCAAGGTCACCACCGACGAGGCGATCCGCATGATCACCACCTCGGACGTGCGTGACGCGGCCGACGTGCTGCGCCCCGTCTACGACGCCTCCAACGGCCGCGACGGCCGGGTCTCCATCGAGGTCGACCCCCGCCTGGCGCACGAGACCGCCACCACCGTGGCCGAGGCCAAGCAGCTGTGGTGGCTGGTCGACCGCCCGAACGTCTTCATCAAGATCCCCGCGACCAAGGCCGGCCTGCCCGCGATCAGCGAGGTCATCAGCAAGGGCATCAGCGTCAACGTCACGCTGATCTTCTCGCTGGAGCGCTACAAGGCCGTCATCGACGCCTACCTGACCGGCCTGGAGGCCGCCAAGGCCAAGGGCCTGGACCTCTCCCAGATCGAGTCGGTCGCCTCCTTCTTCGTCTCCCGCGTGGACACCGAGATCGACAAGCGCCTGGACAAGATCGGCGGTGAGGCCCGGAACCTCCGTTCCAAGGCCGCGCTGGCCAACGCCCGCCTCGCGTACCAGGCGTACGAGGAGGTCTTCGGCAGCGTCGACGGCAAGACCGCCGGCAACGCCCGCTGGGCCGCCCTGGAGGCCGTCGGCGCCAAGCCGCAGCGTCCGCTGTGGGCCTCCACCGGCGTCAAGGACCCGGCCCTGTCGGACACCCTGTACGTCACCGAGCTGGTCGCCCCCGGCACCGTCAACACGATGCCCGAGGCCACCCTGGACGCCACCGCCGACCACGGCGTGGTCACCGGCAACACCATCGTCCCCAACTACGCCGACGCCAAGGCCGTGCTGGACGCGATCGCCGCCGCCGGCGTGGACTACGACGACGTCGTGCAGTTCCTGGAGGACGAGGGCGTCGAGAAGTTCGAGCAGTCCTGGAAGGAACTGCTCGACACCGTCACCGCCTCGCTCGCCTCCTTCGCCGACGAGAAGTGACCCCTGCTCACAGCCAGCGCACGAAAGCGGAGCCCATCAAGTGAGCACTGATTTCCCCGAGTTGACTCCGGAATCGGACGCGGACGATCTCCCGCCCGCGGCCGTCAACCCGCTTCGTGACCCCTCCGACCGACGGCTCCCGCGCATCGCGGGGCCGTCCGGTCTGGTCATCTTCGGGGTCACCGGCGACCTGTCCCGCAAGAAGCTGATGCCGGCCATCTACGACCTGGCCAACCGCGGTCTGCTTCCGCCGGGCTTCTCCCTCGTCGGCTTCGCCCGCCGCGAGTGGGACGACGAGGACTTCGCCAAGGAGGTCCACGACGCCGTCCGGGACCACGCCCGCACCCCGTTCCGGGAGGAGGTCTGGCAGCAGCTCGCCAAGGGCATGCGCTTCGTCCACGGGACGTTCGACGACGACGACGCCTTCGACAAGCTGCGCGAGACCATCGAGGATCTGGACAAGGCCCAGGGCACCGGCGGCAACTTCGCCTTCTACCTGTCCGTCCCGCCGAAGTTCTTCCCGACCGTCGTCCAGCAGCTCAAGAAGCACGGCCTGGCCGATCCGCCGCAGGGCTCCTGGCGCCGCGCGGTCATCGAGAAGCCCTTCGGCCACGACCTGGAGAGCGCCCAGGAGCTCAACAAGGTCGTCCACGAGGTCTTCCCCCGGGACGAGGTCTTCCGGATCGACCACTACCTGGGCAAGGAGACGGTCCAGAACATCCTGGCGCTGCGCTTCGCCAACCAGATGTTCGAGCCGATCTGGAACCGGTCGTACGTCGACCACGTGCAGATCACCATGGCCGAGGACATCGGCATCGGCGGCCGGGCCGGCTACTACGACGGCATCGGCTCCGCCCGTGACGTCATCCAGAACCACCTGCTGCAGCTGATGGCGCTCACCGCCATCGAGGAGCCCGCCTCCTTCCACCCGAAGGCGCTGGTGGCCGAGAAGCTCAAGGTGCTCAGCGCCGTGAAGCTCCCGGCCGACCTCGGCCTGCACACCGTGCGCGGCCAGTACGCCTCGGGCTGGCAGGGCGGCGAGGAGGTCGTCGGTTACCTGGACGAGGACGGGATCGACCCCGAGTCCAAGACCGACACCTACGCGGCCATCAAGCTGGAGATCAACAACCGCCGCTGGGCGGGCGTCCCGTTCTACCTGCGGACCGGCAAGCGCCTGGGCCGCCGGGTCACCGAGATCGCGGTCGTCTTCCAGCGCGCCCCGTACCTGCCCTTCGACTCCTACGCGACCGAGGAGCTGGGGCAGAACGCCCTGGTCATCCGGGTCCAGCCGGACGAGGGCGTGACGGTGCGGTTCGGCTCCAAGGTCCCGGGCACCTCCTTCGAGGTCCGGGACGTCACGATGGACTTCGCCTACGGCGAGTCCTTCACGGAGTCCAGCCCGGAGGCGTACGAGCGGCTCATCCTCGACGTGCTGCTCGGCGACGCCAACCTGTTCCCGCGCCACCAGGAGGTCGAGCTCTCCTGGCAGATCCTCGACCCGATCGAGAAGTACTGGGACAGCCACGGCAAGCCCGCCCAGTACGCGGCGGGGACCTGGGGCCCCGTCGAGGCGGACGAGATGCTCGCACGAGACGGCAGGAGCTGGCGCCGGCCATGAAGATCGACCTCACCAACACGACGTCCAGCAAGATCAACGCCGCGCTGATGGAGGCGCGCCGGGCCCGCGGCTCCGGCGCCGCCGGCATGGTACTCACCCTGGTGATAGTGACCGACGAGGGCAGCGCCTACGACGCCCTCAAGGCCGCCAACGACGCCTCCCGCGAGCACCCGATGCGCACCCTCGCGGTGATCAAGCGCGCCGGCCGCTCGCCCCGGGCGCGGGCCGAGACCCGGCTGGACGCCGAGATCCTGGTCGGCTCGGACGCCGGCTCCGGCGAGACGGTCGTCCTGCGGATGCACGGCGAACTCGCCTCGCACGCCCAGTCGGTGGTCCTGCCGCTGCTGCTGCCGGACGCCCCGACCGTCGTCTGGTGGCCGGACAACGCGCCGCACCACCCGGCGCAGGACCCGCTGGGCTCGATCGCCCAGCGCCGGATCACCGACGCCGTCACCGCGGAGTCCCCGGTCGGCCAGCTCGCCCAGCGCGCCCAGAGCTACACCCCGGGCGACACCGACCTGGCCTGGACCCGGATCACCGGCTGGCGCTCGATGCTGGCCGCCGCGCTGGACCAGCGGCCGTCCACGATCGTCTCCGCGGTCGTCGAGGGCGAGTCCTACAACCCCAGCGTCGAGCTGCTCGGCCTCTGGCTGACCAACCGGCTGCACGTGCCGGTCGAGCGGGTCGTCACCAACGGCCCCGGCATCACCGCGGTGCACCTGCGCACCAAGGACGGGGACATCACCCTGGACCGCCCGGACGGCCTGCTGGGCACGCTGTCCATGCCCGGCTCGCCGGACCGCCAGGTGGCGCTCAAGCGGCGCGAGACCTCGGAGCTGATCGCCGAGGAGCTGCGCCGCCTGGACCCGGACGACATCTACGCGACGGCCGTGCGCACGCCCGTCGAGCGGCTGCAGGAACCGGTCAACGCCGAGACAGCGGCGGCCGAGAAGGTCGCCCGTGAGGTCGCCGAGGAGGCCGAGGTCGCCGTCGAGGAGGCCGCCGAGGCCGCCGTGGCCAACCCGGATCGGGTGACCGCCGAGGCGGCGGAGCGCAAGCCCGCGCGCAAGGCCGCCGGCAAGCGCACCACCAAGGAAGGCGCATGACCAACGCGACCCCGCAGCTGGTCGTCCACCGGGACAAGGAGCTGATGGCCCAGGCGGCCGCGGCCCGGCTGATCACCCGGATCGTGGACGCCCAGGCCGCCCGCGGCAGCGCCTCGGTGGTGCTCACCGGCGGTCGCAACGGCAACGCCCTGCTGGCCGCGATCGCCGCCTCCCCGGCGCGCGACGCGGTCGACTGGGGCCGGCTGGACCTCTGGTGGGGCGACGAGCGCTTCCTGCCCGCCGCCGACCCGGAGCGCAACGCCGTCCAGGCCCGCGCCGAGCTGCTGGACGCCGTCCCGCTCGACCCGGCGCGGGTGCACGAGATGCCCGCCTCGGACGGGGTGGACGGCTCGGACGTGGAGGCCGCCGCCGCCCGCTACGCCGAGGAGCTGGCGAAGGCGGCCGGGCCGGGCGACCGGCTCGGCGTCCCGGCCTTCGACGTGCTGCTGCTCGGCGTCGGCCCGGACACCCACGTCGCCTCGCTCTTCCCCGAGCACCCGGGCGTGCGGGAGACCGAGCTGACCGTGATCGGCGTTCGCGGGGCCCCCAAGCCCCCGCCGGTGCGCATCTCGCTCACCCTCCCGGCGATCCGCACCGCCCGCGAGGTCTGGCTGCTGGCCGCCGGCGAGGACAAGGCGGGCGCGGTCGCGCTGGCCCTGTCCGGCCCCGGCGAGCTCCAGGCGCCCGCCTCCGGCGCGTACGGCCGCAGCCGCACCCTGTGGCTGCTGGACCGCGCCGCCGCGGAGCGGATCCCGCCGCAGCTCTACCCGCCGGCCTCCGCGTAACCGGATCCGGCAACGCCGAAGGGCGCCACCGTCGTTCGACGGTGGCGCCCTTCGTGCTGTTGCCGCTGTCCGGGCCGGAGCCGTTGCGCTCAGATCTCGCCGCGGAGCTTCGCCAGCGCCTCCGCCAGGATCGCCTCGCCGTCGGCGTCGGTGCGCCGCTCACGGACGTAGGCGAGGTGGGTCTTGTACGGCTCGTTGCGCGAGGGCGCCGGCGGGTTGTGCTGGTCCTGCCCCGCGGGGAAGCCGCAGCGCGGGCAGTCCCAGGTCTCCGGGATCGCCGCTTCGGCGGCGAAGCTGGGACGGGTCTCGTGCTTGTTCGCGCACCAGAAGGAGATCCGGTTGCGCGGGGCGGACTCGCCGCGCTCCGCCTCGCCCATCGGGCCGGCCCCGACCCTGCTGCCACGGATGGCATTGCCACTTGCCACGGTCTGACTCCCTGCGTACTGGTGCGCCGACCCGCCGCGGTGCGCGTCGGTGGCGAAAGTCGTCCTAGTGTAAGCAGGTGTTAAGCATCCGCCACCATCGCCTCCGCACCCGACCGTCCCAGGATAGGCGCTCGGGCGACGGGGCGTCAGGGATACGTCAGCTCTGGTACTTCAGCACCAGGCCCAGGATGATGATGGACGCGAACCACCCCGCGCCGACCACGATGGTGATGCGGTCCAGGTTGCGCTCGGCCACCGCCGAGCCGCCGCCGGTGGACATCGCGCCACCGCCGAACATGTCGGACAGGCCGCCGCCCTTCCCCTTGTGCAGCAGCACCAGCAGGATCATCAGCAGACTGAAGATGATCAGGGCAATCGAGAACCCGAGAACCACGACGGGACCAACTCTCTCGTATCTTCGGCGAAGGGGCCGGGCCGCGTACGGCGGTCCGGCCCCAAAGCCTACGTTGCTGCGGCGGCGTTAGCCTACTGCCTGCTCACGGTAGCGCACGATCTTGACGAACTCGTCGGCGTCCAGCGAGGCACCGCCGACCAGGCCACCGTCGATGTCCGGCTTGGCCATCAGACCGGCCGCGCTCGACGACTTCACCGAACCGCCGTACAGCACCCGGACCTTGCCGGCCAGCTCGGCGTCGTACAGCTCGGCGATCCGCGCGCGGATGGCGGCGCAGACCTCCTGCGCGTCCTCCGGGGTGGCCACCTCGCCGGTGCCGATCGCCCAGACCGGCTCGTAGGCGACCACGATCGACTCGGCCTGGTGGGCCGGGACGTCGGCCAGGCCGCCGTCCAGCTGCGCCAGGGTGTACTCGACGTGGGTGCCGGCCTTGCGGATCTCCAGCGGCTCGCCGACGCACAGGATCGGGGTGATCCCGGCGCGGTAGGCGGCCTTCACCTTGGCGTTGACGATCTCCTCGTTCTCGCCGTGGTACTGGCGGCGCTCGGAGTGGCCGATCACCGCGTAGGTGCACTTGAGCTTGGCCAGCATCGGGCCGGAGACCTCGCCGGTGTAGGCCCCGCCGTCGTGCTCCGAGATGTCCTGCGAGCCGTACTTGATCTTCAGCTTGTCGCCGTCGACCAGGGTCTGCACCGAGCGCAGGTCGGTGAACGGCACCAGGACGGCGACCTCGACGGCCTCGTAGTCCTTGTCGGCCAGCGCGAAGGCCAGCTTCTGGGTGTGCTGGATGGCCTCGAGGTGGTTGAGGTTCATCTTCCAGTTGCCCGCCATCAGCGGGAGACGGTCGGTCATGTGTTTCAGTCCTCCAGAGCGGCGAGACCGGGGAGGGTCTTGCCCTCCAGGTATTCGAGGCTGGCGCCACCGCCGGTCGAGATGTGTCCGAAGGCGTTCTCGTCGAAGCCCAGGATGCGGACGGCCGCGGCGGAGTCTCCGCCGCCGACCACGGTGAACGCGTTGCTGTCGATCAGGGCCTGGGCGACGGCCTTGGTGCCGTTCGCGTAGTCCGGGTGCTCGAAGACGCCCATCGGACCGTTCCAGAACACCGTGCCCGCGTCGGCCAGCTTGGCCGCGTACAGCTCACGGGTCTTCGGGCCGATGTCCAGGCCCTCCTCGTCGGCCGGGATCTTGTCCGAGTCGACGGTCGAGGGGTTCGCCGGGGCCTTGGTCTTGAGGTCCGGGAAGTCGGCGGAGACCAGGACGTCCGCCGGCAGCACGAACTCGACGCCGCGCTGCTCGGCCTCGGCCAGGTAGCCGAGGACGGTCGGGATCTGGTCCTCCTGCAGCAGCGAGATGCCGACCTCGTGGCCCTTGGCCTTGAGGAAGGTGTACGCCATGCCGCCGCCGATCAGGATCCGGTCGGCCTTCTTCAGCAGGTTGTCGATCACGCCGAGCTTGTCGGAGACCTTGGCACCGCCGAGCACCACCACGTACGGGCGGGCGACGTCCTCGGTGAGCTTCTTCAGCACGCCGACCTCGGTGGCGATCAGGTCGCCCGCGGCGTGCGGCAGCAGGGCCGGCAGGTCGTACACCGAGGCGTGCTTGCGGTGCACGGCGCCGAAGCCGTCGCCGACGTACAGGTCGGCCAGCGCGGCCAGCTGCTCGGCGAAGGACTTGCGCTCGGCGTCGTCCTTGCTGGTCTCGCCGGCGTTGAAGCGCAGGTTCTCCAGCAGCGCGACCTCGCCGTCCGCCAGCGCGGCCACGACGGCCTTCGCGCTGTCGCCGACGGTGTCGGCGGCGAAGGCGACGTCCTTGCCGAGGATCTCGCCGAGGCGCTTGGCCGCCGGGGCGAGCGAGAACGCCGGGTCCGGCGCGCCCTTGGGGCGGCCGAGGTGCGAGGCGACGACGACCTTCGCGCCGGCCGCGGCCAGCTTGGCGATGGTCGGCGCGACGGCGCGGATCCGGCCGTCGTCGGTGATCGTGTCACCGTCCAGCGGCACGTTCAGGTCGGCGCGCACGAAGACGCGCTTGCCTTCGACACCGGCTTCGATGAGCTCTTCGATGGTCTTCACGGGGATTCGGTTTCTCCTGGGGAGATGGTTGATGCGCAGTGAGGCGGCACGGCGCAGGGGCCGCCTGAGAAGTCCTTGAGCGCGGAACGAGGGCCCGGTCGGCACCGTACGCCGCCCGGGCCCTCGCCCCTACATCACGTCAGCTCCCGCAAGGTCAGAGCTGCCCGCCGACGAGGGCGACCAGGTCGACGACGCGGTTCGAGTAGCCCCACTCGTTGTCGTACCAGCCGAGCACCTTGACCTGGTTGCCCTGGACCATGGTGAGGCTGGAGTCGAAGATGCAGGAGGCCGGGTCGTTCACGATGTCCGAGGAGACGATCGGGTCCTCGGTGTAGGCCAGGATGCCCTTGAGCGGGCCCTCCTGCGCGGCCTTCTGGAAGGCCGCGTTGACCTCGTCCTTGGTGACCTCGCGCTCCAGGGTGACGACCAGGTCCGTGATGGAGCCGGTCGGGACCGGGACGCGCAGCGAGGTGCCGTCCAGCTTGCCCTTCAGCTCCGGCAGGACCAGGGCGGTCGCCTTGGCGGCACCGGTCGACGTCGGGATGATGTTCTGCGAGGCCGCACGAGCACGGCGCAGGTCCTTGTGCGGGAAGTCCAGGGTGACCTGGTCGTTGGTGAACGCGTGGACGGTGGTCATCAGACCCTTGACGATGCCGAAGCTCTCGTTCAGCACCTTCGCCATCGGCGCCACGCAGTTGGTGGTGCAGGAGGCGTTGGAGATGACGTGGTGGTTGGCCGCGTCGTACTTCTCGTCGTTGACACCCAGGACGATGGTGACGTCCTCGTCGGTGGCGGGCGCCGAGATGATGACCTTCTTCGCGCCGGCGGCGAGGTGCTTCTTCGCGGCCTCGGCCTTGGTGAAGATGCCGGTGGACTCGACGACGATGTCGGCGCCCAGGGCGGCCCACGGGAGGTTCGCGGGGTCACGCTCGGCGGTCACCTTGAAGGTGTGGCCGTCGACGGTGATGCTGTCCGCGGTGTGCGAGACCTCGCCCGGGAAGGTACCCAGGGTGGTGTCGTACTTGAGCAGGTGAGCCAGGGTCTTCGTGTCGGTGAGGTCGTTGACACCGACGATCTCGATGTCCGCGCCCTGGGCCTTGACCGCGCGGAAGAAGTTGCGGCCGATGCGGCCGAAGCCGTTGATGCCTACCCGGATCGTCACGAACCGATCTCCTCGTTAGGTACGCCGGGCGCGAGGCCCGGCGGGGGTGAGATTTGGGAAGTCCCCGACCGCCTACGACCCTACCCCTCCGGGGCCTCGCACGGCACATCGCGCCGCCTGCCGAGACCGGGCGTGGCGCGGCCGAAACCCGATTTCAGGCCGTCCGGCCTTGCTCCGCCGGGCAGTTGGTCCCGGGCCAGTGGTCTCTACCAATTCGGGTGTGCCGGCGGGTCCGGAAACCCGTTCGGGACGCCGTCCGCGACACCGTCCGGAACCCCCTCCGGGAAGCGGCCGGACGACGGCCCGCAGACGCCGACGGCCGGCGCCCCGGATCGGGGCACCGGCCGTGTGTTCGTCACGGAGCGTGAGCGTCAGTTCAGCGCCATCTCGTCGGTGAGGCTCGCCTCGGTGCTCGGCAGGCCGAGCTCGGAGGCCCGCTTGTCCGCCATCGCCAGCAGTCGGCGGATCCGGCCGGCCACCGCGTCCTTGGTCAGCGGCGGGTCGGCGAGCGCGCCCAGCTCCTCCAGCGAGGCCTGCTTGTGCTGCATCCGCAGCTGGCCGGCCGCGGCCAGGTGCTCCGGCACCTCGTCGCCGAGGATCTCCAGCGCGCGGGCCACCCGGGCGCCGGCCGCCACCGCGGCGCGGGCCGAGCGGCGCAGGTTGGCGTCGTCGAAGTTGGCCAGCCGGTTGGCGGTGGCCCGCACCTCGCGCCGCATCCGGCGCTCCTCCCAGGCGAGCACCGACTCGTGCGCGCCGAGCCGGGTCAGCAGGGCGCCGATCGCGTCGCCGTCGCGGATCACCACCCGGTCCACGCCGCGCACCTCGCGGGCCTTGGCCGGGATGCCGAGCCGGCGGGCGGCGCCGACCAGGGCGAGGGCGGCCTCGGAGCCGGGGCAGGTGATCTCCAGCGAGGAGGAGCGGCCCGGCTCGGTGAGCGAGCCGTGCGCCAGGAAGGCCCCCCGCCAGGCCGCCTCGGCGTCGCAGGTGGCCCCGGAGACGACCGCCGGGGGCAGGCCCCGGATCGGGCGGCCGCGGCCGTCCACGAGCCCGGTCTGGCGCGCGAGCAGCTCGCCGTCCTTGACCACCCGGACCACGAAACGGCTGCCGCGGCGCAGCCCGCCGGGGGCCATCACCACGAGGTCCGAGGAGTGCCCGAAGATCTCCAGCAGGTCCTTGCGCAGCCGCCGTGCCGCCGCTCCGGTGTCCAGCTCCGCCTCGATCACGATGCGGCCGCTCACGATGTGCAGTCCGCCCGCGAACCGCAGGATCGCCGACACCTCCGCCTTGCGACAGCAGGCCCGGGTGACCGGGAGCCGGCTGATCTCGTCCTTCACCGCTGGAGTCATCGCCATGGCCCGATCCTTCCATGTGTCCGGAAAATCCGGTCGTACGCTGCCGCCAACAGCTCGGGGTCGTGTCGCGGCGTCCCGTCGGTGCGGGCCACCGAGCCGAGCACCAGAGCCGCACCCATCCGCTCGGCGGCCTTCTCCAGGCCGTCCAGGTCGGCCTGGCCGAAGGCCCCGCCGGTGACGGCACGCTCGTCCACCAGGATCGCATCCACCACGAGGTCCGGAGCGTGGTCGGCGATGACCTCCAGGTGGCGCTGGGGGGTGAAGCCCTCGGTCTCGCCGGGCTGGGGGGCCAGGTTCAGGGTGAGCAGGCGGCGGGCGCGGGTCTCGGTGAGCGCCTTGGCCAGGTCGGGCACCAGCAGGTGCGGCAGCACGCTGGTGAACCAGGAGCCGGGGCCGAGCACCACCCAGTCCGCCTCCCGGACGGCGGTGACCGCCTCCGGGACGGCGGGCGGCCCGTCCGGCAGCAGCCGGATCGACTGCACGGTGCCCGGGGTCACCGCGACGTCGGCCTGGCCGCGGACGGCCGTGACCTCGGTGGGGTGCCGCGGGTCGTGGCCGCGAACGGTCGCCTCGATGTCCAGCGGCACCGCCGACATCGGCAGCACCCGGCCCTGCACGTTGAGCAGCCGGCCGACCCAGTCCAGCGCCGCCACCGGGTCGCCGAGCTTCTCCCAGAGCGCGACGATCAGCAGGTTGCCGACGGCGTGGCCGCCGAGCTCGCCGTTGCCGGTGAAGCGCTGCTGGATCACCTCGGACCAGGTGCGGCCCCAGTCGTCGTCCCCGCACAGCGCGGCCAGCGCCTTGCGCAGGTCGCCGGGGGGCAGCACGCCGAGCTCCTCGCGCAGCCGACCGCTGGAGCCGCCGTCGTCGGCGACGGTGACCACGGCGGTGAGGTCGGTGGTGAGCCGGCGCAGCGCGGACAGCGAGGCGGACAGGCCCTGCCCGCCGCCGAGCGCGGCGATCCTGGGCGCCGGATTGGCGCGGGCGGGACTGCTGCGCGGGCGGCCCGGCGCCGTGGGCCGGGCCGGGCTGCCCGCCCGGTCACCGGTCCTGCTCTGCGGCTGCCGCCCGGGCACGTATCCCGCCACAATCACCTCGTGTTCCTCGGCCCGCCGACCACTCCGCCGGCGGGCCCGGCAGGGAGGCGGCGGTTACTCCCGTCCCATGTCACGGTGGACGAGCACCGTCTCGACTCCGTCGGCGATGAGACGCTTGGTCAGACGCTCGGACATGGCGACGCTGCGGTGCTTGCCACCGGTGCAGCCTACGGCAAGCGTCATGTAGCGCTTCCCCTCGCGGCGGTATCCCTCGGTGATGACGCGCAGCAGCTGGGCGTAACCGTCCAGGAACTCGTTGGCTCCGGGCTGCTGGAAGACGTAGTCGGCGACGTCCGCGTCGGTGCCGGTGCGGGCCCGCAGTTCGGGCACCCAGTGCGGGTTGGGCAGGAAGCGGCAGTCCACCACGAGGTCGGCGTCGACGGGCAGGCCGTACTTGAAGCCGAAGGACATCACGGTGGCGCGCAGCTCGGGCTCGTCGTGGTCGGCGAACTGGGCGTCCAGCTTGGCGCGCAGCTGGTGCACGTTGAGGTTGGAGGTGTCGATCACCAGGTCGGCCTCGCCGCGCAGGTCGCGCAGCAGGTCGCGCTCCTGGGCGATGCCGTCCACGATCCGGCCGTCGGCCTGCAGCGGGTGCGGGCGGCGGACGCTCTCGAAGCGGCGCACCAGCGCCTCGTCGGAGGAGTCCAGGAAGACGACCCGGAGCCGGACGCCGCGCTTCTCCAGCTCGTCCAGCGAGGTGAGCAGGTCGTCGAAGAACTGCCGGCCGCGGACGTCCACGACCACGCCGATCCGGGCGACGTTGCCCTGGGAACGGGCGCCCAGGTCGACCATGGTCGGGATCAGGGCCGGCGGCAGGTTGTCCACCACGAACCAGCCGAGGTCCTCCAGGCACTTGGCGGCGGTGGAGCGGCCGGCTCCGGACATGCCGGAGATGATCACCAGCTCCGGCGCGTTCTCGGCCACGTCTGACACGGTCACTTCGGTTCCCCGCTCTCGGTCTTTCTGCTGGGGAGAACGCGTACGGCTCGGCCGCCCTTCCCCGGCCCGGGCAGGCGGGCGGGGCCGGGGCACACCGGCTGACGGGCGGCGTCGGCCGTCATGGCGTCTCCTGGGATGGTGCGGTCTGGGGTGCTGCTGCCACCGGCTCGGTAGTCTCGTCGACCCCGTCCTCGATGATCTCGCCGGTCGCGGTGTTGACCGCGGGTGCGGCGGGTGTACGGGACGACAACGCCTCCGCAACAGTCTGCGCGGTGCGGCGTCCGATGCCGGGTACCTCGCAGAGCTCGTCCACGGTGGCGGCCCTGAGCTTCTTCAGCGAACCGAAGTGCTTGAGCAGCGCCCGGCGGCGAGTCTCGCCGAGGCCCGGGACGGAGTCCAGTTCCCCGGCGGTGAGTCGCTTGGAACGCTTGTTGCGCTGATAGCTGATCGCGAAGCGGTGCGCCTCGTCGCGGACCCGCTGGAGCAGGTAGAGGCCCTCGCTGGAGCGGGGCAGCACCACCGGGTCGTCCTCGCCGGGCAGCCAGACCTCCTCCAGTCGCTTGGCCAGGCCGCACAGCGCGACGTCGTCGATGCCGAGCTCGTCCAGGGCGCGCCTGGCGGCGGCGACCTGCGGCTGTCCCCCGTCGACGACCAGCAGCTGGGGCGGGTAGGCGAAGCGCTTGGGGCGGCCGTCCTCGGTGCGCTGGCCGTCCTCGGGCCGGTCGTCCTCCAAGGGGCCCTCCTCGGGCTCCGGGACGGCCCACTCGCCGGTCTGCTCGCGCTCCCGGAGGTAGCGGCGGAAGCGCCGGCTGATCACCTCGTGCATGGAGCGGACGTCGTCCTGGCCCTCGAAGCCCTTGATCTGGAAGCGCCGGTACTCGCTCTTGCGGGCCAGGCCGTCCTCGAAGACGACCATGGAGGCGACCACGTCCTCGCCCTGGAGGTGGGAGATGTCGTAGCACTCGATGCGCAGCGGGACGGAGTCCAGCTCCAGCGCGTCGGCGATCTCCTGGAGGGCGCGGCTGCGGGTGGTGAGGTCGGAGGCGCGCTTGGTCTTGTGCAGCGCGAGCGCCTGCTGGGCGTTGCGCTGCACGGTGGCCATCAGGTCCTTCTTGTCGCCGCGCTGGGGGACGCGCAGGTCGACCTGGCTGCCGCGCAGGCCGCCGAGCCACTCGCGGACCGGCTCCACCGGGTCGGGCAGGGCGGGGACGAGCACCTCGCGCGGGACGGACTCGCCGCCGCCGTAGAGCTGCTGGAGGGCGTGCTCGACCAGGCCGGCGGTGTCGACGTCCTCGACCTTGTCGGTGACCCAGCCGCGCTGGCCGCGCACCCGGCCGCCGCGGACGTGGAAGATCTGCACGGCGGCTTCGAGTTCGTCCTCGGCGACGGCCAGCAGGTCAGCGTCGGTGGCGTCGGCGAGCACGATGGCGTTCTTCTCCATCGCGCGCTTGAGGGCGCCGATGTCGTCCCGCAGCCGGGCCGCCTTCTCGTACTCCAGGTCGGCGGCGGCCTCGCGCATCTGCTCTTCCAGCCGGCGCAGGTAGTTGCCGGTGCGCCCGGCCATGAAGTCGCAGAAGTCCTCGGCCAGCGCCCGGTGTTCGTCCGCCGAGACCTTGCCGACGCAGGGCGCGGCGCACTTGCCGATGTAGCCGAGCAGGCAGGGCCGGCCGACCTGGCGGGCGCGCTTGAAGACGCCGTTGGAGCAGGTGCGGACGGGGAAGACGCGCAGCAGCAGGTCGACCGTCTCGCGGATCGCCCAGGCGTGGCCGTACGGGCCGAAGTAGCGCACGCCCTTCTTGTGCGCCCCGCGCATCACCTGGACCCGCGGGTACTCCTCGTTGAGGGTGACGGCGAGTTCCGGATAGCTCTTGTCGTCGCGGTACTTGACGTTGAACCGCGGGTCGAACTCCTTGATCCAGGAGTACTCCAGCTGGAGCGCCTCGACCTCGGTGCCGACCACGGTCCACTCCACCGAGGCGGCGGTGGTGACCATGGTCGCGGTGCGCGGGTGGAGGCCGGCCAGGTCCTGGAAGTAGGAGGACAGGCGCGGCCGCAGGCTCTTGGCCTTGCCGACGTAGATGACCCGGCCGTGGGCGTCACGGAACCGGTAGACGCCGGGGGACGTCGGGATCGCACCGGGCGCGGGGCGGTAGGTGCTCGGGTCAGCCATGGGTCCACCGTACCGAGTGCGGCCGGGGCCGCGGGGCGGAGATCGTCAGGGGGGACCGTGGCGGTCGTGAGGCGGTCAACTCGGTCAGCTCGGGGTCACCTTGAGGTTGCCGCCCTCGACCGTGACGGTGTAGGCGGGCAGCGGGGTGGAGGCCGGTCCGTCCTGCACGGCGCCGTCGGCGATGGCGAAGCGGCTGCCGTGGCAGGGGCACTGGATCTGGGCGTTCTTCACCTGGTCCACGAGGCAGCCGGCGTGGGTGCACCGGGCGTTGAACGCCTTGTACTGGCCGGCGGTGGGCTGGGTCACCACGATCTTCTGCTCGCGGTAGACCTTGCCGCCGCCCTCCGGCACGGCCGAGGCCGGGCCGAGGTCGACCGGGCTCTTGGGGGCGCCCTTGTCGGAGGAGGACGAGGAGGAGCATCCGCTGACCGCCACGGTGCCGCCGGCCGCCAGGACGGCCGCGGCCCCGCAGAGCAGGGTGCGGCGGGAGGCGGCGGGGCTGGTCTCGGGGGCCTCGGACATCGGTGCGCTCCTACGGTTGGTGCTGCTGCGAGGGACCACGGAAGTCTATGCGGCGCCCGCCCCGCCGTTCCCGGGGTGCCCCTGGCTGTCAGGGTGGCCCGGGACGGGCGGGGCGGGCGGGCGGAGCTACTTCTTCGCGGCGGCCGCGCGCTTGCGCGGCGCCTTCTTCACCGGGGCGGCGGCCGGGGCGTCCGTGAAGCCGGCCGGCAGGATGTCCCGCAGGAACTTGCCGGTGTGGCTCTCGGGGACGGCGGCGATCTGCTCCGGGGTGCCCTCGGCGACCACCGTGCCACCGCCGGAGCCGCCCTCGGGGCCCATGTCGACGACCCAGTCGGCGGTCTTGATCACATCGAGGTTGTGCTCGATGACGATCACCGTGTTCCCCTTGTCGACCAGCCCGCTGAGCACCTTGATCAGCTTGCTGATGTCCTCGAAGTGCAGGCCGGTGGTGGGCTCGTCCAGCACGTAGACCGTCCGCCCGGTGGAGCGCTTCTGGAGCTCCGAGGCGAGCTTGACGCGCTGCGCCTCGCCGCCGGACAGGGTGGGCGCGGACTGGCCGAGCCGGACGTAGCCGAGGCCGACGTCGTTGAGCGTCCGAAGGTGCCGGGCGATCGCCGGGACGGCCTCGAAGAAGTCCAGTGCCTCCTCGATCGGCATGTCCAGCACCTCGGCGATGGACTTGCCCTTGTAGTGGACCTCCAGCGTCTCCCGGTTGTACCGGGCGCCGTGGCAGACCTCGCACGGCACGTAGACGTCCGGCAGGAAGTTCATCTCGATCTTGATGGTGCCGTCGCCCGAGCAGTTCTCGCAGCGGCCGCCCTTGACGTTGAAGGAGAACCGGCCGGGCAGGTAGCCGCGGACCTTGGCCTCCTGCGTCTCCGCGAAGAGCCGGCGGACGTGGTCGAACACCCCGGTGTAGGTGGCCGGGTTGGAGCGCGGGGTGCGGCCGATCGGCGACTGGTCGACGTGCACCACCTTGTCCACCTGGTCGGTGCCGGTGATCCGGGTGTGCCGGCCGGGCACGCTGCGGGCGCCGTTCAGTTCCCGGGCGAGGTGGGTGTACAGGATGTCGTTGACCAGCGTCGACTTGCCGGAGCCGGAGACGCCGGTGATCGCCGTGAAGGTGCCGAGCGGGAAGCCGACCGTGACGTCCTTGAGGTTGTGCTCGCGGGCGCCGTGGACGGTCAGCTGGCGCTTCCTGTCCCGCTCGCGGCGGGAGCCCGGGATCGGGATGGACCGCTTGCCGGAGAGGTACTGGCCGGTCAGCGACTCCTTGTTGGTGAGCAGCTGCTTCAGCGAGCCGGAGTGCACCACCTTGCCGCCGTGCTCGCCGGCGCCCGGACCGATGTCGACCACCCAGTCCGCGGTCTTGATGGTGTCCTCGTCGTGCTCCACGACGATCAGGGTGTTGCCGATGTCGCGCAGCCGCACCAGCGTCTCGATCAGTCGGTGGTTGTCCCGCTGGTGCAGGCCGATGGACGGCTCGTCCAGCACGTACAGCACGCCGACCAGGCCGGAGCCGATCTGGGTGGCCAGCCGGATGCGCTGGGCCTCGCCGCCGGACAGGGTGCCGGCCGCGCGGTCCAGCGAGAGGTAGTCCAGGCCGACGTCGACCAGGAAGCGCAGCCGCTCGTTGACCTCCTTGAGGACCCGCTCGGCGATCTGCTTGTCCCGGGCGTTCAGCTTCATCGCGCCCAGGAACTCGGAGCAGTCGCTGATCGACATCGAGGAGACGTCGGCGATCGACTTGTCCTGGACGGTGACCGCGAGCACCACCGGCTTGAGCCTGGTGCCCCGGCACGTCGGGCAGGGCACCTCGCGCATGTAGCCCTCGAAGCGCTCGCGGCTGCTGTCGCTCTCCGCCTCGGTGTGCCGGCGCTGGATGAACGGGATCGCGCCCTCGAAGCCGGTGCTGTACGAGCGCTCCCGGCCGAAGCGGTTGCGGTAGCGGACCTCCACCTGGTGCTTGTGCCCGTGCAGCAGCGCCTTCTTGGCCCGGGCGGGCAGCCCGGCCCAGGGGATGTCGGTGCGGAAGCCGAGCTCCCCGGCCAGCGCGTCGATCAGGCGCTGGAAGTACTCCTTGGCGTGCCCGGCCGACCACGGGTGGATCGCGCCCTCGTCGAGCGAGCGCTCGACGTCCGGCACGACCAGCTCCGGGTCGACCTCCATCCGGTTGCCCAGGCCCGAGCAGTCCGGGCAGGCGCCGAAGGGCGAGTTGAAGGAGAACGAGCGCGGCTCCAACTCCTCGAACGACACGTCGTCGTACGGGCAGTAGAGGTGCTCGGAGTACATCCGCTCGCGCTCCGGGTCGTCCTCGGGGAGGTCGACGAAGTCGAGGACGACCATGCCGCCGGACAGCCGCAGGGCCGTCTCCACCGAGTCGGTGAGCCGCCGCTTGGCGCTGTCCTTGACGGTGAGGCGGTCGATCACCACCTCGATGGTGTGCTTCTCCTGCTTCTTGAGCTTCGGCGGCTCGGCGAGCTGGATCGTCTCGCCGTCGACGCGGGCGCGGGAGTAGCCCTTGGACTGGAGGTCGGCGAAGAGGTCGACGAACTCGCCCTTGCGCTCGCGCACCACCGGGCTCAGCACCTGGAAGCGGGTGCCCTCGGCGAGCTCCAGTACCTTGTCGACGATCGCCTGCGGCGACTGCTTGGCGATGGGGCGGCCGCAGTGCGGACAGTGCGGCTTGCCGATCCGGGCGAACAGCAGGCGCAGGTAGTCGTAGACCTCGGTGATGGTGCCGACGGTCGAACGGGGGTTGCGGTTGGTGGACTTCTGATCGATCGAGACGGCCGGGGAGAGGCCCTCGATGAAGTCCACGTCGGGCTTGTCCATCTGCCCGAGGAACTGACGGGCGTAGGAGGACAGCGACTCGACGTAGCGGCGCTGGCCCTCGGCGAAGATCGTGTCGAAGGCGAGCGAGGACTTGCCGGAGCCGGAGAGGCCCGTGAAGACGATGAGGGAATCGCGGGGCAGGTCGAGCGAGACGTTCTTGAGATTGTGCTCACGAGCACCGCGGACGATGAGGCGGTCGGCCACTGCTTCTGGCGCCTTTCTCCGGGGCGAGACGGCTTGCGGTGAGTATCGGTACTTCTTCCAGGATGCGGCAGCAAGCCTATAGCTCAGACGTTCGAATCTCGACTCTGTCCAGCGGGGACCACCCGAACGAGTGAGGGTCACCCCGGGACGGTCCGCACCCGGACCGAAATACCCCCTGCTCAGGGCCCCGATTCGGCGGTAGCGTCGCCTGGTCAACGAGCGAAGCCCCGCATGGGCAACGCGCCGTCTCGTCACAGAAGGCAGATTCGATGACCGACCCACAGCCGACCGACCCGCAGTCCGCCTCCGCCTCCGCCACCCGGCACCTGGCCCAGGTCGAGGAGAGCACCCGGCACCTGCTGCACACCGCGGCCGAACTGAAGCCCGAGGCCCTCGCCGAGCCCTCCGCGCTGCCCGGCTGGACCCGCGGCCACGTGCTGGCCCACCTCGCCCGCAACGCCGACTCCCTGGTCAACCTGCTGAACGGCGCCCGCACCGGCACCGACATCCCCCAGTACGCCAGCCACGAGGCCCGCGACGAGGACATCGAGCGCGACGCGCCGCGGCCGCTGGAGGTCCAGCTCGCCGACCTGCGCGACTCCCACGCCGGCTTCGCCGGGGCCGCCGCGCTGCTGGGTCCCGAGGCCTGGGCCGCCGAGGTCAGGCACCGCTTCGGCTACGTCTTCCCGGCCTGCGACATCCCGGCCAAGCGCGTGGTGGAGCTGGAGTACCACCACGTCGACCTGGACGCCGGCTACACCCCCGCGCACTGGCCGGAGCCCTTCGCCGTCGCCCAGTTCCGCAAGCTCGCCGAGGGGCTGGCCGAGGAGGCCGACCTGCCGGCCGTCGAGCTGGTCTCGGACGACACCGGGGACCGCGCCGTGATCGGCACCGGCGAGGTGTCCCTGACCGTCGAGGGCCCGGTCCGCGCGCTGACCGCCTGGCTCTCCGGCCGCTCCGCCGGGGACGGCCTGCGCCGCACCCCCGACACCGCCCTCCCCCAGCTTCCCCCGATGGGCTGACGGAGCGAGGATGATCCCAGGAGCCACTGCAGAGGGAGCGAACGGATGACGTACCACGGAGCGGTCAAGGTCGGCGGAGCGCCGGACGTGCGGGAACTGGCCCACCTGATCATCACCAAGGTGGCCGTCGGCCCGTACGACAACAACGCCTACCTGCTGCGCTGCCGGGCCACCGACGAGCAGCTCCTGATCGACGCGGCCGCCGACGCGCCGGTGCTGCTGGAGACCGTCGGGGACGACCTCGAGACGGTGGTCACCACCCACCGGCACCACGACCACTGGGGCGCGCTGGCCGAGATCGTCGCCACCACCGGCGCCCGGACGGCCGCCGGCGAGCACGACGCCGAGGGCATCGACGTCCCCACCGAGCTGCTGCTCGCCGACGGCGACAAGCTGCGGGTCGGCGACGTGGAGCTGACCGTCCGGCACCTGGTCGGCCACACCCCCGGCGCGATCGTGCTGGTCTACGACGACCCGCAGGGCCACCCGCACGTCTTCACCGGCGACTGCCTCTTCCCCGGCGGCGTGGGCAACACCTGGGGGGATCCGGAGGCCTTCAGGTCCCTCTACCGGGACGTCACCGGGAAGATCTTCGACGTCCTGCCGGACGAGGCCTGGGTCTACCCCGGCCACGGCAACGACACCACTCTCGGGGCCGAGCGCCCGCACCTCGAGGAGTGGCGCGAGCGCGGCTGGTAGCCCGCCCCGCCGAACGGCCCGCCGAACGGCCGAGGCCCCCGCGACCGGTAGCGGTCGCGGGGGCCTCGGCGTGCTCCCGGCGGATCAGGCGTCGAGCTTCTCGCGCTCCTCGCGCTCGGCCTTCTTCGAGGCCCGCAGGCTGGTGAAGGTGGTGATCGCCAGCACCACCACGATGAAGCCCAGCGAGAACGGGATGCCGATCTCCGGGGCCCACGCCGCGCCGGCCTCGTGGGCGGCGTGCAGCACCAGCTTCACGCCGATGAAGCCGAGGATCACCGACAGGCCGTACGACAGGTGGACCAGCTTCTTCAGCAGGCCGCCGATCAGGAAGTACAGCTGGCGCAGCCCCATCAGGGCGAAGGCGTTGGCGGTGAAGACGATGTACGGGTCCTGGGTCAGGCCGAAGATCGCCGGGATCGAGTCCAGTGCGAACAGCACGTCGGTGGTGCCGATCGCCAGCATGACGATCAGCATCGGGGTGATCAGCCGGCGGCCGTTCTCCCGGACGAACAGCCGGGTGCCGCGGTAGTCGTCGGTGGCCGGGAAGCGGCGGGTGATCGACTTGAGGACGCGGTTCTCCTCGAACTCCTCCTCGCCCTCCTCCTCGGCGCGGGCCTCCTTGATCAGCTTCCAGGCCGTCCAGATCAGGAAGCCGCCGAAGATGAAGAACACCCAGGAGAACTCGGAGACCAGCGCGGCGCCGCCGGCGATGAACACCGCCCGGAGCACCAGCGCGATGATCACACCGAACATCAGCACGCGCTGCTGGTAGATCCTGGGCACCGCGAACTTGCCCATGATCAGGATGAACACGAAGAGGTTGTCGACACTGAGCGACTTCTCGGTGATGTAGCCGGCGAAGAACTCACCGGCGGGCTGAGCGCCGGAGTGCCACCAGAGGAAGCCACCGAAGAGCACCGCCAGGGCGACCCAGACGGCCGTCCAGATCCCGGCCTCCTTGATCGAGACCTCGTGCGGCTTGCGCCCTCCGATGAAGAAATCGGCCACGATCAGTGCGATCAGCACCAGGATCGTGGAAACCCACATGGTCACGGAAACGTCCACTACTGCTCCTCCGGCAGGTAGGCGAGACAGACATCGTCACTGCCGGAGGTCTCTTCCGCCCATCGGGCCAGCGCCCCGGGATGCCGCGACGGGCATCCGTGATGACGGGGTCGGCTGTCGAGGAATACTCCCCTCCGCTGCCAACGAGAGTAACAGGAAGGGCAAAGAAAGGTAAAGAAGGTAAAGAACCGTCAGAGGAACGGCTCGATCGCCGGCAGCAGGTCCTGGAAGGTGCGCCCCTTGGCCGGCGCGCCGATCGCCTGCATCTCCCAGCCGCCGTTGCCGTCCCGGACCACCTTGGCCATGATCTGCCCGGTGTGCGGCCCGCCGCCCGCCAGCTCGTAGCGGGCCAGCTCCAGCCCGGTGGTCTCGTCCACCAGCCGGCAGTGCGCCCGCTGCACCTCGGCGAAGGTCTGCCCGGTGTACGAGCTCACCGTGAACACCACCTGGGTGATGTTGACCGGCACGTGCACCAGGTCGACCAGGATCGCCTCGTCGTCCTCGGCCCCCGAGCCGCCCTCCAGGTTGTCGCCGGTGTGCCGGACGGAACCGTCGTTGCTCTCCAGGTGCGAGAAGAACACCACGTCGGACGGGGTCTTCTCGGCGTACAGCAGTGCCGAGGCGTCCAGGTCGATCTTCCGGGTGCGGCTGCCGAACAGCCCGCGCTTGGGGGCCGCCTGCCAGCCCAGGGCCATCCGCACCACGGTCAGGGTGCCGCCCTGCCCCTTCTGGAGGCTGACCTTCTGGCCCTTGGCCAGGTTCACCGACACGACGTTGTCCTCTCTGCCGGCCGCGCGGTCACACCCGCGCGGCTCCACGGTGGAACACCCCGTCGCCGTCCCCCGGCTGAGGCCCCCTCTGCATACGGCCCGCGATCCCGTCCCGCGGGCACGGTGCCGCAGGCCAGCCTAGGGCCTGCGGCACCCCGCCCTTCCCCGGGTTTCCCCGTTTGTGGCAAGGCTGAGACACCCGTGGTCTTGACCGGTGCCATTCCGGCCAAGACCGTTCGCCGCGCGGAGGCTCCCCTCCGCCGTACCTACGCCACACCGGCCTCGCGCATCTGCCGCAGTTCCCTCTTCAGCTCCTTGACCTCGTCGCGCAGCCGGGCCGCGACCTCGAACTGGAGGTCGGCGGCGGCCGTGTGCATCCGGTCGGTCATCTCCTGGATCAGGTCCGCCAGCTCGGCGGCCGGCAGGGACTTGCCCGGCTTGCGCTCCGCGCCCAGCGCCGGTACCGGGGCCTTGCCCTTGCCCTGGTTGCGGTAGCCGGTGGAGAGCAGATCGTCGGTGTCGACGTCCTCGCGGGCGAGGGTGTCCAGGATGTCGCCGATCTTCTTGCGCAGCGGCTGCGGGTCGATCCCGTGCTCCTTGTTGTAGGCCTGCTGCACGGCCCGGCGGCGGTTGGTCTCGTCGATGGCCTTCTCCATCGCGGGGGTGATCCTGTCCGCGTACATGTGGACCTGGCCGGAGACGTTGCGGGCCGCGCGGCCGATCGTCTGGATCAGCGAGGTGCCGGAGCGCAGGAAGCCCTCCTTGTCCGCGTCCAGGATCGCCACCAGCGACACCTCGGGCAGGTCCAGGCCCTCGCGCAGCAGGTTGATGCCGACCAGCACGTCGAACCGGCCCGCCCGCAGCTCGCGCAGCAGCTCCACCCGGCGCAGGGTGTCCACGTCGCTGTGCAGGTACCGGACCCGGATGTCCAGGCCGAGCATGTAGTCGGTGAGGTCCTCGGCCATCTTCTTGGTCAGCGTGGTGACCAGGACGCGCTCGTCCCGCTCGACCCGCTTGCGGACCTCGTGCACCAGGTCGTCGATCTGGCCCTCGGTCGGCTTGACGATCACCTCGGGGTCGATCAGGCCGGTCGGGCGGATGATCTGCTCGACCTGGCCGTCACCGCGCGACAGCTCGTACTGGCCCGGCGTCGCCGAGAGGTAGACGGTCTGGCCGATCCGCCCCAGGAACTCCTCCCACTTCAGCGGGCGGTTGTCCATCGCGGAGGGCAGCCGGAAGCCGTGCTCGACCAGGGTGCGCTTGCGCGAGGCGTCGCCCTCGTACATCGCGCCGATCTGCGGGACGGTGACGTGCGACTCGTCGATGACCAGGAGGAAGTCCTCCGGAAAGTAGTCGAGCAGGGTGTTCGGCGGGGAGCCGGGTTCGCGGCCGTCGAAGTGCATCGAGTAGTTCTCGACGCCCGAGCAGGTGCCGATCTGGCGCAGCATCTCGATGTCGTAGGTGGTGCGCATCCGCAGCCGCTGGGCCTCCAGCAGCTTGCCCTGCTTCTCCAGCTTGGCGAGGGTCCGCGTCAGCTCCGCCTCGATGCCGTTGACCGCGCGCTCCATCCGCTCGGGGCCGGCCACGTAGTGCGAGGCGGGGAAGACGTAGACCGAGTCGTCCTGGCTGATGATCTCGCCGGTGAGCGGGTGCAGGGTGTACAGCGCCTCGATCTCGTCGCCGAACATCTCGATCCGGACGGCCAGTTCCTCGTAGACCGGGAAGATCTCGACGGTGTCCCCGCGGACCCGGAAGGTGCCGCGGGTGAAGGCCACGTCGTTGCGGGCGTACTGGATGTCGACGAAGCGGCGCAGCAGGTCGTCCCGGTCGATCTCCTGGCCGACCTTCAGCCGCACCATGCGGTCCACGTACTCCTGCGGGGTGCCGAGGCCGTAGATGCAGGAGACCGAGGCGACCACGACGACGTCCCGGCGGGTGAGCAGCGAGTTGGTCGCCGAGTGCCGCAGCCGCTCGACCTCCTCGTTGATCGAGGAGTCCTTCTCGATGTAGGTGTCCGTCTGCGGGACGTACGCCTCGGGCTGGTAGTAGTCGTAGTACGAGACGAAGTACTCGACCGCGTTGTTCGGCAGCAACTCGCGGAACTCGTTGGCCAGCTGGGCGGCCAGCGTCTTGTTCGGCGCCATCACCAGGGTGGGCCGCTGGAGCTTCTCGATCATCCAGGCCGTGGTGGCCGACTTGCCGGTGCCGGTGGCACCGAGCAGCACGACGTCCTTCTCCCCTCCCCTGATCCGCCGTTCCAGCTCGGCGATCGCCGCCGGCTGGTCGCCGTTCGGCTGGAAGGGGCTGACGACCTCGAAGGGCGCCACGGACCGCTCAATACTCGTGATGGGACGCACCACTCAACGGTACGACCCACCACCGACAAGCGGGTCCTACTTGGCGCTGTCCCGGGCGAGGGCGACCAGGCGGGAGATGGCGCGCAGGTACTTCTTGCGGTAGCCGCCGCGCAGCATCTCCTCCGGGAAGACCTGGTCGAAGGGCAGGCCGGAGGCGGTGATCGGCAGCTCGCGGTCGTACATCCGGTCGGCCAGCACGACCAGGCGCAGCGCGGTGGACTGGTCGTCGACCTGCTTGACGCCGCGCAGGCAGACCGCGGTGACGTCGTCCAGCAGCGCGCCGTAGCGGCTGGGGTGGACGGCGGAGAGGTGGGCGAGCAGGGCGTCGAAGTCGTCCAGCGAGGCGCCGGGGGTGCGGACCGCGACGGCCGCGACGGCCTCGTCGGTGTACGGCGGCGGGGCGTCCGGCAGGCCGCGGTGGCGGTAGTCCTGGCCGTCGATGCGCATCGGGCGGAAGTGCGCGGACAGGCCCTGGATCTCGCGCAGGAAGTCGGCGGCGGCGAAGCGGCCCTCGCCGAGCTTCTCCGGCAGGGTGTTCGAGGTGGCGCACAGCTTCACGCCGTTGTCGACCAGCCGGCCGAGCAGGGTGGAGACCAGCACGGTGTCGCCCGGGTCGTCCAGCTCGAACTCGTCGATGCAGAGCAGGGTGTGCCCGGAGAGGGTCCGCACGGCCTGCTGGAAGCCGAGCGCGCCGACCAGGTTGGTCAGCTCGACGAAGGTGCCGAAGGCCTTGGGGCCGGGGGCGGAGTGCCAGAGCGAGGCGAGCAGGTGGGTCTTGCCGACGCCGTAGCCGCCGTCGAGGTAGACCCCGGCCGGGCCGGTGGGCGCGGGGGCGGAGCGGCGGAACCAGCTGCGCTTGGGCGCGGAACCGTTTCCTCCACCGAGGGTGGCCGCGAACTGCTCCAGGACCTGGACGGCCTCGTACTGGCTCGGCTGGGTCGGGTCCGGGATGTACGTCCCGAAGCTCACGTCGGCGAACCGGGGCGGCGGGACCATCTCGGCGACCAGCCGCTCGGCGGGCACCACGGGACGGCGGTCGGTGAGCGCGATCGGGGAGCCGGACGCGGGTGCGGCGGCTATCGGCTCGGTCGCGGTTGCGGGGTGGGAGGCTGCGGGCACATCAGTAGAGGGTACGCCTGCCGGGTGAGCCGTCCGAACGACGCACGGGTCCGGACGCGGGGCCCGCGGCCCCGGACGGCCCTCGGCCCGCTGCCCCGGACGGCGCCGGGGTCGCGGTGGAAGACTGAGGACATGCAACAGTTGATCAGCCCGCTGGACGGGCGGCTCGAGGATCCGGCCGCACTGGAATCGCTCGCCGCCGTGTACGCGTACCCCGAACAGGTGAATCAGGGACGCCCCTGGCTGCGCGCCAACATGGTGTCCGGCCTGGACGGCGGGGCCAGGCTGGACGGGCTCTCCGAGGGCCTCTCCGGCGACGCCGACAAGCGGATCTTCGGGGTGCTGCGGGCGCTGTCGGACGTGGTACTGGTGGGCGCGGAGACGGTCCGCGCCGAGGGCTACCGGCCGGCCAGGGCGCGCAAGGAGTTCGCGGCGGCCCGGGCGGCGGCCGGGCAGGCGCCCGCCCCGGTGATCGCCGTGGTGAGCCGCTCGCTGCGGCTGGACCTGACGGCTCCGCTGTTCACCGAACCGCTGGTCAGGACGGTGGTGATCACTACCGAGGACGCCCCCACGGAGCGCCGCCGGGCGGTCGCCGAGGTGGCCGACCTGGTGCTCGCCGGCACCGGCGCGGTGGACCTGCGGGCGGGCGTGGCGGCCCTGGCCGCGCGGGGCTGGACCCGGCTGCTGACCGAGGGCGGCCCGCGCCTGCTGGGGCAGCTCGCGGCGGCCGGCCTGCTGGACGAGTTGTGCCTGTCGCTGGCCCCGCTGCTCACCGGCGGCGACGCGCCGCGCATCCTCCACGATGCGCAAATGCCGGACGTGCAGCGGATGCGGCTGGTCTCATTGATCGAGCAGAAAGGTTTCCTCTTCACCCGCTACCTGCGTCGCCCGGGTTCGGATGACCCCGTGACCCCCTGATCGTGAGCCCGTTATGCGATGCCGGGGCCCGGGGGCCGGCCACTGGAAGGGACTCACGTGTTCAAGACGGTACTGATGATCGAAAAGGCTCTCTCGGACGCGGACGTGGAACTCGTCACCACGCTCCACGGCGAGGAGGAGGTGTCCTTCGTCGTCCTGATGCAGCCGCGCGGCAGGCAGGACGAACTGCTGCGGGCGCTCGACGACGTCGCCCTCGGCCACCTCGACAAGGTGGTGCACGAGCACGACGAGTCCGAGAGCGGCCCGACGGTGGCCACCGAGTCGCTGGAGCACAGCCTGCGCCACCTGCGCACGGCCGGGGCCGCGGCGGTGGGCGAGCTGGTGGAGGAGAAGCCGCTGGAGCGGCTGCGCGCGGTCGTCGAGGAGCAGCGGGCGGACGAGGTGGTGGTGCTCACCTCGCCGCACTTCGTCGAGGAGTTCTTCCACCGCGACTGGGCCTCCCAGGCCCGGCACAAGGTCGGGGTCCCGGTGCTCAGGCTGTTCGCCAGCGACTCCTAGCCCCGCCCGGTGGTGGTGCAGAATCGTCCTTGCGGTCCGCCCGCGAGGACGATTCCGTCTTCCCGTCCCGTCCGCCCGACCTGTCTGCCCCCGCCCGTACGGAGCCACGCCTTGAACGACGCCGCGCACGACCTGCACGCCCCGCACTTCATCGGCATCGGCGGCGCCGGGATGTCCGGCCTGGCGAAGATCCTCGCCGTGCGCGGGGCCGGCGTCTCCGGCAGTGACTCCAAGGAGTCCGAGACCGTCCTCGCGCTGCGCGCCCTCGGCGCCACCGTGCACGTCGGCCACGCCGCCGAGCACGTCCCGGACGGCACCAGCAGCGTGGTCGTCTCCAGCGCGATCCGCGCCGACAACCCCGAGCTGGTCGCCGCCCACGAGCGCGGCATCCCGGTGGTGCACCGCTCCGACGCGCTGGCCGCGCTGATGGGCGGCCGCCGGGCGCTGGCGGTGGCCGGCACCCACGGCAAGACCACCACCACCAGCATGCTCGCCGTCGCCCTCGGCGAGCTGGGCCTGGACCCGTCCTACGCGATCGGCGGCGACCTCGACGCCCCCGGCTCCAACGCCCACCACGGCACCGGCGAGATCTTCGTCGCCGAGGCGGACGAGAGCGACCGCAGCTTCCACAAGTACGCGCCCGAGGTGGCGATCGTGCTCAACGTGGAGCTGGACCACCACGCCAACTACGCCTCGATCGAGGAGATCTACGAGTCCTTCGAGACCTTCGTCGGCCGGATCGTCCCCGGCGGCACCCTGGTGGTCTCGGCCGACCACGACGGCGCCCGCGAGCTCACCTCCCGGGTGGCCGGCCGCGAGGGCCTGAACGTGGTGACGGTCGGCTCCGCCGAGGACGCCGACCTGCGGGTGCTCTCGGTGGTCGCCCACGGCATGACCAGCGAGGTCACCGTGCTGCTGGACGGCGCCGAGCTGGCCTTCACCGTCTCGGTGCCCGGCCGGCACTACGCCCACAACGCGGTGGCCGCGCTGGCCGCCGGCGTCGCGCTGGGCGTCCCGGCCGCCGACCTGGCCAAGGCGCTCGGCGCCTACACCGGCGTGCGCCGCCGCCTCCAGCTCAAGGGCGAGGCCGGCGGGGTCCAGGTGATCGACTCCTACGCCCACCACCCCACCGAGATGACCGCCGACCTGGAGGCGATCCGGGAGGGCCTGACCGGCGACGGCCGGGTGCTGGTGGTCTTCCAGCCGCACCTGTTCAGCCGCACCCAGCAGCTCTCCGAGGAGATGGGCCGCGCCCTGGCGCTGGCCGACGCCTCGGTGGTGCTGGACATCTACCCGGCCCGCGAGGACCCGATCCCCGGCGTGACCAGCGAGCTGATCATCGACGCGGCCCGCCGGGCCGGCGCCGAGGTCACCGCCGAGCACTCCTTCGCCGCCGCCCCCGCCGTGCTGGCCGGCCTCGCCCGCCCGGGCGACCTGCTGCTCACCATGGGCGCGGGCGACGTCACCAACCTCGGCCCGGCCATCCTTGACCATATTGAGGGAGGCCTGGCGCACCTCGCGAACGTTGCATCCAACGTCTGACCCACGTCCGCCTGACCCACGTCCGTCCGACGTACGCCGCGACCGGGAGCCGTGAGATGAGTTACGAGATCGAGAAGACCGAGGCCGAGTGGCGCGCCCAGCTCAGCCCCGAGGAGTACCACGTGCTCCGCGAGGCGGGCACCGAGCGCCCGTTCACCGGTGAGTACACCGACACCAAGACGGTCGGTGTCTACAGCTGCCGGGCCTGCGGGTCCGAGCTGTTCAGCTCCGAGACCAAGTTCGACAGCCACTGCGGCTGGCCGTCCTACTACGCGCCGCTGGCCGGGGACCGGGTCCAGTACATCGAGGACACCTCGCTCGGCATGCGCCGGGTCGAGGTGCGCTGCGCCAAGTGCGGCGGGCACCTCGGGCACGTCTTCGAGGGCGAGGGCTACGGCACGCCGACCGACCAGCGCTACTGCATCAACAGCGTCTCGCTGACGCTGAAGCCGGCCGAGTAGCGGCGTACGCGAGGGCCCGGGCACCCCGAGGGTGTCCGGGCCCTCGCGCTACCCCTCGACCGGCTGGAAGCGGACCGGAAGGCGCGTCAGCGCCCGGTGGAACGGGCCCGGGCGCCAGAGCAGGTCCTCGGCGGGAGTGGCCAGTTCGAGGTCGCTGAGGCGGCTGCCCAGCTGCTCGATCGCGGTGATCGCGATCAGCAGGGCCGGGTCCCGGGCCGGGCAGGCGTGCGGGCCGGCCGCCCAGGCCAGGTGGGCGCTCTCGCCGCTGCGCGGCCCGCTGTCCTCGGCGGGCGGCGCGGCCTGGGAGTTGGCGGCCGCGTACGAGACCAGCACCAGGGAGCCCGCCTCGATCTCGCGGCCGTGGAAGGTGATGTCGTACCGCGGGTAGTGGGCCGAGAAGTTGGCCATCGGCGGCGCGTGCCAGAGCACCTCGTCGATCGCCTGGTGGGCGGTCATCGCGCCGCCGAACAGCGAGCCGGCGTAGCGGGCGTCGGTGAGCAGGCGCAGCAGGGCGTTGCCGATCAGGTTGGTGGTCGGCTCGTGTCCGGCGATCAGGGTCAGGGTGATCTGCCGGATCACCTCGTCGTCGTCCAGCCCGACCGGGTGGGTGACGTACCAGGAGGTGAGGTCGTGCCGGGGGCGCTCGCGGCGCTCGGCGACCATCGCGGTGACCACCGCGAGGAGCTTCCCGTACGCGGCGCCCGCCTGTTCGGTGGACTCGATCAGCCCGGTGATCGCGGCCACCATCTCGGCGTGCTGCGCCTCGGGCACGCCGAACCAGGTGGTCAGCACGAAGGCGGGCAACTGACGGGCGTACTCGGCGATCAGGTCGGCCCGCCCGACGGCGGCGAAGCGGTCGATCAGCCGGTGCGCGGTCTCGGCGACCTGGCGCTGCAGCCGGTGCGGTTCGAACAGCGCGAGGGCGTCGGTGATCACCGCCCGGTAGCGCGCGTGCGTCTCGCCGTCGCTGAACAGCGCGGTCGGGCGGTAGCCGAGCATCGGCATCAGCGGGGAATCCGGTGGCAGGTTGTGCTGCCAGACCCGGGAGTCCTTGGAGAAGGTGTCGGTGTCGCGCAGCAGGTCCAGCGCGGCCTGGTAGTCGGTGACCAGCAGGGCCTCCACGCCGGGGGCGATCTCCACCGGGGCGACCGCGCCGTGCCGCCGCAGCCGCTCGTAGACCAGCTGGGGATCGGCGGCGAAGACCGGGCCGTGGATCGGGGTCGGGCGGGACTCGGCGGTCACGGCTGCTCCGGTGTGACGGGGGCGGCGGGCGCCGCGGGCAGGGAGTCCAGGACGTGCTCGGCCAGCGCGATCAGCGCGTCCAGGCTGCTGTCGCGGTCCCGGGCGTCGCAGAGCAGCAGCGGGGTGGTGGCGTGCAGGTCCAGGTGGGTGCGCAGCACGTCGACCGGATGGTCCGGTGCGTCCGGGAAGCGGTTGACGGCGACGGCGTACGGCAGGCCCTGCTCCTCGACCATGTCCATGATCTCGAAGGAGTCGGCCAGCCGTCGGGTGTCGGCGAGCACCAGGGCGCCCACGGCGCCGCGGGCGATGTCCCGCCAGAGCGGGAAGAAGCGGCGCTGGCCGGGGGTGCCGAACATGTAGAGCACGACGTTGCCGGGCAGGGTGAGCCGGCCGAAGTCGACGGCGACGGTGGTGGTGACCTTCTCGGGCACGCCGGCCAGGTCGTCCACCGGACGGCCGGTCTCGGTCATCGCCTCCTCGGTGTGCAGGGTGGCGATCTCGGAGAGGGTGCGGATGAGGGTGGTCTTGCCGACCCCGAACGGGCCGGCCACCACCAGTTTCATCAGCGTCTGGTCCTGGTCGGGCAGGTAGCCCACCCGGCTCTGGTCTTCCGGGCCCGGCCGGCCGGCCGGGTCACCGGAGCGCACGGAGTCCAACGAGGAGCCTCTCGACGATGGAGCGGTCGGTCTGCTGGGCGCGCGGGATCGGCGCGCGGGCGTGCAGGCAGCCCGCCTCGACCAGGTCGGCCGCGAGGAAGACGGTGGCGCTGACCGGCAGCCTCAGGTGCGCGGCGGCCTCCACCACGGTGAGCGCGCCGGGGCGCAGCAGTTCCCACAGCCGGCGGTGTTCGGGTTCGAGCGCGTTCGGCGGGTCGGCGCAGTCGGCGCGGTCGGCGAACAGCACGGTCAGCCGCTCGAAGCCCTTGGTGCCGGGGCGGCTGCGGCCGCCGGTGGCCAGGTAGGCGGGCACCATCCGCCTGCGGGGGGCGGCGGTCATGACCGCTCGTCGTCGTCCTGCCGCCGGGTCGGGCTCGCGAGCGCGCGACCGAGGGCGGCGACCTGCAGCTGCATCTGGTAGGCCACGTTGCCGAGTTGGGCTTCCGGCGAGGTGAAGACGGCGAGCGAGGTGTTCTCCCCGGCGGGCACCACGACGGCGTAGCCGAGGTCGGACTCCACCACGGTCTGGGCCAGCCGGGGCCGCTCGACGTCGGTGAACGCGGCGGTGAAGGCGCGGGCGGCGGCGTGCACGGTGGCGGTCATCGCGGCGACCCGCTCGGCCGAGGCCCGCTCCAGGCCGTCCGAGGCGCCCTCGACCAGGCCGTCCCCGGTGGCGATGACCGCGTGCAGCACCCCCGGCAGCTCCAGCAGCGGGGTCAGCACCCACGAGATCTCGTCGGTGGTGGTCGGGCTGGGCGTGCTGCTCACTGCTCTGCTCCTTCTAAGGTCGGACCGGCGCTCCGGGCGCCGGGGTCGTGGTCGGCGGCGGTGTCGCCGGAAGTGCCGGTGCTGCCGGTGCTGCCCGTACGCGTGCCGGTCGCGCCGGTGGTGCTGCCGGTGTTCGTCGTGCCGGTGGTGCTGTCGCTGTGTCCGGGAGCGGCCGGGCCGGGTGCGGCGCCGGCGGCCTCCTCGCGTGCGGCCCGGGCCACGGCGGCCCGGCCGGAGTCGGTGCCCCGCTGCAGCGCCTGCCAGTGGGCGGCGGCCCGCTCGGGGGTGCGGTCGGCCATGGGGGCGGGCCCCGCGGCGGGGGCCGGGCGCTCCGCGGCCAGCGGACGGCGGCGGCGCCGGGTCGGCAGGCCGGTGCCGTCGTCGACCGCGGGTGCCTCGGCCACGGGTGCCTCGTTCGCGGGGGCGTCCACCGCGGGCGCACCGGCCGCCGGCTCGTCGCCTTCCGGGCCGTCCGCGACCGGGTCCGGCACCACCCGGATCGCGGGGACCGGGTGCGGGCCCGGCCGGTTGTGGCGGTCGGCGAGCCGCGGGCCGTCCTGCTCGTCCGCGTCGCGCATCGGCGGCACGGCCGCGACGGTGGGCGCCGGCGCCGGGCCGGGCCGCAGCGGCAACGGGGTGAGCACCGACAGCTGCCGCTCGTCGTCCACGACGGTCACCAGCGCGGCCGGGATGCGCAGGATGGTCCGCATGCCGCCGTACGGCGAGGGCTCGATGTGGCAGGAGAAGCCGTACTGGCGGGCCAGCTTGCCGATCACCGCGAAGCCGGTCTTGGGCGGGTTGCCGAGCTCGGTGAGCAGCATGTCGGGCGGGCCGGCCAGCAGTCGGCGGGCGCGGCGCAGCTGGTCCTCGTCCATGCCGATGCCGCTGTCGTCGATGATCACCAGCGCGCCGCGGCCGCCCTGCTGGACGGTGACCGGGACGTCGGTCTCCGGGTGGGAGTAGGCGGTGGCGTTGGCGAGCAGTTCGGCGATGCTGACGGCGATCGGCTCGGCGGCCCGGGCGACCACGGCGAGGTGCTGCTCGCGCAGGTGGTTGGCGACCTTGATCCGGGCGTACCCGGGCACCCGGGAGAGTGCGCCGACGACCACCTCGGCGAGCGGCGAGTCGGTGCGGGCCAGGCCCGGCCAGGCCTCGCAGAGCACCGCGACGGTCTGGATCCGGCGCAGCGCGACCTCGTTGCGGAAGTCGACCTCCAGCAGCCGGGGGTCGTCGTTCTCGTGCTGGAGCTGCTGGACCAGGCTCTGGATCTGGTACAGCAGGGTCTGGATCCGGGAGGTGGCGCCGCGCATGGCGGCACGGGCGGCGGCGTCCACCCGTTCGCGCTCGTCGGCGAGGGCGGCGAGGGCGGCGTCCAGGACGGCCTGCAGCGCCCGGACCGCCTCGGGGCCGACGGCCTGCGGGTCCAGCGGGCCGACCAGCGGGGCGTTGGCGTGGGTGAGCCGTACGGCGGTGGCGGCGACCCGCTCCTGGGCGAGGTGGCCGATCTCGGCGAGCAGCGCGGCGCCCCGCGCCTCGGCGGCGGCGAGCGCGTGCTCGGCCCGCTCGGCGCGGGCGGTCGCGGCGTCGCCCTGCTGCACGGCCTCCCGGACGTCGGCCTGTGCCTGCCGGGCCGTCTCCTGCGCCTCGCGGACGCCGTCCTCGGCGGCCCGGGCGCGCTCCCGCTCCCGCCGGGCCTCCTCGGCGGAGTGCCTGGCGGCCTCCTGCGCGTCGCGCTGCTGCTGCTCGGCGCGGGCGAGCCCGCCCTCGGCGGCCCGGGCGCGCTCCTCGCCCCGGCCGAGCGCGGTCTCGGCGGCCGTCGCCCGGGCGAGGGCCCGGGCCCGGCCGCGGGCGAGCACGGCCGCGGCCACGGCGGCGACCAGCGCCAGGACGATCAGCGCGATCAGCGTCATCGAAGTCCTCGGGAGTGCTTGCGGGGTGGACCGGGTGGTACGGCGGGGCCGGGGGGAGGTGGGGCGGCGGGGCCGGGCGGGGTCAGTTCCGGACGGTGCGCGGGCGCGGGGCGCGGGCGGAGTCCTCGGCCAGTTCCCGGGCCACCATGGCGACCTGGCCCAGGGCCTCCAGGGCGCCGGGGGCCGCCGAGCCGTCCAGGTGCCGGTACTCGGCCGCGATGGTGAGCACCAGCCGCTCGGGCAGGCCGAGTTCGGGGTAGCGCTGCTCGGCGATCACCCGCCGGGCGGCGTCGAGGGCGGGTATCCCGGCGGCGTGCAGGACGTGGGCGCGCTCGCGGACGTAGGCGAGGTAGCCGATGTGCTCCCGGACGCCGTCGCGGTCGAGTACCGGGCCGTGGCCGGGCACGAAGATCTCCGCGCCGGTGGCGAGGGCCTGCTCGCAGGCGGCGATGACGTTCTCCAGCGGTCCGGCCCAGTGCGAGGGGTGGTCGCCGGGCTGCTCGGGGGTCGAGGAGAAGATCACGTCGCCGGTGAACACCGCGCGCTGGTGCGGGAGGTGGACCAGCAGGTCGCCGCCGGTGTGGGCGGCGGGCAGGCTGGTGATCCGCACCGGGTAGCGGCCGACGGTCAGTTCCAGCTCGCCGGTGAAGACGGTGTCGGGGCGCACCGGCTCGGTGTCGGACCAGTCGAACCGCCCGAAGTGCTCCTTCAGGTAGCCGCCGAGCGGCGAGTCCGGGTCGCTGTTGGCGACCAGGGCGTGCTGCTGCTTCGGGGTGGGCTCCCAGTGGATGTGCTCCAGCGCCTCGCGGGTGGCGATCACCTCGGCGTCCGGCAGCACCCCGGCGCCCCACAGGTGGTCCCCGTTGGCGTGGGTGACGACCACCCGGTCGATCCCGACCCCGTCCGGCAGCAGGCGCCGGCTCGCGGCGAGGAACTCCCCGGCCATCGAGGGGTCGTACGGCGTGTCGATCCAGAGCGCGGTGGTCTCCGAGGCCAGCAGCCCGCAGTTGGCCAGGCCCCAGCCCCGCTTCGGCGGGAGCCACACATACAGGTCCTCGGCAATCGCGCTCACGTTCGCACGGCTGATCGTCATGTGCGCGATTATGCCCATGCGGTGACAGGAATGGAGCAAAACTATTACAGTTCAAGCCACTTCGCGCCCGAAGAGGAATGGTCTGTCCCGTTTCACGCTACGTGGTCTGGACCACATCTGGCCGAAGTGCCCCCTGCCCCGGTTCCGGAGCGTCAGATCCCCTGCTCCGGGGGCTGCTTCGGCTGCTCCAGCCGCTTGATCCCCTTGCGCTCCCCCGCGCAGCGCTCGTAGCCCAGCCACGCGTTGATCGCCAGCATCGGCGCGTTGGTCGTGTCGTTGCTGGTGTACGCGTGCCGCAGGCCGGCCGCGGCGGCGAGCCGCAGGGACTCGAGCTTGGCCAGCTTGGTCAGACCCCGGCCGCGGAACTCCCGGCGGCAGGCGGTGAACGCGGACCAGTAGCGGCCCAGCCCGTCGGTCTGCGCCATGCTGAACGCGGCCGGGCGGCCGTCCACCACGGCGACCACGCTCAGGGCGAGGTCCCGGTCCGGCCGGGTCCAGTCGTTGCGCAGCCAGTCCTCGTACTCGTAGGCGTCCATCGGCACTTCGCTGCCGGGCTCGTCCAGGATGGCGTCCGCCTCGACCAGGAACACCGGGTGCGGGTCGGCCGCCCAGTCGGCGGCCGGGCGCAGCTCGACACCGGCGGGCCGTACGGGCGCCGCCGGCAGCGGCAGCGCCAGGTCCCGTCCGGCGAACTGCATGGTGCGCCCGAGCCGGTAGCCCCGGGCGGTGGCGAAGGCCAGCGAGGCGGGCTCGTCGTCCACCCAGGTGTGCAGCTCCGTCACCCCGTGCCCGGTCAGGTGCCGTTCGGCCGCGGCCAACAGCCCGGTGGCGGCGCCGTGCCGCCGGAACGCGGGCAGCACGCTGCCGTTGGCGTAGCCGATGCCCCGGGCCGTCGTCCCGAGCACCACCCCGCAGCGCACCGCGCCGACCACCCGGCCGTCCAGCTCGGCGACGAAGGTGCGGAAGTGCTCCTCGGGGCTCGGCTGGGCGTTCAGCCAGATCAGGGTCTCGGCGGAGAGCACCAGGTGCTCGCGCCCGGCCCGGTGGGCCGCGGCCACGGCCTCGGCGTCCTCGGGGCGGAATTCACGGATCGTCATGTGTGCGTTCGAAGAAGTCATGGATTCCCACGCTAGCCGCGCCCTCCCGTCCGGCGCCCGCGATTTTCCCGCCGGCCGGGCACCCCGACCGCGGGCCGGCCCGGACCCGGGGCCGGGTCCCGCACTCCCGGGGCGCCATGCTCAAATAATGCTCTGAGAAGACCGGGTGAGGCTTGGCAGCCACCCCGCCCGGGGACATTCTCAGCAGCACGGCCGCGCGGTTCCGGCGACGACGCCCGCACCGGTCGACGGCCCTCCCACCCGGCCCTCCGAAGGGGGCGAACCGATGACCTCCCCTGCCCTGGAACTGCCCGCCTCCACCACCTCGACCCCGGCAACCGCGCCCCGAGCGGCCGCGGGCCCGCAAGCCCCGCCCCGCCTGGGCATCGGCCTCGGCTGGCGCAGCGAGATCGACACCGTGGTCGAACGCCAACCCGGCCTGGACTGGGTCGAGGTGGTCGCCGAGAACGTCTGCGCCGACCACCTGCCCGAATCCCTGACCGTCCTGCGCGGACGCGGCGTCACCGTCGTCCCGCACGGCGTCGGCCTCGGTCTCGGCGGCGCCGACCTGCCCGACCCCGGCCGCCTCGACCGGCTCGCCGAGGTCGCGCTGGCGCTCGGCTCCCCGCTGGTCACCGAGCACCTCGCGTTCGTCCGGGCCGGCGGCCTGGAGGCCGGCCACCTGCTGCCCGTCCCCCGCACCCGGGACTCGCTGCGGGTGATCGCCGAGAACGTCCGGATCGCCCAGGACCGGCTTCCGGTGCCGCTCGCCCTGGAGAACGTCGCCGCCCAGCTCGCCTGGCCGGACGACGAGTTCACCGAGGGCCAGTTCCTCGCCGAACTGGTCGAGCGCACCGGCGTCCGGCTGCTGGTCGACGTCGCCAACCTGCACACCAACCGGGTCAACCTCGGCATCGACCCGGCCGCCGAACTCGACCGCCTGCCGCTGGAGGCGCTCGCCTACGTCCACGTCGCGGGCGGCACCCTGGTCGACGGCGTCTGGCACGACACCCATGCCCACCCCGTCACCGCACCGGTGCTGGAGGTGCTGGCCGAACTCTGCGCCCGGGTCGCCCCGCCCGGGGTCCTGCTGGAGCGGGACGCCGACTTCCCGCCGCCCAGCGAACTCTCCGGTGAGCTGGACGCCATCCGCCGGGTGCTGGAGGGGAGCGCCCGGCGATGACCGACACCACGACACCGGAGCACGAGGGCCGGACCGCCCCGGCACGCGAGGACGCCGACCGGACCGCCCCCGCGCGGGAGGACACCGGCCGGACCGCCGCCGACCAGGACCTCGCCGCCGCCCGGCGGCGCCTGGCCCGGCGCCAGGAGGAGCTGCTGGCCGCCCTGGTGGCCGGCGGCCCCGTCCCGCCCGGCTTCGACCGGCACCAGGTCCGTGCCCAGTCGGCCGGCCTGGCCGCCAAGCGGCGGTCCACCACCGCCAAGGTGGCCCCGGAGCTGCCCCGCGCGCTCGGGGAGCAGTACGGACCGCTCTTCCTCGACTACGCCCGCTCCCACCCGCAGACCGGCGGCTACCGCGCCGACGCCCGGGCCTTCGCCCAGTGGGTGCTCACCGACGGCGGCCCGCTCGCCGACGAACGGCGCCGGGCCCTGGAGCAGTGGCTCCACCCGGCCCCCGTACGGCCGCCGGGCCCGCTCGCGCGCCTGCGCCGGGCACTGCGCCGACGGCGGCCGACGGCCTCCGCGACACCCTGACGAACCATCACCACCTCGGGGGAACCATCCATGTGGCACAACAGCTACTTCATCGTCCCGGCCCTCCTGCTGGCGGCCGCCGCCCTGTACGCCGCCCAGACCCGCCAGCGGATCGGCCGGGTCCGGTACGCCAAGGGCCTGCCCGGCCGCGGCCTGCCGCTGCTCGACGCCGCGTTCCTGTCCGGCGGACCGGGGCGGGTGTTCGACACCGCCGTGGTCCGGATGCACATGGGCGAGCAGGCCGTGATCAGCCGCTCCGGCCTGGTCACGCTCACCGGCGCCAAGCCGTACGACGCCGTGGACAAGGCCGTCCACGACGCCGTCGGCCCGACCGGGAGCCGAGGACTCGGCGAGCTGCGCCACACCGTGATGCGCTCCGCCGCCGTCCAGGAGATCGGCGACCGGCTCGCCGACCGCGGCCTGCTGCGCCGCCCCGAGCGGCTGCGGCACGCCCGCACCGCCCGCCGGCTGCTCTGGCTCGCGCTGCTCGTCGTGGCCGCCTCCGCGGTGGTCGCCCTGGTGCTCGACGACGGCGCCGCCGGGCACCAGCGCCCGAACCTCTGGACTCCGGGCCTCCTGCTGCTCGGCGGCTTCACCACGCTGCTCGCCACCCGGCCGGTCAAGGGCCGGATCACCCCGGCCGGGCAGCGCCAGCTCTCCCTGATGGGGGGCACGCCGTGGACGCCCCACTCCGGAATGCCGGCGCGGCTGGCCGGCGGCGCGCTGCTGGGCGCACTGGCGCTCGGCGGGCTGGCCGCCGCCGGGCTGGACGACCAGCAGCTGGAGGCCGCGATGCTGGCCGCGGCGGCCGAGGAGGAGGCCGTGCGGCAGGCGGTCTCCGCGAACGCCTCCGGGGCGTCCTCGTCCTCGACGTCGAGCTCCTCGTGCTCCTCCGGGTCCGACGGGGGCTCCGCCTCCTGGTGCGGGTCCTCCGACTCCGGCTCCTCCGGTTCCGGCTGCGGTTCGTCCAGCTGCGGCTCCTCGTCCTCGTCCGGCTGCAGCTCCGGTTCGTCCGGCTGTGGGTCCTCGTCCTCGTCCAGTTGCGGGTCGTCGTCCTCGTCCAGCTGCGGGTCCAGCTGCGGCGGTGGCTGCGGCTCCTGACGCCCCGGACGCGGGTGCGCGGACCGGCCCCGGGGCACCGCCGGACGTCACAGTTCGGTATCGCGGGCCGGGAAGCGTTCCGCCCGCCGTCGACACAGGCATAGAACAAGCCCATGTGGTTGCTGTTCCTCATTCCGGCCTGTGTCGCGGCGGTCCTGTCCTGCCTCCGACTGGTCCGGATGACCGCCACCGCCGACGCCCTCGCCGAACGGAGCGGCCTGCGGCCCCCCGAAGCCGTCGGCATCGGCCTGTACGAGACCGCCTACCTGGCCGGCGGCCCGGACCGGGTCGTCGAACTCGCCCTCGTCCTGATGGCCGGCCGCGGACGGCTGCACCTGGCGCACACCGGCTGGACCACGGTGGTCGACCCCAAGGGCCGCAGCCGCCTGGAGCGGGCGGTGATCGCCACCGTCGGCCGCGAGGGCCAGTGCCGGACCGACGGGCTGCGCCGGGCGATGGCCGAGCACCCCACCGTGCTGGAGATCGGCGCCCGGCTCGCCCTGGCGGGCCTGGCCACCCCGGCCCCGGTGCAGCGCGACACGGTGGCGGTGATCCGGCAGGTCCGGCACGCGCTGTTGCTCACCGTGATGCTGCTGGCCGCCTCGCTGACCCTCGGCGGCTTCACCGGCGGCGACACCCTCGCCCCGCTCGCCTGGTTCTCGCTGCCGCTGGTGCTCACCTCCGGCACCCTGCTGATGGCGCGGGTCGACGTCTACCCGTACACCCGATGGGCCTCCCCGATCGGCCAGGAGGTGCTGCGCGAGGTCCGTCCGGCCCGCCAGCGCGGCCTGGCCGACGACGAGGAGCGCGAGCTGCTCACCGCCGTCGCCATGAACGGCCCGGCCGTCCTGCCCGACGCCCGGCTCCGCGCCGCCCTGCGCCCGCACCGGAACTGAGCCCGAGCCCCGAAGGAAAAGCGGCTGCGCCGACCCCTGTGACCAGGGCAGACTTCCGCCCATGGACAACCGGGACCGCGCCGTGCTCGACCGCGCCCAGGCCGAGGGGCGGCTGGTCCGGCTGCGCCGCACGCTCCCCGGCGCCGACCGGCTGGAGGGCTTCGTCCTCGGCACCGGCCCGGTCTGGACCCTGCTCGCCAACTGCGTCGACCACCGACTCGACGGCTGGACCGCCGTCCTCACCTGCACGCTGCACAAGGTCCGCGACCGGGGCGGCCCGGAGACCCTGACCGTGCGCGCGCTGCGCGGCCGCGGCCTGTGGCCGGTCCCCGTGCCCGGCACCGAACTACCGCTGGACGACCTGTCCGGCCTGCTCGCCACCGCCTCGGCGGAGTACGGCCTGATCGCCCTGCACGCCGAGGTCCTCGATCCGGACGTCTGCCGGGTCGGTACGGTCACCGAGCTGCGCCCCCGCTCGCTCCGGCTGCACGAGGTCGATCCGGAGGCCCGCTGGTACCCGAAGCCGATCAAGTACCGTGTCCGCGACGTCACCCGGGTCGACCTCGGCACCCACTACGTGGACGTGCTGCGCGAGTTCGCCGGGCCACGCCCGTGACAGGCCGGAGGCCGGCCCCCCGCTGGGGAACCGGCCTCCGGGAACCGCTCGGACCGCTCAGACCAGGCCGTTCAGCAGCTCGCTCACCGGCTTGCGGCGACCGGTGAAGAACGGCACCTCCTCGCGGACGTGCAGCCGGGCCCGGGAGGGGCGCAGGTCGCGCATCAGGTCGACGATCCGGTGCAGTTCGTCCGCCTCGAAGGCGAGCAGCCACTCGTAGTCGCCGAGCGCGAACGAGGCCACCGTGTTGGCCCGCACGTCGGGGTAGCCGCGGGCCATCTGGCCGTGCTCGGCGAGCATCGCGCGCCGCTCGGCGTCCGGCAGCAGGTACCACTCGTAGGAGCGGACGAACGGGTACACGCAGACGTAGTCGCGCGGGCGCTCGTCGGCCAGGAACGCCGGGATGTGCGACTTGTTGAACTCGGCGGGGCGGTGCAGCGCCATGTTCGACCAGACCGGCTCCAGCAGCCGGCCGAGGCCGGTGCGGCGGAAGCGGTTGTACGCCTCCTGGAGGTCGTCCGAGTCGGCGGCGTGCCACCAGACCAGGATGTCGGCGTCCGCGCGCAGACCGGAGACGTCGTACGTGCCGCGCACGGTCACGTCCTTGGCGGCCAGCTGGGCGAACAGCTCGTCCACCTCGGTGGCCAGCGCGGTGCGGTCCTCGGGCAGGGCGCCCTTGAGCTTGAACACCGACCACATGGTGTAGCGGATGACCTGGTTCAGGTCGCGCGCCTTCTTCTTCTCGGGCTGCTGCTCCGGCTCCCGCTCAACACTCTCAGTCATGCGTCCATTGTCCTCTCCGTGGAACCTGCCCCGGTCTCCGGGGTCAGCAGTCTGTCGACGAGCGCCGCCGCGGCGGCCGCCGATCCGATGCACGCCGGAATGCCCACCCCGTCGTACGCGGCGCCGCACAGCGCCAGCGCGCCCACCCGCCCCGCCGCGGCCCGCACCCGGGCCACCCGGTCCAGGTGCCCCACCGGGTACTGCGGCAGCCCGGCCGAGAAGCGGGAAACGAAGGTGTCGTACGGCCGGGCGGTCAGCCCGATCGCCTCCTCCAGGTCCGCCAGCGACCGCGCCACCAGCTCCTCGTCCGGCAGCCCCAGCGCCTCGTCCTCGCGGTACCGGCCCAGCGAGGTGCGCAGCAGGAACGCGTCCGGCGCGGAGCGCTCCAGCCACCCCCACTTGTTGGAGGAGAAGGTCGAGGCCTTGATCCGCCGCCCGTCCACCGGCGGCACCAGGAAGCCGCTGCCGCTCGGCGGTTCGGCCAGGTCGGCGCGGCGGAAGGCCAGGGTCACCAGGGCCATGCCCGCGTACTCGACGGCGTCCAGTTCGGTGGCGGCCACCGGGGCGTCCTCGCGCAGCAGCCGGGCCGCGGCGGGGGCCGGGACGGCCAGCACCACGGCGTCCGCGTGCAGCACCTCGCCACCGGTCACCACCCGCCAGCCGTCGGGGGTGCGGCGCAGCTCGTCCACCGGGGTGTCGGTGCGCAGGTCCACGCCCGCCCCGACGCAGGCCGCGGCGACCGCGCCGGGCAGCGTGCCGAGGCCGCCGCGCAGGCCCTGGAACACCGGGGTGCCGACCACCTTCGGCCGGGAGGCCAGCTCGTGCACCCCGTCGACCAGCGAGCCGCCACCGCGGGCGATCGACAGCAGCTGCGGTACGGCGGCGCGCAGCGAGATCTCGTCGGCGCGGCCGGCGTAGACGCCGCCGAGCAGCGGCTCGACCAGCCGGTCCACCACCTCCTGGCCCAGCCGGTCGGCGACGTAGCGGCCGATCGCGACGTCCTCGCCGACCTCGCCGGGCCGCTCGTGTCGGGCCCGCTCCAGCCCCTCGTCGGTCAGCACCCCGGAGGCGGCCAGCGCCTCCAGGTCACCGGGGACGCCCATCACCTGCCCACCGGGCAGCGGACGCAGCGCGCCGCGGGTCCAGATCGCGGCCTTCGCGGTGGTCGGCGGCTCCAGGTCCTCGCCGAGCCCGACCGCCCGCGCCAGCTCCACCGCCTCCGGCCGCCGGGCCAGCACCGACTCGGCCCCGAGGTCCACCCGGACCCCGCCGACCTCCCCGCCCCACAGCTTCCCGCCGACCCGCCCGGATGCCTCCAACAGCGTCACCCGCGCCCTCGCCGGCCCCCCGGCGGCCCCACTCAGGAACGCGGCCGCGGCCAGCCCCGCGATCCCACCACCGACGACGACGACCCGTGCTTGCGACATGCTCCGCAGTCTCGCAGGTCTTTACACGGATGCCTCAATCCCCTGCACGCCCGAGGTCGATCGCGATCGGGAACGGCACCGGGCGTTCGAGTCTGCCGCGGAAGATCCCGGCGGGCGCGTACGAAGCGGTCACCTGGTCCAGTTCGTAGACGTGCACGGCCGACCGACCGTCGCCTTCCTCCTCGACGATCCAGTAGTGCGGGATGCCGGCCTCGGCGTACTTGCGGACCTTGACCGTGCGGTCGCGGTGCGCGGACTCCGGCGAGACGACCTCGACGACGAGCAGGACCTCGTCAGGAGTGAACTGGGTGCGGTTTCCCTCGAAGTCGGCCCTGACGACGAGAAGGTCCGGCTCGGGGCGGTTCCGCTTGTCGAGCTTGATCGACATCTCCCGGCCGACCCTGACACCCTTCGGAAGCTGGGTACGCAGCGCGGTCTTCAGCTCGTCGATGGTTTCGCCGTGCCACCAACGCTGCGGGGACATCATGAAAACCAGTGCTCCGTCGATCAGTTCGGTGTGCCGCGGCGCCTGCGGCAGGTGGTCGAGGTCGTCCGCATACCAGCCCTCGTCTCTGGGCGCGTACATCCAGTCCGGCAGCTCGCTCATGCCCCTACGGTAGCGAGTTCGGGAACTCGCCGACCCCCCGCTTAACCTGTGTGCTATGGAACCGATCGTGGTGAGTGCGTGTCTGGCCGGGATCCCCTGCCGGTACGACGGGCGGGCGAAGACCTCCGAGGGCGCCGTGCGCCTGGTCGAGGAGGGGCGGGCCGTGGTGGTGTGCCCGGAGGGGGCGGGCGGGTTGCCGACGCCGCGGCCGCCGGCGGAGATCGTGGGCGGGGACGGCGCGGACGTGTTGGACGGGCGGGCCCGGGTGGTGGACGCGACCGGGGCGGACTGCACCGCGGAGTTCCTGGCCGGAGCCCGGGCGGCGCTGGCCGCCGCCGAGGAGGCGGGGGCGCGGCGGGCGGTGCTGATGGCGCGCAGCCCGTCCTGCGGCTGCGGGCAGGTGTACGACGGGACGTTCACCGGGGAGCTGCGCCCCGGTGACGGCGTGACGGCGGCGCTGCTGCGCCGGGCCGGGATCGAGGTCACGGCCGGGTAGCGGGCCTCCGGCTCCGGAGGCCCGCCACCGGGAGGTCAGCGGGCGCTGGCCTCGTGGACGAAGGCGACGAGGCGGCTGAGCGCGTCCGGGTCCATGGACGGCAGCACGCCGTGGCCGAGGTTGAAGATGTGGCCGCTGGTGCCGAGCGCCTGGGCGGCGTGCAGCACCTCGCGGGCCTTGGTCTCCACGACCTTGGTGGGCGCGAACAGCACGGCCGGGTCGAGGTTGCCCTGGAGGCCCTTGCCCTGGCCGACCCGCTCGGCGGCGACGTTCAGCGGCACCCGCCAGTCGACGCCGACGATGTCGGCGCCGGCCTGGCCCATCAGGCCGAGCAGTTCGCCGGTGCCGACGCCGAAGTGGATCCGCGGCACGCCGTACTCGGCGACGGCGTCGAAGACCTTGGTGCTGGACGGCATCACCGAGCGGCGGTAGTCGTCCGGCGCGAGCGCGCCGACCCAGGAGTCGAACAGCTGGACCGCCGAGGCGCCGGCCTCGATCTGCACCTTGAGGAAGGCCGAGGTGATGTCCGCGAGCCGGTCCACCAGGGCGGCCCACAGCTCGGGCTGCCCGTACATCATGGCCTTGGTGTTCTCGTGGTTCTTGGACGGGCCGCCCTCGATCAGGTAGCTGGCCAGCGTGTACGGCGCTCCGGCGAAGCCGATCAGCGGGGTCCCGCCGAGTTCGTCCACCAGCAGGCCGACGGCCTCGGTGATGTAGGGGACGTCGTCCGGCTCCAGCGGGCGCAGCCGCTTCAGGTCCTCGAAGGTGCGGATCGGGTCGGCGATGACCGGGCCGATGCCGGGCTTGATGTCGACGTCGATGCCGACGGCCTTGAGCGGCACCACGATGTCGCTGAAGAAGATCGCCGCGTCCACCTTGTGCCGGCGCACCGGCTGGAGGGTGATCTCCTTGACCAGCTCGGGCCGCATGCAGGACTCCAGCATGGGGATGCCCTCGCGGACCTTCAGGTACTCGGGCAGCGAGCGGCCGGCCTGGCGCATGAACCACACCGGGGTGTGCGGCACGGGCTCGTGCCGGCAGGCGCGCAGGAACGCGGAGTCGTACGCGGCGCCGCGGCGCCCGGGGGTGCTCGGGCCGTCGTGGGTGGCCGCCGTGGTGTCTGCCGTAGTCTCGCTCACGCGTCAAATCTTCGCACGCGTGCGGCGCCCGGTTCCCCGGTCGGTCTCGTCGGTTCCTCCAAGATCTGTCCGGGTTTGCCGTTCCGGCACGCCGCTGGGAGAGAAGTTGCGGCGATAACCCCGTTCTTCGACCTAGTCTTCGGGACATGGCAGCGGTCGGAGGGCACCCCGCGCAGGGTGGCGGAGCAGGTGGCGGAGCGGGTCGCGAGGGGGCGCCGAGCGAGTTCAGGGCGGCGGTGGCGGCCCTGGACGGGGCCCGGCTGCGACCCGAGGTGCAGCTCTCCCCCGCGCCGGCGCCGCGCCGGCTGGCCCCGTACTCCTTCGCGGTGACCGCCTCGGTCGAGGTTGACGGCGAGGAGCTGGCGGACGGCCGACTGGTGCTGCTGTACGACCCGGCCGGGCAGGAGGCCTGGAACGGGGAGTTCCGGGTGGTCACGATGACCCGGGCCGAGCTGGAGCCGGAGATGGCCGGCGACCCGATGCTCTCCGAGGTCGGCTGGGCCTGGCTGCTGGACGCCCTGCAGACGCACGGCGCCGGGTACGCGGAGCCGTCCGGCACGGTGACCCTGGCGTCCTCCCAGTACTTCGGCGGCCTGGCGGACCGCCCGTCCTCGACCGAGGTCGAGATCCGGGCCTCCTGGACGCCGGCCGACGGCCGCTTCGAGCGGCACCTGGCGGCCTGGGGCGACCTGCTGTGCATCAGCGCCGGCCTGCCGCCGGCCTCCCCCTCCCCGCAGGGGCCCGCCGAGGTTCCTTCACTCGGTGGGGTGGTCCCGATGCCCGCCCGGCGACGCCCCCGGTCGCACTGACGGGTGGTGCGGGGCTCCGGCGCCGCTCCGGGGCCGGACGCCACCCCCAGGGCTGACGGAGTGTGACTTCGGACCCGCTCTGCGTCAATTCACCGGTCGATACCGACCGATCGGCATCGAATCTGATCGATTTTGTGCGAATCGCGGGCATGTCGCATCAATCATTTGCGCGATTTGTCCGTATTGTTACTCACTAGATCGTGATCTTTCGCTAAAGCCGGGCACGGTTGCTGCCGAAGCAGACTGTGACCCTTTCCGAACGCGGAACACTCCGACCGCCCCCATCGGGGTTCCGTCCGCCACTCCCCGCAGGAGGCCTGGTGTCGGTCCTTCTTGAGCACCCCGCAAACGTGGTCGCCTACCGGCCGACCAAGCCCACCGCCATGGTGGTCATCGCCGATCCCCGCGTCCGTAACACCGTCACCCGCCACCTGTGGGCACTCGGCGTCCGGGACGTGATCGAGGTGTCGTCGATCGCCGAGGCCCGCCCCAGGGTCTCCACACCACGCGACATCTGCGTCGCCGACGTGCACCTTCCTGACGGCTCCGGACTGACCATCCTCGCCGAGACCCGCGCCGCGGGCTGGCCCAACGGCCTGGCGCTGTCCGCCGCCGACGACATCGGCGCGGTCCGCAGCGCGCTGGCCGGCGGCGTCAAGGGCTACGTGGTGACCGGTACCCGGACGAACGTCGCGATGCCCGGCCGCCCGGGCCTGCCGCTCGGTGCCGCCGGGCTGGCCGGCCGGATGCGCCGCCCCGGGATGCCGGGCATGCCGGGCGCGGGCGGTGCTCCGGGCGCCCCCGGAGCACCAGGTGCGCCGGGCGCGCAGCAGGCCGCGTACCGCGAGCTCTCCGGCCGCGAGGTCGAGGTGCTGCGGCTGGTCGCCGAGGGGCAGTCCAACAAGGCGATCGGCGTGGCGATGGGCCTGTCGGCGCTCACCGTCAAGAGCCACCTCGCCCGGATCGCCCGGAAGCTGGGCACCGGCGACCGCGCCGGCATGGTCGCGGTCGCGCTGCGCACCGGCATCATCCACTGAGCCGGGCACTCCGGACCGCTGCGGCGGCCGAGGAGGAACGTTTCCTCCTCGGCCGCCGCCGAGCTGTCTCCCCCTCGGCCGCCGCCGAGCTGTCTCCCCCTCGGCCGCCGGTGCGCCGTCCCGGTGCCCGCGGCGCGTGGACCCCGCCCCGCGCGCGGGCGGTCCCGGCCCCGGCAGCGCCCCGGGCGCGGTCCGGGCACGACCCGGTCACCGGCCCGTTCGCCGACCCGGCCACCGGCCCGATCACCCTCCCGGCTGAGCGGGCGATCAACAGTCTGACCAGTCCGACAACACTCCCGGCCGCGAGGACCGTCGTACCCTTGGGGGGTGACCGACGCCGTAGCAGCCATCCCAGAAGAAGCAGCCCCGGTCCCGCTCCTCGAACCGAGGGAGGGGATCCCGCCCGTGGTGGCGGACGAGCACACGCTGGCCGACATCGTCGCCGCCTTCGCCTCGGGCACCGGACCGGTGGCCATCGACGCCGAACGGGCCTCCGGCTACCGCTACGGGCAGCGCGCCTACCTCATTCAGCTGCGCCGCGAGGGTTCCGGCTCCGCCCTGATCGACCCGATCGCCTGCCCGGACCTCAGCGCGCTCGGCCGGGCCGTCGAGGACGCCGAGTGGGTCGTCCACGCGGCCAGCCAGGACCTGCCCTGCCTGTCCGAGGTCGGCATGAGACCCCGGCGCCTGTTCGACACGGAGCTGGCCGGGCGGATCGCCGGCTTCGCCCGGGTCGGCCTCGGGCCGATGACCGAGAACATCCTCGGGCTGAGCCTGGCCAAGGAGCACTCCGCGGTCGACTGGTCCACCCGCCCGCTGCCCGAGCCGTGGCTGCGCTACGCCGCTCTGGACGTCGAGGTGCTGGTCGAGCTGCGCAACGCACTCGAACGGGAGCTGGACGCCCAGGGCAAGCTCGGCTGGGCGATGGAGGAGTTCGCCTCGATCGCCGCCGCGCCCCGCCCGGCCCCGCGCACCGACCCGTGGCGCCGCACCTCGCAGCTGCACAAGATCCGCCGCCGCCGTCAGCTGGCCGTGGTGCGCGAGCTGTGGCTGGTCCGCGACCGGATGGCCCAGGAGCGCGACGTCTCTCCCGGCCGGGTGCTGGCGGACGCCGCGATCGTCAACGCCGCGCTGGCCATGCCGCTGAACATCGCCTCCCTGCAGGCCGTCCAGGGCTTCGGCCCCCGGGTGCACCGGCGCCAGCTGGAGCAGTGGCTGGCGGCCGTGCAGCGCGGCCGGGAGATCCCGGAGAACCTGCTGCCGCCGGCCACCGCGCCGCACGACGGACCGCCGCCGCCGCGGGCCTGGGCCGAGAAGGACCCGGTGGCCGCCGCCCGGCTCACCGGCGCGCGCGGCGCGATCGCCGAGCTGGCCGAGCGGTACCACGTGCCGGCCGAGAACCTGATCACCCCGGACCTGGTCCGGCGGGTCTCCTGGCAGCCGCCGACCGAGCCGGACCTGGAGCACGTGGCCGCCGCGCTGCGCGGGCTCGGCGCCCGGCAGTGGCAGGTGGACCTGGTGGCGCCGGCGGTGGCCGCCGCGTTCGCCGCGGCCGCGGCCGCAACCGCGACCGCGCCCCAGGGCTGATCGCGGCGCGGGCCGGTCCGCGACCCGATCCGGCAACCGGTGGAAGGGGATGTCGTCCGTACGGGCGACATCCCCTTCGTCGTACCCGGGACGGACGCTCCTGGTCGGACGGGGCGGGGAACGTGTCGGGGGACACATGGTCAGATCCCTCCGAGGGGCCTGGGCAGGTTGGTTACCGACGGGTAGCATGACCGTGATGCGGCGCCGCTCGGGTCTTCGACGGCGGCAGCCTGCCCACCTCGAAATGTTGGTCCCTGGGAGGAGAGCCCCCGTGCCTCGTACCGCGAGGGACGTCGTCTTCGTCGATGGCGTCCGCACCCCGTTCGGCAAGGCCGGCCCGAAGGGCATCTACCACGAGACGCGCGCCGACGACCTGGTCGTCAAGTGCATCCGGGAACTCGTGCGTCGTAACCCGAACCTGCCCGTCGAGCGCATCGACGAGGTCGCCGTCGCGGCCACCACGCAGATCGGCGACCAGGGTCTGACCATCGGGCGCACCGCCGCCCTGCTGGCCGGCCTGCCGAAGTCCGTCCCGGGCTACGCGATCGACCGCATGTGCGCCGGCGCGCTGACCGCCGTGACCACCACCGCCGGCGGCATCGCCTTCGGCGCGTACGACGTGGTCGTGGCCGGCGGCGTCGAGCACATGGGCCGCCACCCGATGGGTGAGGGCGTCGACCCGAACCCGCGCTTCGTCTCCGAGAAGCTGGTCGACGAGTCCGCCCTGTTCATGGGCATGACCGCGGAGAACCTGCACGACCGCTTCCCGCACCTGACCAAGGAGCGCTGCGACGCCTACGCCGTGCGCTCCCAGGAGAAGGCCGCCAAGGCGTACGCCAACGGCGACATCCAGCCCGACCTGGTGCCGATCACGATCCGCAACACCAACCCCGAGGTCGGCGAGACCGGCTGGGGCCTGGCCACCGTGGACGAGCCGATGCGCCCGGGCACCACGATGGAGAACCTGGCGGGCCTCAAGACCCCGTTCCGCCCGCACGGCAACATCACCGCGGGCAACTCGGCCGGTCTGAACGACGGTGCCACCGCCTCGCTGCTGGCCGCCGAGGACGTCGCCGAGGAGCTCGGCCTCCCGGTCAAGATGCGCCTGGTCTCCTTCGCCTTCGCGGGCGTCGAGCCCGAGGTCATGGGTGTCGGCCCGGTGCCGGCCACCGAGAAGGCGCTGGCCAAGGCCGGTCTGACCATCGACGACATCCAGGCCTTCGAGGTCAACGAGGCCTTCGCCGTCCAGGTCCTGGCCTTCCTGGACCACTTCGGCATCGCGGACGACGACGAGCGGGTCAACCCGTACGGCGGTGCGATCGCCTTCGGCCACCCGCTGGCCTCCTCCGGCGTGCGCCTGATGAACCAGCTGGCCCGCCGCTTCGAGCAGCGCCCGGACGTCCGCTACGGCCTGACCACGATGTGCATCGGCTTCGGCATGGGCGGCACCATCATCTGGGAGAACCCCCACTGGAGCGGCGAGACCCGGAACACCGAGCTCGAGGGTGGTAAGTGACCATGGCCGACACCACTGAGCTGCTCACCCGCGGCGCCGAGCTCTTCCCGGGCGAGGTCGTCACGACCGCGCACGTCCGCCACCTCGACCTGCCGCTGCAGGCCGGCAAGCTGGCCCTGATCACCCTGGACAACGGCTTCGACCACACCAAGCCGACCACCTTCGGCCCGGGCTCGCTGCTCAAGCTGAACGCGGCGCTGGACCAGGTCGAGGCCGAGGCCGCCGAGGGCAGGATCGTCGGTGCCGCGATCACCGGCAAGCCGTTCATCTTCGCGGTCGGCGCCGACCTCAAGGGCGTCGAGCTGCTCAAGGAGCACGCGGACGCGCTGGCCATCGGCAAGGGCGGCCACGACGTCTTCAAGCGGATCGCCTCGCTGCCCGTCCCCACCTTCGCCTTCTACAACGGCGCGGCAATGGGCGGCGGCGTCGAGGTCGGCCTGCACTGCGACTACCGCACGGTGTCGGCGGGCGTCCCGGCCTTCTCGCTGCCCGAGGTCTTCCTCGGACTCGTCCCCGGCTGGGGCGGCTGCACCATCCTGCCGAACCTGGTGGGTGCCGGTAAGGCCGTCAAGGTCATCATCGAGAACTCGATGAACCAGAACAAGCAGCTCAAGGGCAAGGACGTGTTCGAGCTGGGGATCGCCGACGCGATCTTCGAGCCGGCCGACTTCCTGGAGCAGTCGCTGCTCTGGGCCGCCAAGGTCGTCAAGGGCGACGTCGTCGTCGAGCGCGAGGCGATCGACCGCGGCAAGGCCTGGGACGACGCCGTCCTCTGGGGCCGCATGGTCGCCGACGGCAAGGTGCACGGCGCCGCTCCGGCCGCCTACAAGGCGCTGGACATCATCGCCGCCGCCAAGGACTTCGACCTGGCGGACAAGGCGAGCCTGCAGGCCGGCTTCGACGCCGAGGACGCGGCCCTGGCCGACCTCATCATGAGCGGCGAGCTGCGCAGCGGCATCTACGCCTTCAACCTGGTGCAGCGCCGGGCCAAGCGCCCGGTCGGCGCGCCGGACAAGTCGCTGGCCCGCCCGGTCACCAAGGTCGGCGTCGTCGGCGCCGGTCTGATGGCCTCGCAGCTGGCGCTGCTGTTCGCCCGCCGTCTGGAGGTGCCGGTGGTCCTCACCGACATCGACCAGGAGCGCGTCGACAAGGGCGTCGGCTACGTCCACGCCGAGATCGACAAGCTGCTCGGCAAGGGCCGGATCAGCCCGGACAAGGCCAACCGCCTCAAGGGCCTGGTCTCCGGCTCGCTGGACAAGGCCGCCGCCTTCGGCGACGCGGACTTCGTCATCGAGGCCGTGTTCGAGGAGATGGGCGTCAAGCAGACCGTCTTCGCGGACCTGGAGAAGGTCGTCTCGCCGACCTGCGTGCTGGCGACCAACACCTCGTCGCTGTCGGTCACCGAGATGGCCTCGAAGCTGCAGCACCCCGAGCGGGTCGTCGGCTTCCACTTCTTCAACCCGGTCGCGATCCTGCCGCTGCTGGAGATCGTCCGCGGCGACAGCACCGACGACGCCTCGCTGGCCACCGCCTTCGCGGTGTCCAAGAAGCTGAAGAAGACCTCGGTCCTGTGCAAGGACCGCCCGGCGTTCGTGGTGAACCGGATCCTGACCCGCTTCATGGGCGAGATCCAGAACATCATCGACGAGGGCACCCCGATCGCCGACGTCGAGAAGGCCGTCGAGCCGCTCGGCCTGCCGATGTCCCCGATCGTGCTGCTGGAGCTGGTCGGCCCGGCCATCGCCCTGCACGTCTCGGAGACCCTGCACGGCGCCTTCCCGGAGCGGTTCGCCGTCTCCGAGAACCTCGCCAAGGTGGTCAAGGCCGGCAAGCGCGGCTTCTACACCTGGACGGACGGCCAGCAGGTCCTCGACCCCGAGGTGCTGGAGCTGCTGTCCTTCGGCGACTCGGTGCTCACCGAGGAGCAGGTCCGCGCCCGCGCCCTGGAGGCCGTGGCGCAGGAGATCGGCCTGATGCTGGAGGAGGGTGTCGTCGCCGAGGCGCAGGACATCGACCTCTGCATGATCACCGGTGCCGGCTGGCCCTTCCATCTGGGCGGGATCACCCCGTACCTGGACCGTGAGGGCATCTCCGAGCGGGTGAACGGCAAGCCGTTCCTCGCCGTCGGTGTGGCCTCGGTGCCCGCCTAGGCAAGGCCCGTACCCGGAACACGGAGGAGCCCCGGTGACCTGCTGGTCACCGGGGCTCCTCGGTGTGTACGGGGTTCCCGCCCGATGTCTTGTGCATGGAGTTGTCGGACGTTTACTCCGTGTACAGGGGCCTCGGGGTCCTGGTGGTCTCGGTGCTCTCGGTGCTCTCAGTGCTTGAGGCGGTAGACCACGGTGTCGGCGAAGACGCCGACCATCTCGTAGTGGGTGTCCAGCAGGTTCTCGATCCTGGGGACCATGACCGGCTGGTACGGGGCGATGCCGGAGTCGTCGACCACGACCTCGGGCAGGCCGTTGGCAAGCTCCTTGTCGAAGGTCTGCCAGGCGTTGGAGACGCTGAACTGCTCGCCGACGTTCTGGTTGCCGTCCTTGCCGCCGCTGTAGTTGGTCAGGAAGCCGGCGGTCAGGTAGCGGGTGGCGGGCTTGCGGTCGGCCAGCCAGTAGAGCTCGGGGTGCATGCCCCAGACCAGCACGGTGTCCTTGGGGGTGGTCTGGGCGGCGACGGCGGTGGCCACCTCGGTGGTGCGGTTGAGCCGCTCCCCCGGCCAGGCCAGTGCCAGGCACCAGAACACCGTGGCGGCGGCCGTGGTGTACAGCAGGACGGGCTTCCAGCGGATCGCCGAGGTGGCGACCGCCCCGGTGCCGAGCAGGACCAGCGGCGGCATCAGCTGGAGGTAGTAGTGGCCGAAGAAGTGGAAGCCCACGCTGACCGCGACGACCGAGGAGAGCAGCCAGACCCACAGGTCGGTGGTCGAGCCGTGCTCCTCGCCGGCCACCGGCAGCGGGCGGTGGCGGTACTTGAGCCAGAGCCGTCGCCCGACCGGGAGCAGGAAGCCCAGGCCGGCCGCGGCCAGGATGGCGGAGTTGCCGAACGCCCGGCCGAGCATCTGGAGCCAGGCGCCGCCGAAGGAGGCGTAGTCACCGCTGCCGGTGACCACCCAGAACAGGAAGCCCTTGGGCTTGGTGAGGATCACCGCGACCAGCGCTATCGGCAGGGTGAAGCCGAACCCGATCTTGAACAGCGCGGGCGGCCAGCGCACCCCGCGCCGGCGGGCGTCCTGGAACAGCATCCAGAGCACCGGCAGCAGCACCGCGCCGCCGGTCTGCTTGGTCAGTGAGCACAGGGCGACGGCGATGCCCGCGGCCAGCCAGCGGCGCCGTTCGGCGTACCGGAAGGCGGCCACCATGGCGGGCAGCATGAAGACCTCGAAGGTCGCCGCCTGGGTGTCCTCCGGGGAGAGCCCGATGGAGACCAGCAGGTAGAGCAGTCCGGCCCCGGCCCCGGCCCGGTTGCCCCAGCGGCCGCGGGCGATCGAGGCCAGCAGGATCGCGGTGACCAGGTGGGCCACCACCGCCAGGGTGCGCAGCGGCCAGAGCGAGGCGGAGCCGAAGACCGCGAAGCAGGCCTGGTAGAGCCAGGGCAGCAGCGGCGGCTTGCGGTCGACCACGGTGTCGTACAGCACCCCGCCGTCCGCCAGCATCCGGGCCTGGGTGGCCAGGAAGCCCTCGTCCGGGCTCCAGACGGGCCGGGCGAAGGAGGGGATGTGGGTGAGCAGGGCGACCAGCGCGAGCACCGGCACCAGCCTGGTCCAGTACCCGCTCAGCACACGGGTACGGACGCGCTCGGGCAGGCGCTCGGCCAGTCCGGTGAGGCGGGGGCGGGTGGGGGTCGACACGGGTGACAACCTACCGGGCGGGACCGGCGCCGGTGGCGCCGGTCCCGCCTTTCGGTGCGATTGTCAGCTTGTCTCGCGACGAACTGTTACGGAGTTACGACAAACGGTCGTCGGTGGAACGGGGAGCGGTCCACGGGGACCCCCCGGTCAGGCCTTGACCGGCGCGGCGTCCAGCTTGGCGACCAGTGCGGTCACCTTCCGGGCGATGTCCGGGGCGTTCAGGCCGATCTCGGCCAGGATCTCGGCCCGGCTGGCGTGGTCCAGGAACTCCTGCGGGATGCCGAAGTCGCGCACCGGCAGGTCCACGTCCGCGTCCCGCAGCGCCTGCGCCACGGCCGCGCCGACGCCGCCCACCCGGCCGTTGTCCTCGATGGTGACGACCACCCGGTGCTCGGCGGCCAGGCCCGGCAGGGCCGGGTCCACCGGCTTGACCCAGCGCGGGTCCACCACGGTGGCGGTGATGCCCTGGGCGGCCAGCAGGTCGGCGACCTCCAGGCTGGTGAGGGCCATCGCACCGACCGAGACGATCAGCACATCGGCGCGGTGGGCGCCGGAGGGCTCCTCGGCGGCGCGCAGCACGTCCATGCCGCCGACCCGGCCGACCGCGGGGACGGCCGGGCCGACCGTGCCCTTGGAGTAGCGGACCACGGTCGGGGCGTCCTTGACCTCGACGGCCTCACGCAGCTGGGCGCGGACCTGGTCGGCGTCGCGCGGGGCGGCCAGCCGCAGGGTCGGGATGATCTGCAGCATCGACATGTCCCACATGCCGTTGTGCGAGGCGCCGTCGTCACCGGTGACGCCGGCCCGGTCCAGGACGAAGGTGACACCCAGCTTGTGCAGGGCGACGTCCATCAGGACCTGGTCGAAGGCGCGGTTCAGGAAGGTCGCGTAGACCGCGAACACCGGGTGCAGGCCGTTGGTGGCCAGGCCGGCCGCGCTGGTGACGGCGTGCTGCTCGGCGATGCCGACGTCGAAGATGCGGTCCGGGAAGGCCTCGGCGAACGGGGCCAGGCCCACCGGGTGGAGCATGGCGGCGGTGATGCCGACGATGTCCTCGCGCTCGTGGCCGAGCGCGACCATCTCCTCCGCGAAGACCGAGGTCCAGCTCTGCCCGCCACCGCTCTGGATCGGCAGACCGGTCTCCGGGTGGATCTTGCCGACCGCGTGGAAGCGGTCCTCGTCGTTGTTCTCGGCGGCGTGGTAGCCGCGGCCCTTCTCGGTGAGGCAGTGCACGATCACCGGGCCGCCGAAGCCGCGCGCCTTGGTCAGCGCGGACTCCAGGGCGGTCAGGTCGTGGCCGTCGATCGGGCCGATGTACTTGAGGCCGAGGTCCTCGAACATGCCCTGCGGGGCGATGAAGTCCTTGAGGCCCTTCTTGGCGCCGTGCAGCGTCTCGAACAGCTGCTGGCCGACCACCGGGGTGCGCTGGAGCGCGTCCTTGCCCCAGGACAGGAAGCGCTCGTAGCCCTGGGTGGTGCGCAGGGTGGCGAGGTGGTTGGCCAGGCCGCCGATGGTCGGCGAGTACGAGCGCTCGTTGTCGTTGACGACGATGACCAGCGGACGGTCCTTGGCGTCGGCGATGTTGTTGAGCGCCTCCCAGGCCATGCCGCCGGTGAGCGCGCCGTCGCCGATCACGGCGACGACCGGGTCGTTCTTGCCCAGCAGCTGGTTGGCCTTGGCCAGGCCGTCGGCGTACGACAGGACGGTGGAGGCGTGCGAGTTCTCGATCACGTCGTGCTCGGACTCGGCGCGGGACGGGTAGCCGGACAGGCCGCCCTTCATCCGCAGCCGGGAGAAGTCCTGGCGGCCGGTGAGCAGCTTGTGGACGTAGCTCTGGTGGCCGGTGTCGAAGAGGATGCGGTCACGCGGTGAGTCGAAGACCCGGTGCAGCGCGATGGTGAGCTCCACCACGCCGAGGTTGGGGCCGAGGTGGCCGCCCGTCTTGGAGACCTCGGTCACCAGGAAGGTCCGGATCTCCTGGGCCAGTGCGGCCAGCTGTCCGGGCGTGAGCCGGTCGAGATCGCGCGGTCCCCGAATGCGGGTCAGCAGGGCCACCCGTTCCTCCTCGTTCAGTGTTCGCGGACCACGGACGGTCCGACGGGCGTCGCTGCCCGGTCCGGTGGCACGCCGACGGTCCCGGCCGGTGCCGACCGGTCGAGTCTAATGTCCGCCTGCCGAACACCGAGCGGCGCGCCCGGTCCCACTGTTCGGTCGTGCCGTTCCGGGAGGTCGGGCAGGGGAAGCGGGTCATCTCAGATTGACGCACGCGCGTTCGAGCATGCTTATGCGGTCGCTCGGGATCGACCGTCCGGAGCCGACCGCTCGGGACGGCCCCGGCCGGCGGCGTCACGCGCGGCCGAGCGCGCCGGACTCCCCCATCTCGCTCATCACCAGGGCCAGCGCGCCGAGCACCTCGGCCCGGCCGCCGAGGGTGCCGGGGACGACCGAGAGCTGACGGGCGGCGCTCGGGATCGCGTAGCGTGCCACCGAGTCCCGGATCGGGGCGAGCACCAGCTCGCCGGCCTCGGCGAGGTCGCCGCCGAGGATGACCCGGCGGGGGTTGAGCAGGTTGCACAGGGTGGCGACGCCGGTGCCGATCTGCCGGCCCGCGTCGGCGATCACCCGGCGGCAGCCGAGGTCGCCCTGCTGGGCCAGCTCGACGACCCGGGGCAGGCTGAGGTCGGGGCCGAGGGTGGAGACCAGCAGCGAGAGCAGGTAGCGGGAGCCGACGAAGGTCTCCAGGCAGCCGCGGTTGCCGCAGCGGCAGACCGGCCCGGCCTCGTCCAGGGTGATGTGCCCGATCTCGCCCGCGGTGCCGCCCGGCCCCCGGTAGATCTGGCCGTTCACCACCAGCCCGGCGCCGACACCGCTGGCGACCTTGATGTAGGCGAGGTCGCTCAGCCCGCGCCCGGCGCCCCAGACCAGCTCGCCGAGCGCGCCCAGGTTGGCGTCGTTGTCCACGTGCACCGGCATGCCGAGCCGCTCGCCCAGCTCCCGGCCCGGGGCGATGCCCGTCCAGCCGGGCAGGATCGCGGTGGAGCCGAGCGCGCCGGTCTCCACGTCGATCGGTCCTGGCACGCCGAGGCCGACGCCGATCACCTTGTCGGAGCGGAACCCGGCCTGCGCCAGCAGCCGCTCGACCATCGCCTCGGCGCGGTCGAAGCCCTGCTGGGCGGAGACGTCCACGTCGATCGGTGCGCTCTCCTCGGCCAGCACCCGGTGGGCCAGGTTGCCGACCGCGACACGCAGGTGGGTGTGGCCGAAGTCGATGCCGACCACGATGCCGGCGTCCCCGCTCAGCGAGACGCTGCGGGCGCGGCGGCCGCCGGAGGAGGTGTCGGCGACCACGACGGTGCCGCTCTCCTTCAACTCCCGCACGATGTTGGAGACGGTGGCCGCGGACAGGCCGGTGCCGCGGGCGATCTCGGCCTGGGTGAGCGACCCGGCCATCCGCACCGCGCGGAGCACCCGTTCCAGGTTCGCCCGGTGCAGCGACGACTGCGAGCCCGGTGTGTCCGTCGACATGATCCACCCTCCCAGGGCGGGGACCCCTCCGCCGGGTGTCCCCTTCAACTCCTGAAGGGTACGGCCCGGGGGCCCTGCCGGGGATCCCGGCCGGAAGGCACCGGAGTGGAAGGGAGCGCGGAGGGCGGCGGGACGGCGCGGGCCCGGACACCGGGCGCCGGCGTGGGGGCGCGGTGATCGGCGGGTGAAGGTGTTGCACGGCCTGGACCTGCGGGGACGGGGAACCGCGGTCCTGGCGGCGGCCGAAATGCGCACACCACTAGCATGGTGCCCAATTCTCACCGTCCCACCGGCGCCGTCGACGGCGCCGACAGGGGACGCTTCCAGACATGACGGGGAATCAGATGGCAGGGGATCACCCTACGCCGGGGGCAGGCGAAACGCCCGGCAGCGGTCCGCAGGACAACCGGGGCGTCTCGTTCGGGCGCCCGCCGGGCGGCGGTGTGGATCCGGCCGCCGTCGCGGACCAGATGACGCAGCTCGACGGCGCGGCCGTCCCCGGCCCGGCCGCGCCCGCGGGCCCGCCGCCCGCCCAGCCGCCGGCACCGCCCGTACAGCCGCCCGCGCAGCCGCCGGCACAACCGCCCGTCGGCAGCCCGGAGTACGCGGCGTACGCGCCGACCGCGACCGGGTTCCCCACCCAGGCCCCGCCGCCGCCCGGCGCCGCACCGGTCGGCCCGTACGACCCGGCCCCCGGCGCGTACGGCGCTCCGGACTCCGGGCAGGCCTACAACGCGGGCGGCTACAACTACCAGCAGCAGCCCGGCTACAGCTACCCCGTCGCGCCCGTCGCCCCCAAGCAGCGCAACCCCGTGCTGCTGTGGGGCGGGATCATCGGCGGCGTACTGGCGATCTCGATCGTGATCGCCCTGGTCGTCCTGCTCAAGGACCCCAAGCACGACCCCGACCCGACCCCTGGCCCGGTCGCCGGCGACAACGGCGGCACCGGCGACGGCGGCACCGACGACGGCGGGACCAGCAACGGCCCCACCCCCGCCCCCAAGGGCGGCACCTTCAACGTCGCCTGGAGCGCCCCCAAGCCGGCCGGCGCGGACAGCTCGCCCCAGATGCTCGGCATCTGGGGCACCGACAAGCTCGCCGTGCGCGTCGACAGTTCCGGCATCAAGGCCTACAACCTGGCCGACGGCAAGGAGGCCTGGACCATCCCCGTCCCGAGCGGCAGCAAGGAGCTGTGCACCGCCTCGTACGGCGCCAACTCCAAGGGCGTCGCCGCCGTCTCCTTCAACACCGGTGACAGCGACTGCTCCACCGTCGGCGCCGTCGACCTGGCCCAGGGCAAGTTGCTCTGGAGCGTCAAGGTCTCGGCCGACCGGATGTCCTCGCCGACCCTCAGCGTCACCGAGAACGTCGTCGCCGTCGGCGGCAACGCCGTCGGCGCCCTGAACATCGCCAACGGCCAGCCGGCCTGGCAGTACCAGCCGCGCGACAAGGACTGCGTCCTGCGCGGCAAGGCGGCCGGCGCCCAGATCGCGGTCAGCGACCGCTGCTACGGCAACAGCGGCCCGAAGTCGCAGCTGGTCATCGTCAACGCCGAGACCGGCAAGCCGGCCAGCACCCCGGTCACCCTCACCGGCAACATCGAGCAGGTCGACTCGGTCGTCCAGGACAAGCCGCTGGTGCTGCTGATGTCCAGCGGCCCGCAGGGCGACTACATCCTGCCGTTCGACAAGGACAACAAGCCGGGCAACCAGATGTCCGTCAAGGAGCCCGGCGCGGACAGCCTGCGGCTCTCCGGCCAGGACGAGGCCGTCACCCACAACGTGGTCAGCGGCACCACGCTGTACGTCCAGGTCAGCGGCAGCAAGGCGGGCATCAACGCCTACGACCTGACCACCGGCAAGCGGCTGTGGTCGGCCAACTCCGGCTCGGCCGGCAACGACATGCGCCTGGTCGCCGGGACGGACAAGGACGGCAAGGTCCGCGCGATCGTCGACCAGGGCTACAACAAGCCGGCCCGACTGGTGACGCTCTCGCCGACCGACGGCTCGATGACCGACCTCGGCACCATGACCATGCCGAGCAGCATGAACATCGGCAGCAGCAGCAACGAGTACATGATCTCGGCGGACGGCGCCGCGGTCTACGCCTTCCGCCGCCTCAGCTCCAGCGACGGTCCGCTGACCAAGTGGAAGAAGTGACGCCGGGGTGACCCCGGGGGCATGACCCCACGTCGTGACCGACCCGGGCGGGGCGGGAACGGGCAGAGCGCCCGGGCCCGCCCCGCCGTGATTTTCCGGTCGCCCCGTACGTTGGACGTGCGAGGATTCGGACCATCAGTCTGACAAAGGAGTGCAGCGAGTGCCCGGCACAAACCTGACCCGTGAGGAGGCCCGCACCCGGGCCGACCTCCTCCACGTGGACGCGTACGACATCGAGCTCGACCTCGGTTCGGCCCGCGAGGGCGGCACCTTCCGGTCCACCACCGTGGTCCGGTTCACCGCCACCACCCCCGGCGCGGAGACCTTCATCGACCTCGTCGCCCCGAGCGTCGAGGAGATCACCCTCAACGGCGTGCGGCTCGACCCGGCGAGCTTCGCCGACAGCCGGATCCCGCTGCCGGGCCTGGCGGCCGAGAACGAGCTGCGGGTCGTCGCGAACTGCGAGTACACCAACACCGGTGAGGGCCTGCACCGGTTCGTCGACCCGGTCGACGGCGAGACCTACCTGTACACCCAGTTCGAGGTGCCGGACGCCCGCCGGGTCTTCGCCAACTTCGAGCAGCCCGACCTGAAGGCCGCGTTCGCGTTCACCGTGACCGCGCCCGCGGGCTGGGTCGTGGTCTCCAACTCGCCGACCCCGGAACCGGTCGGCGAGGGCGACACCCGGGTCTGGACCTTCGAGCCCACCGGCCGGATCTCCAGCTACATCACCGCGCTCGTCGCCGGCCCGTACGTCGGGGTCTTCGACACCTACGAGAACGGCGAGCAGAAGGTGCCGCTGGGCGTCTACTGCCGGCCCTCGCTGCGCGAGTTCCTGGACCCGGAGGCCGTCTTCGAGGTCACCAAGCAGGGCTTCGACTACTTCCAGGAGAAGTTCGACTTCCCGTACCCGTTCGCCAAGTACGACCAGCTCTTCGTCCCGGAGTTCAACGCCGGCGCGATGGAGAACGCGGGCGCCGTCACCCTGCGCGACCAGTACGTGTTCCGCTCCAAGGTCACCGACGCCGCGTACGAGGCCCGCGCCGCGACGATCCTGCACGAGCTCGCCCACATGTGGTTCGGCGACCTCGTCACCATGGAGTGGTGGAACGACCTCTGGCTCAACGAGTCCTTCGCGACCTACGCCGAGGCGGTCTGCCAGGCCGAGGCCCCCGGCTCCAGGTGGCCGCACTCCTGGACCACCTTCGCCAACCAGATGAAGACCTGGGCGTACCGGCAGGACCAGCTGCCGTCCACCCACCCGATCATGGCGGACATCAACGACCTGGAGGACGTCCAGGTCAACTTCGACGGCATCACCTACGCCAAGGGCGCCTCGGTGCTCAAGCAGCTGGTGGCGTACGTCGGCCAGGACGCCTTCTTCCAGGGCGTGCAGGCGTACTTCAAGCGCCACGCCTGGGGCAACACCCGGCTCAGCGACCTGCTCGGTGCCCTGGAGGAGGCCAGCGGCCGCGACCTCAAGGCCTGGTCCAAGGCCTGGCTGGAGACCGCCGGCATCAACGTGCTGCGGCCCGCCGTCACCGTCAACACCGACGGCGAGATCGAGTCCTTCGCGGTGCTCCAGGAGGCCCCCGCGCTGCCCGCCGGCGCCAAGGGCGAGGCCGTGCTGCGCCCGCACCGCATCGCGATCGGCCTGTACGAGCTGAACGGCGACGCGCTGGTGCGCACCGACCGGATCGAGCTGGACGTCGACGGCCCGCGCACCGAGGTGCCCGAGCTGGTCGGCCGCCACCGCCCGGCCGTCGTGCTGCTGAACGACGACGACCTCTCGTACGCCAAGATCCGGCTGGACGAGGACTCGATGGCCGTCGTCACCGAGCACCTCGGCGGCTTCGCCGACTCGCTGCCGCGCGCGCTGTGCTGGGCCTCCGCCTGGGACATGACCCGCGACGGCGAGCTGGCCGCCCGCGACTACCTGTCGCTGGCGATGTCCGGCATCGGCCGCGAGAGCGACATCGGCGTGGTGCAGTCCGTGCACCGCCAGGTCAAGCTCGCCCTCGACGCCTACGCCGACCCGCAGTGGCGCGAGCAGGGCCTCGCGCGCTGGGCCGCCGCCGCGGAGGAGCACCTGCGCGCCGCCGAGCCCGGCAGCGACCACCAGCTGGCCTGGGCCCGCGCCCTCGCCTCGGTCGCCCGTACGGACGGTCAGCTGGACCTGCTCGCCGGGCTGCTGGACGGCACGGTCGAGGTCAAGGGCCTCGCGGTGGACACCGAGCTGCGCTGGACGCTGCTGGTGCGCCTCGCGGCCACCGGGCGGGCCGACGAGGCCGCCATCGCCGCCGAGCTGGAGCGGGACAACACCGCGGCCGGCCAGGAGCACGCGGCCACCTGCCGCGCCGCCCGGCCGACCGCCGAGGCCAAGGCGCAGGCCTGGGCGTCGGTGGTGGAGTCCGACAAGCTGACGAACTATGTGCAGGAAGCGGTCATCGCGGGCTTCCAGCAGTCCGACCAGCGCGAGCTGCTCGCGCCGTACGCGGCGAAGTACTTCGCCGCGGTGAAGGGCATCTGGGAGACCCGCAGCCACGAGATCTCGCAGCAGATCATCGTCGGGCTGTACCCGGCCCTGGAGGTCACGCAGGGGACGCTGGACGCGACCGACGCGTGGCTGGCCTCGGCCGAGCCGGCTCCGGCCCTGCGGCGCCAGGTCGTCGAGTCGCGGGCGGGCGTCGAGCGCGCGCTCAAGGCCCAGGCGGTCGACCGTGCGGCGGGGGCCCGCTGACGGTGCGCGGATAGCCCGAAGGGGCGCCGGACGGGATCGTCCGGCGCCCCTTCGGGGTTGGTGCGGGTCCTGGGTGGACGCGTACGGGTTCGGTGGACGCGTGTGTCCGTGGTGGACGCGTGCTTCCGTGGCGAACGCGGGCTCAGGTGGCGGTCGCGGCGCTCGCCTCCACGCGGAGTTACTTCTTCTTGCCCTTGCCGTACGGCAGGCCGGCCAGACCGGCGATCACCGCGAAGGCGACGAGCGGGAGGAACACGAACAGGCCGAGGGTCTCGCCGACGCTCAGGCCGGAACCGGGGTCGTCACCGTCGTCCCGGGTGAAGGCCATGGCGGGCGACGACAGCAGCATCATCAGCGTGACCGTTGCGCTAACCGCGCCGGCTCGCAAAGCGTTCCTCTTGTCCACGTTTCCAACTTACTCGCTGCTTATGGGAGGGCGCGCGTCGGGGTCCGCCTGACGGAGCCGGGCAGGGCGAGGAGCTGCGCGAGCAGGCCGGCGGCGGGGGCGGTGGCGAGGCGTTCGAGGGTGACCGGGTCGCCGGCGCCGTCGGCGACCGGGAGGCGCCAGTTCGGGTACTGGTCCCAGGTGCCGGGCAGGTTCTGCGGGCGCGGGTCGCCGACCAGGTCCGGCAGCCAGACCCCGACCAGCTCCGCCGGGGTAGCCCGCAGGAAGCGGTACAGCACCGGCATCGACAGCGGCTCGTCCGGGCCGATCAGCCCCAGCCGGGCCAGTTCGGCCCGCCAGTCCGCCAGCTCCGCCGCCGCCCGCTCCTGCTCCTCCCCCAGCGGCCTGGCCAGCAGGCCCAGCCGGTGCCGCAGCTCGACGTGCTCGCCGGAGAGCCGGGCCGCGGTGCTGGGCAGGTCGTGGGTGGTGAGGGTGGCCAGGCAGCCCGGCCGCCAGCGGTCCGGGTCCAGGATCGCGCCGTCGGCCTGCCAGTCCCGCTCGAACCAGAGCACCGAGGTGCCGAGCACCCCGCGCGCCGCCAGCTCCTCCCGCACACCCGGCTCCACCGTGCCGAGGTCCTCGCCGATCACCGCCGTACCGGCCCGGTGCGCCTCCAGCGCCAGCACGCCGAGCATCGCCTCCGCGTCGTAGCGCACGTACACGCCCTCGGTCGGCGGGTGGCCGTTCGGCACCCACCAGAGCCGGAACAGGCCCATCACATGGTCGATCCGCACCGCCCCGGCGTGCCGGGCGGTGGCCCGCAGCAGCTCCGCGAACGGGGCGTAGCCGGCCTCGGCGAGCGCGTCCGGGCGCCACGGCGGCAGGCCCCAGTCCTGGCCGTGGGCGTTGAAGGCGTCCGGCGGGGCGCCGACCGAGATGCCGCCGGCCAGCACGTCCTGCAGCGCCCAGGCGTCCGCGCCGTCCGGGTGGACGCCGACGGCCAGGTCGTGGATCAGCCCGACCGGCATGCCCGCCTCGCGGGCCGCGCGCTGGGCGTGGGCGAGCTGCTGGTCGACCTGCCAGGCGAGCCAGCGGTGGAACTCGACCCGCGCCCCGAGCTCCTTCTCCGCCCGCTCCACCTGTGGGCCGTCCGGGTGACGCAGGCCCTTCGGCCAGTGGTGCCACACCGGTCCGTGCTCCTCGGCCAGGGCGTTCCACAGCGCGTGCCGGCGCAGCCACTCCCCCTCGCGGCGCCGGTACGCCTCGTACTCGGCCTCCCGCCCGGGCCCGCGCGGCACCTCGTGCAGCAGCTCCAGGGCCTCGCGCTTGAGCCGCCAGACGGCGTCCCGGTCGATCAGGGCGTCGTGGCCGAGGACCTCCTCGCGCAGCCGGGCGGCGCGGCGGGTCAGCTCCTCGGCGTGGTCGCGCTGGTCGCCGCCCAGGTAGGCGTACTCGGGGACGGCCTCGATCCGCAGGTGCACCGGGTCGGCGAAGCGGCGCGAGGACGGGCGGTACGGGGAGGGGTCGGAGGGGGTGCCGGGAAGAGCCTGGTGCAGCGGGTTGATCTGAACGAAGGCCGCGCCGAGCCCGGCCCCCGCCCACCGGGCCAGCTCGACGAGGTCGCCGAGGTCGCCCATGCCCCAGGAGCGCTCGGACAGCACGGAGTACAGCTGGGCGAGGAACCCCCAGCCGCGGCCGGGCAGTTGCGGCAGCCGCTCGGGGGCGACGATCAGCGCGGCCCTGGCAGTCCTCGTGGTGGTCTCCGCCGTGAGCACGTGGCGCCCCAGCGGAAGGTCCCCCGGTACCCAGTGCGAGTGCCCGCGCGGCAGCTCCCAACTCCCGCCGTCCTCCAGCTCCACGAGCAGCCGGGCGTCGGCCGGCAGGTCCAGCGCGGTGCGCCGCCCCTGCCGCACCACCACGCACGGCGGCAGCAACCGGCCCCGCTGCTCGGCCCGGTGACGCTCCAGCGCCTCCCCCACCTCCTGCGGCGACCCGGCCGCCACCCCCATCGCCCCCAGCACCGCCACCAGCGTCCGCGCCCCCACCGCCTGCCCACCCGGCCCCGGATACCGGGTGTCCACCCCGTACGCCTGCGCCAGCGCCACCAGTTCGGCGGGCGGCGGCGGGGCGTCCTGCGCCGGCACCTGCTCGGCTCCGTCACTGTCGTGGTAAGCGGCCACTCGCGGCTCCTGCGATGTCTCGGCAACGCCCGGTCAGGACAGCCACAGTCCTACCCGCGTGACGCCTCGATCACCCAGAGCGACACGACGGCGCCGGGCGGATCGGCCAGAGGCGGCTCAGCAGGACTTGAGGGCCCTGGCGCGGAACTTGTCGGGCTTCACCCGGGTCGTGCCGACGCCCTTGATGGTGAGGACCTCGTCACCTTTGAGCTTGTCCAGGTCGGCGGGCGTGAAGTCCATGACGATGTCCGCGGCGCTGAGGAGGTAGGTCCGGTCGCGGCTCAGGGCGGTGAGGCCGGTGGCGGTGGCGCTCCAGCCGGGGGGCGTGACGAAGAGCGGGAAGCGGTCCGTCCGGTCCTCCCGGGAGCCGGGGGTGATCGTCCACTCCTCCCGCAGACCGGTGCGGGTGGTCGCGACTGTCACCGACGCCACCTGGTCCCAGGAACAGAGCGGGGCGAGGACGGCGAAGCCGTCGCCGTCCCGCTGGAGGCCGGCGGTCGGCTCGGGCGACGGGGAGCACCCCGTGGCCGTGAGCAGGCCGACCGCGATCAGGGCCGGCGGCCATCGGCGCGCCGATGGTCGGACCATCCGCTGTCCCCTCCCCCGGGCACGGTTGACGCCGCGCCACACCGTGACGCCGATTCTGCTGGGCGCGGCCGGTCCGCGCCAGGGGTCGGACCCGATCTCCACAAGGGGATAAAACAGAACAAAGCCGGCATAGCCGTCGACGGCGTTGACACCCGGGTTGGCCAGCTGGTGGGGTTGCCGGAGATGTGGTCGTGGCCTGGCGAGGAGGCTCCTGTGCAAGCCCGAGTGTCCGTTGCGGCCGGGCGGCGGCTGCGGTCGCAGTTGGAGCAGAGTCCCGCGTTGCGGGACGTCGTGCAGCACCCCGCGGCGGTGGCGGCGCGGCGGGCGACGGCGCGGACGTGCCGTCAGCTGGCGCCGCGTACGGCGGACCGGCTGATCGCCGATCTCAAGGGGACGGAGCCGTTGCTGGCGTCCGTGCGGGAGGAGCGGGCCGAGCGGGCCGAGCGCGCCGCCGGGCGGCCGGGGCGGCGGGCGATACAGATAGCCGCCGGGGTCGCGGCCGCGGCGGTGGTCGGCGGGCTGCTGGCCGGCGCGGTGCCGTCGACGGCGTACGCGGCGCCCGCCGCGGCCTCGGCGCCGGACGTGGTGGGCGCCGCGCCGCAGACGCCGCTGGGCAGCGTGACCGACCCGAAGGTGTTCCCGAAGCCGCAGCAGCAGACGGTGGCGGGCAGGCCCGTCGCGGTTCCGTCGGCCGTGACGCTGGTGACCGCGCCCAAGGTGGACCAGGGCGCGGTGCGGGCCGTCCACGAGGTGCTGGAGGTCGCCGGGGCGACCGAGGTGACGCCGCAGCCGGACGCCGGGACGCCGGCCGCCGGCGCGCTGGTGGTGTACGTCGGCGGGCCCGCCGAGGGCGCCGGCGGCGAGACCGGCCGGGTGCTGCGGCAGTTGGCGGTCGCGGCGGGCGGCAAGGAGGATGCCGCGCCCTCGACCGCGGGGATGCCGGCCGGCGGGTACGTGCTGTCGGTCGGTCAGCTGCCCGCCCAGGGCGGCGGGACGTACGGCGCCGTGGTGCTGTCCGGCGTGGACGCCACCGGCACCTTCTACGCCGCACAGAGCCTGCGTCAGCTGCTCGCCGCCGTACCGGCCGGGCAGGGGCAGGCGCCGGGGGCGGCCGGGCTCGGACTGCCCGGGATCACGCTGCGGGACTGGCCGACCGGCGCGCCGGTGCGCGGCACCGCCGAGGCCTTCTACGGCACCCCGTGGACCGCCCAGCAGCGGCTGGAGCAGGTCGACTTCCTGGGCCGCTCCAAGCAGAACTTCTACCTCTACGCGCCCGGTGACGACCCGTACCGGCTCTCCCGCTGGCGCAACGCCTACCCCGCGGCCCAGGCCGAGGAGCTGCGCGAGCTGGGCTTCCGGGCGCGGCAGAACCACGTCACGCTCGGCTACGCGATCGACCCGGGGCAGTCCCTCTGCTTCAGCTCCGGCAAGGACGTGGACGCGCTGGTGAACAAGCTGGACGGGCTGCGCAAGCTCGGCTTCACCGCCTTCCAGCTGCAGTTCCTGGACGTCAGCTACGACGAGTGGCACTGCGGCGACGACCGCGACGAGTACGGCACCGGGCCCGCCGCGGCCGCCAAGGCCCAGGCCGAGCTGGTGAAGAAGGTGCAGGACCGGCTGGTGGCGCGGAACCCGGGCCTGGCGCCGCTGTCCGTCGTCCCCACCGAGTACCACCAGCAGGGCGCCACCCCGTACCGCAAGGCGCTGGCGGCGGCGCTTCCGGAGGGCGTCCAGGTGGCGTGGAGCGGGGTCGGGGTGATCCCGGAGAAGATCACCGGCGCCCAGGCCTCGGACACCGCCGGGCTGTACGGGCACCCGCTGCTCACCATGGACAACTACCCGGTCAACGACGCCACCCCGGACCGGCTCTTCCTCGGCGCCTACGCCGGGCGCGACCCGGAGGTGGCCACCCGCTCGGCGGCGCTGCTGACCGGCGCGATGCAGCAGCCGGTGGCGTCCCGGATCGCCCTCTCGACGGCCGGCGACTTCGCCTGGAACCCGGCCGGGTACAAGCCGGAGGAGTCCTGGCAGGCCGCCGTGCGCTCGCTGGCCGGGCCGACCGGCGCCGCCCCGACGCCCGCCGGGACGGCGCTGTCGGCGGTCACCGCACTGGCCGGGAACAGCACTTCGTCCCCGCTGTCCAAGCAGGAGTCCGGCTATCTGACGCCGCTGCTGGACCGGTTCTGGGCGGCCGCCGAGCCCACCTCGGGCGCCACCCCCGACGTCGCCCGCCTGGTCGAGGCCGCCGCCCCGCTGCGGGAGGCCTTCGCCACCATGGCCACCGCCCAGCAGACCCTGGCCGGCACCCCGGCCACCGCCCAGCTGGCCGGCGAGGCCGCGCCCTGGCTGGGCCCGCTGCGCGACTACGGGCTGGCCGGGCAGGCCGCCCTGGACATGCTGCTGGCGCAGCGCGGCGGCGACGGCACCGCGGCCTGGAAGGCCCGGGTCGAGCTCAACCGGCTGCGCGAGCAGCTGGACCGGGCCCCGGCCACCGTCGGCGCCGGGGTGCTCGGCCCGTTCCTGGACCGCGCCGTGCGCGCCGCCGACAACTGGGCGGGCGTGGGCGGCGGCGCGCTCACCCCGACCACCACCATGGGCACCGCGCAGGACCACCTGCCCGCGCTGATGACCGACGGCGTGGCCGACACCTTCTACTGGAGCTCCGCTCCCCCGCAGCCCGGCGACGCGGTCGGCCTGGACCTCGGCGCGGGCCGCCCGGTCAGCGGCGTGACCGTGCTGATGGGCGGCTGGGGCAACGGCCCGGACGCCCGGACCGCCTCGGACGACTACATCCGCGACGGCGTGCTGGAGTACACGACCGGCGAGGGCGGCTGGAAGCAGCTCGCCGTGGTCAGGAACCAGAAGACGGTCAGCGCCCAGCTCCCGCCGGGCACCGTGGTACGGGCGGTGCGGCTGCGGGCCACCACCGCGCAGAAGACCGCCGTCGCGGTGCGCGAGTTCACCGTCACCGCCCCGGACGAGTCCCCGGCCAGCGTCAGCGGCGGTCCCGACGCGGTGCCCGGCTCCTCCGCCTCCGCCGTGCTGGACGGCAACCCGGACACCGCGTACCGGGCCGCCAAGGCGCCGACGGCGATGGACGAACCGCTCGTCGTCGAGCTCGGCGCGGCCCGCCCGCTGGACCGGCTCACCGTGCTGACCGACCCGGCCGTGCACGCCACCGCCACCCTCGCGGTGCGCCGGGCCGACGGCACCTGGGCCGACCTCGGCACCGTGCAGCCCGGCTACAACGAGCTGTCGGCCGGTGGGCTGCCCGCCGACGCGTTCCGGCTGACCTGGCGGCCCGGCGGCGACCCGCCGGTGGTCAACCAGGTGATCCCGTGGTACGCGGACGCCCCGGCGGCCCGGCTCAGCCTCGCCGACCCGGCCCTGGACGTGGTCACCGGCGCCCCGGCCCCGGTGACGACCCGGGCCACCGTGGAGGCCGGCCGCCCCGAGGGCACCACCGGCGAGCTGCGCACCGAGGTGCCGGCCGCCGCCAAGGGCCTGACCGTGACCCCGGCCGGCCCGGTGAGCGTGCCGCGCGGCGGCCGGGTGGGCGTGCCGCTGCTGGTGAGCGCCGCCGCGGACACGCCGTCCGGGACGTACCAGGTGCCGGTGCAGTTCGTGGCCGGCGGCACCACCGTCCGGCAGGTCCTCCAGGTGCACGTGGTGCCGCCCACCGGCGGTCCTGACCTGGCGCCCGGCGCCAAGGCCACCTCCTCGGGCGACGAGACGGCGGCCTTCCCGGCCTCGGCGGTCAACGACGGCGATCCGAAGACCCGCTGGTCCTCGCCGGCCAAGGACGACGCCTGGGTGCGGCTGGAGCTGCCGCAGCCGACCAGGCTGGGCGCGGCGGTGCTGCACTGGCAGGCCGCGTACGCCGCCTCGTACCGGATCCAGGTCTCGACGGACGGGAGCACCTGGACGAACGCGGCGACGGTGGACAACGGCAAGGGCGGCGACGAGACGGTCCGCTTCGACGCGCCCGGGGTCCGGTACGTCCGGGTGCAGGGCGTGGCGCGGGCGACCAAGTACGGCTACTCGCTGTTCGGCATCGAGTTGTACGCCGTGACCCCGCCGGCCGCGCCGCAGCCCCCGGCCGGCGGCCAGCCCGCGCAGCCCGGCGGCGTGCCGGGCGGCCCCGCGGCGCCTCCCGCGACGGCGCAGAAGCCGTAGCCGTAGCCCGCAGCCCGCAGCCGTGGCCGGGCAGGGAGCCGGGCCGGGACCCGGAGAACGCGGCGGGCCGCCGGCTCCCCTGTGCGGGGGGCTCGGCGGCCCATGAGGCGCGTACCGACGGTGTGACGGGCGGGCCCTTGTGGAGCTGCGGTCAGGCGGAGAGCGGTTCGGGCTGCTCGCCGCGGCGGACGGGGGCTGGGTGGGCGGGATGTGCCCGGCCGAGCGGGACGGGGTGGACCGGCTGCTCGGTATGGTCGTGGTGCTCGTACTCGCCCCACTGCGGGGCACGCAGCTGGTCGCCGCCGCCGTAGGGCTCCAGGTAGGGCCGCCACCGCGGGTCCTTGATCCCGGTGCCGATGATGCGCCAGGCCAGGCCGCTGGGCGGCGCGGGTGGTCGCTTCATCCGCCAGCCGAGCTCGGTGAGGTGGCGGTCGGCCTTGGTGTGGTTGCAGCGGCGGCAGGCCGCCACCACGTTGTCCCACCGGTGCTGGCCACCGCGGCTGCGCGGGATGACGTGGTCGACGCTGGTGGCGGCGGCCCCGCAGTAGACGCAGCGGCCGTGGTCGCGGGCGAACAGCGCCCGGCGGGTGAGCGGGACGGGCCCGCAGAACGGGACCCGCACGAAGCGGGTCAGTCGGACGACGGACGGCGCCGGAAGGGCGCTGGTGGCGCTGTGCAGAGTGACTCCCGAGTCCTCCAGGCTGACCGCCTTGTGGTTGAGGACCAGGATGAGTGCGCGGCGCATCGATACGACGCCGAGTGGCTCGTAGGACGCGTTGAGGACCAGGACATGCGGCACGGATGCCTCCTTGGACGCCTGCGGCGCGTGGCTCGCGCCGGGACGAGCGGTTGGACCGCGCCACGCGTGCGCGATCTCCCCCAGTGTCGCCTTACGCCTTTGTACGGCGCCACCACTCCTGTGTAACGGACCTGACTTGAACTCCGGGTGTGGTCTCTGTCATAGCCGGTATGCCCGGGGGAAGGTCGGGTTGCACCCGGGTGGCGGTGCGGTGCGCCCCGGCGCCCCTGCCGGGTGGCCCTCCGAGGGCACGGTTCGGCCGTCCGGAGCAGTGCCCCGACTGCCCCGGGCGGCCTGGTGGTGCTGGTGCGCGGGGAGCGTACGGGGGCGTTGACGGGGCGTTCGGAACGCTCCGTACGCCCTCGGGCACGCTCGTGGGAGGTTCCCGGCGCGTCAGGGCGGGCCGACGGTGGCGGATAGGCTGACGCTCTCGGTCCGCGGGCCGCTCGTCGGCGGTGCGGGCCGAACACGCACCCCCGTCAGGAAGGCCCGCACGTGTTCAGCTCCGGTGCAACCGGTCCGTCCGACGCGTCCTCGACGCTCTCCACCCCGACGCCGGCCCCAAGCCCCACCGCGCAGCTGCCCGAGCTCGACCTGCGGATACCGACCAGCGCGCAGGAGGTCTCGGACACCACCCGGCAGGCCGCCAGCTGGTTCGACACCCACTGGCAGGGCTGGCTCGCCGCGGGGCTGCGGATCGTCTTCATCATCATGCTGGCGCTGGTGCTGCGGGCCATGGTGCGCAAGCTCATCACCCAGCTGATCGGGCGGATGGCGCGCTCCTCGGAGAACCAGGAGGAGAGCCGGCTGGGCGGGCTGCTGGCCAACACCGGGGTGGTGAACACGGAACGGCGCCAGCAGCGCTCGGAGGCGATCGGCTCGGTGCTGCGCAGCGTGGCCTCCTTCACCATCCTGGGCACGGCGGCGCTGATGGTGCTCTCCGCGCTGGGGGTGAACCTGGCGCCGCTGCTGGCGAGCGCCGGTGTGGCCGGTGTGGCGATCGGTTTCGGCGCCCGCAACCTGGTCACCGACTTCCTCTCCGGGGTCTTCATGATCATGGAGGACCAGTACGGCGTCGGCGACGAGATCGACACCGGGGTGGCCACGGGCACGGTGCTGGAGGTCGGCCTGCGGGTGACCAAGCTGCGCGGCGCCAACGGCGAGATCTGGTACATCCGCAACGGCGAGGTGAAGCGGATCGCCAACATGAGCCAGGGCTGGGCGACCGCCTCGGTGGACGTGCAGGTCGGGTACAAGGAGGACCTGGTCCGGGTCGAGGACCTGATCCTGGCGACGGCCGAGGGGATGGCCAAGGAGGCCCCGTACGACGAGCTGATCTGGGCGCCGGTGTCGATCCTGGGCGTGGAGTCGGTCGCCTCCGACTCGGTGGTGGTGCGGATCGAGGCCCGGACCGCCCCGGGCAAGGCGGCGGCCGTCTCCCGGGCGCTGCGCCAGCGGCTGAAGGTGGCCTTCGACCAGGCCGGGATCAAGGTCAAGGAGGAGGTCCCGGCAGCGACGGCCGGGGCGACCGGCGTGGTGATCGCCCCCTCGCCGGTGCCCGCCGCCGAGCAGGCCGCGCCCTCCGCACTGGCCGACCCGGGCTCACCGCGCTACCGGGCGACCGAGCCGATCCCGGTGGCGAAGGGGGCTGACGACCCCTCGAAGCCGTAGCGGTCCGGCGCCACGGACCCGTCCACGAGGCCCCGCTCCCACCCGAACACGGTGGGGGCGGGGCCTCGTGCTGTCCGGACACCGTCCGGTAACGCTTCGGCATCCTCCGCTCCGCCGACCATTGACACCCCGCTGACACGGCCCTTACGGTCCTTCCCAAGCGACTGGAAAGTTTCCTAACAGTTCTTCAAATCTCTTCCAGGCCCCTCCCCGCCCTTCCCCGACCGTTCTCCCGACCAGCCGAACGAGGAGGATTCCGGCATGACCAAGAGCACCGCCAAGACCCCCCTCGCCGGCACCCCCAGCCTGCTGCGCGCCATCAACGACCGCGCCGCACTCGAACTACTGCTGGAGAACGGGCCGCTGTCGCGCACCCAGATCGGCGCCCTCACCGGGCTGTCCAAGCCCACCGCCTCGCAGCTGCTGGCCCGACTGGAGGCGGCCGGGCTGGTCCTGCCGGTGGGCACCACGGCGGGCGGCCCCGGGCCCAACGCCCGGCTGTACCAGGTGAATCCGGCCGCCGGGTACGTCGCCGGACTGGACGTCACCAACAGTGAGATCCGGGTCGCCGTCGCCGACATCACCGGCACCACGCTGGCCGAGCACGCGGTGCCGACCAAGGGGATCCCGGCGGCCGGGACCGTCCCGGCGGTCGCCGCCGCCGTCGCCGAGGCCGTCCGGGCCGCGGGGATCCCCGAGGGCGCGCTGCGCACCGCCGCGATCGGGGTCGGCGGCGCCCCCGATCCGGTCACCGGCAAGCTGCGCTACGCCTCCCACCTGCCGGGCTGGCACTCGCCGCGGCTGGTCGAGGAGCTGACCGAGGCGATCGGCGCGCCGGTGTCGATCGAGAACGACGTGAACCTGGCCGCGGTCGCCGAGCAGTCCTCGGGCGCCGCGGCCGGCTTCGAGGACTTCGTCCTGCTCTGGGCCGGGGCCGGAGTCGGCGCGGCGATCGTGATCGCCGGGCGGCTGCACCGCGGTTTCACCGGCGGCGCCGGGGAGGTCGGCTACATGCCGCTGCCCGACTCGCCGGTCGAGTGGGACGCCCGCCGCCGCAAGTTCGGCGGGTTCCAGGCCCTGGTCGGCGCACCGGCCGTGCGGGCCCTGGCCCGTGAGCACGGGCTCGGCGCGGCCACCGCGCAGGAGTCCGTCGCCAGGGCACTGGTCACCCCCGGCGCCGGCGACGCCTTCCTCGCCGAGCTGGCCGGGCGGCTCGCCGTCGGGCTGGCGGTGATCGTCGCCGTCGTCGACCCCCAGCTGGTGGTCCTCTCCGGCGTGGTGCCGAGCGCGGGCGGCGAGCGGCTGCGCGCGCTGGTCGAGGACGAGCTGGCCCGGATCTCCATCGCCCGGCCGGAGGTCCGCAGCAGCGGCCTGCCCGGGTCCCCGGTGCTGCTCGGCGCCCTGCAACGTGCCCTGTCCGACGCCCGCGAGGCGGTCTTCTCCACCCACTGACGCACCCACACTGACGCAGCCACCGACGCACCCCACTGACGCTCCCCCTGTCACCTCGCCACCTGCACCCACCTCTCCCCAACCCCCGAACGCGGGACCCGAGGCAACGAGGCCTGCCCGCGCACCCCCAGGAGGATCCCGAAGTGCACGCCACCACGTCCCGCAGAGGCCGTCGCACCATCGCCGCCGTCGCCGGCAGCGCCGTCCTGGCCCTGCTCGCCTCCGCCTGCACCGGGTCCAGCGACGCGGGCGGCAACGACGACTCGGCCAGCGGCAAGGACGTCACCATCACCTTCTGGCACGGCTGGAGCCAGGAGAACGAGGTCAAGGCGATCAACGACAACATCGCCGCGTTCGAGAAGACCCACCCGAACATCCACGTCAAGGCGGTGGACAGCCTCTCGGACGACAAGGTCAACCAGGCCCTGCGGGCGGGCGGCGCGGACGCGCCGGACGTGGTGTCCTCCTTCACCACCAACAACGTCGGCATGTTCTGCTCGACCAAGGCCTTCGTCGACCTCAAGCCGCTGCTCCAGAAGAGCGGCATCGACCCGGCCAAGACCTTCCCGGCGACGATGCTCGACTACACCCAGTTCCAGGGCAACCAGTGCTCGCTGCCGCTGCTCGGCGACGCGTACGGCCTGTACTACAACAAGAAGGCCTTCGCCGCCGCCGGCATCGCCAACCCGCCGAAGACCTTCAGCGAGTTCGCCGACGCCGCCGCCAAGCTGACCGCCCCCGACGGCGACTCGTACAAGCAGCTGGGCTTCATGCCGCTGTACCACGGCTACGAGTCCACCACCGAGCACTACCTCGGCCAGTACGGTGCGAGCTACTTCGGCCCCGACGGCAAGTCGAACCTCGCCACCGACCCGAAGGTCGCCGCGATGCTCACGTGGCAGAAGGGCATGGTCGACCAGCTCGGCGGCTACGCCAAGCTGGAGAAGTACCGCGCCACCTTCGGTGAGGAGTTCAGCGCCAAGAACCCCTTCAACACCGGCCAGGTCGCGATGATCATGGACGGCGAGTGGCGCACCGCCTCGCTCGCCAAGGACAAGCCCGACTTCGAGTGGGCCACCGCCGCCTTCCCCGTCCCGGACGACCAGGCCGACACCTACGGCCGCGGCTACCAGACCGGCACCATCGTCGGCATCGCCGGCACCAGCAAGAAGCAGGCCGCCGCCTGGGAGTTCGTCAAGTACCTGACCACGGACACCGACGCGGTGGTGAACTTCGCCAACGCGATCCACAACGTGCCGAGCACCTTCGCCGCGCTCGACTCGCCGAAGCTGGTCAGCGACGCGAACTTCAAGACCTTCCTGGACGTCGCCAAGAACGCCCACTCCAGCACCACCCCGCCGGCCGTCAACGGCGGCTCCTACATCACCACCCTGCAGAACCTCGGCTACGACTACGAGTCCGGCAAGCAGGGCGACCTCGCCGCGGGCCTGGCCGCCACGGCCAAGCAGATCGACACCGACATCGCCCAGGCCAAGTAAGGGCCGGGAACGGTCCACGGAGCTCCCATGTCACTCGCGTTCGGCACCCGCAAGGGCAACGGCGACCAGGCCGACGCGGGACCGACCGGCCCGGCGGCGCCCTCCACGCAGCACCTGCTGCGCCGGAAGCGCCGCCGGGCGGCGGCCCGCACCATCGCCTTCCTCTCCCCCTGGCTGATCGGGTTCAGCGTCTTCTTCGTCTACCCGCTGGTCTCCACCGTCTACTTCTCCTTCACCTCCTACAACGGCTTCGGCAGCCCGACCTTCAGCGGCCTGAAGAACTGGGACTACGTCTTCAACCACCTGCCGACCTTCTGGCAGGGCCTGCGCAACACCCTGTGGCTGGTCGTCGTGATGGTGAGCCTGCGGGTCGCCTTCGGCCTGGGCCTCGGGATGCTCATCACCAAGGTGAAGACCGGCGCCGGCTTCTTCCGCACCGCGTTCTACCTGCCGTACCTGGCCCCGCCGGTGGCCGCGACCGTCGCCTTCGCCTTCCTGTTCAACCCCGGCACCGGCCCGGTCAACCACCTGCTGGGCGAGCTCGGCCTGCCGCAGCCCGGCTGGTTCGCCTCCGAGGACTGGTCCAAGCCCGCGCTCACCCTGCTCGCCATGTGGGGCGTCGGCGACCTGATGGTCATCTTCATGGCCTCGTTGCTGGACGTCCCCAAGGAGCAGTACGAGGCGGCCGAGCTGGACGGCGCCGGCCCCTTCCAGCGGTTCCGGTACGTCACCCTGCCGAACATCTCGCCGATCATCATGTTCGCGGTGGTCACCGGGGTGATCCAGACCATGCAGTACTACACCCAGGCGATCGTCGCCGGGAAGGTCGCCAGCGGCATCGCGGGGGGCTCCGGCCAGCAGTTCGAGCCCGGCTACCCCGGCGGCTCCACCTGGACCCTGCCGCAGATGGTCTACAAGCTCGGCTTCCAGACCTACAACTACGGCGCGGCCTGCGTCGTCGCCGTGGTGCTGTTCGCCATCTCGATGGCCGTCACCTCGATCCTGCTCCGCCGCCGCTCCGGCTTCATGGCGAGCGACGACTAGCGGCCCGGGAGGACCCGATCATGACCCTTGGCACCACACTCACCAAGGGGCCGGCCACGGCCGTCCCCACCCGGTCCGGCGGCCCCGCCGCCCGGGCCGCCCGGCGCCGCGCGTTCCTCAACTGGGTGGCCGTGCACACGGTGGCGATCGCCGCCGCGCTGTTCTTCCTGCTGCCCTTCGTGTTCGTCTTCCTCACCTCGGTGATGTCGGACGGGCAGGCGCTCACCACCGACTACTGGCCGACCGACTGGAACTGGGGCAACTACGGCAAGGTCTGGGACACGCCCGGCTTCCTCACCTGGTGGCGCAACACCCTGCTGTACGCCGGTCTCGGCACCCTGCTGACCGTGGTCTCCAGCCTCCCGGTGGCCTACGCGCTCGCCAAGTTCCGCTTCCGCGGCCGCAACCTGGCGCTGATGGCGGTCATCGCGATGATGATGCTGCCCCCGCAGGTCACCGTCATCCCGATGTTCCTGTTCTGGTCCAAGCAGATGGGCATGGACGGCTCGCTGTGGCCGCTGATCATCCCGATGGCCTTCGGCGACGCGTTCTCCATCTTCCTGCTGCGCCAGTTCCTGATGACCATCCCCAAGGAGTACCTCGAGGCCGCCCGGGTGGACGGCTGCGGTGACCTGCGCACCCTGCTGCGGGTGGTGCTGCCGATGGCCAAGCCGGCCATCGCGGCGGTCGCGCTGTTCCAGTTCTTCTACTGCTGGAACGACTACTTCGGCCCGCAGATCTACGCCAGCAACAACCACCAGGCCTGGACCCTCAGTTACGGACTGGAGTCCTTCAAGGCCGCGCACCACACCAACTGGAACCTCACCATGGCCGCCACCCTGCTGGTGATGGCGCCGGTGATCGTCCTCTTCTTCTTCGCTCAGAAGGCCTTCATCGAAGGCGTGACACTGACAGGGGTCAAGGGCTGATGTCCGCACTGAAGTTGGCAATCGTCGGCGGGGGTTCGACGTACACCCCGGAGCTGATCGACGGCTTCGCCCGGCTGCGCGACTCCCTGCCGATCGGCGAGCTGGTGCTGATCGACCCGGCGGCCGAGCGCCTGGAGCTGATCGGCGGCCTCGCCCGGCGGATCTTCGCGAAGCAGGGGCACTCCGCCGTCGTCACCGTCACCACGGACCTGGCGGCGGGCGTCGCCGGCGCCGACGCCGTACTGCTCCAGCTGCGTGTCGGCGGGCAGGCGGCGCGCAACCAGGACGAGACCTGGCCGCTGGAGTGCGGCTGCGTCGGGCAGGAGACCACCGGCGCCGGCGGGCTCGCCAAGGCGCTGCGCACCGTTCCGGTGGTGCTGGACATCGCCGAGCAGGTGCGCCGGACCAACCCGGACGCCTGGATCGTGGACTTCACCAACCCGGTCGGCATCGTCACCCGCGCCCTGCAGACCGCCGGCCACAAGGCCGTCGGGCTGTGCAACGTCGCGATCGGCTTCCAGCGCAAGTTCGCCGGGCACCTGGGTGTGGACCCGGAGCTGGTCCGGCTCGACCACGTCGGGCTCAACCACCTGACCTGGGAGCGCGGGGTGACCCTGCTGGACGCCCCGGGCGCCGCGGGCGGGCGCGAGGTGCTCCCCGAGCTGCTGGCCTCGCACGGCAAGGAGATCGCCGAGGACCTCCACCTGCCGCAGGCCGTGATCGAGCGGCTCGGCGTGGTGCCGTCCTACTACCTGCGGTACTTCTACCAGCACGACGCGGTGGTGGCGGAGCTGAAGGAGCAGGGCTCGCGGGCCGCGCAGGTGGCCGAGATCGAGCGGCAGCTGCTGGAGCTGTACGCCGACCCGGCCCTGGACACCAAGCCCGAGCTGCTCGGCAAGCGCGGCGGCGCCTTCTACTCGGAGGCCGCCGTCCAGCTGATCGCCGCGCTGCTCGGCACCGGCGGCGGGACCTCCGTGCAGGTGGTGAACACCCGCAACGACGGCGTGCTGCCCTTCCTGCCGGACGACGCCGTGATCGAGGTCCCGGCGGAGGTGGACGCGCGGGGCGTGCGCCCGCTGCCGCAGCGGCCCGTCGAGCCGCTGTACGCCGGCCTGATCGCCGCCGTCACCTCGTACGAGCACCTCGCCCTGGACGCCGCCCTGCGCGGCGGCCGCGACCGGGTCTTCGACGCCCTGCTCGCCCACCCGCTGGTCGGCCAGATCGAACTCGCCGACCAGCTCACGGACCGGCTGCTCGCCCACAACCGCGAGCACCTCGCCTGGGCCTGACCTGCGCCCGCCGGCTGCCCGCCCGCCGGCCCGAGAAGGCCGCGGGCGGGCGCCGCGAGGAGACCGTCCACCCCCGGCCGGGGACCCTTCGGCCGGGCTCCCCGGCCGCGACCACGGCCGGGCACCCGGCCGACGACCACGGCCCGGGCCACGTACGAGCCGCGGGGACCTGATGACCCACCAACCCGAACCACTCCTGCCCGGCGTCCTCGCCATAGACGCGGGGAACTCCAAGACCGACGTCGCCCTGATCGGCGCGGACGGCAGCATCCTCGGCACCGCCCGCGGCGGCGGCTTCGCACCGCAGAAGATCGGCGGCGCCGCGGCGGTCGCCGGCCTGGCCCCGCTGGTCGAGCAGGCCGCCGCCGCGGCCGGCCACCCGGCCTGGAGCGGCGTGCTCACCAGCCACGTCAGTGCCTGCCTGGCCAACGCCGACCTGCCGGTCGAGGAGGAGGCCCTGCGCGTGGCGCTGGAGTCCCACCCCTGGGGGGCCGGCAACACCGTCGTCAACGACACCTTCGGCCTGCTGCGGGCCGGCACCGACGGCCCGCTCGGGGTCGCGGTGGTCTGCGGCGCCGGGATCAACTGCGTCGGCCTGCTGCCGGACGGCCGCACCGCCCGCTTCCCCGCCCTCGGCGAGCTCACCGGCGACTGGGGCGGCGGCTCCGGGCTCGCCGTCGCCAGCATGTGGCACGCCGTCCGCGCGGAGGACGGGCGCGGCGGCCCGACCGGGCTCGCCCGGGCCATCGCCGAGCACTTCGGCCTGCCCAGCGCCGGCGCCGTCGCCGAGGCCGTCCACCTCGGGCACCTGCCGAACGCCCGGCTGCACGAGATCACCCGGGTGCTGTTCGCCGTCGCGGGCGAGGGCGACGCGGTGGCCCTGAAGCTGATCGACCGCCAGGCCGACGAGATCGTCCGGCTCGCGGTGGTGGCGCTCCGGCGCCTGCAGCTGCTGGACACCCCGGCCCCGGTGGTGCTGGGCGGCGGCGTTCTCGCCTCCCGGCAACCGCTGCTGCTGGACAACCTGACCGCCCGGCTCGCCGAGGCCGCGCCGCTGGCCGAGCCGCGGGTCGTCGTCGCCCCGCCGGTGCTGGGCGCGGCGCTGCTCGGCCTGGACCACCTGGCGGCGGGCGCCGAGGCGCAGGCCCGGGTGCGGGAGGCGTACGAGGCGGGCCGGCCGGTCGCGGTCTGACACCCGCTCAACAGCTTCCCTCCCCCGCCGGATCCGCACATCCGACGGGGGAGGGAACCGCGGTCCCGGCCCCGGCGTGTCAGGTGATTACCGACCACCGCCACCGCCCGGGGAGACTGGTGCCATGGCCACGCCCCGCATGCTCCTCGCCGCCGCCCTGCTGGTCTGCGGCACCGCCGCCGCCCTCACCGGCTGCACGCCCGCCGACTCCGGCTCCACGGTGGCCGCCGCCTCCGCCGCCGCGCTGGCCGACGAGGGCGCGGACGACCTGCTGGACGAGGACGACGGGTTCCTCTTCGAGGAGGACGACGAGGAGGCCTACTCGCCCGCGGCCGGCCCGGTCGGGGGTGCCTCCTCCGCCTCCGCCGCCTCTCCCGACGGGGCCTCCGGTGGGGCCTCCGCCGCTTCGTCCGCCGCTTCGTCTGCCGCTTCGTCCGCCACTTCGTCCGCCGCGACCTCCGCCGTGGCCGAGTGTGCCGTGCCCACCGAACGCCCCGGCCACCAGGTCCTGCTCGTCGTCGCCGCCGGCCCGGCCGAACTCACCGCCGGCCCGGCCCGCTTCAGCTGCGGCTCCGCCCGCTACGAGTCCGCCGGCAGCCCCGTCCACTACGGCTTCGCGGCGGCGGGCGTGACGGCGACCCTCGTCGACGGCCCGCACGACGGCCCGCACGACGCCCCGGCCGCGGCCGTCCCCCTCGACGAGCTGATCGCCCACCTCGACGACTGCCTCGCCGAGCGCGAGCCGGCCGAACCGTACGGCTGCCACGGCAACGCCTACGACGTCGTACTGGACTCCCACGGCCGGATCATGCGGATCGCCGAGGTCGGAGGCCCCTCGGGCACGCCCTGACGGCGCTCCGCCGGCCCATACGGTGTAGAGCCGCCTCTCAACTGTTGGTATTCCGCTGCGCTACGCGCATCGACCGGGCCGCAGCAGGGGGCTTTTGACGTTCTATACGTCCACGCGGGCCTTCCTTGGGGCTGGTCTTACCTTCTCCGTCGTTGACCCGGTTTCGGCGCCGATGCTTTGCTTCCGGCCTCGGCGGTGACCGGCCTCCGATCCCCACGCCACTGACGGTCCTTGGCGGACCGTCGGCTCGCCGGCCTGCCGCCGTCGCTCCTCCCACGTCGTCCCCCACAGTGCCGTCGCGCCGTACCCGGGCGCGGCCGACACCAGAGAGGAACCCTCACGATGGGCATCTCCACCACCTCCCGCCGGATGCGGCTGCGGGCCCTGACCGGGCTCAGTGCCCTCGCGCTGGCCGCCGCCGGCTTCGCCGCCGCCCCGGCCGCCCAGGCCGCCCAGGACGACCGGCCGGCCGGTGAGTTCGCCGGACAGCCGCACCCCTACCGGCACGGCGCGCACCCGACCAAGGAGGCCGGCAACTCGGCCAAGCCGGCGGCCGCCAACCTCCACTACGGCGGCGGCGTGGACGGCATCGGCGTCACCACCGGCGCGCCGAAGGTCTACCTGATCTTCTGGGGCTCCCAGTGGGGCACCCAGGGCACCAACTCCGCCGGCTACACCACGCTGTCGGGCGACCCGAAGGGCGAGGCCGTCCGGGCGCAGCAGCTGTTCAAGGGCCTCGGCACCAACAACGAGACCTGGTCCGGCGTCATGACCCAGTACTGCGAGGGCGTCGCCGCGGGCGCGACCAGCTGCCCGACCGGATCCACCCACGTCGGCTACCCGACCGGCGGCGCGCTGGCCGGCGTCTGGGTCGACGAGTCCGCCGCCGCGCCGAGCCAGGCCAGCGGCTTCCAGCTGGCCTCCGAGGCCGTGAAGGCCGCCGGGCACTTCGGCAACACCACCGCCGCCTCCAACCGCAACGCGCAGTACGTGGTGCTGTCGCCGACCGGCACCCACCCGGACGGCTTCAACACCCCGAACGGCGGCTTCTGCGCCTGGCACGACTACAACGGCGACACCACCCTGTCCGGCGGCGCCGCCCCCTCCCCGTACGGTGACGTGGCGTTCACCAACGACCCGTACGTGACCGACATGGGCACCTCCTGCGGCCAGAACTACGTCAACAGCGGCAGCGCGGGCACCCTGGACGGCGTGACCATCGTGTACGGCCACGAGTACTCGGAGACCATCACCGACCAGAACCCGGCGGGCGGCTGGACCGACTCGACCGGCTACGAGAACGCCGACAAGTGCTCCTGGAACGGCGTCGGCGGGACGGGCGGCGCGCAGAACGTGACGTTCGCGACGGGCTCCTTCGCCATGCAGGGCACCTGGTCGAACGGCGTCAGCGGGTGCCAGGTCTCGCACGCGATCGTGCACTGACGACGCTGAGATCCTGAGCGCCGGAGATCCGGAGCGCCGGGGTGGGCCGTACGGGCCCGCCCCGGCGCTTGTCGTCACGGGGCGACCAGACCGAACTCGTAGGCCTGGATGACCAGATGGACCCGGTCGCGGGCGCCGAGCTTGGTGAACAGCCGGGCGACGTGGGCCTTGGCGGTGGCCACGCTGATGGTGAGCTCCGCGGCGATCTCGGTGTTGGACAGGCCCCGGCCGACCAGGGTGAGCACCTCGCGCTCGCGCTCGGTGACGGCCTCGGCGACGGGCCTGCGGGGCCGGGCCGGGCCCTGCGGGCGGGCGGCGAACTCGCCGATCAGCCGGCGGGTGATGCCGGGGGCCAGCAGGGCGTCCCCGGCGGCGACCACCCGGATGCCGTCCAGGATGGTCTCCAGGGAGAGGTCCTTGACCAGGAAGCCGCTCGCCCCGGCGCGCAGCGCGCCGTACACGTAGTCGTCGTCGTCGAAGGTGGTGAGGACGAGGACGTGGGTGGGCAGGTCCGGGTCGGCGGTGATCCGGCGGGTGGCCTCGATGCCGTCCGTGCCTGGCATCCGGATGTCCATGACGGCGACGTCGGGGCGCAGCCGGGCCACCAGTTCGACGGCCTCGGCGCCATCGCCGGCCTCGCCGACCACCTCCAGGTCGGGGGCGTCGGCGATCAGCACCCGCAGGCCGGTGCGGATGAGCGGCTGGTCGTCGGCCAGGACGACGCGGATCACGGCGCCACCTCCAGGGCGGTCTCGGCGCGGGTCTCGGCGGGCGTCCCACCGGGCGCCTCGGCGGGCACCTGCTCGGGGAGCGGCAGTCGGGCGGCGACCAGGAAGCCGCCCTCGGAGCGCGGGCCGGCGCTGAACTCGCCGTGCAGCAGGGCGACCCGCTCGCGCATGCCGGCCAGGCCGTAGCCGCTGCCGGGGGTCGTGGTGGGCACCCCGGCGCCCTGGTCGACGACGGTGACGGCGAGTTCCCGGGATCCGTACTCGACGGTGACGTGGCAGTCGCGGGTGCCGGCGTGCTTGACCACGTTGGTGACCGCCTCCTGGACGATCCGGTAGGCGGCCAGGTCCACCTCGGGCGGCAGGGTACGGGCCGCGCCGCGCCGGGTGAGCGCCACCCGCACCCCGGCGCCCGCCGCCCTCGCCACCATCCGGTCCAACTCGCCCAGCCCGGGCGCCACTTCGAGTGGCGCGGACTCCCCCTCGCCCTCCCGCAGCGCGCCGAGCATCCGGCGCAGCCCGGCCAGGGTCTCCCGACTGGTGGCCTCGATCGCGGTGAGCGCGTTGCGGGTCTCGGCGGGCTGGGTGTCCATGACCCGGCTGCCCATGCCGGCCTGGATCGCGATGATGCCGATGTTGTGGGCCACCATGTCGTGCAACTCGCGGGCGATCCGCAGCCGTTCGGCGGTGATGGCCTGCTCGGCGGCCCGGCCGCGCAGCGCCTCGGTGTGGGCGCGGCCCTGGTGCACGGTGTTGCCGACCAGCCAGGCGATCAGCACGGTCGCGGCGAAGCCCGCGTAGGCGAGCGGGTTGACGGGGTAGCCCTCGACGGCGCCCCAGGCCAGCAGTCCGGCGAGGGTGGCGAGCGGCAGGGCCAGGGCGCTCAGCGAGACCCGCCGGGAGCGGGTGGCCGCGCAGTAGCCGACCACCGAGTCGGCGATCAGGAACTGGAGCGGCCCGGTCTCCGGGACGCCCCACATCCCGAACGCGAAGACGGCACCCGCGAGCGCCACCGCGATGGCCAGCAGCGGCAGCCGGACCAGCAGCGCCGCGACCAGGGTGGTGACCACCGCGGTGACCACCAGCGGCATGTCCTCGGGGTTGCCGTGGTAGTCGAACAGGTGGCGCAGCTCGTCCTCGCGCGTGAAGAACCGGAACACCACCAGGGACGTCCACAGCGCACCCACCCACACGCCCGCGGGCAGACGCCTGAGCAGCGGCGGACGGTGTTCGGTGATCATGACGCGATGGTAGCGGCGGGCCGGGAGACGGCACATCGGCCCGGGGGCGTAATCCCCGGGGCCAGTGCGGTGGCCCGCGGTTGTGTCCCGCGGCCCGATGTCCGGGGCGGGGCGCGGGCGGCAGCGTTGTCGCCGTGATCGAGATCGAGCGACTGACCAAGCGGTACGGCGCCACCACGGCCGTCGACCGGCTGACCTTCACCGTACGACCGGGTACGGTGACCGGCTTCCTCGGCCCCAACGGCGCCGGCAAGTCCACCACCCTGCGGATGATCCTGGGCCTCAACACCCCCACCGCGGGCACCGTCACCGTGGCCGGGGTGCCCTTCGCCGGCCGGCCGCGCGGCCTGCGGCACGTCGGCGCCCTGCTGGACGCGGGCGACGTGCACGGCGGACGCAGCGCCCGGGCGCACCTGTCGGCGCTGGCCAGGAGCAACCGCATCCCGCTCGGGCGGGTGGACGAGGTGCTGGCCGAGGTCGGCCTCGGCAAGGCCGCCGGGCGGCGGATCGGCGGCTACTCGCTGGGCATGAAGCAGCGCCTGGGCATCGCCGGCGCGCTGCTCGGCGACCCTCCGGTGCTGCTGTTCGACGAGCCGCTGAACGGGCTGGACCCGGAGGGCGTGCTCTGGGTGCGCGGGCTGTTCCGGCGGCTCGCGGACGAGGGGCGCACGGTGTTCGTCTCCAGCCACATGATGGCGGAGATGGAACACACCGCGGACCGGCTGGTGGTGATCGGCCGCGGCCGCCTCATCGCGGACGAGGGCCTGGCGGAGTTCTCGGCCCGCGACGCGGCCTCCTCGGTGGCCGTACGGGCACCCGAACTCCCCGCGCTGGCCGAGGCGTTGCGCGCCGAGGGAGCGGAAGTACGGCTGACGGAGCCGCGGTTCGGGATCGTCACGGGGATGCCGGCCGCGCGGATCGGCGAACTCGCGCTGCGGCACGGCGTGGTGCTGCACGAACTGGCCGCCCGGACGTCGTCGCTGGAGTCGGCGTTCATGTCCCTGACCGCCGACAGTGTCGAGTACCCGGCTGGAGACGCCCGATGAGCACCACGACCCCTGGCCGCACCGCCGGTTCCACCGCGGACCCGGCACCGCGTTTCCTCGACCTGCTCGCCGCCGAGTGGATCAAGCTGCGCTCGCTGCGCTCCACCTACTGGGTGCTGGCGCTGGCATCGCTGGTGGCGATCGCGGTCGACGTGAACGCCGTCCACACCGACCTGACGTACATCGACCACCCGCCGCCGCGGATGCCCGGCCAGCCGCCGTACACATACGACCCGCTGTTCCACGGCCTCAGCGGCATCGCGAGCGACCTGATGGCAATCGCGGCCGGCAGCCTCGGGGCGATCACCGTGTTCGGCGAGTACACCACCGGCCTGATCCGCACCACCTTCGCCGCCGTGCCGGACCGGCGTGCCGTGATCGCGGCCAAGGTGCTGCTGATCGGCGGGATCACCGCGCTCGCCGGGCTGGTGGTCTCGACGGTGTCCTTCTTCACCGTCAACGCGATGCTGGCCTCCCGGCACGTCGGCCTCTCCGTCACCGACGACGGCTGCCTGCGGGCCGTGCTCGGCTTCGCGGCGATCGTGCCGGTCTGCGCGCTGATCGGGATGGCGCTGGGCGCGCTGCTGCGGCACGCCACCGCCTCGATCGTCTCGCTGGTGCTGGTGCTGTTCATCCTGCCGATGCTGTTCGGCGGGGACCGCTACCGGTGGCTGAAGGAGATCGGCACCCACCTGCCGACGGCCACCGTGCAGCGGCTCACCATCAACCCCGCCTCCACGGCCACGATGGGGAAGTACGCGCCGAGCGTGCTGGACTCGTGGATCACCATGGGGGCGTGGGGCGTGGCCGCGGTGGTGGTGACGGTGGCCGTGGTGCGGCGCCGGGACGTGTGAATCCACCTCCTCGGGCCAGGGCGTGGCCTGCTTGGCCCGGGTCCAGGCCTGCTTGGCCAAGGCCGAGCCGCCCTCAGCCCAGGCCGAGCCGCCGCGCGGTCGCGGCGGGCAACCGGTACGGGCGCTCGGGCGGCAGCAGCCGCTGCGCCTTCGCCGCCTGTCCGCCGTGGACCAGCGCGGCGATCCGCCGCACCTGTGGGGTGAGGTCGGTGAGCCCGACGACCCACTCCTCGGCGTAGGCGCGGATCAGCCCACGGCCGATGCCCACCTGGATGCTGTAGTGGTTCAGCGCCGCCCCGCGCAGCGACCGCTCCGGGTCCCACTGCACGTGGACCTCGGCGCGGGCCACCTCGTCCGGGTGCGCGGTGGTCAGGACGGCGCGGGCGAGCGCCTCCTCCCAGCCCTCCCGGGTGATCCGGACGGCCAGCACCCTGGTCTGGCCGGACTTCTGCGCCCAGTTGCTGCGGTGCATCAGCCAGCGGAACGAGGGCTTGATCCACGTCATCCGGTGGAAGCCGAACGGCGCCACGAACCGGCCCGCCGCCAGCGCCGCGTCGGCGACGGCCGGCGGGTAGGCCTGGTAGAGCACGATCGTCCGCTCGTCGTGGTCGGCGCGGATCTCCCGCAGCACGGTCATCCCCCGGCACCCCCTTCGCCTCGCCGGCCCCTCCCCCGGCACGCTGCCAGCGCGGGGCGGGGCGGCACAACGGGATTACGGGGCGGCATGGGAGGCTGCCGGGCGGTACGGGGCGCGCTGCCGCGCGATGGGGACCGCCAGCGGGCGCTACGGCAGGCCCTGGGCGCCGATCAGCCCGTGCCCGGCTCCGGGGAGGGCCCGCCGGAGCGGGAGAACGGCGTCGGAGAGGCCCCCGAGGTCCGCCGTCCTCAGCACCCGGCCGGTCCGCACCCGGGCCGACTGCCGCTGGGCCCCATTCGGGCCGTCCGGGGCGTCCGGGTCGTCCCCGACAAGCCGACCGCCGGCCCCTCCAGTTCCTGCCCGTCCCGCTCCCGGCGCCGCCGCGGCTCCCGGTCGGCCGGTTCCGCGGCGTGCGCGTCGAGCGGCGCCCGCAGCCGCGGCCGTGCCGCTCGACGGCGACGGTGGGCACGGGGACCGGAAACCACATCGCGCGCCCGCCGACGTACGGCTCGGCAGGCAGCGGCGAGCCCTCGGCTCAGGCGGCGGCCGCCTTGGCGCGGAAGGCGCCGAGGGTGGCGGCCGGGACGCCGCAGCCGGGGAGGAAGGACGCGGCGCCGCCGTGGTGGGTGCGGACGCGGTCGAGGAACACCGACATGGCCTCGGCCGGGGCCTCCAGGAGGGGCGCGGGGATGGTGAGGTTGCGGCCCTGGGAGTCGGTGACGCGGGAGGTGGTGTGGTTGTTGAGGGCGGTGCGGTGGCGCTCGGCGAGGCCGGCGAAGATCTGCGGGAGGGCGTCGGCGGTGCGGGTGTAGTCCGCGACGATGTGCTCGGCGGGGACGTCGAGGAGGTCCAGCAGCAGGGCGGTCAGCAGTCCGGTGCGGTCCTTGCCGGCGGCGCAGTGCAGCAGGACGGCGCCGGGGCGGACGGTGGCGTCGACGGCGGCGGCCACCGCGTCGGGCGCGGACTCGGCCAGCAGGACGTAGAAGTCGCCCAGGTCGGCGGCCGTGGCCATGGTGCTCATCCGCGCGGTGAGGGCGTCGGTGGCGGGGTTCACCGGGGCGGCGACGACGGCTATGCCGGCGGCCTCGGCGGCGGCCCAGTCGGCGGGGTCGGTCTCCCGCGGGTCCCGCAGGTCCACGATGGTGCGGATGTCGCAGCCGCGCAGCTGGGTGACGGTGGCCTCGTCGGCGGCCGGGAACGGCTGGGCGGAGCGGTACAGCACACCGGGACGGACCCGCCGGCCCTCGGGGTCGCCGAGGGTGGCGGCGTCGCGGAAGTTGACCAGGGACATGCGGGGCCTTTCGGTGGGGCCGCACCCGGGCTCTGGACGGGGCTCCGGAGACGGGGGCTCCGGAGACGGGGGCTCCGGAGGCGGGGGCTCCGGAGGCGGCACGGCGGCGACGTCTGGATGTGTAACCCCTCCGGGGGCCGCCCGGCAAGCCCGGACCGGTACATCCCTCCATCCCACCCCCGTAGGCGGGCCACGGCGACCCGGCGCCGTACGGGCTGCGGCGGATCGGCGGCGGATCGACGGCGGTGGCGCGCGCTCCGGCCGGGCCGTCCGGGACCGTTCGCCCGGGCCGCCCACGACCGGCCGCGGGGGCCGCCGCAGCCGTCCCGACCTGGGGCGTCCCTGATAAGTTCAGCGCCGAAACACCAGGCCGTACGGGGGATGGCAGGACACGGTGATCGAGGGTAACGACCACGACATACCCACCGAGCTGGCCGAGGTCTACCTCGTCCTGCTCGCCGACGTCTCCAGAACCGGCCGGCTGCTGCGCCGCGAGGAGCTGGAGCGCCTGCGCAAGCTGGGCGAGCACTGCGCGGAGGCCGGGTACGGGCTGCGCGAGGTGGTCGCGCACTGCCTGGCCGCGGCCCGGCGGGCCTGGCAGACCCTGCCCGGGACGACCGCCGCGAGCAGCGTCACCGAGCTGCGCCGGATGGGCGACGCGGTGCTCGGCGCCACCGACGCCGGGCTGGCCGCGCTGGGCGAGGGCCACGAGCGGGCGCAGCGCCTGGCCGTCCGCCAGGAGGAGGCGGCGCGGCGGGAGTTCATCGACGACCTGCTGTTCGGCCGCAGTGACCTCGGACTGCTCGCGGAGCGCGCGGAGCGCTTCGGGCTGCGGCTGGCGGGTGCGTACACGGTGGCCGTCGCGGTGGGCGACGAGCCGTTCGCGGACGTGCATCCACTGGTGCACCGGGTGGAGCGGGAGCTGAGCGGGCGGTTCGGCGAGCGGGACGTGCTGCTGGCCAGCAAGGACGGCCGGCTGGTCTGCATCGCCCCCGACGCCGAGCGGGCCGTACTGGAGGCCTTCGCCGAGCTGGCGCTGCGCCCCGGGCCGGGCTACCGGCCGGTGCGCCGGGTGGCGACCGGCCGCCGGCACTCGGGGCCCAGCGGGGTGCCCCGCAGCTACGAGGAGGCGCTGGACGCACTGGACTACGCGCACCGGCTGGACCTGCCGGCCCGGCAGCTGCGGGCCGAGGAACTGCTGGTCTTCCCGGTGCTGATGCGCGACCGGGCCGCCATGGCCGACCTGGTGCGCAGCGTGCTCGGCCCGCTGACCGAGGCGCGTGGCGGCGCCCGGCCGCTGCTGGACACCATCGTGGTGCACGCGGAGGCGGCGTACGTGAACGCGGAGGCGGCCCGCCGGCTGGGCCTGAGCGTGCGCACCCTGGGCTACCGGCTGGAGCGGATCAAGACGCTCACCGGGTACGACCCGGCGGACGCGCTCCAGCGCTTCACCCTGGAGACAGCGGCCATGGGGGCGCGGCTGCTGAACTGGCCGGAACGACCGCTGTAGTTCCGGCGCGGTCCGAAGACTACGGCTGTAGTACCACCCACTACGGTTGCAGTGTCGCTCACTACGGTTGCAGTCCCGCCGTCCTGCGGCACCGCCACCGCGGTTGCGGTACCGCCAGCCAAACCCGCGGGGGCCCGTTGCGGCCGTCCGACGGTCGTCCTGTTGCCCGGTTGTTGCAGTGTCACGCGGGCCGTGCGTACCAGGGTGTCAAGAGGGCGTAAAGATTGCCGGATCCTGGCAATGTGCGGCCGCGCCCGGCACTGCCATGATCTCCCCGGCGCCGAAGCGCGGTGCCGTCGGAAGGGCGGGGGAGGGCGGCCGGGATGGGGGGATTCTTCGCGGCCGCGCTGGCCTTTCCGACGGCGCTGTTCAGCTTCGCGCTGGTGGTGGTGGTCGGGTACTGGCTGCTGATGCTGTTCGGCGGTCTGGTGCCCGGCGCCGTGCACGGGGGGCACGGCGGCGGGCACCACGTGGACGTCGGGCACGCGGGGCACCACCTGGGTGCCGGGCACGGGGGACACGCCGGACACGTCGCGGACGCCGGTCACGGTGGGCACGGTCACGGTGGGCGCGGTGCCGGGGGGCACGATGCCGGGGGGCACGATGCCGACGGGGGATCCGACCGGAGCGGCTCCGGACACCACGCGGGCGTGCTGGACAGGCTGGGGCTGGGCGGGGTGCCCGTGACGGTGGCGGTGTCGCTGCTGGTCGCGCTCGCCTGGTTCGTCAGCCTGGCCGGCACCGTCCTCACCTCGGGGGCACCGGCGCGCGGCGGCGTGTTCGTCGTCGCGCTGGTCGCCTCCTGGGCGGGAACCCGGGCGCTCGTCCGGCCGCTGTCGCGGCTGTTCCCGCAGGACCGGCCGGCCACCCGGGGGGACTTCGTCGGCCGGGTCTGCGTGATCCGGACCGGCCGGGTGACTGCCGACTTCGGGCAGGCCGAGGTCACCGCGGAGGACGGCTCCACCGCGACCGTCCAGGTCCGCACGGCGGAGCCCGAACCGGCCCTGACGGCCGGGCGGACCGCCCTGATCTTCGACTACGACGCCGAGGGCGAGCACTTCCTGGTGGCGCCCTTCGATCCGCCGTCCGTCACCTGACGCCTCACCGGTTCACCCTCCCCCTTCACCCCCCTTCACCTCCGCCTTCAACGCACCTCTCTTCTTTTTTCTTCTCTTCGCACCAACTCGCCATCTCGTCAAAGGACTCCGTGATGGACACCATCGCCGTGGGTTTCGGCGTGCTCGTCGCCGTCGTGCTGCTCATCCTGCTCGCCATGCTGCTGTTCGTGGGCCGCCTGTTCCAGAAGGTCGAGCAGGGCAAGGCACTGATCGTCTCCCGGACGAAGAAGGTGGATGTGACCTTCACCGGCGCGATCGTCCTCCCGGTGCTCCACAAGGCCGAGTTGATGGACATCACCGCCAAGACGGTGGAGATCCACCGGGCCGGCCGGGACGGCCTGATCTGCCGCGACAACATCCGCGCGGACATCCGGATCTCGTTCTTCGTCCGGGTCAACAAGACCGTCGAGGACGTCATCAAGGTCGCGCAGTCGATCGGCACCGCCCGGGCCAGCGACCCGCAGGCGATCCAGGAGTTCTTCGCGGTCAAGTTCGCCGAGGCGCTCAAGACCGTCGGCAAGCAGCTGGACTTCACCGACCTGTACACCCACCGGCACGAGTTCCGGGACCAGATCATCGCGGTCATCGGCACCGACCTCAACGGCTACACCCTTGAGGACGCGGCCATCGACCACCTGGAACAGACCCCGATGAGCCAGCTGGACTCCGACAACATCCTGGACGCCCAGGGCATCCGCAAGATCACCGAACTGACCGCGATCGAGCACGTGCGCACCAACGAGTACCAGCGCAACGAGCAGAAGGAGATCACCCGGCAGAACGTGGACGCCCGGGAGGCCGTCCTGGAGCTGGAGCGCCGGCAGGCCGACGCCGAGATCCGCCAGCGCCGCGAGATCGAGACCCTGCGGGCCAAGGAGGACGCGGTGATCGCCCGGGTGCAGGAGGAGGAGCGGCTCAACGCCCAGACCGCCTTCCTGCGCACCGAGGAGCTGCTCGGGGTGCAGCGGGAGAACCAGGCCCGCGAGGTCGCGGTGGCGCAGAAGAACCGCGAGCGGGTGATCGCGGTGGAGAACGAGCGGATCGAGAAGGACCGTCTGCTGGAGGTCGTCGGCCGCGAGCGGGAGACCGAACTGGCCACGATCGCCAAGGCGAAGGAGGTCGAGTCCGCCAAGCGCGAGGTCGCCGACGTGGTCCGCGAGCGGGTCGCGGTGGACCGCACCGTCGCCGAGCAGGAGGAGGCCGTCAAGACCCTGCGCGCCACCGAGGAGGCCGAGCGCGTCCGCAAGGCCGTGGTGATCCAGGCCGAGGCCGAGGCGCAGGAGAAGCTCGTCAAGGACATCAAGGCCGCCGAGGCCGCCGAGCAGGCCGCCGCGCACAAGGCCCGCGAGGCGCTGGTGATGGCCGAGGCCCGACAGCAGGCCGCCGAGCTGGACGCGGCCGCCAAGATCCGGATGGCCGAGGGCGTCCGGGCGGAGGCCGCCGCCGAGGGGCTGGCCCGGGTCCAGGTCCGCGAGCAGGAGGCCGCGGCGGTGGAGAAGGTCGGCCGCGCCGAGGCCGTCGTCCAGGCCGAGAAGGCGAAGGCCGCCGCGCTGGAGATCGGCGGGAAGCTGAAGGCCGAGGCCGAGGGCCTGACCGAGAAGGCCGCGGCGATGGCCAAGCTGGACGAGGCCTCGCGCGGGCACGAGGAGTACCGCCTGCGGCTGGCCGCCGAGAAGGACGTCCGGCTGGCCGGGCTGGACGCCCAGCGGCAGATCGCCGAGGCCCAGGCGGCGCTGGTCGCGGCCGGGCTGGAGAAGGCGAAGATCGACATCGTCGGCGGGGACTCGGTGTTCTTCGACCGGCTGGTGCAGTCGGTGACGGCCGGCAAGAGCGTGGACGCCTTCGTCGGCCACTCGCAGACCGCGCAGACCCTGGCCGGCCCCTGGCTGGACGGGCGGGCGAGCTTCACCGAGGACCTCACCCGGGTGCTCTCCTCGGTCTCCACGGCGGACGTGCAGAACCTGACGGTGTCCGCCCTGCTGATGAAGCTGATCGGCTCCGGGGCCGGTGACCAGGCCGGTCAGCTGCGCCAACTGCTCGACTCGGCACGGAAGCTGGGCGTCGCGGAGACCCCGATCGGGGCACTGGCCGGCGGCCTCGCCGCGGCCAACGGCTCCAAGTGACCGGCCGAGCGGCCACGTCAGCCGACCCACCCGAGCCGAGCGGCTCACCCGGGCCGACCGTTTCGCCCGAGCCGACCGTCTCAGCCGAGCCGACCGACTCACCCGACTCAACCCGCTTCAACCGAGGAACGTGACCGTGACCGTGGACGCCCTCGACGCCCGGCTCGACGCCGGCACCTACGAGGTCCTGCGTGACCGGCTCGCCCGAGCCGCCGCCGAACTCGCCGACCGGGCCCAGGCGTTGAACGCCCGCCGGGTCGCCGAGTTCGGCGGCGGGGAGCTGCGGCTGGCCGGCACCGGGCGGCTCACCACCGCCCGGGCCTGCCTGCCGCAGGACCTCACCGCCGCCGGCGGGCAGCTGCTGCTCGGCACCCGCCCGGCCCAACCCGCCGACGGCGACGAGGACTTCACCGACGTCCTCGGCCTGCACCACCCGGACCTCTCCCCCGCGCCCGCCGAGGGCACCCTGCTGGACGACCCCCGGCTGCGCCAGGACCTCGCCGACCTGCGCCGCTACTTCCGCGACGCCCGGCTGGAGCGGCTGCGCCCGGTGGACGGCCGGCTGCTCGCCGTCTTCCGCACCGGCCCGGCCGCCACCGACGTCCGGGTGCTGCGCTGGCGCCTGGACGGCGGCCTCACCGAGGGCGCCCGGCCGTCCTACCTGGACGGGCGCGGCGAGCGCGACCACACCCCCGCCGACGGCCGGCAGCTGCCCTGGACCGCGCTCACCCGGGACGACCAGCTGCCCGCCGGCCCGGGCCGCCCGCCCCGCGCCGACCTGGCCGGCGAGCTGCTGGTCGGCGTCGACGGCGGCCGACTGACCATCACCACCCCGGACGGCCGGGAGTTGCACCGCGAGCCGCTCGCCGAGGCCCTCCAGACCCTCGCCGACGCCCGGATCGCCCATGCCCGGATCGGCACCCTGCTGCTGGTGCGCGTGCGCCCGTACCAGGAGGAGACCGAGCGGCACCTGGTGGTCCACCTGCCCACCGGCACCGTCACCCGGATCGACGCGCTCGGCCAGGCCTGCCTGCGGCTGCCCGCCGACCAGGGCGTCGCCTTCCCCGGCGGCTGCCACCTGGTGGACGGCACCGTGCGCACCTTCGACCAGCCGGTCGACGGCCTGGTGTACGAGCGCACCGTCCTGTCGCCCAACGGCGAGGACGTGCTGTACGAGTTCCGCTCCCCCGTCGACGGCCGCGCCCTGCTCCAGCCGTACAACAGCGTCCGCCAGGAGGCCGCCGCCCCGCTGCCGTGCCAGGGCTACGCGCTGCTCGCCGACGGCACCCTGATCGCCCTGCGCCCGGCCGAGGACGGGCCGAGCCGGCTGCACACCGTCCAGCTCTGGCAGACCCCGTTCACCAGCGAGCGCTTCGCCGCCGAACAGCCGTCCGGCAGCGGCCCGTTGGCCCGGATCGGCAACGCCGACCTGGTCCGCGGCCTGGCCGACTGCCTGGCCCTGGCCCGGCTGGCCGCGGCCGGCGCCGACACCCCGGCCGGCCACCAGGCCGTCCTCGCCGCCTGCACCCGCACCGCCGACCGGCACCACTGGCTCGGCCAGAGCGGCCTCGGCGACCTCGCCGCGCCGCTCGCCGAGATCCGCGACACCGCCCGGCAGGTCGTCGCCGAGTACGAGGCCGTCGCCCAGCTCACCGCGCACGCCGCCCGGCGGACCGACGAGGCCGCCGAGCACGTCGAGGGCCTGCTGCGCACCGCCCGCGGCGAGACGCTGGCCGACGCCGCCGAGTGGGTCGACCGGCTGGCCGCTCTGCGTCGCGCCCAGGGGCGCGTCGAGGCGCTGCGCGAGCTGCCGCGCGCCGACGTCCAGCGGATCGACGCGCTCGCCGCGCACCTCGCCGAGGGGCTGGCCGAGGCCGCCGACCGCGCCGTCGTCCAACTCGCCGAACCGACCGCCTTCGAGCCGCACCGGCGTCGGGCCGGCGAACTAGCCGAGCGCTGCTCCGCCATCGCCACCGCCGCCGAGGCCGAGCCGCTGGGGCTCGAACTCGGCTCCCAGAGCGAGGCGTTGCAGACCGTCTCGGAGCTGGTCGGCACCCTCGACCTGGCCGACGCCACCACCCGCACCGCGATCCTCGACCGGCTCGCCGACGTCCTCGGCCTGCTCAACCGGGCCCGGTCCGTGCTGACCGTGCGCCGCCGCGAGCTGCGCACCCGCGAGGCCGCCGCCGAGTTCGCCGCCGAGACCGCCCTGCTCGGCCAGGCCACCACCGCCGCGCTCGCCGCCGCCGACACCCCCGAGGCCTGCGACGAGCAGCTCGGTCGACTGCTGCTGCGGATCGAGCAGTTGGAGACCCGCTTCGCCGACGCCGCCCCGGCCCTCGGCGAGCAGCTCACCGCCCGGCGCACCGAGATCCACGACGCGCTCACCGCCCGCCGCCAGCACCTGCTGGAGGAGCGGGCCCGGCGCGCCGACCGGCTGGCCGCCTCCGCCGAACGCATCCTCGACACCCTGCACCGCCGACTGGCCGCACTGGACTCCGCCGAGGAGATCGAGGCGGCCTTCGCCGCCGACCCGACGGCCGTCAAACTACGCGACCTCGCAGGGCAGTTGACCGCACTCGGCGACCGGGTCCGGGCCGAGGAGCTGGCCGGCCGGCTGCGCGCCGCCCGCGGCCGCGCCCACCGGGCCCTGCGCGACCGCGCCGAACTCGCCGGAGACGGCCCCGGCACCCTGCGACTGGGCCGGCACCTGTTCGCCGTCACCACCCAGCGGCCCGAACTCGCCCTGGTGCCCTGGCGCGGGCGCCCAGCCTTCACCCTCACCGGCACCGACTACCGCTCCCCCGTCACCGACCCGGCCTTCGCCGCCACCGAGCGGTACTGGGACCGCCCACTGCCCTCGGAGACCCCGCGGCTGTACCGCGCCGAGTACCTCGCGGCGAGCCTGCTGTCGGCCGCCGAGGCCGGGTCGCCGCCCGCGGACGGCGACCTGCTGGAGTACGTCCGGCGGGCCGCCGAGCAACGCCCGGACGAGGGCTACCAGCGCGGCGTGCACGACCACGACGCCGCGCTGCTGCTCCGCGCCCTGCTCCGGCTCGACGCCGAGGCCGGACTGCTGCGCCACCCGGCGGCCGCCCGGGCGGCCGCGCAGCTGTACTGGGCCCACGGCACCGACGAACGGCAGCGGCTGCTCTGGCACACCCGGGCCCGCTCGCTGGGCCTCGCCCGGGACGCCTTCGGCGACGCCCCGGCGGCGGCCGCGCTGGACGCGCTGGCCTCGCTCGCCGACGAACTCACCGCCGCCGTCGCCGACTTCGCCCCGGGAGCGGAGCCCGCCGGGCCCTACCTGGTGGCCGAACTGGCCGCCGCCGCACCCAGCTTCGCCCACTCGGCGGGCGCCGCCACACTGCTCGACAAGTTCCGCGCCGCCCCCGAGTCGGCCGGCCTCACCGAGGCGCTGGCCGCACTGCCCGAGGAGCCCGCGCTGCTGCCCGTGCGGCGCCAACTCGCCACCACCTGGCTGGAGTCCGGATCCTCCGACGCCGATCCGGCCGACCTCGCCGAGGCCGCCGCCGCGCTGCTCTGCCCGTCCCTGCCGCGCCGGCCCACCGAGGGGGCCGTGGGCGCCCGGGTCACCGGGCTGCTCGGCGACCACCCGCGAGTCACGGGCGGGGCGCTCGACCTGCGCCTGGACGAACTACTCGCCCGGGTAGCGGAGTTCGAGCAGGTCGAGATGCCCGGCTACCGGGCCTACCAGCGGCTGCGCGGCGACCTGCTGGCCGCCGAGCACGCCCGGCTGCGGCTCGACCAGTACCGGCCCGCCCCGCTCAACGGCTTCGTCCGCAACCGGCTCATCGACCAGGTGTACCTGCCGCTGGTCGGCGACAACCTCGCCAAGCAGCTCGGCACCGCCGAGTCCGGCGGGCCGGTCGACCGCAGCGGCCTGCTGCTGCTGGTCTCCCCGCCCGGCTACGGCAAGACCACCCTGGTCGAGTACCTCGCCGAGCGGCTCGGCCTGCTGCTGGTCTCCGTCAGCGGCCCCGCGCTCGGCCACCGGGTCACCTCGCTGGACCCGACCGAGGCCCCCGACGCCACCTCCCGGCGCGAGCTCGAGAAGCTCAGCTTCGCCCTGCACGCGGGCGACAACGTGCTGCTCTACCTGGACGACGTCCAGCACACCTCGCCCGAGTTCCTCCAGCGCTTCATCCCGCTGTGCGACGCCCAGCGCCGGATCGACGGCGTCTGGGACGGCGAGGCCCGCGAGTGGGACCTGCGCGGCAAGCGCTTCGCCGTGGTCATGGCCGCCAACCCGTACACCGAGTCCGGCCGCCTCTTCCGGCTGCCCGACATGCTCGCCAACCGCGCCGACGTGTGGAACCTGGGCGACGCCGTCGCCGGACGCGAGGACCTCTTCGCACTCAGCTTCGTCGAGAACGCCCTGCCCGCCAACCCCCACCTCGCCCCGCTCGCCACCGCCGAGCGCACCGACCTGGACACCCTGCTCGCCCGCGCCTGCGGCCTGCCCGGCGGCACCCTGGCCGGCGCCTGGCCCGCCGCCGAGGCCGAGCGGATGACCGCCGTCCTGGCCGGCCTGCTCCACCTGCGCTCCACCGTCCTGGCCGTCAACCGCGCCTACCTCGCCTCCGCCGCCCAGGACGACCGCGCCCGCACCGAGCCCCCCTTCCTCCTCCAGGGCTCCTACCGCAACATGGCCAAGCTCGCCCAACGCCTCGACCCCGCCCTCACCCGCCCCGAACTCGACGCCCTCCTCGCCGACCACTACCGCGCCGAGGCCCAGCCCCTGGGCGCCGACGCCGAGGCCCAACTCCTCAAGCTGGCCGAGCTCCGGGGCGTCCTCACCGAGGAACAGGAGGCCCGCTGGGCGCAGCTGAAGCGCTCCTGGCGGTCACGTCCGGACACGGGTGCCATCCACAAGTTCGAGCCATAGGTCGAGGCTTGGCGCTTCGCGCTTGAACAGTCGGGGCGATCTGACCGATCTTTCGCGAGCCATCTTCATCACATGACCACATGATTCCCTCCATCGGGGAGTCCGCCCCTGTCGTCGGATAGCGAGGCCGCTGGGCGGGTAGCCAGGTGCCATGGGTGCTGAGGGGCTCGATCTGGCCGGGCTGCGCAGGGTGTACGGGCGGGCGGGGAGTCGGTGGTTCTACACCCGGGTGGCGCGCAACGCGCGGCACTGGGGGTGGACGGAGCCGGGGCAGTCGAAGTGGCGGCTGTGGCGGGCGCAGCGGCAGTTGCAGGACGTGCTGGGGCGCAAGCTGGCGCTGCCCGCGGGGGCGCGGGTGCTGGACGCCGGGTGCGGGGCCGGCGTGGTGGCGCGGGCGATGGCGGTGCGGTTCGGGCTGGAGGTGACCGGGGTCGACGTCCTGGACTTCCACCTCGCCGAGGCCCGCCGGCTCAGCGCGCGGGCGCGGACGGGCGGGCGGACGGCGTTCCGCTTCGGGGACTTCCATCGGCTCCCGTTCGGCGACGGGGAGTTCGACGGCGTGTACTCGATGGAGACGCTGGTCCACTCCTACGACCCGTCCCGGGCGCTGGCCGAGCTCCACCGGGTGCTGCGCCCGGGCGGCCGGCTGGTGCTGCTCGGCCCGATGAGCACCGGCCCGCTGGAGGAACTGGAGCCTGCGGCAAGGGCGTTGATCGAGCCGTTCCTGGACGCGATGACGATGATCGGCGCCAGGATCTACCACGCCGGCAACCTCCCCCGGCTGCTCGCCGGGGCCGGGTTCGAGGTCGAGGAGGCACTGGACGCGACGCCGCACTACCTGCCGACCTCGGAGGCGGTGCACGCGTACTTCCGGCTGCCGTGGGAGCTGGTGCGGCGCTTCGGCGATCCCGCCAAGTGGATCAATCTCCGCTCCACGGTGGAGATGTACGCCGTGCGCGAGCACGTCGCCTGGTACGTTCACACGGCTGTCAAGCCATCGAGGTGAACTCCGCATGGACGAGCACGCCGTCCCGTTGCCGTACCCCACCGGCTGGTTCTGCGTCGGCCGGGCCCGGGACCTGCCGCCCGGGCGGGTGCGCACCGTCCGGCTGATGGGCGAGGACGTGGTGCTGTACCGGACGCGCCGGGGCGCGGTCCGCGCGGTCGGCCCGCACTGCCCTCACCTGGGCGCGCACTTCGGGGCGGGCGGGACGGTCCGGGGCGAGGAGCTGGTCTGCCCGTTCCACGGTTTCGCGTTCGGCCCGGACGGCTCGTGCACCGGTTCGCCGGACGGCGTCCGGTTCCGGGCCTCGCTGGCGCGGCGCGACCTGTGCGAGCGGGACGGCGCGTTGTTCGTCTGGTGCGACCCTGACGGCGGCCCTGACGGCGGGCTGAACGGCGGACCGGACGGTGGCCGGGACACCGGTTCGCCCACCTGGGAGCTGCCGCCGGCTCTCGGGGTGCGGCCGCTGGCGTGGTGGAGCGGAGAGGTGGCCTCCCACCCCCAGGAGGTGATGGAGAACAGCGTCGACTTCCGGCACGTGCGGGTGCTGCACGGCCTGGACACCCGGGAGACCGCCCCGCCGGAGGTGGCCGGCCCGCTGTTCACCGTCCACCAGCGCACCACCACCCGGTTCCCGGGGCTGGGCGCGGTGAACCTGGAGCAGCCGGTGACGCTCGCCGGGCTCGGGATGAGCCGGCTGGAGGTGGAACTGCCGCAGGTGGGCGGCACCTTGTGGGTGTGGGTGCTGCCGACGCCAATCGCGCCGTGGCGGACCAGGGTGCGGTTCGCGGTGACCGCCACGGTGCCGGTGCCGGGGGTCGGCGCGGCGCGGGCCGTCGACCGGGCTGCTTCCTGGGCGGCGCTGCGGGCCTCGGTGCGGATCATCAAGCAGGACCGGCCGGTGCTGGCCCACAAGCGGTACCTGGCGCAGCCCCGGCTCGTGCCCGGGGAGCGTTCGATCGGGCTGTTCCGCCGCTGGGCGCGGCAGTTCTATCCGGGGTTCCACCCCGAGCCCGCCGCCGGGGTCCTCCGCTCCGAACTCCAGGGCGAACCCCAGGCCGGACCTTCGAACGGTCTCCGGCCCGAGCCGGACACCGCCGGCTGAGCCCTGGCCGGGGCGGCCAGGGACTCCCAGACCGGATCGGGCAGTCCGGGGACGGCTCGCCCCTCCGCCTGCCAGCGCCGGGCCAGCTCGGCGTAGATGGGCGCCTCCGGTACCTCCGGTGCATCGGGTGCGTCCGGTGCATCGGGTGCGTCCGGCCCGTCGGGGGCGTCGGGCACCTCCGGCGCCCGCGACACCTGCGACACCTGCGACACCTCCGCCCCCTGCGGGACCTCCGGCGGCCGGTCCGGGGCGCCGCGCAGGATCGTTTCCTCACCCGGTTGCCACTCCGGCCCCGGCAGCCGCCCAAAACCACTCACGCTCAACCAACGCCCCCGGCCGTACCGGGTCACGCTCCCGTCAACCCGGCGCGACGCAGGTCAGCCCTCTGCGGGGAGCGGCCGGGTGCGCAGGAAGTCGGCCCACCCGACTTCCTGCGCACGTCACGCCGCCACGGCACCGCCCGGCCCCGGCACGCCGGGCACCCCGGCACCCCGGCGCCAGCAGGGCCCCGGCGGTCCCCGCTACCGCCGCCGACCCGCCGCCAGCAGCTCGGGGACGGTGGCGAGCTTCACCCGGGGCCGTCCCTCACTCTCGCCCCGCTCGCGTTCCGCGCGGTCCACCGCCCGCAGCTCCCGCAGCCCGACCGCGTCCGGCCGCCGGCGGCGCACCAGCCGTTCGAAGTCCCTGCGGTCGGCCTCCGGGACGGGCAGCGCGCGGGCGGTCGCGTCGTCCAGCAGCGCGTCCACCGTCTCCCGCGCGCAGGCCCGGTTGGCGCCGATCCCGCCGGACGGCCCGCGCTTGGCCCAGCCCACCACGTACGTCCCCGGCAGCGGCCGCCCGGTGGCCGGGTCGACCACCCGCCCGGCCCGGTGGGCGACCGTCCCGGCCCGCTCGTCGAACGGCAGCCCGGGGAGCGGGACTGCCCGGTGCCCGATGGAGCGCACCACCAGCCCGGCCCGCAGCACGTCCCGCTCCCCGGTGCCCTCGACCCGGCCGTCCGCCGCCAGGGTGGTCCGCTCGACGGTCAGGGCCTCGACCCGCCCGTCCCCGGACAGCTCGACCGGCGCCGACAGGAACCGCAGCACGATCCGCCGCCCCGGCGCGGGCGCCGCGGCCCCGTCGTACGGCACCAGCGGCAGCCCGGCGAGCAGCGCCGCGCCCGAGCCCGATCCCGGCGCACCCGCGCCCGCGCCCGCACCCGCGCCCGGTTCCACCCCCGCCGGCTCGATCGCCGCCCGCACCTGCGGGTCGTCCGCCACCACCACCTCGACGCCCGGCAGCTGCCGCAGCGCCAGGAACTCCGCCCTGGTCCACGCGGCCTGCTCCGGACCGCGCCGGGCGAGCAGCACGACCTCCCGGACCCTGCCGCGGCGCAGCGCGGCCAGCGCGTGGTCGGCGATGTCGGTGGCCGCGAGCCGGTCGGGGTCGGTGAGCAGGATGCGGGCGATGTCCACCGCGACGTTGCCGTTGCCGACCACCACCACCCGCTCGGCCGCCGACAGCTCCACCGCCTCGGCGGGCACGGTCGGTTCGGCGTTGTACCAGCCGACGAAGGTGGTCGCGGGCAGGCTGCCCGGCAGGTCCTCGCCGGGGATGCCGAGCCGGCGGTCGGCGGCCGCGCCGACCGCGTACACCACCGCGTGGTGGTGCGCGGCGAGTTCCTGGTGGCTGACGTCCGTGCCGATCTCCACGTTGAGGTGCATCCGCAGCCGCGGGTCGTGGAAGACGCTCGCGAAGCTCTCCACGATCCGCTTGGTGGACTGGTGGTCGGGGGCGACGCCGTGCCGCAGCAGGCCGCCGGTGACGGGCAGCCGGTCGATCATGGTGATCTCGGCGCTGGTGCTGCGCAGCAGTTCCTGCGCGGTGTACCCGGCGGACGGGCCGGTGCCGACGACGGCGATCCGCAGCGTGCCGAGTTCGCCCGGCAGGCTGCGCGGGAAGCTGGGCGCGCCCCAGGCGTGGTCGCTGGGGTGGTCGCGGAACCAGTCCCGGTTGAGGTCGCCGAACACGGTGTCGGGGCCGCGCAGCCGGTCGACCGGGAACACCGCGTCCACCGGGCAGGCGTCCGCGCAGGCGCCGCAGTCGATGCACGCCCGCGGGTCGATGTAGAGCATGTCGGTGGTGCCGAACTCCGGCTCGTCCGGGGTCGGGTGGATGCAGTTGACCGGGCAGACGGACACGCACGAGGCGTCGTTGCAGCAGGTCTGGGTGATCGCGTAGGCCATGGCCGGGGTGGGGTCCTCGCTGTGTCCGATGGGCGGGAAACGATCCGGTGAAAGCGATCCGACGGTTCGTCAGATCATGTGCACCCGGCGGTAGACGGCCGCCGCGCGGCTGGTGAGCAGCCCGGTCTCGGCGAGGAAGGCCATCAGGTGCCGGGAGCTGGTGCGCATCATCGCCTTGCGGTGCTCGTTGGCCCGTACCTCGGCGAGCGCCCGCGGGACGTCGAGCCCGGCGGCCTTGTACACGCCCGGGTGCACCATGCTGGTGACGATGACGTACGCGCCCACGGCGATACCGGTGGCCGAGGTGCGCCGGCGGGCCAGGCTCGCGTGGCGCATCCGCTCGCGGATCTCCTGCCGGGCGAACTTCATGTGCCGGGACTCCTCGACCACGTGGATCCGGGAGGTACCGCGGACGATCTCCAGGACGTTCTCGCCGCGCATCCAGTCGCGCTGCATGACGTCGAGCACCTCTTCGGCCACCAGGATGCCGCCGTAGGCGAGTTCGCCCTTGGCGAGCGCCTTGAAGGCGCGTCCGGCCTGGGCGATCAGCTTGTGCGGGCGGTAGGCGGGGACGCCCATCTTCTCGCAGGCCCGGGCGAACATGATCGAGTGGCGGCACTCGTCGGCGATCTCGGTGAGCGCGAACTGGAACTCGGCGCTGGCGGGGTTCTTGAGGTACTGGTCGCGCAGCACCATCTGCTGGAGGATCATCTCGAACCAGATGCCGGTGTTCATGATCGAGCAGACCTCGTGCCGGGTGAGCGTGACCCGCTGCCGCTCGGTCATCTCGTCCCACAGCCGGGTGCCGTAGAGGGTGCTCCACTCCGGGTTGAGGCCGTAGTGCTCGTCCGGGAGAGGGGCGTCCCAGTCGATCTCGGCCGAGGGGTCGAAGGAGAGGGTGGCGGCCGACTCCAGCAGCCGCTTCGAGACGTCGTCGTCGGCCGTGGTGTGGCCGTGCCCCGCGTGCCAGCTGAGCGCCATGGCTGCCTCCAGGTGCCTGTTCCGCCGCGGGCTCCCGCTCACCCGCTTATTAGACGGACAGTACAATAAGAGCCGGGCGCCGAGAACCCCCTGTGCGGCAACGACCCGGCGCGCGAGCGTCGGCTCACGCCCCCTGCACGCACTGCCCGCCACGGCACGGCCCACCCCCACCCCTCCCCACGGCACGGCGAAGGGCGGGCCCTCCCCCACGGCCCGCCCTCGGCCGTACGCCTGTTCGCTACCCGCCGATCGCCTGCCGCAGCGCCTCCGCCGCCTCGGCGGCCGCCTCCCGGAAGCGCCCGCCGAGGCCGAGGTAGTTGACGTACCCGTGGATGAGGTCCGACTGCCGGCTCAGCCGCACCTCGACCCCGGCCTCCTTCAGCGCCCGCGCGTACGCCTCGCCCTCGTCGCGCAGCGGGTCGAAGCCCGCGGTGCCGATGTACGCGGGCGGCAGCCCGGTCAGGTCCTCGGCGAGCAGCGGCGACAGCCGCGGATCGGTGCGGTCGGCGGGCGCGGGCGCGTACCGGTCGGCGAACCAGTCCATGTCCGCGCTGGTCAGGAGGAACCCGTCGGCGAACAGCCCGCGCGAGGGGCGCCGGGTCGAGGCGTCGGTCGCCGGGTAGAGCAGCAGTTGGAACGCCGGCGCGGGGCCGCCCCGCCGGACGGCCTGCTGGGCGACGACGGCGGCCAGGTTGCCGCCCGCGCTGTCCCCGCCGACCGCGATCCGCTCCGGGTCCGCACCCAGGTCGGCCGCCTTGGCGCAGGCGTAGTCGAACGCGGCCACCGCGTCCTCGGCCGCCGCCGGGAACGGGTGCTCGGGCGCCAGTCGGTACTCCACCGACAGCACCCGCACCCCCGCCCGCCGGGCGAGGAAGCGGGCGACGTGGTCGTGGCTGGCCCGACTGCCGATCACCCAGCCCCCGCCGTGCAGGAGGACCAGCAGGCCGGAGCCCGCCGCCAGCCCGTCCGGGGTGTACAGCGTCGCGGCCGACTCGCCGTGCTCCTGCGGGATGCCGACGCTCCGCGCGGCCACCGTACGATCCGTCGGCCCGCCCACCAGGTGCCGCGAGTGCTCCATCGCGGCCCGCGACGCCCCGACCCCGCCAGGCATCACCAGCGCCACTCCGGACAGCCGCTGGAGCTTCAGCATCACCTGCGCGTCCGGCGCGAGCCGCTGCCCGTCGCGCACCACCGGCTTGCCCGCGATCCCCCGTCGCAGCCCTTCCGGCAGGGCGTACAGGGCCCGGACGGCGGCGGCCTGGATCCGAACGGCGGGTGGGATCGTCATCTCTTCTGCCTCCTGAGGGCGGCCCGGGAAACGGGGCCAGGGCGGTGTCGGGGCGGTCCCACCGGGACCGGGAGCCCATGATGGGCCCCGCCCACCGGACTTGGAAGCCTCCCGCACACGACCCTCGCACCTCGGCTCACGACAGCCGCCTTCTCGCCCGGGCCACTTCCGTTCCCCCGCCGTCAGGAGTTACGCCGGTCCTGCGCGTCGAAGGATGCCAGCGAGCGAGCGCCGGGTTCCAGGGCCTGACGCAGTGCGGCCAGCACGGCGGGCTCCAACCCGCCAACGGCATCGGCGAGTTCGTCGGCCACGTCCGCCGCGATCTCCTCCGCCACGGCCTCCGCGGCCGTGCGCGGGCCCAGTTTGCTGACGGCGGCCGCCGCGCGGGTGGGGGTGAGCAGGACGGAGGCCTGGACGAGGAGCCAGGCGGGGACGCCGGCCGCACCCTCGGGCGGGGGGAGGTACGGGCGGGCGCCGTCGTAGCGGTCGTCCTCGGCGAAGGCCTGCTGCTTCACCTTCACCAGGGGACGGGCCGGGCCGGACTCGTGCCACTCGCCGGCCGGCTTGAGGACGTACCCCTCGGCGAGGTTGTCGGGCAGCTCGGGCAGGCCGAACAGGGCGGACACCCGGGTGGGGTAGCGCGCCGGGAGGTCGTGCAGGGTGTTCAGAGGTCCGTGTCCGAGCAGGGGCACGCAGGTGAGTCCGGCGGCCCGCGCGGCCGTGCGCAGGGTGCGGTCGGCGATCCACCAACGGCCTTCGGGTGTCTCGACGGTGGCGTCGAACGGCAGCCAGCGCAGGCCGGGGGCGTACCAGACGCCGGTCTGGACCGGGTCGACGCCGGGGGCGGCGGGCACCTCGGGGTGCGGGTAGCGGCCGCCGGCCAGTTCGCCGTAGATCGTCACCACGGCGTCGGGGCCGCTGGCTCCGCGCACGGCGGCGGCGAACCGGGCTGCCGCGACGGAGAGTTCGGGCCAGATCCGGCTCACGCCGAAGAAGCCGTCCAACCCCTCGTCGTCCAGCAGTTCGCGCCGCTTCGCGGCCCGCACCGAGCCGCCTTCGCAGACCACCGCGAAGTGCGCCCCGTGCACCTTCTCCGCCGCGGTCCACTCCCGGCTGCCGGGCCCGCCGGAGCGGCCGCGGGCGGCGATCTTGGGGTAGGGCCGCAGCCCGGGCCCGTCGGACACCGTCTCGAACACCGTCTCGGACACGAACGGAATCCTCGCCGCCCGGCCCGCCGGCTGGCAACCGGGATTCCGGAGGCGCCGGGCGGCGCCCGCCGCGGACCGGGTCAGACGCCCCAGCCGGCGCGCAGTTCGGCGAAGACCTCGTGGAAGCCCGGGAAGGTCTTCCGCACGCAGCCCGGGTCGTCGAAGGTGATGCCGGGCGTGCGCAGCGAGGTGACGGCGAAGGACATGACGATCCGGTGGTCGGAGTGGGTGGCGATCTCGACCGGGCGCGGTGTGCCGGGCCGGATCTCGATCCAGTCGTCTCCGGTGGCCACGGTGATGCCCATGGCCCGCAGGTTGTCGGCGCAGGCCTCCAGTCGGTCGCACTCCTTGACCCGGGTGTTGTGGACGTCCTCGATCCGCACCGGCCCGGTGGCGAACGGGGCGATGGCGGCGAGCGTGGGCATGGTGTCGGAGATGTCCCGCATGTTGACGGTGATCCCGCCGAGCGGGCCGTCGCCGGCCACCGTCGTGCGGTCGCCGCCGACGTCCACCCGGGCGCCCATCCGCCGCAGCACGTCGACGAAGCGCAGGTCGCCCTGGAGCGCGTCCCGGCCGAGGCCGGGCACGGTGACCTCGCGGCCGGCCAGGGCGGCCGCGGCGAAGAAGTAGCTCGCCGTGGAGGCGTCCGGCTCGATCGGGTAGTCGGCGGCCCGGTAGCCGCCGGAGGGCACCTCGAACACCTCGCCGGCGGGGGTCGGCTCCCGCTTCACCTCGACGCCGAAGGAGCGCATCATCGCCACGGTGATGTCGACGTACGGGGCCGAGACCAGCCGGGTGACGGTGATCCGCAGGCCGTCCCGGGTGAGCGGGCCGAGCAGCAGCAGGGCGGTCAGGTACTGCGAGGACTGCCCGGCGTCCAGGGTGAGTTCACCGCCGCGGACGCCGTCGGCGACGACCGTCAGCGGGTGGTGCCCCTCGGCCTCCTCGTGCCGCAGGTCCACGCCCAGCTCGCGCAGTGCCCGGGTGAGCGGGGCGACCGGGCGGCGGCGCATCTGGGCGGAGGCGTCGAAGCGGTAGGTGCCGTGGCCCGCGGCGGCGAGGGTGGGCAGGAAGCGCGCGGTGGTGGCGCCGTCCCGGCAGTACACCTCGGCGCCCGGTACGGCGGGCCCGGCCGGGCGGCCCTCCACCCGCCACGACCGCGGCGTCCGCTCGATCCGGTACCCGAGGGTGTCCAGTCCCTGCGCGAAGCCCTCGGTGTCGTCCGAGGTCAGCGGCCGGCGCAGGGTGGTCACGCCCTCGGCGGCGGCGGCCAGGAACAGCGCCCGGGCGGTGATGGACTTGGACCCCGGGATCTCCACAGCGGTCACGGCAGGCTCTCCCAACACGAGTGTCCGACCGGTGTCTCCGGTGACGTCGGGCCCGATCCTGCCCCACCCGGCCGCCGCCTTCGCCGACCATCCACGGACTGGACGGCGACCGGGGCGCCAACGGCGGGCGACGGTTCGAAAGGGTGGCGGCATTCGGAGAGCGGGCCCGACGACCGGCAGCCGACACTCGTCAGCCGGCCGCGGACAGCCCCGGCGGGACGGTGGCGCGCAGCCGCCGGACCGTCCGCAGGACGTCGTCCCGGTGCTTGGCCGACTTCACCCAGGCGGGCAGCCGTGCGAGCAGCGTCATCGAGGCAGGCGCCGTGGCGCGCTCGCGCAGACCGGCCCCGACGTAGCCCTCCAGCAGGTCGAGGTGCGCGGGGTTGTACGCCCACAGCCGCCGCCCCCGGCACTCCGCGTCCAGCCAGAGCGGCAGCCGGAAGTACGGGTCGGCGGGCCCGCCGAACGCCCGCGAGCCCGGGAACGCGTCCACGGCGTGCCCGCAGCCGCACCGCAGCCGTCGACGGGTGTGCTCCCGGTCGCCGATCCACCGGTGCTCGCACTCGTCGCCGAGCCGCGCGAGGACGAGGGCGCAGCCCCCGCACTCCGGGCAGCGGACGAGCACCTCGTCGGCGAAGTGGTGCAGCTTGACCCCGGGGTCGGTGAAACGTCCCGTCGTGCCCGCCATCCCGCCCTCCCCGCTGCCGACCGTCCCGAGCGTCCCGGGCCACCGGCCGTTGATCATCTCATCTGCGCGGATCTGGTACGGCTGACGGACCCCGCCCCCGTCTCAGCAGCGCGCCCAGAGCCCGGCCAGGTGCGCGTGCAGGACCTCCTCCGCCTCCGCCACCGTCCGGTGCCCGACCAGGACGTGCGCGGTGAGCCCGTCGGCCAGGGCGAGCAGCGTCCGGGCCTCGGTCCGCGCGACCACCGCCGCGCCCGCCGTCTCCCCACCCAGCGCCGACCCGCCGACCACCGCCGCGCCGGCGGCCTCGGCGACCAGCCGCACCATCAGCTCCTCCAGCGCCGCGTAGCTGCTCCGCAGGGTCGCCGCCAGCGCCGGGTTGACGGCGGCTCCGGCGACGAAGGCGAGCCAGATCCTGGCCTCGGCCCGGTGTTCCTCCCGCAGCAGCGCCACCTCACCGGCCACCAGCCCGAGTTCGCTGGCCGCCGACTGCGCCGGTCCGGCCGTGAGCCGGCCGCGCACCCGCTCGGCGACCCGCTCGCCGACGTGGGTGAGCGCGAACAGGAGCATCTCCTCCTTGGTGTGGAAGCAGCGCTGGACGGCCCCCATCGAGACCTCCGCCCGGGTGGCGACGTCCCGCAGGCTGACGCCCTCCAGCCCGTGCTCGTCCACCAGCAGGCAGACGGCCTCGGCGATCCGCCGGCGCCGGTCCTCGTGGTCCACCTGCTTGGGCATCTCCGGTCTCCTCCGCACGTCATCCGGTCTCGGACTTATTCCGATGCAAGCGTATCGGTTCCCGGGCTAGAGTGCGGTAACCGATGCGACCGCATCGGAACGTCGAAAGTCGGAGGATTACCCCCATGCCCCTGTGGAGCAGGCCCGCCACCGAACTCGCCGCCGCCGTGCGCACGGGCGAGGCGTCGGCACTGGACGTGGTGGACAGCCACCTGGCCCGGATCGCCGAGGTCAACCCCGACCTGAACGCCGTCACCCAGCTCCTCGCCGACCGGGCCCGCGAGGCCGCCCGGGACACCGACCGCCGCCGGGCCGCGGGCGAGGAACTGGGCCCGCTCGCGGGCGTGCCGTTCACCGTGAAGGAGTGCACCCCGATCGCCGGCGTGCCCACCACCTTCGGCGCCCCGCACTTCCGCGACCACGTCGCCACCACCGACGCCGTCCCGGTGGCCCGGCTGCGCGCGGCGGGGGCCATCCCGATCGGCCACAGCAACATGCCGACCCTGATCGTCGCCGGGATGCACACCCGCAGCGAGCTGTACGGCGACACCCGCAACCCGTGGGACGCGAGCCGCACCCCCGGCGGCTCCAGCGGCGGGGACGGCGCGGCCGTCGCCGCCGGGATGGCCCCGCTCGGGCTCGGCAACGACTCCGGCGGCTCGGTCCGCGTCCCGGCCTCGTTCTGCGGCGTCGCCGCCCTCCAGCCGACCCTCGGCCGCTTCCCCACCGACCAGCGCCTGATCGGGCCGGACGACCCCGGCCCGGCCTCCCAGGTGCTGGTCACCGACGGCCCGTTGGCCCGTACGGTCGCCGACCTGCGGCTCGCCTACGAGACGCTGGCGGGCACCGACATCCGCGACCCGCGCGCCGTGCCCGTCCCGCTGTACGGAGAGCCGCTCGACGGCCCGATCAGGGTCGCCGTCGTCACCGACCCGGGCGGCCGGGGCGTCCACCCCGCCGTCCGCCGCGCCGTCGAGACCGCCGCCGACGCACTGCGCGACGCCGGGTACGACGTCCGGGAGATCCCCGACGTCCCGAGGCTGGACGAGGCGTACGAGACCTACCACCGCCTCCCCGTCAGCGAGTTCGCACCGACCTGGCCCGCCGTCCGGCAGCTGCTGGGCGAGGGCGGCGACCGCTACATCGAGCTGACGATGCGCAGCGCCCCGCCCGCGGACGTCGCCGGCCTGGTCCGGCTGATGAGCGCCCGGATGGGCATCCGCCGATCCTGGGCGGAGTTCCTGCACGAGTACCCGCTGGTGCTGGGCCCGGTGTTCACCGAGCCGCCGGTCGAGCCCGGCCTGGAGTCGCGGGACCAGGCGGGCCGTGACCGGGTCGCCTCGGCCATGCGGCTCTGCTCGGTGACCAGCCTCGTCGGTGTCCCGGCCGTCGCCGTCCCCACCGGTCTCGACGCGGACGGCCTGCCGACCGGCGTCCAGCTCATCGGCCGGGCCTTCCGGGAGGACCTCTGCCTGACCGCCGCCCAGGCCGTCGAGGACCGCCTCGGCACCCTCACCCCGATCGACCCGAGGCCGTGAGCCCCGCCGGGGGCCGGTCAGGCCCGCGGCCGTGAGCCCTGCCGGGGGCCGGTCAGGCCCCCAGCAGGCCCGGCACCACCAGCCCGCTCTCGTACGCGATCACCACCGCGTGGGTCCGGTTCTGCGCGCCGAGCTTGCTCAGCACGTTCCCCACGTGCGTCTTGACCGTCTCCTGGCTCACCGCGAGCGCCTGCGCGATCTCCGGGTTGGACAGTCCGGTCGCCATCAGCCGCAGCACCCCCTCCTCCCGCCCGGTCAGCCCCGCCCGGGGCAGCGCCTCGGCCGAGTCCAGCGGCCGGGGCGCGACCATCCGGCGCAGCGCGGCGGGGAACAGCACCGCCTCCCCGGCCGCCACCACCCGCACCGCCTCGGCGATCTGCGGGACGGGCAGCCGCTTGAGCACGAAGCCGCAGGCTCCGGCGCTCAGCGCGGCGGTGACGTAGCCGTCGTTCTCGAAGGTGGTGATCACCACGACCTTGGGAGGCCCACCGGGCTCCCCCGACGAGCCAGGCTCCCCCGACTGGCGATGCTCCCCCGGGCCGCGCTCGCCCACCGGGCCGTGCTCTCGCAGCAGTTCGCGGGTCGCCTCGATCCCGTTGCGGCGCGGCATCCGCACGTCCATCAGCACCACGTCGGGCCGCAACAGCCGTGCCCGCTCGACCACGTCGACCCCGTCGGCGGCCGTCCCGACCACCGTGATGCCCGGCTGGGCGCCCAACAGGGTGCCCAGCCCGCTGCGGGTGACGGGGTCGTCGTCGGCGATCAGGAGGGTGACGTCGGGCGTACCCGGATCGGCGCCGCTCACGCCGCTCACGCCGTCCACCGCATCGGCAGCCTGACCGCCAGCCGCCACTGCCCCTCGCCGTACGGCCCGGCCTCGAACTCGCCGTGCAGCAGCCGCACCCGCTCGGCCAGGCCGGGCAGCCCGTGCCCCGAGGTCGGGAAGCCGCCCGCCTCGGACCCCGCCGCACCGGCCGCACCGCCCGGACCGCCGCCCACTCCGTTGACCACGCTCAGCTCCAGCTCCTCCGGCCCCGCCGCCACCCGCAGCTCGATCGGCCCGCCCGCGCCGTGCCGCAGCGCGTTGGTCAGCCCCTCTTGGACGATCCGGTAGGCGGCCCGGGAGAGCGTGCCCTGCACCCGCGCCAGGTCCCCGGAGGTCCGCGGCACCACGACCGCGCCCGCGTGCCGCAGCCGGTCGACCAGTTCGGGCAGGTCGGCGAGGGTGCGGGTCGGCGCGGTGCCCGACTGCTCCTCGCGCAGCGCGCCCAGCACGTAGTCGAGGTCCTCCAGCGCGGCCCGGGTGGACTCCTCGATGCTGCGCATGGCGGCCCTGGCCGCGGCCGGGTCGGCGGCCAGCACCTCGCCCGCGACGGCCGCCTGGATGGTGGCGGCGGTCAGGGTGTGCCCGATCGAGTCGTGCAACTCGTGTGCCAGCCGGTTGCGTTCGGCCAGCAGCCGCTCCCGCTCGGCGGCCATCGCGAGCCGCTCGGCCGGCGAGGGCCCGAGCAGTCGCGGCGCCAGCCACCGCAGCGCGCCCGACACCACCGCGAACAGCGTCGCCGCGAGCAGCAGGCAGAACACCCCCACGATCCAGGCCCAGATGCCCGTCAGCTCCGTGGCCCAGCCGAAGAGGCTCACCCGCGCCTCGCCCGCCGCCCAGCGTCCGGGCAGCGTCACGCCCATCGCCAGCAGCGTGCTGCCGCCGACCAGCACCAGCCACCCCAGCAGCACGTGCACCACCACGAACGCCGGCGTCCGCCACCGCTCCGTCGCGGCCCCCTTCACCGGGTCGGGCACCGCGACGCCCAGCAGCCGCCGCGCCCCCGCCGCCAGCACCCGGCGCACCACCCGGGGCAGCCCGGCCACCCCGAGCAGCACCACCCACACCGGCAGCGCCGCCCAGGCCGCCTCCGGCCGGCCGTCCAGCCCCAGCGTCAGTCCGAGCGCCAGCATCGCGACCGGCAGCCCGGCCAACGCCCCGACCACCGCGAACAGCACACCCGTATACGTCGACCCGCGCAGCAGCGGCCGCAGTCCCTTGATCATGTTCGCCAGTATCACCGCCCTTCCGGTCCCGCTCCTCCCCCGATCGAGGGAGGACCTCGACCGCCACCGCCACCGTCACCACCACCGCCCCGCGAAGCCCACGGGCACCCCGCCCGACGCCCGACCGACCACCCGCCCGACGACCCGTCCGGCGCTCGCCCGACCACCCGCCCCACGACCCGTCGGACGCTCGCCCGACCGCCCGACCGCCCTCCGGGCCCCCCGACGAGCCGGCCCCGAACCCCCGCCCGGGGAACGCCAGTTCCGTCTGTTCGTCACCGCCCGCTCTCTGGTAGTTGTTTCACCACGCACGGACGCAGGCCCGTGACGCAGGCCCGCAGCGGCGCCCCGGGCACCGCAGGGAGGACGCACATGGGCACGACCACTCGGGACCAGGTCCTGGCTGTCGAACAGCACGCGGTGAACCACGCCTACCGCTGCTACGCCGCGCGGCTCGGTGAGCTGAGCGGATCGTCGACGGCCGAGGCATCGGCGAGTGGCAAGGACGGGATCGCCAACCGGGCGGAGGCGGAGGCCCGGGCCGCGGCGTACGACGGGCTCAACGACGAAGCCCTGGTCTTCGCCCGGGTCGACGCCCCGGAGGACCCCGGCGGCAAGCCGCGCCCCTGGTACATCGGGCGCCGGGGCGTACGGGACGACGCGCGCGATCCGGTGGTGGTGCTCTGGTCGAGTCCGCTGGCGAAGCGGTGGGCGGAGGCCCTGCCCGAGTCTCCGGGCGAGGTCTCCCTGCGACGCCGGCTGCGGTGCGTGCGGCACATCGTCAAGGACTACTTCGACGAGATCGCCCCGTCGGCCTTCGCACCGATGCCCGACGCGCTCCCCGCACCCGCCCCCGAGGCGGTTGCCGAAGCGTCCCCCGAGGCGGCCACCGAGCCCCGGCCCGTACCCCGTCCGACCCCGCGACCCACGCCCCGCCCCACTCCCCGGCCGGTCCCCCGGCAGGCCACCGAGCACCGCGGCCAGCGCGGCCCCCACCCCGCGGCGAAGGACCAGGCCGACGCCCCCGCCCCGCCCCGTCCGGAACGCCGCCCGGAACTCCGGCCGGACGACTTCCTGTTGCGCGAACTCCAGCGCTCGCGCAACGGCCGGATGCGGGACATCGTCGAGACCATCCGGCGCGACCAGATGGCCCTGGTCACCGGCTCCCCCTCGGACGTCCTGGTCATCCAGGGCGGCCCCGGCACCGGCAAGTCCGCCGTCGGCCTCCACCGGGTGACCTGGCTCGTCGACAACGCCCACTTCAAGGCCCAGGACATCCTGGTCATCGGCCCCCACCAGCGGTTCCTCGACTACGTCGGCCAGGTCCTCCCCACCCTCGGCACCCGGGACGTCAACGCCGTCCAGCTGAACCGCCTGTGGGACGGCGAGGTGCTCGGCACGGACTCCCCGCGGGCCAGGACGGTGAAGTCGGACGAGCGGATGGCGGCCGTCCTGCGGCGGCGCGTCGAGCGCGAGTACCGTCCCGAGGCGCTGGACGACCTCACCGAAGCCCCCTCCTTCGAGGGCGACGAGCCCACGGTCGTCGTGACCGCCGGCAGCACGACGCTGCGCGTGCCGCGGTCCGAGGTCCTCGCCCTGCTCGCCCGGGCCCACACCGGCGACGGCCCCTACCGGGAGCGCCGCGACCGCTTCCGGGGCCTGCTCGTGGACCGTCTGCTGAAGGAGCTCTCGGACGTCGCACCGCGGCGCCGGCAGGCCGACTCGGTCCGCCGCGACCTGGAGCGCAACCGCCGGGTCGAGCGACTCGTGGACCGCGTCTGGCCGTCACCGGGCGCCCGGGAGGCGCTGCGCACCCTCTACGACTCGCCCGACCTCCTGGCCGCCTGCGCCGACGGCGTCCTCGACGCGGACGAGCAGGCGGTGCTGCTCAGGGCCCGCGCCGCCACCGCCGGTGCCGAACCCTGGACCCTCGACGACCAGGTCTGCCTCGAAGAGCTCCGGATGCTCATCAGCGGGGAGACCCCGAGGCGTTACGGGCACATCGTGATCGACGAGGCCCAGGACCTGACGCCCATGCAGGCCCGCACCCTGCGGCGGCGCTGCGCCGTCAACGGCTCCATGACCGTCCTGGGCGACCTCGCGCAGGCGACCGGGCCGCACATCCCGGCGACGTGGGAGCAGCTCGGCGCGATCCTCTCCGACGACGGCGACTGGCGCATCGCCCGGCTGGAGACCAGCTACCGCGTTCCCGTCGAGATCATGCGGTTCGTCGCGCCCCTAGCGCAGGCGGTCGCACCGACGCTGGAGTCTCCCCAGGCCGTCCGCTCGGTGGGCCCGGACGCGGTGCGGACGGTGGCGACCGACCCGTGGCGGCTACTCGACGACACCGTCGCCCAGGTGGCCCGCCTGGTGGGCACCGACGACGGTCACACCCCCCGTTCCGTGGCCGTCATCGTCCCCGACGACTCGAACTGGCTCGACGAGATCGACCGCCGGCTCAACCGAAGCGGCGCCCCGGCCGACGGCACGGGCGGCACCGGGGGCCGCGAGTCGGTGTCCGTCCTGGCCGCCGCCCAGGCCAAGGGCATGGAGTACGACCACGTCCTGGTCGTCGAGCCGGCCACCATCGCCGATCGCGGTCCGGCCGGGCTGCGGCAGCTGTACGTGGCCCTGACCCGCAGCACCCAGAGCCTCACCGTGCTCCACACCGCTCCGCTGCCGGAGGCGCTCACCGCCCCCGGCCCGACCGCACCCCAGGCCGATCTCCAGGCCGCGCCCCAGGCCGATCCGCAGGCCGCACCCCGGCCCGAGCCCCAGCAGGCCGTTCCGACGGAGAAGGCCACCGGCCCCCTCCCCCGGATCGGCGCGGACGTCAGGGTCGAGGTCGTCGGCCGCGCACCCGGGGGCCGCTACCGGGTCAAGCCCCTCTCCCCCGGGATCGACCGGCCCGTCGTCCTCACCGTCCGGCACGGCTCGGTGCCGCCGCGGCTGGGCGAGAAGCTGGACTGCTGGGTGTTCGCGAACGAGACCACCCAGACCGTCCTCACCGCCGACCAGCGGGGCCGGTCCCCGGTCTCCGAGCGGATGGCGGGGCGCTACGTCGCGGCGCTGGACGTGCTCGGTGAGCTGGCCGGGAGGGACGGGGACGTCCCGGACGCCCGCGTCCACCTCTCCGAGTTGCAGGGCATGGCCAACCGCGTGCTGCGGCGGGACCAGGCCGACTGGGTCGACGTGTTCCACCTGCTCGGCTCCCCCGACCGGGACGCGCTGGGCGCTCTGCGCGACCTCGCCGCGACGACCAACCGCGCGCTGAAGGAGGGCGCCCTGGACCTCGTCCGGCTCCGGGCGGAGCTCACGGCGTCGGGCTGGACGGAGCGCCTGGCCGAAGCCCGCGAGAGGCTCCGGGCCCGCTTCACCCCTGCCACCTCGGCCTCAACCACCCTCACCGAGACCGCCCTCACCGAGACCGCCCCCGCCGACACCGCCCCCTCCGAGACCACCCCCGCCGAGACCAGCCCCACCCCGAGCAGGAGGACGACAGCCCGATGGTCCCCGCGGTCAGCACCCCCGCCGCACCCGCCCCGGCCACGAAGGAGGGCTTCCTCCGCATGCTGGAGGCGTCCGCCGAGGCCGACCGCGGCTGCAAGAAGCACGAGGCGGTCCGGTACGCGCTGAAGTCGGCCCTGCTCTGGGCCGACTTCCAGCCGACCGACTCGCCGGTCGTCGACGTCGCCTGTGTCACCGGGCAGGGCCTCTTCCTCTACGAGGCGCTCGGCACCGGCTGTTCCTCCTACCCGGACCTGCGCTCGGGCGCGACCCGGCTGCTGGAGATCAACCACACCCTGCCCGCGCCCGCCGCCGCTCTCTACCTGGTGCTCGCCGAAGCGCCCACCGAGGACTGGTCGGCCGACACCGTCCGCGACGTCTTCGGCGTCCACGTCATCTGGCGCCGCCCGGACGGCGGTTGGGGCGGCCGGGACACGGACGCCGCCCTGGGCGTGCCGGGGGCGTAGCCTCAGCCCGCGCGCTGCGGCGGCTCCGGCACCGGGCCGAGCGCGTCGCGCAGCATGGTGCGGGAGGTGATGCCGAGCTTCTCGTAGATCTGGTACAGGTGCGCCCCGACCGTGCGGTGCGAGATGAACAGCCGGTCGGCGATCTGCTTGTTGGTGAGTCCGGAGGCGGCGAGGCGGGCGATCTCCAGCTTCTGGGCGCTCAGGCCACGGGTGTTCGAGGCGTCGGGCCCCGGCCGGCTCAGGCCCGTCGCCTGGAGTTCGTTCCTCGCCCGCTCGACCCACGGCCGGGCCCCCAGGTCCTCGAACGTGGCCAGGGCGGCGCCGAGGTGGTCCCTGGCCTCGGTGGTGGACCGGACCCTGCGCAGCCGTTCTCCGTAGGCGAGCCGGACCCTGGCGTGGTCGAAGCGCCACCGGTCGCCGCCGGGGGTGTCCAGCGCGAGGGCGAAGAGCCGCAGGGCTTCCTGGTCGTCGTCGCTGCACAGGGCGGCCGAGGCCTCCAGCAGCATGGCGTGCCGGGAGGACACGGCGCCCAGCCCGGCCTCGCGCATGGCCCGGACGTGCGCGGCGGCCTCCTCGCGCCGGTCGCAGCGGACGCCGGCCTCCACGAGGTGCGCGGCCACCCACAGCGCGTGGGGGACGTGGGAGGCCAGGGTGCCGGCGGGGCTGACGGCGTCGGCGTGCCGGTAGGCGAGCGCGAAGTCCCCGCTGCCCAGGGCCGCGACGGCCGCGGCGTGGTGGGCGTAGTGCGCGGCGCAGGGGGCGCCGTGGCGCGCGGCCCAGTCGATGACGTGGCCGGCCGTCGCGAGGCTCTCCTCGGTGTGGCCGCGGGCGCCGAGGACGATGGACCTGATGAACAGGAAGTACCAGGCGAAGGCGCGGTACCCGTGTTCCTCGCAGGCCCGCAGCGCCTCTCCGGCGAGGTGGAGCGCCTCGTCCCACCGCCCGGTGAGGTAGTCCTCCAGGCACAGGTGGATGAGGGAGGAGAGGTGGCGCCGGGCCGGGCCGCCCTCGCGTCCGGCCCGCACCACCTGCCAGGCCGCTTCGCGCACCTCGCCGAGGCGGTCGAGGTAGAGGGCCCCGGTGCCGACCCGGGTGATCAGTACGGGGTCGGCTTCCTCGCCCAACGAGGCCGTCAGGGCGTCGAGTTGCCCGTGCGCGGCGGCGCCGGTGCGCGCGGGGTCGGCGAAGGTGCGGCCCAGGACGGTCAGGATGGCGGGCGGCTCGGGGGTGAGGCGTTCCAGGGCCCGGTCGTAGGAACGCCACAGGTCGGGGTGGGCGCCGAAGAAGCAGATCACGGCGAGGACGTGCAGCGCGTCGACGAGCGCCTTGTCGTCGGCCCGGTACCGGTGGGCGCCGGCCGCGGACTCGATGGCGGTGGTCAGCAGCCGGTGCGCGGCACCCACGTCGCCACCCCCGCCCACGTCGCCGCCCCCGCCGGGCACGTCCCCGCCGAGCGCGTCCCCGTTGAGCACCAGCAGCGCCGACGCCGTGGCCGAGTGCAGCGAGTCCTCCCCCTCCGGCCCGGCCTGGCGCGCGTCGTCCAGGAGTTGGCGGGCGCTGGTCAGCTCCCCGGTGGACTCGGCGCCCAGGTAGGCGGCCTCGGCGAGCCGGCGGCGCCGGTTCGGCCCCTCCGGGGAGAGGTCGGCCGCCCGGATCAGGGTCCGCATGGCCCCGGCGGCGTCGCCGCGCCGCAGGGTGAGGCCGGCGGCGTGCTCCAGCAGCGCGGCGACCTCCTCGTCGGGCTCCAGGGTGGCCTCGCCCAGGTGCCAGGCGCCGCGTTCGGGCCGGTCGGCCAGCGCCTGGGCGAGTGCCGCGTGCGCGGCGCGCCGTTCGCCGCTGAGCGCGTGGGTCACCACGGCGGATCGGATCAGCGGGTGGCGGAACCTCAGCCGCTGCAGCCCTTCCTCGATGTCCACCAGCCGGTCGCGCTCGACCGGGCCGAGGGCGTCCAGGCCGTACGAGCCCTCGGCCCGGCGGGCGGCGGCCTGCAGCACGGCGAGGTCGCCGGTGCCTTCCAGGGCCGCGAGCAGCAGCAGTTGCCGGGAGGCGGCGGGCAGCCGGGCGATCCGCGCCCCGAACAGCGTCTCCAGCCGTCTGCTGAGCGCCGGTACGACCGGGCAGTCGGCGGAGGCGGCCGCCGGTACGGCGGGCGGCAGTTCCAGCAGTGCCAGCGGGTTGCCGCCGGCCTCGGCGAGCAGCCGCCGGCGTACTCCGCGCCCGAGGCCGGGGAACCGATCGGCGAGCAGCCGGGCCGCCGACTCGTCGTCGAGGGGCGGGAGTTCGTACGTGGGGAAGGCTGCGGCTTCCCGGGGGCCCAGTTCGCCGGAGCGCGCGGCCGCCACGAAGCCGACGCCCAGGCCGGTCACCCGGCGGGCGACGAAGCCGAGCACGGCGGTGCTGGCCGGGTCGACCCAGTGCAGGTCGTCGACGACGAGCAGCAGCGGCTGCCCGCCGGCGACGGTCTGGAGCAGCCGCAGGACGGCGTTGGAGACGAGGAGTTGCCCGGGCGGCGGGCCGCTGTCGAAGCCGAGCACCACCCGCAGGGCGTCGCGCAGCGCGGCGTCGAGCTGCTCCAGGGCGCTGAGGTGCGGGAAGAGGATCTGGTTGAGGCCCGAGTAGCCGCAGTCGGCCTCGAACTCCACGCCCGAGGCCCGGAACACCCGGGCGCCGTCCGCGAGCGCGGCCGTGGCGACCGCGTCCAGGACGGCGCTCTTGCCGACACCGGCCTGGCCGACCAGCAGCAGCGCCCCGCCACCGGCCCCGATGCCGAGCCGCTCCCGGACCAGCCGCAGATCGCCGTCCCGGCCGACCAGCGGACCTCCGTCGCCGAGCACGCCGGCCTCGACCCCGCCCACCACAACCGTTCCCCTCCCGCGCGATTCCGGCCGACCGCCACCCGCGCGCCGAAACCGGACTTCCTCGGGAGGAAATCCCCTCGGCACGGCCGTGAACGCCTCTGGCCACCCATTATGGCGGTAGACGGATAGTCAATTCATGAACTCCCCGGTCCACTTTCGGCCACCGGAGCCGGGGCGCGACTACGGCACCGGCTCCTCCATGTCCCACGTCGACGGCTCGGCCGCCCGGCGCTGGTTCCTCCATGCCCCGCGTGAGGCCGCCGGCCTCGGCGAGACCGCTGCTGACCAACCACACGACCCCGACGGACCGGCTGAACCGCACCAAGAGCCCGGCGTCGGACGAGACGCCGCTCGCGGACCCCGGCTCCACCGCGGCCAGGCTCCACTGGAGGTTCGTGGCGGTCGCCCAGTGACCCACCCGGCCCGGTGAGCCCGGCGGCCGGTCGATCCGCGGATCGACCGGCCGCCTCCCTGATTTCCTGCGAGCGGCGTGCTCCGCCCGAACGACCTTGCGGACAGATCGCCCGATCGGCCATCTCCGCAGGTCAGCACGGTGTGTCTGACAGTCCGTGAGGTCTGTTCGGATGGCGGCGTCGCTTGCGGGGGGTCGCGGCCCGTGGCTGTCTGGTTCAGGCGGGGCCGACCGGTCGCCGCCGCTTCTGATCTCGAACTCCACGGAGAGAACCATCATGCGTGCTGTCAAGCGTGTCCTGGCCGTTGCCGCCCTCACCACCCCGCTCGTGATCGGCTGCGCCGGCCTGGCCTCGGCCACCGAAGGCCTGGACGCGTCCTTCGGTCAGGGCTTCTTCACCGCCAACCAGAACGGCGCCGGCTTCGGCTCCAACCAGTCCACCGTCAGCCCGGACGGCCTCTCCCACGCCACCGCCTGGATCTACTCCGACGACACCGGCATCAGCGGCTCGTACACCGGCGCGGGCGCCATGTGGAACAACGGGTGACGTACCCCGCACCGCCGGAGTCGTGAGGCCCTCACGACTCCGGAGCGGTTGAGCGGCCGGTCGACCAGGAGGTCGACCGGCCGCTCCCGTGAAGGCACCCGTGGGCCGCGGGGGAAAGGCGTCACATGGCGCGGCGAGCCCGTCTCCCGGAGAGCCGCCGAGGATCCGCCGAGGGCGGCTCACTCTGCTCCGGCCGGTCGCGCGGACTGGACGGGGTACGGGAAGCTGGCGGCGCCGCGGCCCGGTTCGACCGCGACGCGGAGACCGCCGTACGCGGGCAACTCATAGAAGCACCAGGCCACTTGACTGTGGTTGACCACGCTCTCGACAGGCGGTTCGATCAGCGGCCGCGGCTGCCTGATGTGCTCCAGCAGACCCTGGTAGTCCACCTCGGTGTAAGCGCACACCGTGTGGCCCCGGGGACGGCCGAGCTGCCTGGGGACGGACGGCGCGCCCGCCGCGGGGATCACGGCGGCACTCGCGAGCGCCGCCGCGGTCAGGGAGACGGCCGCCCGACCCCGCATGGACCACGGCACGGCGGCCCCCTTCCGATTCCTCGGCGAGCAGCGGCCTCGCCGCCCGGAAGGGGAATCCCACCCCGGAGGGGAGCGGTAAACAGCGGCCGGGAAAGTCGTACCTTACGAAGTCGCCGCCGAGGCCCGGGAGTTGGGCGGAGAACAAAACGGCCGGTCGATCCGAAGATCGACCGGCCGTTCGCTGTGCGCGAGGGGGGAGTTGAACCCCCACGCCCTTTCGGGCACTGGAACCTGAATCCAGCGCGTCTGCCTATTCCGCCACCCGCGCATCTGGGTGATGAGGAAAACTATAGACCATCCGGAGGGGTGCCTCCGACCACCCCCCGGCGAACGGGCGGGGCCGCCCCCGGGTGGGGGCGACCGCCGCCCGGTCGCGCTACGGGGCCGGGGCCCGGAGATGGCGGGTGAGGTAGCCGAGCCAGGCCTGCTCGAAGGCCTGTGCGAGCCGCGACTCGGGGGCGAACAGGTCGAAGGCGTGGTACGCGCCGGGGTACAGGTGGAGTTCGACCGGGACGCCGTGGGCACGCAGGCGCGTGGCGTAGTCCAGGTCCTCGTCGCGGAAGCAGTCGAGTTCGCCGACCGCGATGAAGGCCGGCGGCAGCCCGCCGAGGTCCTCCGCGCGGGCGGGGGCGGCGTACGGGCAGACGTCGCCGGTTCCGGCGCGTTCGCCCAGGACCGCCCGCCAGGCCAGGAGGTTGGCGGAGCGGTCCCAGATGCCGATGTCGGTGATCTCGTGGCTCGACGCGGTCCGGTTCCGGTCGTCGAGCATGGGGTACATCAGCGCCTGGAAGAGCGGTGCCCGGCCGCCGCGGTCGCGGACCAGCAGGGCGGTGGCCGCCGCGATCCCTCCGCCGCCGCTCTGGCCGGCGATCCCGATCCGGGCACCGTCCAGGCCCAGGGCCCCCGCCTCACGGACGAGCCACCGGTGGGCGGCGTACCCGTCCTCGGCGGCGCCGGGTGCGGGGGTCTCGGGGGCCAGCCGGTAGTCGACGGCGGCGACGGCGCAGCCGACCCGCGCGCACAGCCGCTTGAGCCAGGGGTCGTCCTGGGCGGCGAAGCCGAGCACCTGCCCGCCGCCGTGGAACCAGAGCAGCACCGGCAGCGGCCCGCTCGCGGTCGTGGGCCTCAGCAGACGGATCGGCACGTCGGGGCCACCGTCCGGCCGCGCCGCGCGGTGTTCCTCCACGGTGACCGACGGGTCGTCGGGTGTGTTGGCGGCGCTCGCCTCGGCGAAGGCGCGGAGCGTCTCGCGCGTGGCGGCGATGTCGGTCAGGTCGAACGCGCCGTTGGGGGTCATCGGAACGCCGCCGAGGGCCCGGCCGAGTTCCGGGTCGATCCGCAGACGGGGGACGGACGTCGTCGTGTCCGCTGCCATGGCCGCTCAGGCCCCGAACTCGTCGATGACGACCACGCCGGTCGGCCCGTACGTCTCCAGGTCCGCCAGCACCGAGCCCGCCTCGTGGAGGCCGACGGTGCGGGTGACGATCCGGCCGGGGTGGAGGCGTCCGGCTTCGATCATGTTGAGCATCGTGCCGAACCGCTGGCCCTGCATGCCGAAGGCGCCCAGGAACTCCAGTTCCTTGACCATCATCACGTCGATCGGCAGCGCGACGTCCCCCCGCTCCGCGCCGGTGGTGTGCCCGAGTTGGAGGTGGCGGCCGCGCGTGCGCAGCGAGAGCACGGAGTTCCGGCAGGCCTCGGCGATCCCGACGGCGTCCACGGACACGTGGGCGCCACCCCCGGTGAGGGCCTTCACCGCCTCCGCCGGCTCGTCCGTGGCCGCGTTGACGGTGTGGACGGCCCCCAGGGCGCGCGCGGCCGAGAGCTTCTCGTCGTCGATGTCGACCGCGATGACGTTGGCGCCGGTCGCCGCGGCGATCTCCACCGCGGACAGGCCCATGCCGCCGCCCGCCCCGTACACCGCGACCCACTCCCCGCCGCGGACCCCGGCCTGGTCGACGACGCCATGGAAGGCGGTCATGTAGCGGCAGGCGAGGGCGGCGACGTCGACGAAGCCGACGGACTCCGGCACCCGGACGAGGTTCACGTCGGCGAAGCGGACCATGACGTACTCCGCGAAGGCACCCCAGTAGGAGACCCCGGGCACGAGCGAGTCCACGTGCTCGCACACGTGCTGGTTGCCGCTGCGGCACATCTCGCAGGAGCCCTCGCCGGGGTTCATCGGGAAGATGACGCGGTCGCCCTCCCGCCAGCCCCGGACGTCCCGGCCGACCTCCACGACGGTGCCGGCGAACTCGTGGCCGAGAACGAACGGCGGCTCGACCCGCGGCCCTCCCGTCCAGAACTCCCCCGCCCACAGCGCCCAGTCGGTGCGGCAGATGCCGTTGGCCCCGACGCGCACGATCGCACCGTCCGGAGGGCAATCGGGATCGGGCACCTCGCGGATGACGAGGGGCTTGCGGAGTTCTTCGATGACTGCGGCGCGCATGGACGCGACCTCCTCAGGGATTGTCCACCGGTTCAAGCGGTGGACTTGGACGCTATGTGCTCGCCGCGCACCACGTCAACCGCCTAAAGTGGTGGACATGAGCGATGGGGACGGCCGACGAGAAGGGCGCCAGCGCGCCAGGACCGACTTCCGGTTCGACGACGCGCGGCTGTGCTTCGCCTTCGCCGGCACGCTGGCCGACCGCGGCAAGGAGGTGCGGGTCGAACGGCTGGCCCGGCCGGAGGACCTGAGCCGCTGGTGCGTGGAGAGCGGCTGCACGACAGCCGCGCCGGCCTGCACCGAGGCCGACCTGGACGGCGCCAGGCGACTCCGCGAGGCGGTCCAGCGGATCGGCCTCGCCCTGGCGGAGGGAACGACGCCCGCGGTCGGGGACGTCGACCTCGTCAACCGCGCTGCCGCCGCACCGACTTCGGCGCCCGTACTCTCGCCCGACGCGGCCACCGTCCGCTGGCACGGGGACGGCGTCACGGCCGTGCTCTCCATGGTCGCGCGGGACCTGATCGAACTCTGCGGGTCCGACCAGCGGACACGCGTCCGCATCTGCGGGAACCCGGCGTGCGGGACGCCGTTCGTCGACACCTCCCGTGCGGGGGCACGGCGTTGGTGCTCGATGAAGACCTGCGGCGCCCTGGTGAAGAAGCGGGCCTACCGTGCGAGGAGCCAGGCGACCACTGAGGCCGAAGAGGCGGTTGCGTCTATCCGATAAGCGCACCCGGATGAGGTGTTTTCTGGACAGCCCTCACGGGACCTCTCGGGCCACCCTTGGTACACACGCGCTGCGCCGCCGGTACGGCGCACGCCAACGGGAGGGAACCCTCAATGCGCAAGCTCGTCACCGGCCTCGCCGTCGCCGGCCTGCTGTTCGCCGGCTCCGTCGCCACCGCCGGCACCGCCAACGCCGCCCAGCCCGGAGCGACCTGCAGCGAATACACCACCTCCGAGCCGCTGCTCCGGTCGAACAGCTCCGGGGCCGCCGTGCAGGCCCTCCAGTGCGAACTGAACCTCTCGATCAACCCCAACCAGGGCTACCGGCTCGACAAGGACGGCGTCTTCGGCCAGGCCACCCTGAGCGCCGTCTACAAGTTCCAGAGCTGCGTCGGCCTCGCGGTGGACGGCGAGGTCGGCCCGCAGACCTGGGCGAAGCTGGACTACTGGAGCAACGCGAGCGGCTGGGCCTGCTGACAGGACTGGTCAACGCATCGGGGCGGGGCACCGGCGGGTGCCCCGCCCCGAGGGCGTTGAGGGGGTGGATCAGCCTTCGAGCGGAAGGCGGCCGGCGCGAACGGCCTCGACGAAGGCGCTCCAGGAGGAGCCGGGAAAGACGAGGACCGGGCCGTCGGGGTCCTTGGAGTCACGCACCGGAACGAGGCCGGGGAATCCGGGGGCTACCTCGATGCAGTCGCCGCCGTTGTTGCCGCTGTGGCTGCTCTTCCGCCACTCGACTGCAGCGATCTTGTCGCTCACCATCTTTGTAACCCTCCAGCGCATCGACGATCAGCCGACGCGAGTCGCTCCCTGACAGGCATTCGCCACGGAGCTGCTCGAAGCGGCGGTGATGCTTGGTCACTTTGGCAAGATCTGCACTGAGATGCCCTGCATCAAGGCTCTCCGAGTAGACCACGCGCTGCCCATCCGGCAGCTCCAGCAACACCATAGCCGTGTTGATGTAGGCCTGCCGACTTGAGAACGGCGCCACGTGAATGACGATGTTCGGGAGCTGGGCCACCCGCAACAGGTGCTCCATCTGGCTCCTCATCACACCAGGCCCGCCAATGACAGTACGGATCGCACTCTCGTCGAGAATGGCGACCAGCAGCGGCCCGTTGGGCGCGAGAAAGCGCGCCTGTCGACTAAGTCGCGCCTTGGTCAGCTCTTCGATCTTGTCCGGATTGCCGGCCGCATCGCCAGTGGCGAAGAGCGCTCGTGCGTACGGCCGACACTGCAACAGACCGTGCACCACGCTGTCCTGGTACACCCGAGCCGCAACCGAGATGGCCTCCAAGTCGACGTGACCCTGGAACCAATCAGGGTGATCGATCGACGCGTTCCAGTCGACCATCCCGTACAGCCGCATCAGCAGGTCACCGGTGTTCAGCAGTTGCCCGAGCTCCTCGACCTCATCGAGAGGCGGCTTGCGCCGCCCGCCCTCGGTCCGTGAGACCACCGTCCGGTCGAGGTGGAGCAGCTTGCCCAACTCCTCCTGGGTGTAGCCCGCCTGCTCTCGCGCGTAGCGGATCTCCTCGCCGAACATGATCGCGGAGCTCGCCGTCGGTCCGCGCTGCTTTCGCCGTGTCATCACCACTCCCACCTGTGCGTCACGTGCTCAACACGTGGATTTGGACGCAACCGTACCCCCGCAGGCCGATCATTGACACCGGAAAGCGATCATCTGCGTGCGCAGCGTGAGCTTCGCGCCCCTCTCGCACGCCCCTCCGCCCCCTTCGAGGTGCCCCATGCTCACTGCCCGTCGCCCCCGCATGTTCGTCGCGCGCCTCGACTCGCGGACCGAGTCCACGCCCCTCGCGCGCTACCTGCTCCGGGCGTACCTCTCCGGGCTCCCCTCGGGCGAACGGTACGGCGACACCGCCGAGTTGCTGCTGGGTGAACTGTTCGCCAACGCCGTCCAGCACTCGGACGCCCCCGACGAGAGGCACATCGAAGTCCGCTTCTCGCTCGTTAACTCCCGCCTGAGGATTGAAGTCCACGACGCCGGCACCACCCACCCCGCGCTCCCCGCCCCCACCCCCGACGACGAACACGGCCGCGGACTCTTCCTCGTCAACGAGCTTGCCGAACGCTGGGGCAGCGCCTCCCACCCGGGCGGCGTCGGCAAGTTCGTCTGGGTCCTCGTCGCTCCCGTCCCCACCCCCGTCCTCGTCACCGTCTGAAAGCCCGAACCCCCATGAATCTCGCCACCCTCGCCCGCCACACCCTCTCCCGTGGCGCCACCCCGGCCGCCACGTACGCGCTCATCGCCCGCCTCGGCCACCAACCCCTGATCTGTGCCCGGGCGGTCTGCCTGGCTCTCGACATCCCCCACGCCGAAGCCACCCGCCGCCTCGACGACTGCTACGACGCCCTCCTCGCCGACCCCCGCCCCAACTCCGAGGACGACACCGGCGAACTCCTCGAAGCCCTCGGCGTCTTCGACGTCCCCAAGAGCCTCGACACCAACGAACTCGCCGTCGTCGACCTCTTCCTGGCCGCCATCGAGGCCCTGGGAGGGATTCGCCCGGGCCACCAGCACGGTCTCCAGCGCTGGTTCACCACCGGCAACCTCACGGCGGCCTACCTCTCCCTCACCGCCACCCACCCCCTCCCCCGCACCGGTGACCCGGCCCAGTACTGGAGCACCCTCACCAGCGCCGGCGAACTCCTCACCGCCACCCCCAACCCGGACCCCCGCCTCAAGCTCGCCCTCACCCACTGCCGCACCCAAGCCGCCACCCACCCCTGAACCCCACCGGCTCCCCCAGCACCCAGCGGACACCGAATGCGCCGAACCCCATGCGCCCCGCGCAGGAAGTCGACCCCACCCGACTTCCTGCGCACCCCCGGCGGCCAGCAGTCGCCGACTTCGCCGCACGAACGCGCGCCCAGCCAGCACAATGAGGCCGAACCGCAAGAACGGACGAGAGGCCCCGGAGATCCATGCTGAACCCGCTCGCTGCGCCGGACGCGGTGGAAGCCGCGGCGGAACCCCTTCTCGACCTGCTCCAGGACTGCGACCACGAGCCGTTCATCGAACTGCTTCACGTGGTCCCCGTGACGGGGACGACACCCGGTCATGACCGGATGCGGGGTCTCGCTCAGGCCGTCTACGACGCCGGCGGCTGGGGCAGCGGATACCAGGTGACAACACCTGTAGTCCCGTTCGCTTCTCCCCGGGCCTGGCGGGACATTCTCCGTCGACAGGTGACCGAGGGGTTCATGCAGCCCGCCAACAGGTGGCCGGCAGCCGACCTGCGCACGCCCGACGAGATCCGGCAGGCCGGCGAACTCGCCGATGGCGTCGCCGACCTCATCGAGGCGCACCTGGGTCCCGTCCGAAGCTCCGGCGATGTCGGAGGCCCGCACACGTCCTACATCTGGTGGCGCAACCTGCTGTTGGTCACCGACAGTTGGGCCACGATCCTGCATCTCGCGATCAGCGACTGACCGACCACTTCTCCCAAGTCACCGGCACCCCTCGGGCTTCCTGGTGTCGCGTCCTGTGGAGTGGCGTAACGGATCACCCCGGGGTGGTATTCAGGGTCACCGCCAGGCCCCGAAAACCACTTCGCCCCGCACCAGAAGTCGGCCCCGCTGACTTCCTGCTCACCACGGCGCCCAGCGGCCAAACCCGGCGGCGCCGCCAGCGGCCGGACGCCGAACCACCGGACCACGACAACGCGCAGGAAGTCGGCCCGGCCGACTTCCTGCGCGTCACCTCCGTCCGGAAGCCGGGCAGCTGCCCTGTCGGCTTCCGGAGGACGTGGCTACGGCTGGGGACGGGAACCGCTGAAGAGGTCCATGTAGGACACGTACTGCATCAGCTGCGGCAACGTGTAGAACGTGCGGGCGAAGACCCCCGCGCCGACCGTGATGGCAGGGGTGCCAGGGTTGTTCATGACCCGGTACACCCAGTTCGAGAGCGCGGCCCAGTTCGTCTCCAGGTTGACGTTCTCCACGCCGACCTGAGCGACGCCGTGGTCCCGGATGTTGCCACGGATGTTGTCGAAGATCCGACCGAAGCGCGCCGCCTCCGAGGTGGCCTGGACCATCATGAGGACGGAGTCCGCCAGGAGACTGCGCCCGCTGCCGCTGGCCATGAGGCCGGAGATGTGACTCAGCTGCTGCAGGGCGTTGTCGAGCCTCGGCCCGGTGATCTGCTGGCTCTGCCTGTCACTGCCACCGGGGATGTTGTTGTAGTTGCTCGACCAGGGGATGAGGCTCGCGTTGACGCCCAGGACCCGGTTGAAACGGCCCACCGCCGCAGGACCGTCATTGAAGGTCCAGTGCGTGCCCCCGGCCTGGTAGAAGCCGGCCACGTACAGGTTGTGCGGCCAGAAGTACAGCGCACCCTGATAGATGCCGCCCCGGTGGATGCTGATCTGGATGAGCCGGTCTACGTCTCTCACCTGCGTCTCGTCCAGGTCGGTCCTGAACCAGTCGTGGCTGCTGAGCGTGTGGAGCCGGGCGATCACGTCCCAGTAGCGCTGGTGCGGCGAAGCGCCGCCACCGTTCAGGTCGCTGATGTCCCAGTTGATGTTGGTGAGATTCTCGCTCGTGTCGGCGCGCGCCGCGGGCGACGTCATGCCCGTGAGCCCGACCGCCAGCGCGAGGGCGATCATCACACCGACCAGGCGGCGGAGCACCCGTGCCGGTGCGCTGAGTTCGTTTGTCGTCAGCATGCAGGAATCCCTCGATGATGATGAGACGAGTCGTCAGCGCGCCTCACCAGCCACCGGTTTCCATGCGCGGCCGGCATCCATGACGCACTGCCAGCAGGCTAGGCAGCCGTCCGATTTCCCGATGCTCCGTCAGGGGCCAAGCACTTGATCACCAGTGCACACTCACGGGCCTGCCCACCGGCATCATCCGGTGGGCAGGCCAGGGGGCGCGCGCAGCCCTAGCCGCGCCGGGTGAACACCCAAGTGAGCAGGCTGGTCACGGTGGCACCACCCGCCGCCGCAGCGCACGGCGTTCGCCTGACAGAGCTGCGACTTCGCTTCATGATGAACTGACAGCGGACGGAACCTGACAGTCCATCGAGGTGCACCCTGTGGTGGGAATCGCCATTCCAAGCAGCGAGAAGCTTCCGCCCGGGCCTCGAAGGGACCTGGTCGAGGGCTTGCACGGGCTGTACCGGGGCGCCGGCAAGCCCAGTCTCCGCGACATCTCCGACGGCATCAAGCGCCGCGACGACCTGCCGACGACGGTGAGCCACGACACTGCGAGCCAGCTGCTGAACGGAGTGGCAGTCCCCTCCTGGGCGAGGGTGGAGTCCATGGTGCGCTACCTGGCCGAGGCCGCCGTCGGGCGGCAGAAACCGGACCCCGAAGACGAGGTCGAGCGCTTCCACCGACTCTGGCTCGCCGCCGAGGACGCGGATCCGGATGCGCCAGCAGAACCACCCACAACCGGTCAGGCGCTGAGGGCGGACCTTCGGTCCACCGATCTCGAGCGACGAATCACCGCCCTCTACCGCCTGGAACGACTGGCTTGGCGCACCCCACCGAAGGGAAGCTGCGCGGCGTTTCCTTCGCCGATGCCGATCTTTCGCGAGCGCGATTCTCCAAGAGTGCCCTGGAACGGACACAACTGACACGCACCCGGCTCGCCTCCATCGTGGTCGTATCCGACTCCGACTGAACCCACAAGACGAGGCCGCCGCCGTGCTCAAGGCGCCAGCAAGTGCCCGAAGGTGTCCCGCCCGATGCGCGCCGCCTCCGACCGGCCGACCACCCGCCCGTGCACATCCGGGTGGCTGCCCGTCCAGGTGCAGGCGCTCGCCTCGTCGGTGAAGAAGTTCAGCACGTCGCAGCAGGCCACGGCCGCCGGGCCGCCTCCGGGGCGCTGCCCGACGAAGACCACCGCGTCGGCCGGCTCCCACCGCAGGGTGCCGTCGACCGACGTGACGGTGACGGGCTCGCCGCTCACCGGGTCGGTGGAGGTGATCACCGCGTCCTGGCCGAGCATGGCCGGGATGCCCAGGGCGTCGACGGCGCACATCGACCACACCTCCACCCCGCCGGCGAGGCGGACCCGGTGCCGGGTGGGGACGGCGGAGAAGGGGTAGGCGGCGCGGATGTTCCCCGCCTCGTCCAGGGTGACGAAGTCCTCGGCAGCCAGTTCGGCGAGCGCCTCCGGCGGCAGCGGCCGGGTGTCGGGGGCGGCCCCGGTGTCGGCGAAGTGGCGCAGGATCTGCTGCTGCACGGCGCGCAGGCCGCGCTCGGCGGGGGCGCGGCGTCCGCGGCCGGCCCGGTCGACGACGCGCCGGACGTCCGGGAGGTCCGGCGCCTCCGGGAGCGGGGCGCAGCAGTCCGCCGGTCCCGGTCCCGGCCCCCCGGCATCGCGGACCGGCGCGGCCTGTCCGGCGAGGGCCCGGCGCAGGGCGGTCTCGTCCGGCAGGCCGGACATCGCGCCGTCCGCTCCCCAGTAGAGGCGGCACGACAGGCTCGGTACGGCGCCGGGCGGGGCGAACGGGTCGGTGCCGTCGAGCAGGATCGTCGGCGAGCCGTACATGCCCAGGCGGGCGGCCTCGGCCTCGTCGGCCACCTCGACCAGCTCCACCTCGGCTTCCCGCCCGTCCAGCGCGGTGGCCACCAGGTCCAGCGCGGGCCGCGCGTTCGGGCAGTCCGCCACCGTCAGCACCGTGATCCGCATGTGCTCAGCCCTCCAGGCCGTCGTTCGACTCCGACTCCGTCTCCGTCGTCCGACGCTAGACCTTCCAGTGCACTGGAAGGTCAAGGGCTAGCCTGGAGGCATGCGCATCGGCGTCCTTGCCGCCCGCACCGGGCTGACGACCAAGACCATCCGCTTCTACGAGGACAGCGGCCTGCTGCCCGCGCCGCCGCGCACGCCGGGCGGCTACCGCGACTACCCGGACACCGCCGTGACCCGGCTCGCGTTCGTCCGCGACGCCCAGCGCGCGGGCCTCACCCTCGCCGAGATCCGCTCGGTCCTCGTCCTGCGCGACGAGGGCCACGCCCCCTGCAGCCACCTCACCGGCCTCATCCACGAGCACCTCGCCGACATCGAGCGCCGCATGGCCGACCTCGCCGCCACCCGGGAGTCGCTCCGCGGCCTCGCCGACCGCGCCGCCACCACCGACCCGGCCGCCTGCACGGCGGACGACATCTGCACCATCGTCACGCCGGCAGGGCCGTAGGCGCCGACGGCCGACGGCTGCCGCGCCTCGCCCCGCCCCGCCCCGCCCCGCCTACAGCGCGGCCCGGTACGCCTCCAGCCGGTCCGCCAGTTCCTCCGGGTGGCCGAGCATCGGGAGGTGGTCGCCCGGCATCTCGTCGGGCCGGAGGCCGAGGCGCTCCTCGACGTGGCGCCGCAGGAACGCGGGCGGGAAGAAGCGGTCGCCGGTGGCCAGTAGGAACCTGGTGGGCACGTCCGGCCAGGCCGCCAGCGGCCACGGTGTCCCGAACGGCGTCGCCGACTGCCGCCGCTGGTGCCCGGTGAGGAGTTCCTCGGCCAGGGCGGCCGGGGTATCGTGCAGGAACAGGGCGCGCTCGTCCTCCTCCGCGCCCTCCGGCACGCCCCTGCCGCGGTCGGATTCGCGGCGGGCCGGCCCGTAGCCGGTGTTCTCCCACCAGGCGCCCGGTGTCTCCCCGGGTGCCGGCACCTGGGCCTGGAGCATGACCAGCAGGTCCACCGGCACCCGCGCGCACACCAGCGGACCGGTGAAGCCACCGAACGAGTGGGCGACGACCACGAGCCCGCCCGTCCGGTCGCCGATCGCCGCGACCACCGCGTCCGCGTACTCGGCGAGCCCGGCCGCGTCGTCGTCGCACGGCAGCTCCGGCGCGAGCACCTCGTGGCCGCGCCCGCGCAACTCGGCCGCCAGCGGCTCCCAGCACCAGGCGTCGGCGGCCGCGCCATGGATCAGAACGTACGTCGTCACGGATCACTCCCGCCCGGAACGGATCACTTCCGCATCGCACCCGAGCCTACCGGCCGATCCGCCCCCGAACGGTCGGTCGGCACCCGCATACTCATCCCAACGACCATTCACCGACCGCTCGTTGGGGGAAGCCCTTGTTCCGCGACACCCGCCCGCGCGGCATCCGCGTACCGACCCACCGCGAGACCGCCGAGGAGTGGGGCGAGCAGATCGCCGCGCTCCGCGGCGCTCCGCCCGGGTGGTCCTTCCTGCTGGGGCGGCTCTCCTCCGACGGCTACCTCTGCCACCTGGACCTCAACTACCACCTGGACGGCGAGCTCGTCGCCGTCGTCCAGACCTCGCGCCCCGTCCCGGACGGCCACCGGGTGGGCTCCCTCACCACCCCGCAGTCCCAACTCTCCACCTTCCTGGCCAATTCGGACCGCCTGGACCTGCGCACCCACCTCGCCCCGCTCGACGGCCCGCCCACCCCGGGCGAGGTCCTGCTCCACGGCGTCCCCGTCCCGGTCGAGGTCCACCACAGCCACGGCTGCCGCAGCGCCCTGCTCCCCCGGCTCCCCTCCCAGCGGGGCTACGTGATCGTCACCGCCACCACCGAGCACTGGGCCGCCGCCACCGACCTCGCCCTGCGGCCTCCGGCGGCGTTCTGAACGGGGCAACGGGGCGGCGCACCGAACTCCCGGGCGATTCACTCGAACAGAGGCAGCGCCGGCGCCAAGTAACTGATTGACCGTCACGAATGCGCCGACAGCGCTATGTTCACGCCAATTGCCCGCAGGGCGTCCCCGACCCGGCGGCACGGATGGGGTTAGCCTGTGGCCATGGTTGCAAACTACAAGGAAGAAGTAGCCATGCCCGACGAGGAGTTCGTCAGCGGCCCCGCGCTGATCCTCCAGTCCCTCGCCTCCGACCCCGACCGGCGGGCCGTCGTCGCCGCCGACGGCACCGAGGTCACCGCCGGCGACTTCGCCGCCGCCACCTACCGCCTCGCCCACGAGCTGATCGCCCGGGGCGCCGCCGTCGGCACCACCGTGACCCTGCTGACGGGCAACACCCCCGAGGCCCTCAGCGCCCGGTACGCGGCGGGCCTCGCGGGCGCCCGGGTGGTGAACCTGTACGACGGCATGAGCATCCCCGTCCTGGCCGAGATCACCGCGAGCGTCGACACCGCCGTGCTGCTCGTGGACGCCGAACGGTACGCCGAGGCCCCCGAGTTGCTCCCGCTGATCGACGTGCCGACCGTCCTGACCCTGGGCCCGGGGCCGCTCGACGGCCGCACCCCGGCCATCGGCGAGGACGTGATCGCCGCCTCCGCCCACCGCCCGGCCGAGCCCCCGGACGTCCGGATCGGACCGGAGGACGATCTCAGCATCCGCCACACCGGCGGCACCACCGGCATCCCGAAGGGCATCCTCAGCCTGCACGGGCCCTACCGCCGCGTCTTCGACGACCCGGTCGTCAGCACCGGCGGCCCGCCCCGCTTCCTCGCCGCCACCCCGCTGGCCCACCTCGGCGGGGTCCTCGCCGACCTGGCCCTCCAGCACGGCGGCACGGTGGTCCTCCAGCGCTCCTTCGACCCCGGCGCGGTCCTGGCCGCCGTCGAGCGCGAACGCATCACCGACTTCTGGGTGCTGCCGCCGCTGCTCCACCAGCTCCTCGACCACCCGGCGATCGGCCGCACCGACCTGTCCAGCCTGCGGCAGATCCTGTACGGGGGCAGCGCCGCCTCACCGACCCGGATCCGCGAGGCGCTCAAGGTCTTCGGGCCGGTCCTGGTGGGCATGTACGGGATGTCGGAGGCGCAGCTGATCTCCGTACTCATGCCGCAGGAGCACAAGCGGATCGGCCAGGGCGGCCGGGTCCCGGTCGGCCGGCCCGTCCCGGGCGTCGAGGTGGCGATCCGCTCGCTCGACGGCACCGACCTGCCGGCCGGCGAGCAGGGCGAGATCCACATTCGCTCCGACGTCGTCATGGCCGGGTACTGGAAGCGGCCGGACCTCACCGCCGCGGTGCTGCGGGACGGCTGGCTGGACACCGGCGACATCGGCTACTTCGACCAGGACGGCTACCTCTACCTCTCCGACCGGGTCAAGGACCTGATCATCGTGGTCGGCGGGCACGTCTACCCCTCCGAGGTGGAGGAGCTCCTGCTCACCCACCCGACGGTCGCCCGCTGCGCGGTCTTCGGGGTCCGCGACGACCAGGAGGCGGAGCACGTCCACGTCGCCGTCGTTCCCTCACCGGGGCAGCGGCCGCGGCTGGACGAACTCCGCGCCTTCGTCACCGAGCGCAAGGGGCGGATCTTCGCCCCCGAGGTGCTGCACGTCGTCGACGAGATCCCGCTGACGCCCGTCGGCAAGCCGGACAAGAAGCGCCTGCGCGCGGCCGCCACGGGCTGACGGCGCCCACCGGGCCCACGGCCCACGGCTTCACCCCATGGTGGGGTTTGGCTCAACGGACCACGGCCCCCGTGCCGAGAAGCCAACGGGGTGGCGGCGCTGAGGGCCGCCCCCCCGCCCCTCCCCCCTTCCTCGCCTCGCCGGGCCCCGCCCGGCTCCTCCCCCGCCCTACCCGGCCTCACCGGGCCCCGCGGAAAATGACTCCCCGACCACCTGTTCGCATGCCTATGATCACCCCTCATGAACAGCAGAGATGTGGGGAAACGCATGACGCAGCAGACCACCGACCGCCAGGGCCGGACCGTGGTGCTCGAGGAGATCACGGAGGAGAACTGGCGCGACGTCGCCGACGTGGCGCCCGCCGACGACCAGCGCCGGTACGTGGCCGCACTCGCCGCGCGCTACCTCCTGCTCTCCCAGCGCGGCGGGGTCTGGACGTCCCTCGGCGTCCGCGCCGGCGAGGACATCGTGGGCCACGTCATGTGGGCGTACGACGACGAGGACGGCACCCACTGGATCGGCGGCATGGTGGTGTCCGAGGCCGAACAGGGCCGGGGCGTGGGCCGCGCCACCGTGCACGCCGTGATCGAGCGCCTGTCGGCGCTGCCGGAGTGCCGGGAGATCCGCCTCTCCTACCACCCGGACAACACCTCCGCCGGGCACCTCTACACCTCGCTCGGCTTCCGGCCGACCGGGGACCACGAGGACGAGGAGATCGTCGTGGCGCTCCCCGTCGGCGCGGCGGTCACGGCCTGACCCCGTAGACCTCAGCCCTCCTCCCGCCCCCGGAAGGCCCGCCGGTACTCCCTCGGCGCCACACCCACCCTGGCCGTGAAGACCGGCCGCAGCGAGACCGCCGAGGCGAAGCCGCAGTGGGTGGCGACGGCGTCGACGGGCAGGTCGGTCTCCTCCAACAGGCGCTGGGCGGCCAGGACGCGCTGGTCGAGGAGCCAGCGCATCGGGGCGGCTCCGGTGGCGGCGGCGAACCGGCGCGCGAAGGTGCGTTCGGACATCAGGGCGGCGCCGGCCATCCGGCGCACCGTCCAGGGGGCGTCGAGGGAGGTCAGCACCTCCGCCCGGAGCCGGGCCAGCGGGTCGTCGCCGGCAGCGGCGTCCGGGACCGGGGAGGGGATGAACTGGGCCTGGCCGCCCGCCCGGAACGGCGCGGTGACCATGGCGCGGGCGATCGCGGCGGCGGCCTGCTGGCCGTGGGCGGTGCGGACGAGGTGCAGGCAGAGGTCGATGCCCGCCGCGACGCCCGCCGAGGTCCACAGGCCGTCGCCGCCGGTGAAGAGCACCTCAGGCCGGACCGTCACCGCCGGGAAGCGGCGGGCGAGTTCCGGGGCGAGCGCCCAGTGGGTGGTGGCCTCGCGGCCGTCCAGCAGGCTGGCCTCGGCGAGGACGAAGGCGCCCGCGCAGAGCGAGGCGATCGGGACGCCGGCGGCGGAGACGGCCCGCAGGGCGTCCAGGATCTCCGGGCTCCGCCGGACGGCCGGGTCCTCGACGCCCGGCACCATCACCAGGTCGCAGTCGGCCAGCGCCGCGGGGCCGTGGTCGGGGACCCGCTCCAGCCCGCCGCCCAGCCGCACCCGGGCGCCCTCCGGCCCGCAGACCAGCAGGTCGAAGGCGGGCAGGCCGGGCCGGGAGGTCCGGTTCGCCCACACCTCGCCGATCACCGCGTAGTCGAAGGCCCGGACCCCGTCGAAGATCAGACACCCCACCGTTCGCATGGCAGGAACCTATGGCACGGGAACCCGTGGCAGGAATCCATCGATGGGTGGCTTCTCCGCCCATCACGCCTCCCCGGCGGCCCCGACCACCATGGTCGGCATGACCAACACCGACGCCTTCGACGCCCCGCTCACCCTCGACCCCGACGCCGTCCTGCTGCTCGTCGACGTCCAGAAGGGCTTCGAGGACGCCTCCTTCTGGGGCCCGCGCGACAACCCGCGGGCCGAGCAGCGGATGGCCGAACTGATCGCCACCTGGCAGGCCACCGGCCGGCCGATCGTCACCGTCCAGCACGCCTCCACAGCGGGCCCGCTCGCCGAGGGCACCCCGGGGTACGGGCTGAAGGACTTCGTCGCCGGCGTCACCCCCGCCCTGCACGTCACCAAGACCGTCAACAGCGCCTTCTACGGCACCCCGGACCTCCACGCCTGGCTCCAGGAGCGCGGCGCCCGGCAGGTGGTCGTCGCCGGGATCATCACCAACGTGTGCTGTGAGACCACCACCCGGATGGCCGGCAACCTCGGCTACGACGCGATCTTCCCCACCGACGCCATGCACTCCTTCGACATGACCGGCCCCGACGGCACCACCGTCCCCGCCGCCGAGCTCGCCCGCGCCACCGCGACGACCCTGCACGCCAACCGCTTCGCCAAGGTGGTCACGACCAGGGACGTCACCGAAGCCGCTACGGCCTGAACAGCGGCTCGTACACGGCGCCCTCCTCCTCCGCGTTGAGCAGCACGTACGAGGCCCCGAGGCCCAGCGCGCGCTCCCGCAGCCGCGCCAGGGCCTCGGCCGGGGAGGGAACGTCCAGCCCGAGCGCGGCGGCCGCCGCGTCCCGCTCGGCGTACAGCCCGGGCTCGTCCTCCAGGTACTCCTCGGCCGCCGCCTCGCTCTCCTCGACCGTCAGCCGCCGGCAGTCCCGCCACCACGGCACCGCCAGCAGCAGCCGGACCAGCTCCGGCACCCCGACGGCCAGCAGGGCCGCCCCACCCTCGGAGTCGGCGTACAGCACCGGCCGGTCCTCGCCGCCCTCGCCGCACAGGAAGTAGGTGCCGCCCGCGCCGTCCTTGGCCAACGGCTCCAGGGCCTCGCCCGAGGCGAGCACGACCTCCTCACCGTGCTCGTAGACGTCGAGGGAGAAGTCGCCCGGCCAGGCCAGGAAGTCGGCGGCGGCGGAGTCGGCGCGGATCGCATCGAGGAGGGACATGGCGGCCACCCTACGAGGCGCCTCGGACAGGGCCCCGGGCCGCCGACCGCCCCGCCGACCGCCCCCGACCGCCCCGCCGGGGCGCGTCGCCCAGGCACGTCGCCGGAAGGGAGTTGATCTCCCGGCGCCGCCGTTGTTGGGTGGCTCCTGCTGCCCTGCCCCCGGCGACGAAGGACCGTGACACGTGGACGAGAAGGTGGACGACCGGGCCGCCCGGGCCGCGCTCTTCGAGGAGCACCGCCCGCACCTGCGCGCCGTCGCGTACCGGATGCTCGGCTCGGTCGGCGAGGCCGAGGACGCCCTCCAGGACGCGTGGCTGCGCTACGACCGCACCGACACCGCCGACGTGGCCAACCTCGGCGGCTGGCTGACCACGGTGGTCTCGCGGGTCTGCCTGAACCTGCTGCGCACCCGCGCCCAGCGCCGCGAGGAGCCGCTGGAGCCCGCCGGTCCCGGCGGCGAGCCCGGGCCGCCGCGCATCCCGGACCCGCTGCTGCGGCGCGAGGGCGTGGTGGACCCGGAGCAGGAGGTGGTGCTCGCGGACTCGGTCGGGCTGGCGCTGATGGTGGTGATGGAGTCGCTATCGCCGGCCGAGCGGGTCGCCTTCGTGCTGCACGACCTGTTCGCGGTGCCGTTCGAGGAGATCGCCCCGCTGATCGAGAAGACCGCCGCCGCCACCCGCCAGCTGGCCAGCCGGGCCCGCCGCAAGGTGCGGGGGCAGGCGCCCACGCCCGACCCGGACCTCGGCCGGCAGCGCGCGGCCGTGGACGCGTTCTTCGCCGCCGCCCGCAACGGCGACCTGGACGCGCTGGTCGCCGTGCTCGACCCGGACGTGGTGCTGCGCTCGGACGGCGGCACGGTGCTGGCCCGGCACACGGTGGTGCTCTCGGGCGCGGGCACGGTGGCCGGTCAGGCCGTCCTGTGGGGCACGCTGTCGCCGTTCGCCCGCCCGGCGCTGGTCAACGGCACCGCGGGCGCGGTGGTCATCGGCGACAACGGCCGGGCGCTGTCGATCATGGCGTTCACGGTGGTGGACGGCGCGATCGTCGCGATCGACGTGCTCACCGACCCGGAGCGGCTGGCGGCGCTGGACCTCTCGGACTTCCGGGACGCCTGACCCCGGGGCGGCGGGGGTGGGAGGGCCCGGTCCGCCCTCCCGCCCCCGCTCCGCCGTCAGCGCCCGACCGCGCCGTCCAGCTGCTCGCGGATGATGTCCGCGTGCCCGGCGTGCCGCCCGGTCTCCTCGATCATGTGGACCAGCACCCACCGCAGCGACGGCCCCTCGGCGGCCTCCGGCCGCAGCGAGCGCGCACCCGGCCGGTCCAGGTCCGGGGCGGCCGCGGCCACCGCGTTCGACCGCTCGATCGCCGCCCGGTAGCCGGCGAGCTCCGCGGCCACGGTCGCGCCGTCCAGCGGCGCCTCGCCCGTCTTGCGCGGCTCGTCGCCCACGCCCCGGTAGGCCCAGGTGAACCAGTTGTCCTCGACCACGGCGAGGTGCCGCACCAGCCACAGCAGGCTGGTGCCGGAGGCGACGCCGGGGCGCCGGGCGTCCTCGTCGGCGACCCCGTCGAGCTTGGCGATCACCGCCGCGCGCAGGTAGTCCAGGAAGGCCAGCAGGGTGGTCGGCTCGTCCGCGTTCAGGCTCGGCGGACGGACGTCGGAGGGCTCGCTCGGAACGGTGGTCTCGGTCATCGCGCCACCCTAGCCAGCGCCGGAGCCCCGGGACACCGACTTTGAGGAGGCGTCACCAGCCCTGCGCGACCACCCAGTCGGCCAGCTTCCGGGCGCAGTCGTCCACCGACTCCTTCCAGCTGTGCCCCGCGCCGTCCCCGGCCTCGTCGCTGACGTGCTTGACCAGCCGCACGGGAACGCCGGCCCGGTGCGCGACGGTGGCGACGGCGTAGCCCTCCATGTCCACCAGGTCGGCGTGCTCGGCGAGCCGGTCGCGGGCGTCCGGGTCGGAGACGAAGAGGTCGCCGGTGGCCAGCACCGGGCCGTCGCCCTTGCCGATCACCAGCGGTGCGCCGTACTCACGCCCGGTGAGCGCGTGCAGGGTGGTGGTGTCCAGGTCGTGCTGGATCACCTGGACCACGTGGTGGATGCCCTCCCAACCGGGACGCAGCGCACCGGCCGTACCCAGGTTGATCACCTCGGAGGGCTTCTCGCCCTGCGCGAGGACGGTGGCCAGCGCGACGGCGGCGTTGACCTTCCCGATCCCGGTGAGCAGCACGGGCAGGCGGTCGTCCAGGTGGGCGGCCTCCTCGCGCACGGCGACGACGAGCAGCGGGCGGTCGGGCGAGATCGTTCCAAGCAGGCGCATACCTCCATCGTACGGAGCGAGGGGATGCCGCACCCGGGAACGCTCGTCCGCACCCGGCCCCCGCGCTCCGCCCGGCGGGGAACCGCGGAGGGGGCGGCCGGCGTCGGACGGTTCGCCACCTCCCGGGGCGACCGGCACGAGCGGAACGAGCGGCACTAGCGGCAGGAGCGGCAGGGACCGGCACGAGCGGTACTGGCGGTACGAGCGGTACCGGCGTTACGAGCGGTACCGGCGGTACGAACCGCCCCGGGGAACGTGCACGACATGCTCAAGATCGGCGCAAGTCGGGTGTGGTCGCGGGGAGTCACGGCCATACTGCTGCCATCGGTCGGGCCCCGGGGACGGGCCCGGCCCCAGGGGAGGATGAGGCGGGTGGCAACACCAGTAGGCAGCGGCGCGTCCGGCGCCGCGTTCCCGGCACGGCCGAACCAGCCGCCGGGTACGGCGGTGGCGACGGCCGCACCGGCGGCGACGGCCCGGTCGGGGGGCCCTGCCGTCCCCGGAGCGGCCCCGCCCGCGCGGCCCGGCGGCGCTCCCCCGGCGCCCAGACCCGGCGGGGCGCCGGTGAAGCGCCCCTCGACGGCCGTCGCCACCGGTGTGCGCGCCCGGCTCGCCCAGGCCACCCGCACGCCCCCCGGTCGGCTGCGGCTGACCGGTGTGGTGCTCGCGGTGCTCACCGTGGCCTTTGGGGGGCTCACCGCCTGGCAGTTGGAGACCAGGGCGCAGGCCGCCGACCGGGTGGTCTCGTACAGCCAGCCGCTCAGCCGGGACGCCGCCGAGATCCACCGCAACCTGGCCGACGCCGCCACCACCGCGGCGAGCGGCTTCCTGCTGGCCGGCGCCGAGCCCGACGAGGTCCGCAGCCGCTACGAGCAGGACGTCGCCACCGCCGCCAAGCTGATCGCCGAGGCCGCCGCCCGGACCACGGCGACCTCCCCCGCACAGGGCTCGCTCGCCCGACTGAACCAGCAACTCCCGGTGTACGCCGGCCTGGTGGAGACGGCGCGGGCCGACAACCGGCAGGGCATCCCGCTCGGCGGCGGCTACCTGCGGTACGCCTCCGAGCAGATGCAGACGGTGCTGCTGCCGACCGCCGCCGAACTGGCCGCCGCCGAGAACCAGGAGCTGGCCGACGACTACGCCGCCGCCGAGGCGGTGCCGTGGGCGGCGTACGGCCTGGCGCTGGTCACCCTGGCGGCGCTGGTCTGGGTGCAGTCGACGCTGTTCCGCCGCACCAACCGGGTGTTCAACATCGGACTGCTGGGCGCCACCGCCGCCGTGCTGGCCGGCGCCCTGTGGCTGACCGTCACCGGGCTGGCCACCGACTCGGCCCTCCACCGCAGCAGCCGCGAGGGCGCGAACCCGCTGCAGGCGCTCAACTCCGCCCGGGCGGACGTGCTGACGGCCCGGCTGGCGGAGAACCTGCACTTCGTCGCCCGCGGCTCGACCACCAGGTACGCCGACCAGTGGGCGAAGGCCGCCGAGAACCTGGCCGGCGCCGAGAAGACTCCACCGGGCCGGTACAGCGGCTCCCTGGCGGATGCCTTCTACAAGGCGCCGGAGGCCGCCAGGCCGAGCATCCAGGAGGCCAGGAACCAGTTCGACGAGTGGCGCCGGCGGCACGACGCGGCCCGGGTCCGGGAGGTGAGCGACGCCGACTACCAGGGCGCCCTGGAGGCCACCGTGACGGCCAAGGGCGACGCGGCCACCGCCGACGCCGCCTTCAACGCCACCGACAGGGCGCTCGCCCAGGCCGCCGACATCGAGCAGGACCGCTTCACGAAGGCCGCCGAGGGCACCGGCGGGGACCTGCGCGCCGCCGGCGTCGCCGCCGCGCTGCTCGGCCTGCTGGCCGCGGCCGCCGCGCTGCGGGGTCTGGGCCGACGACTGGCCGAGTACCGGTAACGGGCAAGGGGGAGACCGACCGATGCGCAACAGGACCTTCCGGAGAACCACCAGGCCCGCCGCCGCGCTGGCCCTGCTGGCGGCCGGCGCGGCCGTGCTCGCCGGGGGCGGCCCGGTCGGCGCCGCACCCGCGGCCGCGACCGCCGCGCCCCTGGCCGTACAGCAGGAGCAGACACCGGGCGACGGCTGCGACGTCTACAAGAGCGTGCCGCCGAGCACCGAGGACGGCCCCGCCGTCAAGGCCATCAAGGCCAAGCGCAGCCTGGTGATCGGCGTGGACCAGAACAGCTACCGCTGGGGCGCCCGCAACCCGAACACCGGGCAGATCGAGGGCTTCGACATCGACCTCGCCCGGGCGATCGGCGCGGCCGTCATGGGCGACCCGGAGAAGGTGGTACTCAAGCCGGTGGCCACGGCCGACCGGATGGACGCCATCAAGAAGGGCCGGGTCGACCTGATCGTCCGCACCATGACGATCAACTGCAAGCGGATGGAGGACGTCGCCTTCTCCAAGCCGTACTTCAACATCAGCCAGCGCGTCCTGGTGCCGAAGTCGTCGCCGGCGAAGAACATCGACGACGCGGTCAAGGACAAGGCGGTCTGCGCCGCCGACGGCTCCACCGCGCTGAACATCGTCAAGGAGAAGAAGACCGCCCGGCAGGTCGTCACGGTGGAGAACCAGCTGGACTGCCTGGTCCTGATGCAGCTCGGCAAGGTCGACGCCACCATGACCGACAACGGCCTGGCGGCCGGCCAGGCCGCGCAGGACCAGACCGTGCGGATCGTGGACGGCGAGGCGCAGCCGGAGGTGATCGGCGTCGCCATGCTGAAGGACAGCACCGACCTGACCGCCCGCGTCAACCAGGTCCTGGCCGACTACTACGCGCGCGGCGACTGGGCCCGTTCGTACGAGCACTGGCTCAAGCCGTACATGCTCAACGAGGCCGATCACTACTGGCCCGGCTCACACTGAGGCGGCGTCCGGCCGGCCCGGCGGCGACGCGCGGGGCCGGCCCGCGGCGACGCGGAGGACGGCGCGGGGGAGGTAGCGCGCGCGCCGTCAGCGGGGCGTTGACGGCGCCTTGACGCCCCGCGCCCGCTCCGCCGCAACGGCCACCGGTTAGGGTTCGGGACGATCACCACGGGGAGACCGGTGGTGGACACGGGGGTTGTCGTGGGACCGCACGTCAGGCACGTCGGGATCGCACGCGAGGAAGGAAGGACACCGCGGTGGCGGCATCGGCTGGCCCGGCACTGAGCCGGGAGGAGGTCGACCGCGCGCTCGCCCGCCTCGGCGCGGAGCGGGACGCGGTCGAGTCGGCGCTGCTCGCCCTCCAGGACCACCCGGGCCTGCGGCTGCTGGACGGCGCCGAGCTGTCCGGGCGCACCCTGGAACGCTGGTCCGTCGCCGGCAAGGGCCTGCCGCTGCTCTGGGCGCTGTTCGACCGCTACTCCGAGGCGCTGGCCTCGGCCCGTGCCGTCCGGGCCCGCAAGGCCAAGCCCGGCGCGCCCGAACTGGCCGAGCTGAGCGAGCTGCTGACCGGCGACGCGGTGACCGTCCCCGGCGGGGTGGTGCCGGACGGCCCGCAGGTGCTCGGTGCGCCCGCCAAGCTGGTCGAGCGGATCAGCCTGAACGCGCTGATGGCCCGGATGAACTCCTGGTACGCCACCGTGCTGGAGGTGGTCAGCGCCGCCGACGCGGTCTGGTCGGCGCTGCCGGCCCGGATCGACCTGCTGCTGGCCGAGCTCCAGCGGGTGCGCACCCTGGCCGCCTCGCTCGGCGTGCGCACCGGAGGCCACCCGCTGGGCGACGACCTGGCCGGGATCGAGCAGGACCTCACCGCGCTGCGCACCGAGGTGCACGGGGACCCGCTGGCGCTGTGGCGCCCGGCCCGGGTGCCCGCCCAGCGCGGCACCGTCCCGGAGGGCTCGGCCTTCGCCGGCCCGGCCGGGGTGGTGGACACCGAGCGGTTCGACCGAGCCGGGCGGGCGCTGGACGGCGTCCGGCTGGAGCTGGAGGACCTGCTGCGGCTGCGCGACGAGGCCGAGGAGCGGCTCCAGGGCGTCGGCGACCTGCTCCAGCGGGCCGACGCCACCCTGGCCGAGGCCCGCCGGGCGCGCGGCGAGGTGCTGGCGAAGATAGCGTCCAGCGACGTCCCGGCGGTGCCGGGCCCCGCCTCGGCGCTGCGCGAGCGGATCGTCGCCGCGCTGGACCTGCGCCAGGCCGGGCAGTGGGGCCGGCTGGCGCCGCTGCTGGACGCGCTGGAGGACGCCGCCGCCAAGGAGCTGGGCCGGGCCCGGCAGTCGCTCACCGAGGTGACCCAGCCGCTGGCCGTCCGGGCCGAGCTGCGCGGCCGGCTGGACGCCTACAAGGCGATGGCGGCCCGGCTGCGGGTCGCCGAGGACCCGGAAGTGGTCGAACGGTACGAGAAGGCGCGCTGGCTGCTCTGGAGCGCGCCCTGCGACCTGCGGGCGGCGGCCGCCGCGGTGGCCCGGTTCCAGCAGTCGCTGCGCCCGGCCCACGCCGAGGCCGAGCCCGGGCGGGCTCAGGAGGCGGCCGGCCCGGCGCCGGGCGCCTCGCAGGTTCAGGACGGACAGGCTCAGGACGGACAGGCTCAGGGGGGCTGAGGTTGATGGGCGGGACGTGCGAACGGCCGGAGTGCTCCGGCAGCGGCAGGATCGACGCCGACGGCTACTGCGACGAGTGCGGGCTCGCACCGGCGGGCGGGACCACCACGGCGCCCACGGCCGGGACCACCTCGGCGACCACGACCGGAACGACCGGGGCAGCCGCGCCCGCCGGGCCCGGCTCGCCCTGTCCGCGCGACTGCTCCGGCAGCATCGACCCGGACGGCTACTGCGACGAGTGCGGCCTGACCCCGCCCGCCGACGACACCGGCGTCACCCAGCCCTACGTCCCCTCCGCCCGGGTCTCCGGCGGCTCCGGGCACGCCGGCTCGGGGCACACCGGCTCCGCCCGTTCGCCGTCGGCCCGCACCGGCTCGGCACGCTCGATGTCCGGCCGCTCCCGCTCGCACCGCTCGACCCGTACCGGCAGCGGCCGCTCGCTCTCGGTCCGCTCCACCCGGGGCAGCGCCTCCGCGGGCACCCGCAACCGGCTGGGCGCCGGTCTGGTCACCGTGCCGACCGTCGAGGCGGCCGACCCGTCCCGGGCCGTCCTGGCCGACGCCGAGGTGCCCGAGCGCAAGCGGTTCTGCTCCAGGTGCGACGCCCCGGTGGGCCGGGAGAAGAACGGCCGCCCGGGCCGCCCGGACGGCTTCTGCACCAAGTGCGGCACGCCGTACTCGTTCACGCCCAAGCTGCGCCGCGGCGACCTGGTCGGCGGGCAGTACGAGGTGGTGGGCTGCCTGGCGCACGGCGGGCTCGGCTGGATCTACCTGGCGGTGGACCGGCGGGTCAACGACAAGTGGGTGGTGCTCAAGGGTCTGCTGGACACCGGGGACGAGGACGCGCTCGCGGTGGCCGTCGCCGAGCGGCGCTTCCTGGCCGAGGTGGACCACCCGAACATCGTCCGGATCATCAACTTCGCCGAGCACCCGGACCTGCGCACCGGCGCCACCGACGGCTACATCGTGATGGAGTACGTCGGCGGGAAGTCGCTCAAGGACATCGCCAACGAGCGCCGCACCCCGGACGGCCGGCGCGAGCCGCTGCCGGTCGAGCAGGCGATCGCGTACGCGCTGGAGGCGCTGCCGGCCCTGGGCTACCTGCACGGCCGGGGCCTGGTCTACTGCGACTTCAAGATCGACAACGTGATCCAGAGCGGCGACGCGCTCAAGATCATAGACATGGGCGCGGTCCGCCGGCTCGACGACGACGGCCCGATCTACGGCACCATCGGCTACCAGGCCCCGGAGATCGCCACCGACGGCCCCTCGGCCGCCTCCGACCTGTACACCGTGGCCCGCACCCTCGCGGTGCTCACCTTCGACTTCCAGGGCTACAGCAGCACCTACCGCGACTCGCTGCCCGGCCCCGAGCAGGTCGAGATCTTCGCCCGGTACGAGTCGTACTACCGCTTCCTGGTCCGCGCCACCGACCCGGACCCGGCCCGCCGCTTCGCCTCCGCCGAGGAGATGGCCGACCAGCTCACCGGCGTGCTGCGGGAGGTGCTGGCCCTTCAGGACGACCGGCCCAGGCCCGCGCCCTCCACCCTGTTCGGCCCCGAACTGCGCGTCGTGGACACCGAGTTGGTGCTTCCCACCGAGCAGGCCGGGAAGCTCGCGGTGGCCCCGCTGGACCCGGCCGCCGCCGCCCTCGCGCTGCCCGTCCCGCGGGTCGACCCGGGCGACCCCAACGCCGGCTTCCTGGCCGTCCTGGTCACCCCCGACCCCGAGGAGACGCTCGCCGCGCTGGCCGCCGCACCCACCGTCTCGGTCGAGAGCCGGCTGCGCGAGCTGCGCGCCCTGCTCGAACTCGGCCGCCACGAGGACGCCGTGAGCCGGCTCGCCGAGCTGGAGCGGGACCAGCCGGACGACTGGCGGGTGGTCTGGTACCGCGGCCTGACCGCGCTGGTCGGCGGCGGGGACTCCCAGCGACGACCGTCGGCGCCGGGCCAGGAGCGCCCGGAGGCGAGCGGGCGAGTCACAGCCGCCGCGGAGGCCTTCGACGCGGTCTACGACGCCTTCCCCGGCGAGGCCGCGCCCAAGCTGGCCCTCGCCATCTGCGCCGAACTGCTCGGCGACGGCGGCGACGCGGCCGAGTTCTACCGGCTGGTGTGGGCCACCGACCACGCCTACCTGAGCGCCGCCTTCGGGCTGGCCCGGGTCCGGCTGGCCGAGGAGGACCGGACCGGCGCGGTCCGCGTCCTGGAGACCGTCCCGGCCACCTCCAGCCAGTACACCGCCGCCCGGATCGCCGCCGTCCGGGCCCGGCTGCGCGAGCGCCGGCCCACCGACGACCTGGCCGCCGACCTCGACGCGAGCTCCGCGCAGCTGACCGCGCTGCGGCTGGACGACCGCCGCCGCGAGGAGCTCGCCGTCGAGGTGCTCGACGCGGCCCTCGGCTGGGTCGGCGCCGAGGCGGCCGCCGGCCGGCGGGCCACCGGACTGGTGGTCCTGGGACGTCCCGCACAGGAGCGGGAACTGCGCTTCGCCCTGGAGCAGTCCTACCGGGTACTCGCCCGGTTGGCCGACCGGGCCGAGAACAGGATCGAGATGGTGGAACGGGCCAACCGAGCCCGTCCCAGGACGTGGGTGTAGCAGATGCCGCAGCAGACCGAGTGCCCGAGCTGTTCGGAGCCGATGGAGCCGGAGGACGCCTACTGCGGCTCCTGCGGGACGGGCCGGGACGGCCGGGCGGCCCCCGGCTCGATGCCGGCGAGCTGGGCCGCCGCACGCGGCGAGGCCGTACCGTCGCCGCGCGGGCCGGTCTGCGTGCACTGCGGGCAGCCGCAGGTCGCCCCGGACGGCTACTGCGAGGGCTGCGGCAGCGCCCAGCCGCGCCCGCGCGACCACATGGAGAAGGCCCTCGGGGGCGTCGCCGGGGTCAGCGACCGCGGCGTGCGCCACCACCGCAACGAGGACTCCTTCACCGTCGCCGCGACCTCGCTGCCCGGCGGCGAGCCGGTCGTGGTCGCCGTGGTGTGCGACGGCGTCTCCTCCTCCGACCGCCCCGACGAGGCCTCGGAGACCGCCGTCGACGCCGCCTCCGAGTCGCTGCTGACCGCCCTGGAGGCCGGCCGGGACCCGAACCAGGCGATGCGCCAGGCCATCGCCGACGCCGCGCAGGCCGTCGCCGACCTCGCCACCGACGGCGCCGGCCCCACCCGGCCCGACCTCAACGCGCCCGCCTGCACCTACGTCAGCGCGATAGCCGCTGGCGGCCGGGTCACCATCGGGTGGGTCGGCGACACCCGGGCGTACTGGATCCCGGACGACCGCGCCGCCGCGGAGCCGTTCCGGCTCACCCAGGACGACTCCTGGGCGGCCCGGATGGTCGAGGCCGGGCTGATGAGCGAGGCCGAGGCCTACTCCGACCCGCGCGCGCACGCGATCACCGGCTGGCTCGGCGCCGACGCCGAGGAGGTCGTACCGCACACCCTCGACTTCACCCCGCACGTCCCCGGCGTGGTGCTGATCTGCACCGACGGCCTGTGGAACTACGCCGAGGCGGCCACCGACCTGGCGTACTACGTGCGCCCGGACGCCCGCACCGAGCCGCTCGCCACGGCGCAGACCCTGGTGAAGTTCGCGGTCGCGGCCGGCGGCCACGACAACATCACCGTCGCCGTGCTGCCGATCGACCCGCCGGCCGCCGCCGAGGACGCCGACCAGACCCCGACCGCGCTGGACCTGCCGGTGATCGCTCCGCGACCGGCCCCGGCGGCGGACGGCGGGGACGACGGGGACGACGAGGACCACGACCCGACCCTGCCGGACCTCCCGGTGATCGGTTCCGCCGCGGCCCCGCTGCCCCCGGTCCCGCCCGCACCCCCGGAGGTCCCCCCGGCGCCGCCCGTCCCGCCGACCGCCCCCGCCGCTCCCGTTCCGCCCGTCGCACCGCCCGTCCCGCCGCAGCCGCCGCACCCGCCGACGGCCTGACCGACCACCCGCCGGACGCCCCGGCGCCACGACCCGCCGGCCCGCCCGGCGGGCCGCCCCACCGTCCTGAGCACGTCCACCCCTCACCCGACGGGAGTCGACCGCCCCATGGCAACACTGGCGAAGCCGAGTCTGCCCAGGTTCCACGTGGAGATCTTCCAGAACGAGTACCTGGCCGACGGCGCCCGCGAGGTCAACGCCATCGTCACCGTCACCGCGACCGGCGGCGGCACCTCCGGCGGCCGGCCGCTCGGCTTCGCCGACGCCACCCCGGCGGGCACCGGGACGGCGGCGGCCGTGGTCATCCTGGTGGACTGCTCGGGCTCGATGGACTACCCCAAGACCAAGATCAACGGCGCTCGCGAGGCCACCGCCGCCGCCGTCGACGCGCTGCGCGACGGCACCGCCTTCGCCGTGGTCGCCGGCACCCACGAGGCCCGCGACATCTACCCCGGCGACGGCACCCTCGCGATCGCCTCCGCCACCACCCGCGAGCAGGCCAAGGACTCGCTGCGCCGGCTCACCGCGGCCGGCGGCACCGCGATGGGCACCTGGCTGGCCAAGGCCGACAAGCTCTTCCTGACCCGCCACGACATCGCCATCCGGCACGCCATCCTGCTCACCGACGGCAACAACGAGCACGAGTCGGCCGAGGACCTGGCCCGCAACATCGAGCGGGTGACCGGCCACTTCACCGCCGACTGCCGCGGCGTGGGCACCGACTGGCGGATCGACGAGCTGCGCCGGATCTCCTCGGCGCTGCTCGGCACCACCGACATCGTCGCCGAGCCCTCCGGCCTGGCCGAGGACTTCCGCTCGATGATGGCCGGCGCGATGGGCAAGCAGGTCGCCGACGTCGCGCTGCGGATCTGGACCCCGGCCAACGCCACGGTCCGGTTCGTCAAGCAGGTCGCCCCCGCGGTCGAGGACCTGACCTCCCGCCGCACCGAGGCCGGCCCCCGGGCCGGCGACTACCCGACCGGCTCCTGGGGCGACGAGAGCCGCGACTACCACGTCTGCGTCGAGGTGCCGGCCGCCGCGGTCGGCAACGAGATGCTGGCCGCCCGGGTCAGCCTGGTGCTGCCCGAGCAGGTCGCCGGCGGCACCCCCGAGGTGCTCACCCAGGGCCTGGTCAAGGCGGTCTGGACGGACGACCTGGCCTCCTCCACCCGGATCAGCCCACAGGTCGCCCACTACACCGGGCAGGCCGAGCTCGCCTCCTCCATCCAGGAGGGCCTGGAGGCCCACCGGGCCGGGGACGTCGACCGCGCGACCGCCAAGCTGGGCGCCGCCGTCCGGATCGCACACGCGACCGGGAACGAGGGCACCTACAGGCTGCTCCAGAAGGTGGTGGACGTGGTGGACCCGAAGGAGGGTACGGTTCGGTTCCGTAAGAACGTGAGCGAGGCCGACTCGATGACCCTTGAGACCCGGTCGACCAAGACGGTACGTGTGAAGAAGTGACCGCTGAAGACGTGACCGGGCCGGCACCCCGGCGCGACGCCGCACCGCGCCGGCCCGAAACGAGGGGGACCTGATGCCGATCTGCCCGAGGGGCCACGAGTCGCAGGCCGAGGACTGGTGCGACTTCTGCGGCTTCCCGATGACTCCGCCGGCCCCCACCCCGGGGGCGCACGGAGGCTACCCGGGGGCACCCGGGAGCGACCCCGCGCCCGGTGCGCACGCCGGGCACCCGGGGTACGGTGGCGCCTCCTTCGGCGCGCCGCCGCCTCCGCCGCCGATGCCGCCGGGCGCCGTCCCGCCGCACGGGGCTCCGCTGCCGCCGCCCGGCATGGTGCCCCCGCCGCAGCACGGGGCCGTACCCCCGCAGGGCGCCGCCCAGCCGCACGGGACCGCCCAGCCGCACGCCGGGCCGCAGGGCCTCACCGCGGGCCTGGCCGTCTGCCCGATCTGCCGCAGCCCCCAGACCGGACGGTTCTGCGAGGAGTGCGGCTACGACTACGAGCTCTCCACGCCCTCGCACCGCCAGGTGCCCGGCGCCGGCCACACTCCGCCCGGCCCGGCCCAGCAGCCGCCGCTGAACATCCCGCCGGCCTACGGCGGCACCCCGCCGCAGGCCCCGGCCGGCCACTCCCAGGCCGGTCAGCCGCCGTTCGGCCAGCCCCCGTTCGGGCAGCCGCCCCTCGGCCAGCCCCAGTTCGGCCAGCCGCCGGCGGCCCAGCAGGCCGTCGCCCCGCCCGTCCCGCAGCAGCCGCAGGCCCCGGCGCACCCCCACACCTACGGCTACCCGCCCTCCTCGCCCGGCATCGGGCAGGAAGGGCCCACGCCCGAGGGCGCGTTCCCCGACCAGGCGGTGCGCGAGGACTCCGGCCCGGTGTACGCCCAGCCGGCCGGCCCCGGCCCGAACAACCGCGGCGGCGACTTCGGCACCTCCTTCAACCTGGCCCCGCCGCAGCCCCAGGAGCCCGCCCCGGCCGAGCCGGTGCGGACCAACTGGATCGCCGTGGTCTCGGCCGACCGGGACTACTTCACCGAGATGATGGCCCGCAGCGGCCCCGAGGCGGCCGGCCTGTTCTTCCCGCCGTACTGCCCCGAGCGCCGGATCCCGCTGACCGGCCGCGGCCAGCTGCGGATCGGGCGGCGCAGCCAGCACCGCGGCACCGTCCCGGAGATCGACCTGTCCGTCCCGCCGGAGGACCCGGGTGCCTCGCACCAGCACGCGCTGCTCGCCGAACAGGCGGACGGCAGCTGGGTCCTGGTGGACCAGGACTCGACCAACGGCACCACCATGAACGGCGGCGCGGAGCCGATCACCCCGCACGTCGCCGTGCCGCTGAACGACGGCGACCGGATCCACATCGGCGCCTGGACCACCATCACCGTGCACCGCGGCTGAAAGGCCGTGAACTGAAAGCCCGTCCGATCATTTCCCGACGGTCGATCAGCGCAGATCATCGCCAACTCCGGCCGGGCCGGGCGGAATTCGACATCCGCCCGGCCCGGATTTGTTTGCACCGCCTTTAAAATGTCCGCAAATTCGCTCGCACAGATGTGCACAGGAGCCTTCACAACCCCTAGGCTCAGGGCACATGACTGCTGCTATATCCGCTGACGGCATCCGCCAGCGGTACGGGGATGTGCAGGCCGTCGACGGGGTGTCCCTCACCGTCGAGGCCGGCGAGTTCTACGGGATCCTGGGCCCCAACGGCGCCGGGAAGACCACCACGATGGAGATCCTGGAGGGCGTCCGGAAACCGGACGAGGGCCGGATCGAGCTGCTGGGCATGGAGCCCTGGCCGCGCAATCCGAAACTGCTGCCGCGAATCGGCGTGCAGTTCCAGGCGACCGCTTTCTTCCGCAAGTTGACGGCCCGGGAGACCATCCGCACCTTCGCGTCCTTCTACGGGGTCGGCCCCAGGCGGGCCGACGCGATGCTGGAGCGGGTCGGCCTCTCGGACAAGGCCGAGACCCTGACCGACCAGATGTCCGGCGGCCAGGCCCAGCGCCTGTCGATCGCCTGCGCACTGGCCCACGACCCGGAACTCGTCTTCCTGGACGAGCCCACCACCGGCCTTGACCCGCAGTCCCGGCGCAACCTCTGGGACCTCCTGCGGGACATCAACGCCGAGGGCCGCACCGTCGTGCTGACCACCCACTACCTGGACGAGGCCGAGGTGCTCTGCGACCGGGTCTCGATCATGGACCACGGCAGGATCCTGCACACCGGCGCCCCGGCGGCGCTGATCCGCGAGATCGACGACACCGTCCGGATCAGCGTGGCCTCCGGCCAGCTCCCGCTCGACCGGGCCCGGGAGCTGATGACCGCGGCCGGCGCGGACATCGCCAACCTCGAGGACGACACCGTCTCGCTCTCCGTCTCCACCCGCCTTCCGGCCCCGGTCCTCAGCGTCCTCGCCGAGCAGAACGCGCTGCGCGGCCTGGAAGTGCGCGGCGCCACCCTGGAGGACGTCTTCCTCCAGCTGACCGGACGGGAGTTCCGCGCATGACCGCCACCACCCCCACTAAGCCGCAGGCCGCCGGCGAGCGGGAGCGGGTCAGCGCGTTCTGGAGCCTGTCCCGCGCCATGCTGCTCGGGATGAAGCGCGACCGCACCGCGACCTTCTTCATCCTGCTCTTCCCGCTGGTGTTCCTGGTCTTCTTCGGCACCGTGACCAAGGGCTCCGGCAGCCCCCACGCCAAGGTGGCGCAGGTCGGCGCGGTGAAGCTGTTCGACTCCATCCAGGGCGACGAGCGGGCCGGGCTGGACAAGGTCCTCACCATCACGAAGACCGACGACGAGGCCGCCACCCTGGAGAAGGTCCGCAAGGGCGACTACGACGCGCTGATCAAGCAGGGCCCGGACGGCAAGGTCGAGCTGCGCTACACCGCCGCCGACCAGGTCCGCGCCGGCGCGCTCCAGGGCATCCTCAACTCGGTGGTCCAGAACGCCAACCAGGCGGCCACCGGCCAGAAGCCGGCCTTCGTGCTGGACTCCCAGCAGGTCGAGGACAAGTCGCTCAAGCCGATCCAGTTCCTGACCCCCGGCCTGCTCGGCTGGGCCGTCGCCACCGGCGCGGTGTTCGGTGCCGCGCTGACGCTGGTCAACTGGCGCAAGTCCAAGGTGCTGCGCCGGCTGCGGCTGGCCCCGATCAACGCCGGAACCGTGGTCAGCTCCCGGATCCTGGTGTCGCTGCTGACCGCCTTCCTGCAGACCGCCGTCTTCCTGGTGGTCGCGACGAGCTTCTTCGGACTGAAGCTCACCGGCAACTGGTGGCTGGTCATCCCGCTGGTGGCCTGCGCGACGCTCGCCTTCATGTCGATCGGCCTGCTGGCCGGCTCGGTCGCCAAGACCGAGGAGGCGGCCAACGGCATCTCGCAGATCATCGTGCTGCCGATGTCCTTCCTGTCCGGCTCGTTCTTCCCGCTGGACGGGGCCCCGGGCTGGCTGAAGGGCGTCTCCCAGGTCATGCCGCTGCACTACCTGGTCGACTCCGCCCAGTCGGTGCTCACCCGCGGCGGCGGCGTCATGGACGCCCTGCCGACCATGGGCGGCCTGCTGCTCTTCGCGGCGGTGCTGACCGGCATCTCCTGGAAGCTGTTCCGCTGGGAGGACTGACCCTCCCCGGCTGACGTCCGCAGACCTGTCCGCAGACCTGTCCGCGGACATCAGCCGACCGGCGTCCGCCGGTCGACGTCCACCGATCCCGACGGGGTCGTACGCCTTTGGTCCCGGTGTACGACCCCGTCGGCGTCTGCGACCATGGTCGGGTGACAGAGATCCGGCGAGGCACGCTGAGCGAGGAGACCTTCTACGACCAGGTCGGCGGTGAGCCGACCTTCCGACGGCTGGTCCACCGGTTCTACGAGGGCATCGCCCAGGACGAGCTGCTGCGGCCGATGTACCCCGAGGAGGACCTCGGGCCGGCCGAGGAGCGGATGACGCTCTTCCTGATGCAGTACTGGGGCGGCCCGCGCACCTACAGCGAGCAGCGCGGCCACCCGCGGCTGCGGATGCGGCACGTGCCGTTCAAGGTCGACAAGGCCGCGCACGACGCCTGGCTCACCCACATGCGGGCGGCCGTGGCGAGCCTGGAGCTGTCGGCCGAGCACGAGCGGCAGCTGCTCGAGTACCTGACGTACGCCGCCGCCTCGATGATCAACACCCCGGGCTGAACCGGCCCGTCCCCGGGATCCGGCCGGGGGTCACCATGCTCCGGCAGGCGGTCACCTGATCCGGCCTGGGGTCACCGGACCGGGCTCAGCCCCAGCCCCGCACCCGGCGCGGCCACGGTGCGCACCACCACCGAGCCCGCCGGGGCACTCAGCCGCAGCCAGCCGCCCGCCCGGTGCACGGTCAGCGGGGCGTCGGGCCGCAGGAAGCCGATGACGTACGCGGCGTGCGGCACCCGCAGCGGCAGCTCGGGCAGCGCGGTGACCGGCCGGGACCAGATCTCGTCGGCCAGCGCGTCCAGCACCGCGCGGGTGCGGTGGTGGGCCGGTACGGCCTCGCTGCGCTCGCGGAACTCCCGCACCCCGGCCATCAGTTCGGGGTACACCTCGGCCACCGACGGGGCCCCGACCGGCCGCCAGCCGGTGCGCGGCGGCAGCATCCCGGCCCAGGCCGGGCCGGTCACCGGCGCGGGCAGCGCGACGGCACCCGCCTCGGCGTCGACGCCGTCCAGCAACTGGCCCGCCGAGACGGTCAGGTCCACCGCCTCGTCCAGGCCGCTCAGCCGCACGGTGCGGATCGCCAGCGCACCACTGCCACCCAGCGGCAGCCGTCCGAAGACAGCCAGCACGCCGTCCCCCTCACCCGGGCCCACCGCCTGGATCCGGACGGCCGCCGCCCGGTCGAAGCGCAGCAGGCGCAGCAGGAAGGCGGAGAGGTCGGCGGCCTCCCCGGTGTCGGTCAGGGCGAGACGGGCGGTGATGGTCACAGTCGTTCAGCTCGAATCGTCAGGTGGGGTCAGACGGTGGCGACTGCCGGCTCTTCGTCCATGAAGCGGCCGAGGAACTCCCGCTCCACCGGCGAGATCCGGCGCGGCCGGCCCTCGGCCAGATCGTAGGGGACGACCACGGTGGACGCCCGGACGTACACGATGTCGCCGCCGTCCTCGGCGACGTCCTTGATCTCGTACGAGACGGTCAGCGAGGCGCCGCCGATCCTGGTCACCCAGGTCTCGATGGTGACCGGCTCGGGCCGGTGCACCAGCGGACGCTTGTAGTCGATCTCGTGGCGGGCCACCACCGAGCCGCCCGCGAACTCCCCGGCGCCGGCCGCGGCGGCCTGGGTGAACATGAAGTCGATCCGGGCCTCCTCCAGGTAGCGCAGGAAGACCACGTTGTTGACGTGTCCGAAGGCGTCCATGTCGGACCAGCGCAGCGGGCAGGCGTAGATGTGGCGAGCCACGGAAGTTCTCCTCGGTGTCCGGTCGCCCGCCGGCGCCGTTCCTCGGCGTCGGCCGGCGGTGGCGCAGAGCGTCATGCGACGGGCGGTGGCGACGGGCGGTGGCGACGGGCCGCGGCCCGGCAGGCCGCCCCGGAGGGCAGTCTGCCGGGCCGTTGTGACGGCTGGGTGTCAGCCTCGGGTCAGCTTCTTGTAGGTGGCCCGGTGCGGACGGGCGGCGTCGGCGCCGAGCCGCTCGATCTTGTTCTTCTCGTACGACTCGAAGTTGCCCTCGAACCAGAACCACTTGCTTTCGCCCTCGTAGGCGAGGATGTGGGTGGCCACTCGGTCCAGGAACCAGCGGTCGTGGGAGATGACCACGGCGCAGCCGGGGAACTCCAGCAGGGCGTTCTCCAGCGAGGAGAGCGTCTCGACGTCGAGGTCGTTGGTGGGCTCGTCGAGGAGCAGCAGGTTGCCGCCCTGCTTGAGGGTGAGCGCCAGGTTCAGGCGGTTGCGCTCACCGCCGGAGAGCACGCCGGCCGGCTTCTGCTGGTCCGGGCCCTTGAAGCCGAAGGCCGACACGTAGGCGCGGGACGGCATCTCGACCTGGCCGACGTTGATCCAGTCCAGACCGTCGGAGACGACCTCCCAGAGGGTCTTCTTCGGGTCGATGTTGGAGCGGGTCTGGTCGACGTAGCTGATCTTGACCGTCTCGCCGACCTTGACCGTGCCGCTGTCCGGGGTCTCCAGGTCCTGGAGCATCTTGAACAGGGTGGTCTTGCCGGCGCCGTTCGGGCCGATGATGCCGACGATGCCGTTGCGCGGCAGCGTGAAGCTCAGGTCGTCGATCAGGACCTTCTCACCGAAGGCCTTGTTGAGGTTCTCGACCTCGATGACGACGCTGCCCAGGCGCGGGCCCGGCGGGATCTGGATCTCCTCGAAGTCCAGCTTCCGCATCTTGTCGGCCTCGGCCGCCATCTCCTCGTAGCGGGCCAGACGGGCCTTGGACTTCGCCTGGCGGCCCTTGGCGTTGGAGCGGACCCACTCCAGCTCCTCCTTGAGGCGCTTGGCGCGCTTGGCGTCCTTCTGCCCCTCGACCTTGAGACGCGACTGCTTGCTCTCCAGGTAGGTGGAGTAGTTGCCCTCGTAGCCGATGGCGCGGCCGCGGTCGAGCTCCAGGATCCAGCCGGCCACGTTGTCCAGGAAGTACCGGTCGTGGGTGACGGCCACGACGGTGCCCTTGTACTTGGCCAGGTGCTGCTCCAGCCAGTTCACCGACTCGGCGTCCAGGTGGTTGGTGGGCTCGTCGAGCAGCAGCAGGTCGGGGGCCTCCAGCAGCAGCTTGCAGAGCGCGACGCGGCGCTTCTCGCCACCGGAGAGCTTGGTGACCGCCCAGTCGCCGGGCGGGCAGCCCAGGGCGTCCATGGCCTGCTCCAGCTGGGCGTCCAGGTCCCAGGCCTCGGCGTGGTCCAGCTCCTCCTGGAGCTTGCCCATCTCCTCGAGCAGGGCGTCCGAGTAGTCGGTCGCCATCAGCTCGGCGATCTCGTTGAAGCGGTCGAGCTTCCCCTTGATCTCCTTGACGCCGTCCTGGACGTTCTCCAGGACCGTCTTGGTCTCGTCCAGCGGGGGCTCCTGGAGGAGCATGCCGACGGTGAAGCCCGGCGAGAGGAAGGCGTCGCCGTTGGAGGGGTGCTCCAGGCCGGCCATCATCTTGAGCACGGTGGACTTACCGGCACCGTTGGGGCCCACGACGCCGATCTTCGCTCCGGGGAGGAAGCTGAGCGTCACGTCGTCAAGGATGACCTTGTCTCCGTGAGCCTTGCGCACCTTGCGCATCGTGTAGATGTATTCCGCCACGTGAGATCGCTCCGGCGTCGTCGGGAGTATTCGGCTTGCAGCCTTCCATTGTGCCGCACCCGGCCCGGAGGCCCGAATCGCCCAGGTGACCCCTTGGGGGTATCCGGAGCCCCTCCCCGCCCGCCGCGGCCCCGACGCTCCCGCCCCACCGGCAACACCCCGGCCGGCCGGGCCCCGTGGACACGCCGGCCGGGCCCCGGAAGCGGGACGGCCCGGCTCCCCGCAGCGGGTGCGGGGAGCCGGGCCGGTTGCCGCTCTCAGGGCCTCGGGAGGTCAGTGCCTCCCGGCCCGCTCGGGCGGTTCGGTCGGTTCGGCCGGTTCAGCCGGTCCGACCGGTTCAGGCGGTGGTGCGGCCGTGGCGGCCGCGGCGGCGCAGGACGAAGACGGCGGCGCCACCGGCCACGACCAGGCCACCGGCGACGGCGGCGAGGATCGGGGTGGAGTCATTGGCACCGGTCTGGGCCAGGCCACCGGTGCCCGGGGCAGCGCTGGTGGTCGCCGGGGCCGGCTGACCGGCGCCGTTGCTCGGGGTGCCCGACGGGGTCGCGGCGGGGGTGCCCGACGGGGTCGCGGCCGGGGTGGTCGGGGCCGGGGTCGGGGTCACGCCGACCTTGCAGTCCAGGACGCCCGTGAACTGCTTGGTGTAGCCGTTCGGGCCGGTCACGGTGAAGTCGTAGTTGGCCTTCTCCTCGACCTTGACGAGCACGCTCTCGGTCTTGCCCGGCTGGACGGCGACCTGCTGCTTGCCGACCGTGACGGTGGCGGCCTCGTCACCGTTGTTGGTGACGGACACCCGCACGCCGCCGGCGGCGCACTCCTCCTTGGCGGAGCTGTCGATCAGCGCGCCCTTGCCCTGCTTCCAGGTGGCCTTGGCACCGGCCGCGACGTTCACCTTGGTGGAGCTGGCCAGGATCATGGTCTGGCTGTGGCGGCCCTGCTTGTCAACCTTGCTCATGAAGACCCGGCCGCTGAGCACGTTGGCCTCGGCGGTGGCGCTGATGGCGGCCTTGCCGTCCGGGGTGCCGGCCGGCACGTCCAGGAACAGCGGGGTGTCCTTGCCGATCGGGCCGGCCAGGCTGCCGTTGACCGGCTTGTTGTCCTTGTCCAGCAGCTTGACCTTGTCCGCGGCGTCGCCGGTGACGCTCAGCTTGACCTCGTTCGCGCTGGAGTTCAGCAGGAACGGGCCGAGCTTGCCGCCCGACTTCCCGGAAGCCGAGTCCGGGGAGATCGTCAGCGAGGGCTTCGGCTCGGCCGCGACGCCCTTGTTGGCGTCGCCGACCAGGTAGTCGCGCAGCTTCTTGGCCTTCTCGTTGCGCGGGACGGCGTCCTTGTTGTCCGAGAACTTCCAGATCGCGGCCTGGGTGCCGGCGGCGGCGTCCGCCTCGCTCAGGCCCTCGATGTGGCTGTTCGTGATCAGGGACGCCAGGGTCGCCTGCGGGTACGAGTTGTCCAGGATCCAGCGGATCTTGGGGGCGTTGGCGTTGCTGTTGAGGGAGCTCGACGCCCAGTCCGCCTCGTGGTACTTGGCGCTGCTGTCCAGGTAGACCGGGTTGTCGAAGTCGATGCAGTACGTCCGGAGCTTCTCGCCGGCGTCCGTCTTGAGGGTGAACAGACCACCGTCGACGGTCCTGTTCCCGACATCGATCTTCTCGCCGAGCATCTCGTTCTGGACCTCGGCGGTCACGCCCGAGGTCGGAGCGGCGGCGCCGGCCGCGGCCGCCGCACCGGCCGCGAACAGGCCTCCGCCCAACGCCAAGCTGGTCGTGAGCATGACAGTGGTTATCCGGGACAGACTCCGCCCCTGCCTCTGGAACATCTGGGATCCCTCCGGGCCGAGCCGCACCGAGTGGGCGGCCCGCCGACTTGCCGTCCCGCGCGTGCCCCCTGTGGCACCGCTGCGGGTATGAACCAGACGAATCCTATTGAGCCCCGGAGGCCCCGAAACCCCCATGCGAAATCAGGACGATTCCGTATCTGGATCGTTATCAATCCCCTCAGGTCCCACACAAGCTGACGACCGACCAGAAACTCGCATGCGGTTTTCTGTTATCCCGTCGGATTGCGCACGCGGGTACAACGGCCATCTCGATCAACATATTTGTCGACAGGAAGGTCACCGACCCGTCGGATCAGAGCGCCCCTCCGGCGTCACCTCCCCGCTCCCGCCCGGGCACCTCGCCCGACTCCCCCGCCGCCGGCCGCCCGCCCACCGGCAGCGCCCGCACGGCGGCTGCCGCCAGCGATGCCGGGGCCGGGGCGGGCGCCGCCCCGTACGGCGCCCCGGAACCCCTGCGCGCCTCCACCGCGCTGACGATCCACTCCGGCACCACCTCACCCCCGGCCTCCGCGCCCCCCGGTCCGGGGCCGGCCGGCGGCTGCCCGCGCACCCCCGTCGCCCACCGGAACGCCGTGGTACCACGGGTGAGATCGTGTCCGACCGATCGCGCGTCGATCTCGACCCGGCTCCGCTTCACCTCCCCCTCCGTCCACTCGCGCACCCGCAGCCGACCGCTCACCAGCACCGGATCGCCCTTGGCCAGCGAGCCGATCAGGTTGACCGCCAGCGCCCGCCAGGCCGTCACCGTCACCCACTGCGTCTCGCCGTCCACCCAGCACTCGCGCTGCCGGTCGTACCTCCGCTCGGTGCAGGCGAGCCGGAAGTTGGCCATCGGCACCCCGCCGCTGGTTTCGCCGTAGCTCACCTCCGTCGCCACATTGCCGATCACCGTCACATGCGTCTCACTCACGGCACACCCTCCGCTCTCGCCGATGCACCGTACGGAATCGACCGGTGCGCCTTGAGCGTGCACTTCCGGGGAAATCCCGGCCACCGACTTCCGAAATCCTGTGGATAACTCGCCACTACGGAACTGCTGTCACTCGCAGGGGTGAATTTCAGCCCTCCGCAGCCGCTTCACCCCCGCTTCTTCGCGGCCATGACAACAAACCCGCTGCTCGCCGCCCCGCCGGCGCACCGCCGAACCCGCCCGGGATCACGCGGCGGAACGCGCCCCGACAGCCGTCCACGCACGTCATCCGACCGGGGCAAGCGCGATTAAGGCCCCCCACCCGCGCCGTCGGCGGCACATTCTCCGTGCCGAATCCATAACGGGTGAGGAGGCAGCCCCGTAACGACTGCACAACGTCCGGCGCGGAACACTCCCAGACCGCTGCACTCACGGCCTTCACCTGCGATTATCGGACCGCTCCACCGAACCGACACACCAACGGCGGTGTCGTCACACCCGGCCGGGGAACCGGTCACCCTTATCCTGTCCCCGACAGGGCGAGGGCCCGCCGCCCCCACCCCTCCCTCAGGTACGGGGCCGGACAGCGCGCGCCCCGGCGCTCGCCAGCCCGATCCCGGCCACGGTCGCGCCCGCCAGGACGCCGCCCGTCGCGCCCCCATAGCTCAGCGGATAGAGCACCCGCCTTCTAAGCGGTAGGTCGCAGGTTCGAATCCTGCTGGGGGCACCACTCGGCAATTCCGCAGGCCAACGAGTCGGCGAACACTTTCCGTATCCGTTCCGGGCCACCCCGTAATCCCCCGCGGTGAACAAGCCGCGCACGCATCGCACAGAACTCGTGACCATGCGTGTCGGTGAGCGCCGCGAATACGCGGCCGAAAACGGGGTCAACCGGAACAACCGGAATTCCCGGCGAATCCCTCGCACGGAACGGAACGGAACAGCCCCGCTCCGCCCACCGGGCCCGGCCTACTCCGCCAGCCCGGCCAGATAGGCGTCCAGCAGCTCCGTCTGCCGCTGCGCCGGGAACTCCTCCGGGGCGAACAGCGCCTGCACCACCAGGCCCAGCACGAAGGCCTGCGCCCCCGCCGCGAGCGCCGCCGGGTCGGCCTGTGCCGGAAGCTCCCCCAGCCGCTGGGCGTCCGCGACGTGCGCCGTGAGCGCGGTGCGCGAGCGCGCGTAGCGGCCCGCGTGGGCGTCCGCCAGCTCCGGATCGGCCAGGGCGTGGTCCCAGGAGCCGACCCAGATCCGGTTGTCGGCCGCGGCCTCGTCGTCCAGCGGCAGGACGTCCAGCAGCGACGCCCGCACCCGGGCCAGCCCGGACGGCGGCGGGCCGCCGTCCGCCGGCTCGGTGCGCCGCGGCCGGGCCAGCGAGCGCCGGTCCAGCTCCTCCAGCGCGTGGCTCAGCAGCGCCCGCTTGTTCGGGAAGTAGTGCGTCAACAGCCCGGTGGAGGCGCCCAGTTCGGCGGCCACCGCACGCAGCGTCAGCCCCTCGAAGCCCCGACTGGAGAGCACGCGCCACACCCCCTCGGACACTTCGGAACGTCGGGCGTCGTGGTCTCCGCGGGCCGGTGTCATGGGGGCTATCGTACATACCAAACGTTTGTTATGAATGATCCAGCCAACCTCGGCACCACCCTGAAAGGCCGCCCGTGTTTGCCGTACCGCTCACCGAGAACGCCGAACTGCGCCCGCTGGAGCCCTGGCAGGCCCCCGAGTTCCTGACCCACCTGGACCGCGCCCGCGCCCACACCGACCCGTGGATCCCCTGGGCCACCTTCTCCGTCGACCTGGACTCCGCCCGCGCCACCCTCCAGCGCTACGCCGACGGCCTGAACACCGACCAGAAGCGGATCTACGGCATCTGGCTGGACGGCACGCTGGTCGGCGGCGTGATGTTCGTGAACTTCGACGCCCGGTCCGGCGTCTGCGAGATCGGCGCCTGGACCGAGCCGGCCGGCGAGGGCCACGGGCTGGTCACCGCGGCCGTCAGGCAGCTGCTCGACTACGCCTTCGTCACCCGCGGCATGCACCGCGCCGAGTGGTGGTGCTCCTCCGTCAACGCCCGCAGCCGGGCGGTCGCCGAGCGGGTCGGCATGACCCGTGACGGCGTCCTGCGCGAATGGTTCCCGTACAACGGGGTCCGCTACGACAAGGAGATCTGGTCCATCCTGGCCTCGGAGTGGACCGGCCGGGCCTGAGAAACGGCCGGGCCCGAGGAACCGGCAGGGCCTGAGGGCCCGAAGAACCGGCCGGGCCCGCAACCGCGACAGCGCGGGGCCCGGTGGACTCCCCCGTCCACCGGGCCCCGCCGCCTCGGCCGCCACCCCCGTCAGGCGGCCGGGGCCTCCTCCGTCGACCGCAGCCGCAGCGCGCACACCAGCGCCAGCGCCAGCACCCCGCCCGCCGACAGGAACACCACGTCCACCGCGTCCGTGAAGCTGCGCACCGCGTGCTCCCGCGCCGCACCGGCCAGCGCGCCGACCGCGCCGAGCGACCGCCCCGGCTCCCCCGCCGCGAAGACCCGGGACAGCACGGTGCCGAACAGCGCCGCGCCGAGCGCGCTGCCGAGGCTCTGGAAGAACCGGATCCCGGTGGTCGCCACCCCCAGCTGGTGCCGGGGCGCGGCCTCCTGCACCACCGTGATCAGCTGGCCGATCAGCTGCCCCAGCCCGCAGCCCAGCAGGGCGAGTTCGGCCAGCACCGCCCACAGCCCGGTGTCCGGTCCGCTGAGGCCGAGCAGGGCGAGGGCGAGCGCCGAGCAGCCCGCGCCGACCGCCGGGAACGTCCGGGTCGAGTGGCCGCGCCCGCTCAGCCGGCCGGCCACGATCCCGGACGCCGTCATCCCGGCCGCCATCGGGATCAGGTAGAGGCTGGCCGAGGTCGGGGCGACGCCCCGGGCGACCTGCAGGTAGAGCATCACGTAGACGATCGAGCCGATCATGCCCATCCCGACCAGGCCCTGGATCGCGAAGCCCAGCCGCACCGCGCGGATCCGGAACAGCGACAGCGGCAGCACCGGCTCGGCGGCGGTGGCCTGGCGCCACAGGAAGAGGCCGAACGCGCCCAGGGTCGCGGCCGCCAGCCCGAGGATCACCGGGGACGTCCAGGCGTACTCCGTGCCGCCCCACTCGGTGACCAGCAGCAGACCGACCGAGAAGGCCGCCGCGAGGGCCGCGCCGGTGAAGTCCAGGCTCCGGCGGCCGGTCGTCGACGGGACCTTGACCACCAGGGCGACGCCGACCAGGACCAGCAGCCCGAGCGGCAGGTTGAGGTAGAAGATCCACCGCCAGCCCAGGTGGTCGGTGAACAGCGCGCCGACCAGCGGCCCGACCGCCATGCCGAGGCCCGCGACGATCCCGCCCACCGCGCCGCCCTTGCCGCCGCGCTCCTCCGGCTCCTTGAACTGGGCTATGACCACCATGGTGACGCTCATCAGCCCGCCGCCGCCGATGCCCTGCACCGCCCGGAAGGCGATCAGCTGGCCCATCGACTGCGCCGCCCCGCAGAGCGCCGAGCCGAGCAGGAAGGTGCCGACCGCCCCGAGCAGCACGCGCTTGGCGCCGTACACGTCGCAGAGCCTGCCGTACAGCGGCAGCAGCGCGGTCGCGGCCAGGGCGAACGCGCTGACCAGCCAGGGCAGCCGGTCGACGCCGTGGACGGGGTCGAGGTCCCGGACGATCGGCACGGTGGCCGCCGACACGATGTTCATGTCGAGCACCGCCAGCACGATCGTGACCAGGCAGAGCAGCATGCCCACCTTGCGCTGGACGGGTGTCATCAGCGCGGCGGCGGCATCGGGCGGCGCGGGTGCGGCGGTGATGGCCATGGTCAAATCCCCCCAGGGTCCGTGGAGTTCGCGCCGGAACCGGGGTGGCCGGCGCTACGCCCTCACCATGGCAGGCTTTTTAGACCGGGTCAATTCTTCATCCAGACCAATCTTTCTGCCCGGTCAACATTTGAGCCTGGTACAGTCCCCCCATGGCGACCCACCCCGGATTCGACGCCGGCCTCGACCTCGACGCACTCCCCCTGCGGGAGCGCAAGAAGATCCAGACCGGCATCCGGCTCTGGCGCACCGCGGTCGGGCTGTTCGCCGAACGCGGCTTCGACCAGGTCTCGGTGGCCGAGATCGCGGCCGCCGCCGAGGTGTCCAAGATGACCGTCTTCAACTACTTCCCCAGCAAGGAAGACCTGGTCATGAGCCCGATGGAGCAGCACCTCGACGAGCCGGCCCGGGTGGTGCGCGAACGCGCTCCGGGCACCTCCGCCGTGGCGGCGCTGCGCGCGCACTACCTGGCCGCGCTGGAGCGGTTCGACCCCTCCACCGGGCTGAGCGACGACCCGGTCGTGCTCGACGTGGTCCGGGTGATCCACCGGACCCCGGCCCTGCTCCTGCGCGCCACCACCGGCTACGACCACCGGGCACAGGCCCTGCTGACGGCCGAGCTGCTGGCGCAGGACCCGGCCGGCGAGGAGCTCACCGCCAGGATCGCCGCCGCCCAACTGCTCGCCGCCCAACTGACCCTGACCGGCGAGAACCAGCGCCGGATGCTGGCCGGCGGGCGCGCCGCGGACGCCCTGCCCGCGGCCCTCGACCAGGCCCGCCGCGCCTTCGCCCTGATCGAACACGGCCTCGGCGACTACGGCTCCGGCACCGCCTGAGAGAGTTGGCGCACCACGACCGACCGGAGGTGCGCATGGACCAGCCGCTGCTCACGCGGGACCGCTCCGCCCTGCCCGCGCAGGCCGAGGGCCTCAACGCGTACGTCGGCGAGGACGGCGTCGCGGTACTGGAGTTCGCCCGCCCGCACCGCCGCAACGCGGTGACCCTGGCGATCTGGCAGGCGCTGCCCAAGGTGCTCGAGCAGCTGGCCGACGACGAGGGCGTGCGCGTCCTGCTGCTCACCGGCGCCGGCAACACCTTCAGCGCGGGCGCGGACATCGCCGAACTCTCCGAGGTGTACGGCGATCCGGACCGCGCGGAGGCCTACCACGCGACCAACGTCGCCGCCGAGGAGGCGCTGGCGGCCTTCCCGCACCCGACCCTCGCCGTGGTGCACGGCGCCTGCGTCGGCGGCGGCTGCCAACTGGCCGTCGCCTGCGACCTGCGCTTCGTCGCCGAGGACGCCCGGCTCGGGATCACCCCGGCCAAGCTCGGCGTGGTCTACTCGGCGGTGCCGACCGTACGGCTGTCCCGGCTGATCGGCCCGGCCCGGGCCAAGTACCTGCTGTTCTCGGGCGAGTTGGTGACCGGCCGGGACGCCCCGCCGCTGGGCCTGGCCGAACGCGTCCTGCCGGACGCCGAACTGGACGCCGCCGCCCTGGACTTCGCCCGGCTGCTGACCCGCCGCTCGACCCACACCATCGGCGCGGCCAAGGCCGTCCTGGACGCCCCGCCCGAGCGGGCCGACGAGGTCCTGGCCCCCTGGCTGCTCCGCTCGCGGGAGGGCTCGGACGTCCGCGAGGGCCTGGCCGCCTTCCTGGAGGGCCGCCCCGCCCGCTTCTGAGCCCCGCCCGCTCCGGAGCCCCACCCGCCCCTGAGGGCTCGGGCCGCACCCCACGACCCATACGATCATCCGACCGAGACCCGCCCGCCCCCACACGCCCCCGGAGCACCACCCCGATGACGACCGAGGCCGAGGCCGCGCCCGCCCCCACCAGCCGGACGATCTGGGCCCGCCGGATCACCGACGGCCTGGAGCCGAAGAACGTGATCCTCGCGCTGCTCCCGCTGCTGGGCGGCCTGCGCTACGGCTGGCCGGGCATCGGCTGGGCGCTGTTCGCCGTCCTGTTCGCCGCCGTCGTCCCGACCCTGATCATCCGGTACGGCATGCGCAAGGGCACCGTGACGGACCGCCACGTCGGCCGGCGGCAGCGCCGGCTGACCGTCTTCCCGCTCATCATGGCCTCGGTGCTGCTCGGCTTCGCGGTGATGATCGCACTGGACGCCCCGACCGACCTGACCGCGCTGGTACTGGCGATGTTCGCCTCGCTGGTCCCGATCCTGGTGATCACCGCCTGGTGGAAGGTCTCCGTGCACACCGCCGTGGCCACCGGCGCGGTGGTCTGCCTCGCCGTCGCGCTCGGCCCGCTCTGGCTGCTGCTCGGCCCGCTGGTCCCGGTGATCGGCTGGTCCCGGGTGGTGCTGCGGGACCACACCACCGCGCAGACCGTCGTCGGCGCGGTGGTGGGCGCGGTCACCGCCGGCCTCACCTTCTGGCTGGCCCGCTGAGTCAGCGGATCGGCGTCCCCGAGATCGCCCGGGCGATCACCAGTCGCTGGATCTCGCTGGTCCCCTCGAAGATCGAGTAGATCGCGCTGTCCCGGTGCATCCGCTCCACCGGGTACTCGCGGGTGAAGCCGTTGCCGCCGAGGATCTGCATCGCCTGCGCGGTCACGTACTTGGCGGTCTCGCCCGCGTACAGCTTGGACATCGAGCCCTCGGCCGCGGTGAACGGCTGGTTGTTGACGGCCATCCAGGAGGCCCGCCAGACCAGCAGCCGGGCCGCGTCGATCCGGGTCCGCATGTCGGCGAGCTGGAAGGCCACGCCCTGGTTGTCGATGATCGGCCGGCCGAACTGCTCCCGGGTCTTCGCGTAGTCCAGCGCCACCTCGTACGCGGCCCGGGCGATGCCGATCGCCTGCGCGCCGACGGCCGGGCGGGAGGCCTCGAAGGTGGCCATCGCCGCGTTGCCCCTGCCGCCCGGGCGCTTGACGCCCTCGCGGGCCCGGGCGAGGCGCTCGTCCAGCTTCTCCTTGCCGCCGAGCAGGCAGCTGCCGGGCACCCGGACGCCGTCCAGTACCACCTCAGCGGTGTGCGAGGCGCGGATGCCGTGCTTCTTGAACTTCTGGCCCTGGCTCAGCCCCGGGGTGCCCGGCGGGACGACGAAGGAGGCCTGGCCCTTCGCGCCGAGCTCCGGGTCGACGGTGGCGACCACCACGTGGACGGCGGCGATCCCGCCGTTGGTGGCCCAGGTCTTGGTGCCGTCGAGCACCCACTCGTCCTTGGCCTCGTCGTACACCGCCCGGGTGCGCAGCGCCGAGACGTCGGAGCCGGCGTCCGGCTCGGAGGAGCAGAAGGCGGCCACCTTGACGTCCTCGGGGGTGCCGAACATCTGCGGGGTCCAGGTGCCGATCTGCTCGTCGGTGCCGTTGGCCAGCACCGCGACGGCGGCCAGGGTGGTGCCGACGATGGACAGCCCGATGCCCGCGTCGCCCCAGAACAGCTCCTCCATGGCGATCGGGATGCCGACGCCGGAGGGGTCGAAGTACTGCTGGGCGTAGAAGTCCAGTGAGTAGATGCCCAGCTTGGCGGCCTCCTGGATGACCGGCCAGGGAGTCTCCTCGCGCTCGTCCCACTCGGCCGCGGCCGGGCGCATCACGTCGGCGGCGAAGCCGTGCAGCCAGTCGCGTACGGCGAGCTGGTCCGCGCCCGGATCCAGCGAGAACGTGCTGCTCATGGTGCTTGCCTCCGAAGACGTGTGCGGCCGACCGGGGTGTTACCTCGGGTAACATCGTCGGAGTCTGCTACTGATTGGTAACCGGTGTCAACGCCCAGGCAGACCCCGCCCGAACCCGACCCGAGGAGCAGCGCATGTCCCGAGAGCCCCGCCGCGAGCAGCTGCTCAACGCCGCCGACCGGGTCATCCAACGCGAGGGGCCGGGCGCCAGCATGAACGCCATCGCCGCCGAGGCCGGCATCACCAAGCCGATCCTCTACCGCCACTTCGGCGACCGGAACGGCCTGATCAGAGCCCTGACCGAACGCCACACCGGCGGCCTGCTGGCCGCCGTCCGGGCCGCCCTCGCCGAACCGCTGGAGCGCCGCGACCGGGTCGAGCACGTCCTGGACACCTACCTCGCCGGGATCGAGGCCCGCCCCCAGGTCTACCGGCTGCTCACCCACCCCGAGCCGGGCGACCCGAGCGGCGCCGGCAACGCGCTCGCCCCCGCGCTCCGGCAGATCGCCGAGGAGATCACCCGGGCCGTGCAGAGCCAGGTCGACCTCGGCGCCGACCGCGACCTGCTCGCCGAGGCCTGGGGCCGGGGCATCACCGGCATGGTGCTGGCCGCCGGGGACTGGTGGCTGGAGAGCAAGCCCTGCTCACGCACCCGGATGGTGCAGGCGCTGGCCGACCTGCTCTGGGGCCGGCTGGCCGCCGCCGCGGACCTGCCGACCGCCGTCCTGCCGCCCGCGCCGGAACCGTCCGCCGGCTGAACCGTCCGCCGGCCGACACGTCCGCCGACCGTTGCGCCCGCCGGCCGGAGCACCCGCGGACCGCACCCTCCGCCGACTGAACTCTTGTGCGGCACACGACAGTCCGGGCATCATCGGGCCCCACCCCCACCCCTGCCGTGCGAGGTCCCCGATGCGCCTGCGCCGCACCGCTGTCGCCCTGCTGCTCGCCGCCACCGCCGCCCTCACCGCCGTCCCGGCCTCGGCCCACGACGGGCCGCCGGACCGATTCCCCACCGGCACCGTCACCGCCGCCGACGGCCGCACCTCCCTCACCGACGCCCAGGGCCGCCACCTGCGGCTGCGCGGCTTCAACCTCGACAAGTACGCCGAGGCCACCCCGGCCGACCTCGACTCCGTCGCCGCCCAGGGCTTCACCCTGGTCCGGCTGCCGGTCTCCTGGACCAGGCTGGAACCCCGGCGCGGCCACCTCGACGCCACCGAGCTGCGCCGCCTCCAGCGGCTCCTCGACCGGGCCGACCGGCTCGGCCTGCTGGTCCTGGTCGACTTCCACCAGGACGTCTACGGGCCCAAGTTCGTCGGCGGCAACAACGGCGTCCCCGCCTGGGCCACCCGGGACGACGACCTGCCCTTCACCCCGGACCCGGACGACTGGTTCGCCGGCTACTTCCAGCCCGCCGTCCAGGCCGCCTTCCGGCACCTCTACGACGACCCCGACCTGCGCGCCTGGCAGGCCGACTTCTACACCCGACTCGCCCGCGAACTGCGCGGCCACCGCTCGCTGTTGGGCTACGACCTGTTCAACGAGCCGTTCGGCCCGGTGGACGGCGACCCGACCGACCCGGCCGTGCTGGCCGCCTCCGCCGCCGCCCTGGAGCAGGGCCGGCTCGCCGACATGTACCGCCGCCTGATCGCCGCCGTGCGCCGGTCCGACTCCCGCGCCTGGCTGTTCGTGGAACCCACCGTGCTGGTCGGCCAGGGCGTGCCCACCCGGCTGCCCGGCTTCGCCGACCCGCGCCCCGGCGCACCCCGGCTCGGCTACGCGCCGCACTTCTACGACACCGCGGTCGAGGGCGGCGCCGACTGGGATCCGGCCGGCGGCTTCGTCGAGCGGTACACCGCCGCGATCACCGACTACCCGGCCGCCCACCGCCTGCCCGTCCTGGTCGGCGAGTGGGGCCCGCCGAACTCCCGCACCCCGGGCAACGCCGAGCTGGTCCGCCGTCAGGTCGCCGCGATGGACGGCTTCGCCGAGGGCTGGACGATGTGGTACTGGTGCCGGGGCGCCGGCGGCTACTGCGCGCTCGACCCGGCCGGGCGCCCCGCCCCCGGCGACGAGCCCGCCTTCGGCCCGTACCCGGTGGCCGTCGCGGGCACGGACGTCCGGACGGCCGCCACCGGCGTGAGCTGGCGCGCCGACGGCACCGGACGCGGCAGCGAACTCCTGCTTCCCCCGGCCGCGTTCCCGCACGGGGCCGCGGTCACCGTCGCCCCGGCCGGCGCCCGGGTCGAGGTCGAGCAGCCGACGGGCGGGCACGCGGGAACCGTACGCATCCGGCTCCCGCACGCCCGCCCGGGCACGACCGTGACGGTCACGCTCACCGCGCGGTGAACCGCCCGGCGAGCAACCCGGTGAGCCGCCCGGTGAGCCGCCCGGTGAGCCGCCCGGTGAGCGTCGTGGCCGGGCCGCCGCTCACGCCAGCCCCCGGCGGGCCAGCAGCGGCCCGGTCTCCGGCGCCCGCCCGACCACCGCGCGGAAGGACTCCAGCGGGTCCCGGCTGAACCCGCGCGACAGCAGCTCGCGGCGGAACAGCTCGCCGCTCTCCCGCACCGGGCGGCCGTTGGTCTCGAACCACTGCACGGTGTCGGCGTCCAGCACCTCCGACCAGATGTACGCGTAGTACGCCGCGCTGTAGCCGCTGGCGAAGATGTGCTGGAAGTACGCCGTCCGGTAGCGCGGCGGGATCGCGTCCACGGCGATCCCGGCCGCGGCGAGCGCCCGCGCCTCGAACTCCTCGGCGTCCGCGATCTCCGTGCCCCGCGGCACGGTGTGCCACGCCCAGTCCAGCAGCGTGGCCGCCAGGTACTCCACCGTCCGGAAGCCCTGACCGAAGCCCTCGGCCGCCGTCATCCGCTCGACCAGCTCGGCCGGCAGCGCCTCCCCGGTCGCGTGGTGGCGGGCGTAGTTGGCCAGCACCTCCGGCCGGACCATCCACATCTCGTTGACCTGCGAGGGGAACTCGACGAAGTCCCGGGGCACCGAGGTGCCCCAGAACAGCGGGTAGCGCACGTCCGAGAACAGCCCGTGCAGCGCGTGCCCGAACTCGTGGAACAGCGTGCGCACCTCGTCCCAGTCCATCAGCGCCGGCTCGCCGGGCGCCGGACGCGGGATGTTCAGGTTGTTCAGCACCACCGGCCGCCGCCCGGTCAGCCCGGACTGGGCGACCAGCTCGGACATCCACGCGCCACCGCGCTTGGACGCCCGGGCGTGGAAGTCGCCGACGAACAGGCCCAGCGGGCTTCCGTCCTCCTCGAACACCTCGAAGACCCGGGCGTCCGGGTGGTGCGCCATCAGGTCCGGCCGCTCCGTGAAGCTCACCCCGTACGCCAGGTTCGCGGCGAAGAACACGCCGTCCCGCAGCACCCGCTCCAGCTCGAAGTACGGACGCAGCACCGCCGCGTCCACCTGGTAGGAGCTCTGCCGGACCTTCTCCGAGTAGTACGCCCAGTCGTGCGCGGCGATCTCCCCGATCCCGTCCGCGGCGGCCTCCCTGGCCAGCTCCCCGGCCTCCCGGCGGGCCATCGCCACGGCCGGGCCGACCAGCCGGGACAGCAGCCCGGAGACCGCCTCGACGGTGCCGGCCGTCTCGTCCGCCACCACGTACGAGGCGTGGCTCGGGTGCCCCAGCAGCGCGGCCCGCTCGGCGCGCAACGCGGCCGTCCGGATCGCCAGCGGGCCGTTGACGTCGAGGCCCCGGCCGAGCGAGGCGGCCAGCAGCCGCTCGCGCACCGAGCGGTCGGTGAGCTGGGCCAACTCGGCCTGGCCGGAGGTGTTCCGCACGCTCAGCACGTACTTCCCGGGGTGGCCGAGCACCCGGGCGTTCTCCGCGGCGCCGGCGATCGCGCCCTCGGACAGCCCGGCCAGCTCCTCGGCGGAGTCCAGCACCAGCGCGGCGGAGCGGGTGACGGCGTTCACGTTCTGCTGGAACGTGGTGCCGAGCGCGGCGAGTTCGGCGTTCAGCTCGCGCAGCCGGGCCTGCTCGGCCGCGCCCAGGCGGGCGCCGGACCGCACGAAGGCGGTGTACCGGCGCTCCAGCAGGCGCAGCGACTCCGGGTCCAGGCCGAGCCCGGCGCGCTCCTCGTACAACGCCTCGATCCGGGCGAACAGCGCGAGGTCCAGGTGGATCGCGTCGTGGTGGGCGGCGAGCAGCGGGCTCACCTTCGCCTCCACCTCGTCCAGCACGTCGGTGGTGTCCGAGGAGGACTGGTTGAGGAACACCGCGTCGACCCGGCGCAGCAGCTCCCCGGAGCGCTCCAGGGCCACCAGGGTGTTCTCGAAGGTCGGCAGGCTCCGGTCGGCGGTGATCGCAGCGATCTCGACCAGCTGCTCGGCCATGCCCCGCTCGTACGCGGGCAGGTAGTGCTCCTCGCGGATCTCGGCGAACGGCGGGAGTTCGTAGACCAGCGGGCTGGCCTGGAAGAACGGGTTCTCGGTCATTTCGCGACCATACGCCGTGTCACCCGCCCCGCTCATGCGCTTTACCACCCACCGCGAACGACCACCCGTCGGCCCTGCCGCACCCGCCTGTCACACCCGCCCGCCGACCCCCGCCGAACCCGCCTGCCGCCCGTTGTCGGACCCACCCGTTAACGTCGACGGCGCGGACCCGTCGGTCGCGGGCCGCGGCGCGCCCCGCCCGCGGGCTCGCACCCCGTCCCGTCCCCGTCCCCGCACGCCCGACCGCGCGCCGGAGAGGAGCAGCCCCCGTGGCACCCAGGACCGCCCTCGCGCCCGATCCGCACGGCCCCGGCGGCAGGCTCCAGCCGCTGGACGACGCGGGCGCCCCGCTCGGCCCGCCGGAGGCCGTGCGCGACCTCGCCGCCGCCGTCGCCGCCCGGGAGGCCGCCGAGCGTCCGCGCTGGGTCTGGGCCGCGGCCGACTCGGCGTACGCCCCACTGCTGCCGCACCTGCCCGACCGGCTCGCCCGCTGCCACGACCTCCGGCTGGTCGAGGCGCTGCTGCTGGCGCACGAGGGCCGCTTCGGCGCGCCCCGCTCGCTCGGCGCGGCCTGGGCCCGGCTGCGCGGCCTGCCCGTCCCCGACGACCTGCCCGAGCCCGGCCTGGCCGACGCGGACGACGGCCAGGACACCCTGTTCGCCCCCGACCGGCTGCAACTGCCGCCCGGCGCCGACCCACTGGCGGCCGTGGTCGCCGTCCACGCCGAACAGCAGCGCCGGATCACCGCCCTCACCGACCCGGCCGCCCGGCAGCGGTTCCGGCTGCTGGTCGCCGCCGAGTCGGCCGGCGCCCTGGTGGCCGCCGAGATGGCCCACGACGGGCTGCCCTGGCGGGCCGACGTCCACGACCGGCTGCTGACCGAGCTGCTCGGCCCCCGCCCGACCGTCTCCGGCACCCAGCCCAGGCTCCTCGCCGAACTCGCCGTCGAACTCCACCAGGCCCTCGGCGCCAAGCCGTTCAACCCCGACTCGCACGCCCAGGTGCTGCGCGCCTTCGCCGAGGCGGGCCTCCAGCTCGGCTCCACCCGCTCCTGGGAGCTCAAGGGCCTCGACCACCCGGCCGCGCGGCTGATGATCCGCTACAAGGAGCTGTCCCGGATCCACGTCGCCCACGGCTGGGCCTGGCAGGACGCCTGGGCCCGCGGCGGCAGGTTCCGGCCCGAGTACGTGGTCGGCGGCGTGGTCTCCGGCCGCTGGGCCAGCCGCGGCGGCGGCGCCCTGCAGATCCCGCGCATCCTGCGCGGCGCCGTGGTCGCCGACCCGGGCTGGCACCTGGTCGTCGCCGACGCCGCCCAGCTGGAGCCGCGGGTGCTGGCCGCGCTCTCCCAGGACGCCGGGCTGGCCCGCACCGCCGCAGGCGGCGACCTGTACGAGGCACTCGCCGCCCACGCCTTCCAGGGCGACCGCGAGAAGGCCAAGCTCGGCCTGCTCGGCGCCATGTACGGGCAGACCAGCGGCGACATCGGCCCGCTGCTGAACACCCTGCACCGCCGCTACCCGGCCGCGATGGGCTACGTCGAGGCCGCCGCCCGCACCGGAGAGGACGGCGGCGTGGTCGCCTCCCGGCTCGGCCGGGTCTGCCCGCCGGCCTCCGCGGACTTCCTCGACCTCACCGAGGGCGAGACGGCGGGCGAGGCCGGCGGTCGCACCGCCCGCGCCCGTGGCCGCTTCACCCGCAACTTCGTCATCCAGGCCAGTGCCGCCGACTGGGCGCTCGCCCTGCTCGCGGCGCTGCGCCGCCGACTGAACGCGCTGCCGGTGCCCAGCCCGGCGGACCGCCCGCACCTGGTGTTCTTCCAGCACGACGAGGTGATCGTGCACACCCCGGCCAACCTCGCCGACGAGGTGGCCTCCGCCATCGCCGAGGCGGCCGAGGAGGCCCGCCGGCTGGTGTTCGGCGACACCCCGGTGCGCTTCCCGCTCAGCACGGCGGTGGTGGACTGCTACGCCGACGCCAAGTGACCGGAGCTTCCTGAGGGGCTTCCCGCGGGGGTTCCCATCCGGGCTTCCTTCGGTGCTTCCTTCCGGGGCCCCTCCGCGCCGCCCGGAGCTCAGAGCTTCCGGAACCCGCGCGCGTCCTCGGCCGCCGCGACCACCTCGGCCAGCCCGGCCCCGGTCGAGGCGGTGACGGCGGCGGCCACCGCACCCTCCACGAACGGCGCGTCGGCCAGCCTCACGCCCGGACGCGGCTCGTCCTCCAGCACCGTGACGGCGGTGAGCACCGAGCTGCCGAGGTCCGGCAGCACGACCACGCCCGCCCCGGCGTCGGCCCGCGCGATCGCCGCCGCGATCAGGTCGTAGCTGGTGCCGAGCCCGCCGTCCTCGGTGCCACCCGCGACGACCACCCGCACGCCGTCCGAGGCGAGTTCGCCGAGCAGCTCGCGCAACCCCTCCGCGAGCCGGGCGCTGTGCGAGACCAGAACAATGCCCACGTTCTCACTCATGCGGCCGACCCTACGGCCGGAACCCGCTGCTCCGGGAGAGTGGTCGGAATCCCGCGTGTCGCACCCCGTGCCCACCACCCCCGTCTGGCGTAGCGTCGGGGCGACGGCGTCGACTGCCGTGGCGTCCCCGCCCAGGTCACCCAGGTCACCAAGGGAGCGAAGAGCGTTGAAGAAGCTGATCAACACCCCGGAAGGCGTCCTGGAGGACGCGCTGGCCGGAATCGCCGCCGCCCATCCGGAGCTGGCGGTGGACATCCCCAACCGGGTGATCACCAGGACCGTCCGCCCGGCCGCCGCCAAGGTCGCGCTGATCTCCGGCGGCGGCTCCGGCCACGAGCCGCTGCACGGCGGCTTCGTCGGCCCCGGCATGCTCGACGCCGCCTGCCCCGGCGAGGTGTTCACCTCGCCCGTCCCGGACCAGATGCTGGCCGCCGCCAAGGCCGTGGAGACCGGCGCCGGCGTGGTCTTCATCGTGAAGAACTACACCGGCGACGTGATGAACTTCGAACTCGCCGCCGAACTCGCCGCCGAGGAGGGGCTGGAGGTCCGCACCGTCCTGGTCAACGACGACGTCGCGGTCGAGGACTCCACCTGGACGGCCGGGCGCCGGGGCACCGGCGCGACCGTCCTGGTCGAGAAGACCGCCGGCGCGCTGGCCGAGCGCGGCGCCCCGCTGGACGAGGTGGCCGCCCTGGGCGAGCGGGTCAACGCCGCCTCCCGCTCCTTCGCGATCGCGCTCACCGCGGCCACCGTCCCGGCGGCCGGCAGGCCCGGCTTCGACCTGCCCGAGGACGAGGTCGAGGTCGGCGTCGGCATCCACGGCGAGCCCGGCCGCCGGCGCGAGAAGCTCCGCCCGGCCCGCGAACTCGCCGCCGAGGTGGTCGAGACCATCCTGACCGACCACCACCTGACCCCGGGCGACGAGGTGATCGCCCTGCTCAACGGCCTCGGCGGGACCCCGCTGCTGGAGCTGTACGTGGTCTACGGCGAGGTCGCCGCCAGGCTCGCCGAGCGCGGCATCACGGTGGCCCGCAGCCTGGTCGGCAACTACGTCACCAGCCTGGACATGGCCGGCTTCTCGCTCACCCTCACCAAGGCCGACGCCCAGTTGCTCGAACTCTGGGACGCCCCGGTCGACACCCCCGCCCTCAAGCGGGCGTAGGGCGTGTCCGATCAATTCGCCCCAGCCCCGAGCCACACCGAAGGAGACCCGATGGACTTCGACACCGCCCTGGCCGAGGCCTGGATCCGCGCGATCGCCGCGGCCGTCGAGAAGGAGCGCTCCCGGCTCACCGAGCTGGACTCGGCGATCGGCGACGGCGACCACGGCAGCAACCTCCAGCGCGGCTTCGCCGCCGCCCTGACCGCCCTGGACGGCCTCCAACCGGCCGGCCCCGGCGCCGTCCTCACCAAGACCGGCACCACGCTCATCTCCAAGGTCGGCGGCGCCTCCGGCCCGCTCTACGGCAAGGCCTTCCGCGCGATGGGCGCCGCCCTGCCCGAACCGGCCGGCCCGGCCGCGGTCGCCGAGGCCCTGTCGGCCGGCCTGGACGCCGTCCGCCTCCTCGGCAAGGCCGAACCCGGCGACAAGACCATCGTGGACGCCTGGACCCCGGCCGTCGCCGCCTTCCGCGCCGCGGCCGGCGCCGGCCTCCCCGCGGCGGCGTCGGCGGCCGCCGACGCCGCCGAGCAGGGCGCCCTCGACACCGTCCCGCTCCGGGCCCGCAAGGGCCGCGCCTCCTACCTCGGCGACCGCAGCATCGGCCACCAGGATCCGGGCGCCACCTCCACGGCCCTCGTCTTCCGCACCCTCGCCGACATCACCGCCACCTGAGCCCCCCGTTCCTCCTCGCCCGGTTCCCCGAGCGCTCCCCTCCCGGCCCGCGCTCTCGGGCAGATCCCGGGCCCTTTCCCTTCCTGTTCCCCCCGCAGTTCCCCGAGCCCCGGCAGGGGCGCGGGGAACTGCGCGAAGCGGAAGGCCCCCACCCGCACCGCGCCCCGAACCCCCGAACCCCGAACCCCCGGCCCCCGCGGAGCGCCCCTCACCCGTCCGTCCGCGCGATCAGCAGCAGCAGGGCGTCGTCCCGCAGTTCCCCGCCCGTGTGCGCCAGCAGGTCCGCGTACACCCGCCCCACCGCCGCCTCCAGCTCCCCCGCCGAGCGCGCGGCTCCCCGCACCAGCGGCCCGACCCGCTCCGCCAACGGGTAGAACTCCCCGTTCGTCCGGTGCCGCGCCTCGATCACCCCGTCCGTGCAGAGCACCAGCACGTCCTCCGCACCGAACGGCTGCCCCCAGGTCGTCGGTTCCCCCGCCGCCAGCCGGCCGAGCCCCAGCGGCACCCAGGGGTCGGGCGCGTGCAGCACGTGCGCCCGCCCGTCGCCGTCCACCCGGATCGGCGGCACGTGCCCGTACTGCAGCAGCTCCATCGCCCCCGGCGTCCGGAACTCCGCGAACAGCGCCGTGGTGAACTCCCCGTCCGGCACGTGCCGTTCGACGCTGGCCTCGATCCGCGCGGCGACGCCCCGCAGCCCGGCCTCGTCGTACGCCGCCTCGCGGAACGCTCCCAGCACCACGGCCGCGGTCTGCACCGCCGCCAGCCCCTTGCCACGGACGTCCCCGACCGCGACCCGGGTGCCGTGCGGGGTCTCCAGCACCGAGTACAGGTCCCCGCCGATCCGTGAGGCGTCCGCCGCCGACACGTACCGCACCGCGAGCCGCAGCGGTCCGACGGCCGGCCCCGGCAGTTGCAGCAGCGCCCGCTGGGCGGCCTCGGCGACGGAGCTGACGGCCGCGAAGGCCGCCGCCCGCCGCATCCGGATCTTGGCGACCCAGGCCGAGAACAGCGTCAGCACGACGTAGCTGACCATCGCCCCGTACAGGAAGCGGGCGTCGTTGATGTTGTCGACCTCGTCGTGGTGGCTGAGCCCGAACACCGTGACCAGCCCGAGGGAGCAGACCAGGAGCAGTTCGCGGGGTTTCAGGGTCAGCGCCGCGACGGTCGGCACCACGGTCATCAGCGGGGCGAGGTAGCGGTCCTTGCCGGAGAGGAAGTCCGCGAGCCCGACCAGCAGGACGGCGATCAGTGCCGGGGTGGCGCGTCGCCAGAACGGCACGTCCTGGAGGTCGGCGGCGAGCAGGGCGCCGCGCTGCCGGTCCGGCGGCAGTCCGGCTGCCGTGGGAGCCGAGGGAGACTGGGCGCGGCGGAGCGGAAACACATACCGAACATAAGGGACGATCACGGGCGAGGCCCTACCGGCCCGCCCCCCGCACCGCGGGACATCCCACCCCACCCCGCCCGGAAATACCCTGGAGGGGTATGGTGTCGGTAGCAGAGTCGTTGTCGGCGCCGCATCCCGGGCAGCACCCGGGCCGCCCTGACCTCCCGGAGGCCTCCATGTCCAGCACCATCACCTACACCGTGTCCGGCATGAGCTGCGGCCACTGCGAGAAGGCGATCAGCGAGGAGGTCTCCGCCCTGGCCGGGGTCACCGAGGTCGCCGCCGACGCCACGGCCGGAACCGTGACGATCTCCTCCGCTGCCCCGTTGGACGACGAGCAGGTGCGCGCCGCGATCGACGAGGCCGGCTACGAGCTGGTCGGCCGCAGCGCCTGAACCCCCCGGCACGGCGGGGGCCTCGAACCGCTCCCGCCGTCCGCCCGACCAAGGAGCTGATCCGCATGAGCACGTCCGCCCCGGACCTCGGGGCCCGGGACCGGGTCGAGCTGTCGATCGGCGGGATGACCTGCGCCTCCTGCGCGGCCCGGATCGAGAAGAAGCTCAACCGGATGGACGGCGTCGAGGCCACCGTCAACTTCGCCACCGAGAAGGCCCGGGTCGACTTCGGCCCCGGCACCACGGTCGAGGAGCTGATCGCCACCGTCGAGCGCACCGGCTACACCGCCGAACTCCCGCCGCCCCCGGCCCCGGCCGCCCCCGAGCCCGGACCCGAGCCCGAGCCCGCCGACCCTCTGCGTGACCGGCTGCTGATCAGCGCCGTCCTCAGCCTCCCGGTCGTCCTGCTGTCGATGGTCCCGGCCCTCCAGTTCACCAACTGGCAGTGGCTGGCCTTCGCCCTCACCGGCCCGGTCGTGGTCCACGGCGGCCTGCCCTTCCACCGCGCCGCCTGGACCAACCTGCGGCACGGCGCCGCCACCATGGACACCCTGGTCTCGCTCGGCACCCTGGCCGCCTTCGGCTGGTCCTGCTGGGCGCTGTTCTGGGGCCACGCCGGCCGGCCCGGGATGCGCCACGAGTTCTCACCGTCCGTCGGCGACACCGATCCCTCCTCCTCGCTCTACCTGGAGACCGCCGCCGCCGTCACCGTGCTGATCCTGCTCGGCCGCTGGCTGGAGGCCCGTTCCAAGCGCCGGGCCGGCGCCGCCCTGCGCGCCCTGCTCGACCTCGGTGCCAAGGACGTCGCGGTACTCCGGGCCGGGCGGGAGGTACGGCTGCCGGTGGACCGGCTGACGGTCGGCACCCGCTTCGTGGTCCGCCCCGGCGAGAAGATCGCCACCGACGGCACGGTGGTCGAGGGCGCCTCGGCGGTGGACGCCTCGATGCTGACCGGCGAGTCCGTCCCGGTCGAGGTCACCGTCGGCGACACCGTCACCGGCGCCACCGTCAACGCGGGCGGCCGGCTGGTGGTCGAGGCCACCCGGGTCGGCGCGGACACCCGGCTGGCCCGGATGGCCAAGCTGGTCGAGGAGGCCCAGAACGGCAAGGCCGCCGCCCAGCGGCTGGCCGACCGGATCTCCGCCGTCTTCGTCCCGGTCGTCATCCTGATCGCCCTGGCCACCCTGGTGGTCTGGTTGCTGACCACCGACAGCCCCACCGAGGCCTTCACCGCGGCCGTCGCCGTACTGATCATCGCCTGCCCATGCGCCCTGGGCCTGGCCACCCCGACCGCGCTGATGGTCGGCACCGGCCGCGGCGCCCAGCTCGGCATCCTGATCAAGGGCCCCGAGGTGCTGGAGACCACCCGCACGGTGGACACCGTCGTCCTGGACAAGACCGGCACCGTCACCACCGGCCGGATGGCCCTGGTCGCGGTGCACACCGCCGAGGGCGTGGACGAGGCCGAGGCGCTGCGCCTGGCCGGCGCCGTCGAGCACGCCTCCGAGCACCCGATCGCCCGGGCGGTCGCCGAGGCCGCCGCCGAGGCCGGCGAACTGCCCGCCGTCGCGGACTTCCGCAACGTGCCCGGACGGGGCGTGGAGGGGGTCGTGGCGGGCCGCGCGGTCGTCGCCGGGCACGAGGCCCTGCTGGCCGACCGCGCCCTGCACCTGCCGCCCTCCCTCGCCCGCGCCAAGGCCGCCGCCGAGGCGGCCGGCCGCACCGTGATCGCGGTCGGCTGGGACGGCGAGGCGCGGGCCGTGCTGGAGGTCGCCGACGCGGTCAAGCCGACCAGTGCCGAGGCCGTCGACAGACTGCGGGCACTGGGCCTGACCCCGGTGCTGCTCACCGGCGACAACCGGGCGGTGGCCGGGGCCGTGGCGGCCGAGGTCGGCATCGCGCCGGAGCACGTGATCGCCGAGGTGCTCCCCGAGGACAAGGTCGCCACCGTCAGGCGGCTGCAGGCCGAGGGCAGGGTCGTGGCGATGGTCGGCGACGGCGTCAACGACGCGGCCGCGCTCGCCCAGGCCGACCTGGGCCTGGCGATGGGCACCGGCACCGACGCCGCCATCGAGGCCGGCGACCTCACCCTGGTCCGCGGCGACCTCCGCTCGGCGGCCGACGCGATCCGGCTCTCCCGCCGCACCCTGGGCACCATCAAGGGCAACCTGTTCTGGGCCTTCGGCTACAACGTGGCGGCGATCCCGCTGGCCGCGGCCGGCCTGCTCAGTCCGGTGATCGCCGGGGCCGCGATGGCCTTCTCCTCGGTCTTCGTGGTCACCAACAGCCTGCGGCTGCGCCGCTTCCGGCCCGCCTGAGCCCGGACACCCCGACCGGGACACCCCGACCGCACGCGCGAGGGCCCCAGACCGACACCGGTCCGGGGCCCTCGGGTCTGTCCGGGCTCGTCTCAACGCCCCAGCAGCTCGCCGCCGTTGCAGTGCAGGATCTCGCCGGTGATGAACCCGGCCTCGGGCGAGGCCAGGAAGTACACCGCCGCCGCGACCTCACCGGTCTCGCCGATCCGGCCGAGCAGGGTGCGGGCGGACCGGCGGGCGACCTCGGCCTCGTCCAGCCGCGGCCCGAAGAACTCGGTGCCCGCGACGGTGCCCGGCGCGACGATGTTGGCGGTGATGCCCGACGTGCCCAACTGGGCGGCCAGGAAGTGGTTCCAGGCGTGCAGCGAGGCCTTCGCCGCGCCGTACGAACCGGCCCCGCGCAGGGCGGCGATGGAGCTGATGGTGACCACGCGGCCGGAGCCCGGGGTGAGCCGGTCGCGGACCGACTCGGTGAGCAGCACCACGGTGAGCACGTTGCGCTCGAAGTCGCCGCGCCAGCGCGCCAGCAGGGCGTGCGGGCCGCCGCCGACCACGGTCTCCCGGCTGCCGGCGTTGTTGATCAGGACGTCGATCCGCTCGGGCAGATCGGCGAGCGCGGCCTCGACGGCGTCCGGGTCGGCGAGGTCGCACACCAGCGGGGTGACGTTCGGCCCGAGGTCGGCCGCGGCCTTCTCCAGGACCTCCCGGCGGCGGCCCACGATCACCACGCGGTCGCCGGCCTCGACGAACCGACGCGCGACTTCGTACCCGATTCCCGTGCCACCACCGGTGACGACGACGTTCCTGGCCATCAGCCCACTCCCTCCCCAGTTCCGCCGTCGCGTGGCGAATGGCGCGACGGTCCGTACCGGAATGCCACGATTCCTATCACGCTCGGTTGCCGTGACTGCGGGGAGGGTGACGTCCCGCCCGTGTGAACGTGTGATATGGGCGAGGTACGACGCGCACACGGAGCGTGGCGAGAGGCAGCTCACACCCCCGGGGCGTAACTTCTCGCACCCTGATACGTCTTAGGTTGGTAGTGCGGCAGTTTTTCCGATGGGCGGGGACACGCTGAACGGCATCGTGTCCCCGCGCTTCCAGCGGCTGTCGCCGACGGGGCTCCGGCGGGCCCCGGGAACGGTCGTCGGCTCTCGACGGCCTTCGCGCACGACGCCGGGGTTCTGGCGGGCCTGGGACGCTTTGAGCGGCCGTCCCCGGCTGCGGCCGGCCCCGGAGTCGTGCGCCGTACGGTTCCGTCCCCGCGCGGGCCCTCGGGCGCGCCACCGGGACGCGAAGGGGCCCGACCGCTCAGGCAGCGGCCGGGCCCCTTTCAGCTTCCGCGCGGGCCGGTGGTCGGCTCCGCTCCGGTCAGCGGGCGTCCAGCGGGACGTAGTCGCGGATCGCGGTGCCGGTGTAGATCTGGCGCGGGCGGCCGATCCGGCTGGTCGGGTCGTTGATCATCTCGTGCCAGTGGGCGATCCAGCCCGGCAGCCGGCCGAGCGCGAACAGTACGGTGAACATGCTGGTCGGGAAGCCCATGGCGCGGTAGATCAGACCCGTGTAGAAGTCCACGTTCGGGTACAGCTTGCGCGAGATGAAGAAGTCGTCCTTGAGGGCGTGCTCCTCCAGCTTGAGCGCGATGTCCAGCAGCTCGTCGTTCTTGCCGAGCTGGCCGAGGACCTCGTGCGCGAGCAGCTTGACCTGGGCGGCGCGCGGGTCGAAGGCCTTGTAGACCCGGTGGCCGAAGCCCATCAGCTTGACGCCGGCTTCCTTGTTCTTCACCTTCGTGATGAAGGCGTCGACGTCGCCGCCGTCCTTCTGGATGCTCTCCAGCATCTCCAGCACGGCCTGGTTGGCACCGCCGTGCAGCGGGCCCCACAGGGCCGAGATGCCGGCCGAGATCGAGGCGAACAGGTTGGCGTGGCTGGAGCCGACCAGGCGCACGGTGGAGGTCGAGCAGTTCTGCTCGTGGTCCGCGTGCAGGATGAGCAGCTTGTCCAGCGCGTTGACGATGACCGGGTTGAGCTCGTAGTCCTCGGCGGGGACGGCGAAGGTCATCCGCAGGAGGTTCTCGACGTAGCTCAGGTCGTTGCGCGGGTAGACGAAGGGCTGGCCCATCGCCTTCTTGTACGCGTACGCGGCGATCGTCGGCAGCTTGGCGAGCAGGCGCACGGTCGACAGGTGGCGCTGGGCCGCGTCGAACGGGTTGTGGCTCTCCGGGTAGAACGTGGACAGCGCGCCGACCACCGAGGACAGCATGGCCATCGGGTGGGCGTCCCGCGGGAAGCCCTGGAAGAAGCGCTTGACGTCCTCGTGCAGCAGGGTGTGCTGGGTGATCTCGCGGTTGAACTCCGCCAGCTGGTCCGCGTTCGGCAGCTCACCGTTGATCAGGAGGTACGCGGTCTCGATGAAGCCGCCATCGGAGGCGAGCTGCTCGATCGGGTAGCCGCGGTACCGCAGGATGCCGTTGTCGCCGTCCACGAAGGTGATCGCGGACTTGTACGCGGCGGTGTTACCGAAGCCGTTGTCCAGGGTGACCAGGCCGGTCTGCGGGAGCAGCTTCGAGATGTCGAAGCCGGAGTTGCCCGCAGTGCTCTCGACGACGGGGTACTCGTACTCGCCGTCCTGGTACCGCAGTACTACCGAGTTGTCGCTCACGTCTTCCTCACCGACGAAATGAATCCTCTTCCAAGGTGCCCTGACTGTCTCTACCATCCCCCATCCGGAGGACAGTCGCGCACCCGGGGTGGCCCGAAAGGGCCCGCCCCTACAAAACCTGCCGCCGCAGCCGGTACGAACCGGACAAGATCGGCACCACCCTAGGCTCTGCCGTAAATCTCTTCACGTCAAGAGAACATTAGAGGCAACCATCCCGTTGGATAATCATCCAGTAGACAGCCGATGATCGAGCGCGGTGTGCCTCCGACCTGCGCTGACGGCCCGAACGGCCTGTCCGATCGCCTTGCGTGACCCCACCAGCACCACCAGTTTCCTCGCCCTGGTCACAGCGGTGTAGAGCAGGTTCCGCTGGAGCATCGTCCAAGCGGACATGGTGACCGGAATCACCACCACCGGGTACTCGCTGCCCTGCGAGCGGTGGATCGTCACCGCGTACGCGTGGGCCAGCTCGTCCAGTTCGTCGAACTCGTACACCACCTCCTCGTCCTCGTCGGTGAGCACCGTCAACCGCTGGTCGTCCACGCTGAGGGCGGTCACCACTCCCACTGTGCCGTTGAAGACGCCGTTCCGCCCCTTGTCGTAGTTGTTGCGGATCTGGGTGACCTTGTCCCCCACCCTGAACGTGCGGCCGCCGAAGCGGCGCTCGGCCAGCCCCTCCCGGGCCGGCGTCACCGCCGCCTGGAGCAGGGTGTTCAGGTTCCCCGCGCCGGCCGGGCCGCGGTGCATCGGCGCCAGCACCTGCACGTCCCGGCGCGGGTCGAAGCCGAACTTCTGCGGGATCCGGCGCGCCACCACGTCCACCGTCAGCCCGGCCGCCCGCTCCACGTCGTCCTCGGCGAACAGGAAGAAGTCCGCCAGTCCGTCCGTCAGCGGCGGCCTGCCCTCGTTGATCCGGTGCGCGTTGGTCACCACGCCGGACTGCTGCGCCTGCCGGAAGATCCTGGTCAGCCGCACCGACGGGATCGGCCCGCCCTCGGCCAGCAGGTCCCGCAGCACCTCCCCGGCACCCACCGAGGGCAACTGGTCCACGTCCCCCACGAACAGCAGGTGGGCACCCGGCGGCACCGCCTTGACCAGCTTGTTCGCCAGGATCAGGTCCAGCATCGAGGCCTCGTCGACCACCACCAGGTCCGCGTCCAGCGGCCGGTCCCGGTCGTAGGCGGCGTCCCCGCCGGGCTTCAGCTCCAGCAGCCGGTGCACCGTCGAGGCCTCCACCCCGGTCAGCTCCGCCAGCCGCTTCGCCGCCCGGCCGGTCGGCGCCGCCAGCACCACCTTGGCGCGCTTTGCCAACGCCAGCGTCACGATCGACTTCACCGTGAACGACTTGCCGCAGCCCGGACCGCCCGTCAGCACCGCGACCCGCTCCGTCAACGCCAGCCGCACCGACTGCTCCTGCTCCGGCGCCAGCTCCGCCCCGGTGCGCTTCGCCAGCCAGTCCAGCGCCACCGGCCAGTCCACGTTCCCGAACCACGGCATCCGGTCCTCGTCCGAACGCAGCAGCCGCAGCAACTGGTTGGCGAGCGAGATCTCCGCCCGGTGGAACGGCACCAGGTACACCGCGGTGACCGGCTCGCCGCCCTCCCCCGGGACCGCCTCGCGCACCACCCCCTCGGCCGCCACCAGCTCCGCCAGGCAGTCGATCACCAGCCCGACGTCCACCTGGAGCAGCTTCACGCCGTCCGCGATCAGCCGCTCCTCCGGCAGGAAGCAGTGCCCCTGGTCGGTGCTCTGCGACAGCGCGTACTGCAGGCCGGCCTTCACCCGCTCCGGGCTGTCGTGCGGGATGCCCACCGCCTGGGCGATCCGGTCCGCCGTCAGGAAGCCGATGCCCCAGACGTCCGAGGCCAGCCGGTACGGCTCGTTCTTCACCACACCGATCGAGCCGTCGCCGTATTGCTTGTAGATTCGCACAGCCAGCGAGGTGGACACCCCGACCCCCTGCAGGAAGACCATCACCTCCTTGATGGCCTTCTGCTCCTCCCAGGCCGCCGCGATCTTCTTCGTCCGCTTCGGCCCCAGCCCCGGCACCTCGATCAGCCGGCCCGGCTCGTTCTCGATCACCTCCAGGGTGTCCACCCCGAAGCGCTCCACGATCCGCTCGGCGAACCGCGGCCCGATCCCCTTGATCAGCCCCGAACCCAGGTACCGCTGGATCCCCTGGACGGTCGCGGGCAGCACCGTGGTGTAGTTCTCCACCGTGAACTGCCGCCCGTACTGCGGGTGCGAGCCCCACCGCCCGTGCAGCCGCAGCGACTCGCCGACCTGCGCCCCCAGCAGCGCGCCCACCACCGTCAGCAGGTCGTTCCCGCCCCGGCCGGTGTCCACCCGGGCCACCGTGTAACCGGTCTCCTCGTTGGCGTAGGTGATCCGCTCCAGCACGCCCTCGACCTGCGCCAGCTGGCGCGGCACCTGCTGCCCGGACTGCGACGCCTGCTTGCTCACCGGACCCCCTTCGACCGGTACGGGTGGATCATTCCGCTACGCACCGTACCGCCCTGCCCCGACAGCCCCGGAACCGTTGCTGCCGTGCAGCGCCCCGGCCGAGGTGCCAAGGTGGGAGGAACCGAGGGGGACCGCCGTCGACCGCGCCCGCCCGCGCCCCGTCCGAGGAGCAGTGCCGCCATGCTCAACACCGACTTCCGCCCCGGTTCCCCGGACTGGCTCGACCTGAGCAGTCCCGACACCCGGGCGTCCGTCGACTTCTACACCGCGCTGTTCGGATGGACCTTCGACTCGGCCGGCCCCGAGGCCGGCGGCTACGGCTTCTTCCAGCTCGACGGCCGGACCGTCGCCGCCCTCGGCCCGGTCGCCGAGGACGGCGCCCCTCCCGGCTGGACGATCTACTTCGCCACCGAGAACGCCGACCACACCACCGCCCTGGTCGAACAGTCCGGCGGCCGCGTCCGGTTCGCCCCCTTCGACGTCTTCACCGCGGGCCGGATGGCCGGCTACACCGACCCGACCGGAGCGGACTTCGCGGTCTGGCAGCCGCACGACACCCGCGGCCTGGACCTCGTCACCGAGGAGGGCAGCCTCTGCTGGGCCGAGTGCTACAGCGTCGACGCCGAACGCGCCAAGTCCTTCTACCGGGCCGTCTTCGAGTGGCAGGAGCAGGACGTCCCGCTCGGCGAGGTGATGTACACCGTCCTCACCCCGGCCGGCGGCGGCACGGACGACGCCCACGGCGGCATCATGCAGCTCGGTCCCGAGCACACCGCGCGCGGCACCACCTCGCACTGGCTCCCCTACTTCGAGGTCCCCAACACCGACGCCAGCCTCGCCATCGCCGCCACCCTCGGCGCGACCGTACGGATCCCGGCCATGGACGTGCACGGCGTCGGCCGGCTGGCCCAGCTGGTCGACCCCCACGGCGCCGTCTTCGCCGTCATCACCAGCGCCAAGCCCGGCGACTGACGCCAACGGGGTCCCACGACCCTTCAGACGGGCCGTGAAGGGGTGCTACGGGCGTAGACAAGGCTGGGCGGGGCACGCGGTGCCTCCGGTGCCCTGATCGCGGCTGACGCGGCCGTCTGGCGAATCGATCGAATCCGTCGGTCCGTCAGATCCGTTGAATCCCTCGAACCCATCGAGCCCGTCGAGTCCGGTTTCCGGGAAATGCGAAAAGCCCCTGATCCGAATGGATCAGGGGCTTTTCAGAAGAATTGTTCGGCGGCGTCCTACTCTCCCACAGGGTCCCCCCTGCAGTACCATCGGCGCTGTGAGGCTTAGCTTCCGGGTTCGGAATGT